>JAZKFQ010000001.1:0-77286 GCA_040386375.1 Pseudomonadota bacterium
CGCCAGTGCTAGCTTTGCGTACCGTCACTTATTGCACTGAAAACGAGGAGACCCCCGCTTCAGCTTCGCCGACGGCCAGGCCGCCGCCTCGGCCGGCGCCTTCGTCAGCCACTATGCCTTCGCCGCCCTGCCCTTCAGCCTGGCGGTGGAGGTGTCGGCCTACGGCGCCAACCACCAGATCATCGAGACCCACAGCTTCACGGTGGCCCAGACCGCCGACGCCTACAACGCCGGCCAGTTCCTGGGCATCAGCCGGGCCCAGGCCGACATCCGCGCCATCAGCTTCAAGGGCGTGGGCGTGGTGGCCGATGACTTCGCCTTCACCACGCCGGTGCCCGAGCCCGGCACCTGGGCCCTGATGCTCGCCGGCCTGGTGGCCGTGGGCTTCCTGGGCGGGCGCCAGCGCCGGGCCTGAGCGGCCTGCGCCAGCGGGCGATCGACCACCTCCACAGCGCGCGCGCCGGTTGAAACCGGCCGTGCCGTCCCGCCGCTATGCTGGTGGCGGGAGGTGTGCATGAAGGTCTTCGTCAGCTACCGCAGGCAGGGCGAGCAGGGGTTTGTCGGGCGCTTGACCGACCGGCTGGCAGCCGCCTATGGCGCAGACAAGGTCTTCCGTGACGCCGTGGGGCTGCGCCCCGGCGTGCGCTTCGAGCGCGAGATCCTGAGCCGCCTGTCGGAGTCGCAGGCGGTGGTGGTGGTGATCGGCCCGCAGTGGGCGGGGCGGCGCCTGTTCCGGCGCGCCAGGCTGCACGACCCGCAGGACTGGGTGCGGCGTGAGCTGGAACATGCCCTGGCCAGTGGCATCCCCATCATCCCGGTGCTCATCGGCGACACCCCGATGCCCGACGCCGGCCAGCTGCCGCCGTCGCTGCATGGGCTGCTGGCGGTGCAGGCCGCACGCCTGCACGATGCGTCCTGGGACGCTGACACGGCGCTGCTGCTGCAAAGCCTGGAGGCCGCGCTGCAGCACGCACCATCCGACCAGGTCTGGCGCCGGTTGGAGGGGGATCCGGCGGTGCCGGGCGGCGGGGACAGGCCGCTGCGCCTGGTGCTGTGGGGCGCGGCGGCCATGGCGCTGGTCTCTGTGCTGTTCGTGCTGGTGCAGCGCCACACCGGGCCCGCGCCCGCACCACCGCCACCGGCGCCCGGGGTGGATCTGGCGCGGCCAGACAGCTGGGTGCTGCCCGCGGCCTCGGCCGCCCGCAGCCAGACGGCCCACCTGGCGCTGCGCATGGCCTTGCTCGAGATGCAGGCCTCCACCCGCGAAGCCACCGGCGCCAACGACGGCTACAACGTCTCCAAGTTCACCGCGCGCTTCCCGGCCGCCGACAAGCTGCCATGGTCCAGCGCCTTCGTCACCTGGTGCTACCTCGACGCGCTGCAGCGCCGCAAGAACGACCGCCAGGCGCGCCTGCCGTTTGCCGACAGCCTGTCTGCGCAGCAGCTGTTCCAGTCCCTGGCCGCCAAGCGCTGGGCCCTGCAGCCCTTCGATGGTCAGCAGGCTCGCCCGGGCGACATCGTGTTCTTCGAGGTCGGCCCCCGCATCGGCCATGCCGAGATCGTCTACGCCGTGGCGCAGGGCCAGGTGTGTTCCATCGGTGGCAACGTCGGCAACCAGGTCAGCGGCCGCTGCCGCAGCCTCACGACCGCCAGCCTGGCCGGGCTGGGCGCCGTGCCGCCAGACGCGATCGACTGATCGATCGGCGGATGCCGCCGGCGAGGTCGCCTCAGCCCGGCCCGAAGCGACGTGCCGACAAGGCCCTGGCCTTGGCCGCCTCGGCCTCCCGGTTCTTCGGTGGTGCGCTGGTGGCCAGGCCCGCCATCAGGCGGCGGGCCGCCGCGGCAACCTCTTCCACCGCGGCGTCGAAGGCCGCCTCGTTCAGCTTGGACGGCACGGCAAAGCCGCTGAGCTTGCGCACGAACTGCAGCGATGCGTCGCGGATCTCCAGCTCGGTGGCGGGGGGCTCGAAGTTGAACAGGGTCTTGATGTTGCGGCACATGCTGTGAACCTCCGGCGCTGGTTGGCCTTCAACCGGCCTGGCGCGCCGCGCTGCCCGCCGGCAGGGCATAGCTGCCCACCACATGGGCCACCGGCTCGTCCTGCCCTTCCGAGAACAGCGCCACCTCGCCCACGGCCGTGCTGCGGCCCACCCGCAGCAGCTTGCAGACCGCCACCACCGCCTTGTCGCCAGCGGGGCGGCGCAGGAAGTTGATGTTCAGGTTGCTGGTGACGGCCTGCGGCGTGATGCCGATGCTGGCGTGGATGGCCACGTACAGCGCGGTGTCGGCCAGGGCCATCAGCGTGGGGCCCGACACCGTGCCGCCGGGCCGGGTGTCCGCCGCCGTGACGGGCCGGCGGATGGTGGCCGTGCGGTCGGCGGTGTGCACGATCTCGAACTGGCTGTGCGGGAAGGCCTCGGCCATGAACTGGATGATCTGGGTTTGTTGGGCCATGTCGGTGGGTGGCTGGGGTGGATGGCTTGCCTGGCATCGGCGCTGCCAAGCCTGCAGTGAAACATGAATGTCCGCCCAGTTGTCGGCCGCGTCGCCAGGCGCACCGGGCGGCGGCTTTGCAATGGTGCTTGGCGCGGCTGCGAGGAGACCGGCGCCAGAATGCCGCCTTGACAACGCTGCCCGACAAACTGCTCCCAAGCGCCTCCCCGCAAGACGGCCTGCCGACGCGCCAGCGCCTGCCGGCCATGCTGACCGTGGTGCTGGGCATCGGCATGAGCGTGCTCGATGCCACCATGCTCAACCTGGCCCTGCCCGGCATCGTGCGTGAGCTGGGCATTGCCGAGGCCGACGGTGTGTGGCTGGTCAATGCCTACCAGCTGGCCATCCTGGTGCTGCTGCTGCCGCTGGCGCTGCTGGGCGATCTGCTGGGCTACCGGCGTGTCTACCTGGCCGGCGTGGGCCTGTTCACCCTGGCCTCGGTGGCCTGCCTGCTGGCCACGGGTGCGGGCCAGCTGGGCGTGGCGCGGGCCCTGCAGGGTGCGGGCGCGGCCGGGCTGTTTGCGGTGAATGCGGCGCTGGTGCGGCTGATCTACCCGGCGCGGCTGCTGGGGCGTGGCATCGCGCTCAATTCGGCGGTGGTGGCGGTGGCCTCGGTGGCCGGGCCGGCGCTGGCTGCGGCGGTGCTGTCGCTGGCGCACTGGCACTGGCTGTTCGCGCTGAACATCCCGGTGGCCCTGGTGGTGCTGCTGCTGGGCTGGACCAGCCTGCCGGCCAACAGCGCGCCGCCGCCGCCGGGGCTGCGCTTTCCCTGGCTGGATGCGGTGCTGAACGCGGCCATGTTCCTGCTGCTCTTCCTCGGCCTGCAGCGCTTCGTGCCACATGGCGCGCTGCCGGCCGCGCCGGGGCTGGCCGCGCTGCTGGTGGCCGCCGGCGTGCTGGTGGCTGTGGCCTATGTGCGGCGGCAGCTGGCCCTGGTGCGGCGCCAGGCACCGCCGCTGCTGCCGGTGGACTTGCTGGCCATTCCCGTGTTCCGGCTGTCGATGGCCACCTCGGTGGCGGCGTTTGCAGCGCAGACCCTGGCCTCGGTCGCCCTGCCCTTTCTGCTGCTGGAAGGCCTGGGCCGCAGCCCGGCCGAGGCCGGCTGGGTGCTGGCCGCCTGGCCGCTGGGCACGGTGCTGGCGTCGCCGGTGGCGGCGCGGCTGATCGGCCGCCAGCCCAGCGGCCTGCTGGGCGGTGTGGGCCTGGGCCTGCTGGCCCTGGGCCTGGCTGCGCTGGCCTTGCTGCCCGCCCAGCCCACGGCGCTGGCCCTGGCCTGGCGGCTGGCGCTGTGCGGCGTGGGCTTCGGGCTGTTCCAGTCGCCGAACAACCACACCATCGTCACCTCGGCACCGCCGCACCGCTCGGGTGGCGCGGCCGGCATGCTGGGCACGGCCCGGCTCACCGGGCAATCGCTGGGTGCGCTGGTGGTGGGCGGGCTGTACGGCCTGTGGGCCAGCCAGCCCGCCCAGGTGCCCACGCTGGCCCTGATGGTGGCTGCGGCACTGGCCCTGGCCGGCGGCGTCACCAGCCTGCTGCGGGTGCGTGACCAGGTGCGGGGCTGATCGGCGCGCTGCGGGGCTCAGCCGCGCAGGAAGCGCCGCCGGTAGGCCGCCGGCAGGTCGGCCAGGCACATCATCATCGGCAGATCGGCGGTGCGGAATTCCGGGTCCCAGGCCGGTGGGCCCAGCACCCGGCCGCCGCATTTCAGATAACCCTTGATCAGCGCGGGCGGCTCCACCGGCAGATCACCCCGCAGGTGCTGCACCGGCAGCGGCAGGTGTGGCGCCACCCGCAGCGCCGGGTCGGCCAGGTGGCTGCGCCGCAGCTGTTGCCACAGGCTGGCGGCGGCGTGGCCGCCGTCGGCCATGGCCATGCTGGCGCAGCCCACGGTGATGTCCAGCCGGTTGCGCTGCATGAAGTCGGCCAGCGCCGACCACAGCATCAGGATCACGCCACCCTGGCGGAAGGCCGGGTGGGTGCAGGAGCGGCCCAGCTCCACCATGCGGTGGCGCAGGCCGTCCAGTGGCGACAGGTCGAACTCCTGCGCGCTGTAGAGCCCGCCTGCGCGCCGGGCTGCGGCGGGGGTGAGCACGCGGTAGGTGCCCACCACGGTGGCGGGGCCCTGGGCGGATTCGGTGGTGCGCACCAGCAGGTGTTCGCAGTGGGCGTCGAAACGGTCCGCGTCCAGGCCCGGCGCGGTGCCCGGCAGCGGCGTGAGGCGTGCGCCCATCTCGCCGGCAAAAACGCGGTGGCGCAGGCGCTGGGCCGCGCGCACCTCGTCGTCGTGCACCGCCCACACGGCCTCCAGCTGCAGCGCCGGCGGTGCGGGGTCGTTCGCGGCCTGCAGGGCCGGCACCCCGGGCGCAAGCGGCCGGTGCTGAGGGTGGTGCTGCGGGTGGCGTGCGCTGGGGTCCATGGCGGCATGCTGGCGCCGCCAGATGTCAAGGCCGTGAAGCGCCGGTGGCCGTTTGATGATGGGCCCCGCCCGCCACCAGCGCCAGCTGGCGGCGGCTGCTGAACTGCCGCAGCTGGCCGGTGATGGGGTCGGTGAAGGCCAGCTCACGCGCCAGCAGCTGCAGCGGCTGGCTGAAGTCCGGTGCGCTGCCGGCTGGTGTGTCGGGCAGCAGCCGTGGGTAGATGCGGTCGCCCACGATGGGCAGGCCCAGCGTGCTGAGCTGCACGCGCAGCTGGTGCTTGCGGCCGGTGATCGGCGTCAGGCGGTAGTGGGCCAGGGGCGGCTGTGAGGACTGTTCGGGCGGCGCATCGAGGCGGCCGATCAGCGCCACATGGGTCTCGGCATTGGGTGGCCCCTCCACCACCTGCATCTGCATGAAGGCATCGCCCGGCCGCTCCTGCAGCCGGTGCCGGCAGACCAGGGGCAGCACCAGGTCGGCCCGCCAGGGGGCGACCGCCTCGTAGACCTTGTGCACCTGCCGCTGCTGCAGCAGCACCTGGTAGGCATGGCGGGTGGCGGGCTGCACGGTGAAGGCCAGCACACCGGCGGTCTCGCGGTCCAGCCTGTGCATGGGCGCCAGGGTGGGGATGCCCAGCTGCCGGCGCAACCGCATCAGCACCGTCTCCTGCAGGTGGCGGCCACCGGGGGTCACCGCCAGGAAGTGCGGTTTGTCAACCACCACCAGCAGGGCATCCTGGTGCAGCAGCGTGATCTCGAAGGGCACACGCGGCTCGGGTGGCGGGGCGCGCCAGTACCACAGCAGCATGCCCGGGCTGCAGGGCGTCTCGGCTTGCACCGGCCGGCCCTGGTCGTCCAGCACCTCGCCGCGCGCCAGGCGGGCCGGCCAGTCGGCCACCTGCGGGAAGCGCTCGGTGAGGAAGTCGACCAGCCGCGCAAAGTGGCGGTGCACACCCACCCGGCTGGCGCTGATGCCTTCGCGCAGCGGTGGCGCCCAGGCCGGCTCAGCCAAGCGCGCCGTCCAGCCGCTGGGCGCGCTGCAGGCGCCAGGCCTCGTCGGGATGGGCGGGGTCGAACACCTGGGCCGCGCTGGTGCCGGTCTCGCGCAGCTGGCTGTCCAGCGCGATGCGCTTGTCGAAGACGTAGCAGTCGCCTTGCCAGTCCTGCGCGGCATCGTCCAGCGCGTGCAGGTAGTGCAGGATGCCGCCGCCCAGCTGCCAGACCTGCAGGCCCAGGCTGCGCAGCCTGGGCGCGGTCTTGTCGCAGCGGATGCCGCCGGTGCAGTACATGGCCACCGGCCGGCCGGCGGCGCGCCAGGCCGGCGCATGGGCCTGCACGTAGGCGCCGAAGTCGCGGAAGTTGTGCACCTGCGGGTCGGTGGCGCCGCGGAAGTGGCCGAGCCGGAATTCGAAGTGGTTGCGGTTGTCCAGCACCACCGCATCACCACGCGCCAGCAGGGCCCGCCAGGCCAGCGGGTCCAGGTGGCTGGCATCGTGTTCGTCGGGTGGTGGCAGCGGGCCGGCCGCGGCACCGTCCGGCAGGGCCAGCGCCACGATCTCGGGCTTGACGCTGATCTTCAGCCGGCCGAAGGGCGGGCGGCTGCAGGCGCTGTGCCGGAAGGCCATGCCCTGCAGTGCACCGCCCAGGACATCGGCGCGCTGCAGGGCGGCCTCGAAGGCGGCCAGGTCGGCGGGCGCACCGGCCAGCACGCCGTTGATGCCCTCGCCGGCCAGCACGATGCTGCCGTGCAGGCCCTGCGCCAGCGGGCGCAGCACCGCGGCGGCGGCCAGCGGGTCGGCCAGCGGGGTGAAGCGGTAGAAGGCACTGTGCAGCAGGGCGGCGGAGGCGGTCATCGCCGCGGATTTTCGCAGCTTGCCCCGGCGGCCCGCCCGGCCGCCCCGGCGATCAGCGTGGTGCCATGCGGATCGCGCCGTCCAGCCGCACGCACTGGGCGTTGAAGTAGGTGTTGCGGGCCATCTCCATCGCCAGGCTGGCGAACTCCTCGGGCTTGCCCAGGCGCTTGGGGAAAGGCACCGACGCGCTCAGGCTGTCCAGCACGTTCTGCTTGGCGCCCAGCATCAGCGGCGTGGCGAAGATGCCCGGCATGATGGAGTTGACGCGGATGCCCAGGTCGGACAGGTCACGCGCCATCGGCAGCACCAGGCCGTTCACGCCGGCCTTGGCCGAGCCGTAGATCACCTGGCCGATCTGCCCGTCCTGCGCCGCCACCGAGGCGGTGAGCACGATCACGCCGCGCTCGCCGTCTTCCAGCGCCTCGGCATTGGCCATGCCTTCGGCCGCCAGCGAGGCCAGGCGGTAGCTGGCCACCAGCACGCCCTGCACGCCGTACTCGTAGTCGGCAGTGGACAGGCGCTTGAGCTTGCCGGCCTCCTTGTCGAAGGCCAGGGTCTTGCCGCGGCGCGAGGTCATGGCGCAGTGCACCAGCACCCGCTCCTGGCCGTGGGCGGCACGCGCCTTGGCGTAGCCGGCCAGCACGCTGTCTTCGCTGGTGATGTCGACCTTGCAGAACAGGCCGCCGATGGCCTTGGCCACCTCTTCGCCCTTGGCCTCGTTGACGTCGAAGATGGCGACCTTGGCGCCGGCGGCGGCCAGGGCCTGTGCCGTGGCCTGGCCCAGGCCGGATGCGCCACCGGTGACAACGGCGGCAGTGCTGGAATTGATGATCATGGCGGTGCTCCTCGGGTCTGGGGTGTTCAGGGGTGGCGTGGAGCGTAGTCGATGCGGCCGCTGCCGGCCTGTCCGGCGGGCGTCACCGCCTGCATCGGCTTGGCGCCACCATGGTGGCTTGCCACCCCACGCCCAGCGCTGACCACCATGCCCATCCACTACAGGCTGCAAGACGGTGTTGCCGAGATCACGCTGGACCAGGCGCCGGTGAACGCGCTGACTGAGGCCATGGTGGACGCGTTGCTGGCCGCGCTGCGGCGAGCGGCCGAGGACGTCGATGCCCGCGCCGTGCTGCTGGCCAGTGCCCTGCCGCGCCGCTTCTGCGCCGGGCTGGACCTGGCGGCCCTGCACGGCGCCACACCCGCGCAGATCCAGGCCCTGCTCGACAGGCTCTATGTGCAGCTGTGCGCGGCCCAGCGCCGGCTGGGCAAGCCCAGCATCGCCGCCGTGCGCGGCGCGGCGCGGGGTGGGGGCATGACCCTGGCCATCTCCTGCGACATGCTGGTGGCCGGGCGCAGCGCCTCGTTCGGTTACCCGGAGATCGATGTGGGCCTGTTGCCCGCCATCCACTTCGGACACCTGCACCACATCGTGGGCCGCCACCGGGCGTTTGACCTGCTGTTCAGCGGCCGCAGCTTCGGCGCCGACGAGGCGCAGGCGCTGGGCCTGGTCAGCCGCGTGGTGGACGACGACCAGGTGCTGGCCGAGGCGCGGCGCGTGGCACAGATGCTGGCCGCCAAATCACCCACCGCCATGCGGCTGGGGCGGGCGGCCTTTCATGCGGCGGTGGATGGTGGCGAATGCCAGGGTGCCCAGGCAGCTGCGCAGGCGGTGCGCACGTTCTGCGCTGTGGCGGTGACGGACGATGGCCGCGAAGGGGTGGCGGCCTATGCCGAAAAGCGGGCGGCGCGCTGGGGGCCGGCCCCGCCAGCACACGGGCCCGGCCGCTGACGCACCAAGCCGCGCAGCCGGCAGCTCAAAGGCACAGCTGCACCAGCGGCGCCGTCACCTGGTTGTTGTTCGCCTCGCACACGCCCCAGGTGCGGGTGGCCGACTGCACCAGCCCGGCGGCGTTGATGCGGTTGTCGAACACCATGGTCTTGCCGCGCAGGCCGGTCAGCATGCGCACGTCGCTGCCGCCGCTGATCTGCAGGTTGGACACCAGCAGCACACCGTCGAAGCCGGCGGTATAGCCCTCCAGCAGGATGCTGCCGCGGGCGGTGATCGACCCGCCGTCGACCAGCACCTCGGTCTTCGGGCCGGTGCTGATCACTTGCGCGCTGGCACCGGCTTGCACCGCTGTGCCGGACAGCTTGAGCCCACCCTCGGCGCCGCGCATGGACAGCGCCACATGGCCGGCCACGGCAGTGAAGGCGGCGTTGCTGGCTTCGAGTTTGCTCCTGCTCGACGTCAGGTCGAAGCGCACATCGCCGTTGTAGGCATGGGCGCCGGAGTTGTCGAACACGATGCTGGTGTCCGCGCCGCTGGCCGTGACACTGACCGTGCCGCCGGCCACCATGCCGGTGTCCTTGTACACGGCGCTGTGCAGACGGCTGGCGCTGATGCGGACATGGCCGGTGGCGGCGAATGCGGCCCGCGACAGCGGGACGCCAGCGGTGCGCGCGCCGCTCACCTCGATCTTGTTGCCGATGCCGATCTGCAGGTCCAGGTGGCCGGCCGTGGCGTCGATGCGGCTCTGCTCCATCTTGACGCCGCTGTCCATATGGGTGAACTGCACCAGCACCTGGGGTGCGGCCAGCGAGGCTTCCTGCAGCTGCAGGCTGCTCTTGCTGTCGGCGATGATGGCCAGGGGGCCGGCAAAGGCCAGGCCCACCTTGTCGAACTGCATGCTGGCGCCGCCGGTCAGCTGGATGCGGCAGCCGCTGCGCACCTGCTCGGGGGCGCCGGCCGGATAGCCGGTGTTGACGGTGACACCGCTGGTGATCACCACCAGGTTGCCGGCATTGCCCTCGCACGCGGCCTTGAGGCCGGCCGTGGTGCTGATGGGGTCGACCTGGGCAAGCGCAGGCAGGCCCGACAGGCCCAGGATCAGAAGCCCACTGGCAGTGGACAGTTGGTGCAGGGTCATGGTGGTCCTCGGTGGCGAGAGGGGGTGGAGGCACAGGCGGACCTGTTGCCCGCCTGTCGCACCGAGCGGGGTGGACGCCTGTTGATACAGCCATGGCCAGGCGACAAAGCCGGGACATCCTGTCAACCACCCTTGTTCAGCGCTGGCGCCGTGCCAGCCAGCCGTAGATCAGCAGCCCGGTGACCAGCCCGGCCGCCGCCACCTGCAGCGACCAGGCGAAGCCCTGCCCCGGCGTGCTGCTGCGCGCCAGCAGGGCCGCCACCAGCGGCGGCCCGGCGATCTGCCCCAGGCCGTAGGCGGCGGTGAGCAGGCCGATGAAGGCCGAGGCATCGTGCGGCCGCAGGCGGCGCGCCTCCTGCACCGCAAACAGGGTGATGGCGGTGAAGGGCAGGCCCAGCAGCAGGCTGCCCACCGCAAACCCCCAGAGGCTGGGCAGCCACACGCTGAGCAGCACGCCGCAGGCCTGCATGGCATAACAGGCCATCAGCAGGTGGCGGCGGTCCCAGTGCACCGGCAGGCGCACGGTGAACAGCGCGCCGGCTGCCACGCCCAGGCCGAACAGCGGCCAGAACAGGTCCAGCCACACCGAGCCCGGCAAGGCCTGGCGGGCGATCACCGGCAGGAAGGTGGCGGTGATGATGTAGCCGAAGCCCGCCAGGCCGTAGGCCAGGGTGAACAGCGCCACGGTGCGGCGTGGTGGTGGCACATCGGCCACCTGGGCCGCTGCTGCGCCGGCCACGCTGCCGCGCAGCTGGGGCCAGGTGATGGCGGTGAGCACGGCCGCCAGCAGGGCAAACACCGCCCAGCCGGCCGCGGCATGCACACCATGGGCCACCATGGCACTGGCTGCCAGGCCGCTGGCGGCGATGCCCAGGCCCGGGCCCACGAAGATGATGCCGGCCAGGGCCGGTGCACCCAGCGCCGTCAGCCGCGCCAGGCACCAGCCCGAGACATAGACGAACACCAGCGCGCTGGCCATGCCGGCCAGGCCGCGCCACAGCGGCCACAAGGCCGGCAGCGGAAAGGCCATGCCCAGGGTCAGCAGCACCGTGGCCACCAGGCCAGTGCGCACGGCCAGGGTGTGGGCCAGCGGCTTGCGGCCACCCCAGCGCCGCCACAGCGCCGGCTGCAGGGTGCAGGCGATGGCGCCGATCCAGTAGCCCAGGTAGTTGGCGGTGGCCAGCCAGCTGGCGCTGTCCAGGTCGACCACGCCGTCGTGCAGCATCATCGGCAGCAGCGGCGTGAAGGCGAAGCGGCCGATGCCCATGGCGATGGCCAGCGACAGCAGCCCGGCCAGGGCGATGGCCAGCGGGCGGGTGGTCGGGATGGTGTCGCGGCGGGGCGTCTGCATCGGCCGGGGGGCAGCCGCGGCTCAGCTGCGGACCAGGCGGCCGGGCGTCTGGCCGGTGAGCTCGTCGTCGCGCAGCACTTCCACGCCGGACACGAAGGTGTGGCGGTAGCCACGCGCCCGCTGCAGAAGGCGGCGCCCGCCGGTGGGCAGGTCGTAGGCCACCCGGGGTGGCAGCAGGTCCAGCGCCTGGAAGTCGATGAGATTGATGTCGGCCTTCTTGCCGGCGGCCAGCACACCCCGGTCCTGCAGGCCGTAGACGGCGGCGGTGTCCAGGGTCTGCTTCTTCACCAGCTGTTCCAGCGGCAGGCGGGGGCCACGCTGGCGGTCCCGGGCCCAGTGCTTGAGCAGGTAGGTGGGGCCAGCGGCGTCGCAGATCAGGCCCACATGGGCGCCGGCGTCGCCCAGGCCCATCACGGTGGCGCTGTCGGCCAGCATGGTGTGCACCACGCTGAAATCACCGCCGCTGTAGTTCTCGAACGGGTGCAGCAGCAGGCCTCGGCCGTCGTCGGCCAGCAGCGCGTCCAGCGCCAGGGCCCAGGGGCTGCAGCCTTCACGCTGGGCGCGGGCGACCAGGCCTTGTGAGGCGTCGGGCTCGTAGTCCAGCGCAGAGCCCAGGGCGAAGGTGCGGCGGAAGGCCTGGTCGAACCAGGCCGTCAGCGCGTCGGTGGGCCGCTCGTCGACCAGGCGCTGGCGCAGGGCGGCGTCGTCGCGCAGGCGCTCGTAGCGCGCACGCGGGGCCAGCGGCAGCAGCGGCCGCCAGGCGGGGTGGTTGTCGAAGGGGTTGCGGCTGGTCTCGAAGCCGAACAGCACGCCGATGCTCTTGGCGCCGACCTGGCCGGTGACGTCCAGCCCGTCGCGGCGCGCGGCGTGGATCTGGTCCAGCGTCTGGCGCCACAGGTCGGGCACGTTGTCCGATTGCAGCAGCAGCAGCGACATCGGCCGGCCGGCGGCTTCGGCCGCGGCGCGCAGGATCTCGAAATCCCCGGCGCCGAAATCGGAGTTGACCTCGAGCACACCCTTGCCGGCGCGCCGCAGGGCACCGGCGATGGCAAACAGCTCGGGTTCGGCGGCCGTCAGGCTGGGGGTGTAGCTGCCGTCCTTGGCGCGGTGCTTGATGGTGCGCGAGGTGGTGATGCCCAACGCGCCGGCACGCAGCGCTTCTTCGGCGAGCCGGCCCATCAGGTCCAGCTCGCCGCTGCTGGGCCGCTCCTGGTGGTCGGCTCCCCGCTGGCCCATGGCGTAGAAGCGCAGCGCGGCATGCGGCAGCTGGGCGCCGATGTCCATGGCGTAGCTGCGTTGCGCCAGCGCGTCGAGGTACTCGGGGAAGGATTCCCAGGACCAGGTGATGCCCTCGGCCAGCACCGTGCCGGGAATGTCTTCCACCCCTTCCATCAGGTTGATCAGGTAGTCGGTGGCGCCGGGCTTGACCGGTGCGAAGCCCACGCCGCAGTTGCCGAACACCGCGGTTGTCACCCCGTGCCAGCACGAGGGCGTGAGGAAGGCATCCCAGGTGGCCTGGCCGTCGTAGTGGGTGTGGATGTCGACGAAGCCGGGTGTGACCAGCAGGCCACGGGCGTCGACCACACGCCGGGCGCCGCCCAGCTGTTGGCCCACGGCGGCAATGTGCCCGCCCTGCACCGCCACGTCGGCCTGGCGCGCGGGTGCGCCGGTGCCGTCGACGACCGTGCCGCCCTGGATGAGGATGTCGTGCATGTGTGTCTCCGGTGCTGGTTGTGCCTGTGGTGCGGGCCATTCTGGCAGCCGGGTCTTGTGCACGATGGCACCTGCGCGCCAAATGCAGACCGCGTTGTTGCAGAGGGAGATGGCATGGAACTCGGTGCGTTTTCCGTCAGCCTGGCGGTGCGGGATCTCGCGCTGTCGCGCGCGTTCTACGAGAAGCTGGGCTTCGTGGCCGTGGGTGGCGATGCCACGCAACACTGGCTGATCCTGAAGAACGCATCGGCGGGGATCGGCCTGTTCCAGGGCATGTTCGACAAGAACATGCTGACCTTCAACCCTGGCTGGGACAGCGACGCCGCCGCCCTGCCCGGCTTCACCGATGTGCGCGACCTGCAGCGGCAGCTGCGGCAGCAAGGACTGGCCCTGCTGACCGAGGCCGATGAAGCCGGCCGCGGGCCGGCCAGCTTCAGCCTGGTGGACCCGGATGGCAACCAGATCCTGATCGACCAGCACCGCTGAGCGGGCTGCGGGCGTTGTCTGTTGCTGTCAGCGCCTGCAGGCGCGGTCTGGTGCAGTCAGCGCCTGCAGCCGCTGGTGCGCCTGGCCGCCTGGATCGACCGGCAACTGGTGGCGGGCCTGCAGGTAGTGGTGGGTGAACACGTCGAGGTAGGCCTGCAGCACCCTTGCCGCATGGTGATCGCCCGCCTCGGCCAGGCACAGGGCGGCCACCTCGCTGGTGCAGAAGTGGTCGCCGCGCTTGGCGCGGCGCAGCTGGTAGGCCGGGCGCTCCTGCGTGGCCTGGTCGGGGCGCAGTTGCAGCACCGGCAGGCTGTCCAGCACGGGGGTCTTGCGGAACATCTTGCGGGCCTCGGACCAGGTGCCGTCCAGCAGGATGAACAGCGGGCGCCGGCCGGTTGTGGTGCTGGCGGGGGTGGGGGCGGCAGGCAGCTGCTGCAGCACCCGCCCGGGTGCCGCGTACTCCGGCGGAAAGACCACCAGCGGTTGCCACTGCGGGTCTTGCAGCAGCGCTGGCAGGCGGGGGTCGGTGCTGGTGCGGGCCCAGCCGAAGGCGAAGGTCTCGGGCACCACGTCGGCGATCAGCCAGCCGGTGTTGCTGGGTTTGAGCGGCTCGGTGTCGGCCATCAGCAGGCAGATACCGGCGTGGGTGGCCACCTGCGGCCGCCAGGGGCACAGGCAATGGCTGGGCAGCAGGCGACAGCCCGTGCAGCGCGCGCCCTTGAGGCCGCCGCGGGCCAGAAAGGGCTTGCTGCTGCGCGCCAGGCGGTCGGTGCGCAGCTGGGCAACGGCGTGCTGCATGGGGGCGTTTTCAGAGAGCACGGTTGGATTCTCGTTGCCCTGCCCTGTTGAGATTGCGCGCTGGCTGCGGGTGAGAGGTTCAGGCGCTCACAAAACGAACTAACGCCATTTTCTTACCAAAGAACCACCAACAACGCATCGACGGCGATCTGTTGCGTTAGTTCGTTTTCTGTTCCTGTCTGCGCAGTCGCCGCGCAGCGCCTGCGCTCAGCCAAGCCCCAACTGGCGCTGCATGTCGCTGACCACCTGTGCATGCTCCGCCGCCATCTGGCGGAAGCCCGCGCTGATGCGCGCATCGGTGCCGGCCAGCTGCCAGAAGCGCACGGCGGCCCCGGCAGCGGCCGACCAGGCCTCCAGCTCACCGGGCAGCGGCAGCAGCGGCGCAAAGCGCCGGCTGGGCAGTTCCACCCCGCGCTGCGGCGCGTACAGCATGGGCAGCATGTCGTACACCGGCGCCAGCTGCAGGCCCGGGCGGAACGCCAGGTTGCCATCGTGCATGTCGGTGTTGGCGATCAGCTGGCCGAAATGCCACAGCCGCTGCATGGCGGCCTGGGTCTGGGCATCGATCAACCCGCCTGCCCGCAGCGCGGCCGCGGCGGCCGTCCAGGGTTTGCCAGCCAGGCCGAACAAGCCGGCATTCAGCGCGGCCCAGGTGCACACCGGCGACCGGCCCTGCGAGCCATGGCGGTCGAAGCGCTGCACCTCCAGGAACGTGCGGCCACCGGCCTGGTGGATGCAGCTGGCCGCTGCCGCCAGTTGAAGCTGCCGTGCCACCACACCCAGGGCCAGGTGTTCGCACACCAGCAGATCGGACCAGCGCTGGGTGCCGGGCGACTGGTCGGCCCCGGAGAACTTCACCAGCACCTGGCCAGGCCCGCCCGGCAGATCGCGCAGCGTGCTGAACTTCGGAAACTCGCCACCCGCCGACGAGCCCACGAGCCCCTGGGCCATGGCCTGCGCCGCCAGTGCGGGGTAGGCGGTGTCGACCGCGGCAGCGGCCACCGGCACCTGCACCGCCTGCGCCCGCCACAACCGGAAAGCGCCCTCGCCCAGGATGTACTGGCCGGGCTGGTCGGCCCCCAGCAGCGACAAGGTGTGCAGCACATCGTCCTCCGACCAGACACCGGGGTCGTCGGGCACCTGCATCAGGGCGGCATGGTGCCGCGCAAAGTTCCGGCCCAGGAAACCCTGCGGCCGCATGTCATCCAGCAGGTAGGGCAGGCCGTCGAACCAGCCGTCCTGCATGTCCCCGTCCAGCGGCCAGCCCAGCGCCTGCGCGCCATCGAGCATGCAGCCCGCCGGGTGGACCGGGTGCAGCAGGCCCACCTCGTCGGCCAGGCCGCTGTCGTGCACACGGTACAGCGGCAGTGGCGTGCTGCTGCCACGCAGCGCACGCCGCGCGGCATAGGTGGTCTTGCGGGCCTGCCCCCTCACGATGACCGCCGGCCCCAGTGCCTGCACCGCCCGCATCAGGGTGGCGCGGCTGACCTGCAGGCGGGCGCGCAGGTCGCCAGCCGGCATGCGGCGCCAGGTGCGCAGGGTGTGCAGAACCTCGTCAGCGACAGCCATGAAACGATGGATAAACCTGAATTTGAGAGGAAATCTAGGCATTCTAGGCGCAGGAATGAAACGATCATTGAAACGATTTACAGATGTGCGTCCAGCACCGCATGGTGCGGCCGGATGCGGTGGCCGCGGCGACACGGCCAGCGTCCTCAGGGCATGCAGTACCCTTGCCGCGGGCCGTTCGACCGGCCCGCGGTGGACGGCGCGCCGCAGACGCAGCAGAGGGCACGGCACGCAGATGGGTGGGCAGGGGCAGAGTGATGGCGGCGGGCGGGGTCGGGCCTGCGCGCCGTGGTGGCGAGCGCAGCGGTCCAGGTGGTCGCAGCCGCCGTGGTGGCGCCGCCTGGTGCTCTGCTGGCTGTGGCTGTGCTGGGCGGTCCCGCTGCAGGCGGCGGAGCCGGGCCCGCTGCGGCTGGACGATGCCGCCGGCGTGGTGGCGCTCTGGCCTGCGGTGCACTGGCTGCACGACGACACCGGCCGGCTGGACCTGGCCGCCGCACAGGCCCGGGCGGTGCAGTTCACGGCGCCAGGTCTGGCGCAGGGCACGCTGGGGCTGCAGCGCGGCGCGGCCTGGCTGATGGTGACGCTGCGGGTGCCTGCGGAGTCCGACGGCCTCTGGATCCTGGAATCCGGCCACGCCTCGGTGCAGCGGCTGTCCTTCCACCTGCTCGACAGCACCGGGGCCGTGCAGGCCCAGGGCCGCATCGGCGCGCTGGAACGGCGCAGCGCACGCGTGCCGACAGCGCAGCTGAGCCTGCAGCCCGGGCGCGACCATGTGCTGCTGCTGCGCGCGCAATCGGACGGCCCGCTGATCCTGCCGCTGCGGCTGAGCAAGCCTGCGCCCTACATCGACAACGCACTGGCGGCCCAGTCGCTGCAGTCCCTGCTGGCCGGCCTGAGCCTGGCCCTGCTGGCCTACAGCCTGGGCCAGGCCTGGTGGCGCCGCGACACCGTGCACCTGAACTACGCCTTCCTGGTGGCCAGCTCGATGACGGTGTCGCTGGCGCAGTTCGGCCTGGCCGCGCAGTTCCTGTGGCCCGACAACCAGTGGGCGCTGCGCCACGGTGCCGGGGTGGCGGCGATGTGCGCCCAGTGCGCCAGTTTTCTCTACACCGAGGCCGTGCTGCGTGAGCAACCGGGCTGGCGTGGCTTCAGCACCACCATGCGTGTGGGCGCCGCGGTGATGCTGGCCACGGCGCTGCTGTTTGCGGTGGATGTGATCGGCATTGCCGGGCTCAGCGCGGTAGCCGGCACGGTGGGCATGCTGCCTGCGCTGCTGGCCTTGTCGCGCGCCTGGGCACGGGTGCGCCAGGGCGACGCCACCGGGGTCTATCTGATGCTGGCCTGGCTGGGCTACTACCTGGGCGTGTTCACGCTGATGGCGGTGTCGCATGGCCGGCTGCCGGCCCTGGGCTGGACGCTGCACGCCTTCCAGATCGCCGCGGTGCTGGATCTGCTGCTCTACCTGCAGGTGCTGGTGCTGCGCCAGCGTGAGCGCCTGGCCCGGGCCGAACACGCCGCCCGGGAGGCCGGGCATCTGCGCAACCTGGCCGAGACCGACGCCCTCACCCGGCTGCCCAACCGCCGCGGGCTGGACGCCATGGTGCAGGCCGCCCTGGCCCGTGCCCGGCCCGGCCACGGCCTGGCGCTCTACATGATCGACCTGGACGGGTTCAAGGCCATCAACGACGGCCATGGCCATGCGGTGGGCGACCGGCTGCTGGCGGCACTGGCCGAGCGGCTGCGCAGCCACATCCGGCAGCAGGATGTGCTGGCACGGCTGGGCGGCGACGAGTTCGTGCTGGTGGCCGAGGGCCTGCACCACGTGGGCCAGGCCCACGAGCTCGGTGTCAAGCTGGTCCACGCCCTGGCCACACCGCTGCTGGCGGACCGTGCCGACCTGGGCCTGGGCCTGACCGCGGGCTGTGTCTTCGTGGAGCGGGTGGCGCCGCTGGACTGGCTGCTGCGCCGGGCCGACCAGGCCATGTACCGCGGCAAGCAGGCCGGCCGCGGGCGGGTGGAGGTGGATGTGGTGGAGGCCGTATGAACCCGCCACCCACCACCGCGCCCCGGGGCGCGGCTCAGGGCGTGCGGTTCATCGCGAACTCGAGCAGCTGCTTGTCGGTGACCTCACCGGGCCACAGCGCAGCAGCCAGCCAGCGGTAGAACGAGCTGGCCGCGATGCGGCTGTGCACGCCGTCGCGCCGCCAGGCCTTGGCGATGGGCGAGGCCAGCTCGCCCAGGCGCTGCTGCTCGAACCGGGCGACGTGCCCTGCCCTATCGGGCTCGGCCATCTGCTCGAACAGCGCCCTGGCCTGCCCCGCGCGGTGGTGCTGCCATTCCTCGCGCAGGCGTTGCAGGCGCTCGTCCAGGCTGGGGCGCGGCACCGCGCCCTCCGTGGCGGGCTTGCCACCCTCACCTTCGCCCGCGTACTGCTTCTTCAAGGCATCACGCAGGTAGGCGGCGGGCGCGTTCAGCGGCGGCAGCGTGGCAGAGCGCATGCGCTGCTCCACATGCTCGACCGCCGCGCGCAACGCGCCTTCGTCCGTCACGGCGTACAGGTCCTGCGCATCGCCGCGCTTGAACCCCAGGCTGATGATGCGCTCCACGAGTTCCAGGTCGAAGACGTTCTTGGCCGACTCCCGCAGCCCGGCCAGGCTGGCCTGCGGCTTGGGAAGCACCCGGAACTGCAGCTCCTCCACCTTGCGGCCGCGCTTGTGCTCCACCACCTCCAGCCTGAAGTCGTCACACAGCGTGTCCAGTTCGGCCAGCGCCTTCTTGATGGTGTCGCGGTGCAGGATGCGGTAGTCCACGCTGGTGATGTCGCTGCGGCCGGTCAGCACGGACGCCCACCAGATCACATCCTCGCGCATGGTCAGGCGCCCCGGCGAGGTGAGGTAGCGTGCGCCCAGCTCGTACAGCACCGACGCGGCATGGCTGCGCATCTGCGCGCTGATCTCCAGCAGCACACGGGTGTACTGCGCCGGTTTGACCAGGCGGTCGCGGATCGGCTCAGGGTAGGTCCAGGTGATGGTGCAGGCCTGGCCACGGCCCGGTTCGTCGATGCGCACCGGGCCCAGCAGCTGTGTCGACGTCCACTGGCGTGCACCGGCTGCGCTGGTGTGCCATTCGATGGTCGTGGCCTGCATGTCGCGGATGTGCGACTTCAGCAGCTCGGTGTTGTTCGAGGTGAAACGGGCATCGTCGATCAGCTCGGACAGCAGGATCGAGTAGCTGGGGTTGTCGACACCCTGGCGTTGCGCGTGGTACAGGAAGACGTTGTAGATGCGCCGCGACAGCAGGGTGAGCTTGCCGCGCTTGGGCCGGATGGCGATGGCCTCGTTGGCCTTGGCGACGGCTTGTTCGGCCCTGGCCGCGGCCTGCTCGTCGGCGCGCATTGCCAGCTCCCTGGCCCTTGGCGACTCGGCTGCCGCAGTGCCGCCGGTTGACGGTGCGTGGTCGTTTTGCCCCATTTAGGCGTTGACTGTAAAGCTGCGG
The DNA here is from genome assembly GCA_040386375.1 of Pseudomonadota bacterium. Taxonomy (GTDB): domain Bacteria; phylum Pseudomonadota; class Gammaproteobacteria; order Burkholderiales; family Burkholderiaceae_C; genus Pseudaquabacterium. The sequence goes on from JAZKFQ010000001.1 coordinate 19,096, forward strand.
TGCAGCATGTTCTGTGGGTATTGTGAAACTGTCAATTCACAATCAAGAAAAACGACGTCACGTGGTGCGCCTTGAAAGCTTGAGCTTGAACACTTGAAGACTTGAAAGATTGGTGGCCTGAAAAACCGTTGTGCGACAACAGCTTGCCATCGAAGTGTGCGGTGGATATGGGGATCTCGCGGAGAGTTTTTGGGGATCTCCTGGAGTGGATATGGGAAGCTTGCCCACCCAGGCGGAGAGTTTTTGGGGATCTCAGGTTGTGGATTTGGGGATCTTGTGGTCTGTCACGGTGGCCGGTCGCCTGCAGCAGGCGGTTTTGGCGGCGTGCCGCCCCGCGTGGCCTGCCAGCCGGGCCTGTGCAGGCCGCCATGCTGGTGCGCAGCCGGCGCAGAATCCCAAAAACACGCACGGTGGCCGGCCGGCGGATGGGGCTTCCCCAAAAACTCTCACACATGTTGCGCCAGGAAGTCTTCATCTTCCGGCGATTAGACGGATATCTGTACACTAACCGAATTCCGTCTAATCACTGAGCAAATGGCAACCGACGATCAGGCACTTGCCGCCGCCGCCCGTGCTGGAAACCTGGTTTCCAGTGCCGCACCCGCCGGCCCCGCTTCCGTGCGAACCCCCATCGACATGGCGCGCATCGCGGCCCTGGCCGAGCGTGCAGGCAGCATGGTGGAGCAGATCCGCGCCAAGCTGCTGGCCCCGGAAGTGCGCAAGATCGCGCCGCACTACTCCACTGCCCAGCTGGCCACCCTGTGCGGTGTGGACAAGGCCCACATCAACTACCGCATCGGCAAGGCCGATCTGCCCAGCGGCAAGCTCTCGCCCAGCGGCGGCAAGCGTGAGTTTGCACTGGCCGACGCCAGGCGCTGGACCCGTGCCTACCGGCAGCCCAAGATGCGCCCGCCGGGGCAGAAGGCGATCACGGTGGCGGTGGGCAACTTCAAGGGTGGTGTGTCCAAGACCACCTCGGCCATGATCCTGGCCCAGGGCCTGAGCCTGCGTGGCCACCGGGTGCTGGCCATCGACACCGACCCACAGGGCTCGCTGACCACCCTGCACGGCATCCTGCCCGAGACCGAGGTCGATGCCGACATGACCATCGGCCCGCTGTGTGAGGGCAGCGAGACCGACATCCGATACGCCATCCGCTCCACCTATTGGGAGGGCATCGACCTGATCGCGGCCGCGCCCTTCCTGTTCTCGGCCGAGTTCGCCCTGCCCGCCCGGCAGATGCGCGACCCCAGTTCCCGCTTCTGGGACGTGCTCAACGCCGGGCTGGAATCGGTGCGCGACCTCTATGACGTGATCGTCATCGACACTCCGCCCTCGCTGTCGTACGTCACCATCAACGCCCTCTGGGCGAGCGACGGCCTGGTGGTGCCGGTGCCGCCCAGCGGGCTGGACTTTGCTAGTTCGGCGCAGTTCTGGTCTCTGCTCGGCGACCTGGGCGCCAACCTGGACAACCAGGAGGCCCACGGCCAGAACAAGACCTTCGATTTCCTGCATGTGTTGCTCAGCCGCGTCGACCAGGCGGATGCCGCCGCGCCGGCCGTGCGCCAGTGGATCGCGGCGACCTATGGTGAATACATGCTGCCGGTGGAGATTCCCAAGACCACGGTGACCAGCAACAAGGCCGCCGAGTTCGCCACGGTCTACGACGTGCAGAAGTACGACGGCGCGGCCAAGACCTACAAACGGGCGGCCGACGCCTACGACCGCTTCGTGGAACTGGTGGAGGAGTCGGTGGTCGAGACCTGGCGCGGCCGGGCGGTGCAGCCATGACGCAGCCCGCCTTGCCCATCCGCCCCGCTGACAGGAGCCACCCATGAGCACGCGCGACAGGCTGTCCCGATTGACGGCGGATCTGCTGGTGCCGGCTGCGGCGCCCGCGACTGCAGCGGGGGCGCTGGCGGCCGCCGCTGCCGAGCGCGGTGCGCCGCTGCTGCCGGCCGAGCCCGCGCCGCCCGCCGTGGCCGCCGAATCCCCGCCGGTGGAAACCAGGTTTCCAGGCGTGATGCCCCGGCAGGCCGGCCGCAAGACAGGGCCGGGCGAGATGCTGGCCTTTCGTGGCCAGATGTTGGCCGCCGAAGGCGAGGTGGCGCGGCTGCGCGACGCCCTGCAACAGTTCGACGACTCGCTGCCGACCAAGAAGCTCGATCCGCGCAGCGTGCTGCCCAGCCGCTGGGCCAACCGCCACGACGCCAGCTTTGCCACTGCCGACTTCATCCGTTTCAAGGCCGACATCGAGCATGCCGGCGGCAATGTGCAGCCCATCCTGGTGCGGCCGCTGGACGCGGACGCCAAGACCTATGAGATCGTCTTCGGCCACCGGCGCCACCGTGCCTGCCTGGAGCTGGGCCTGCCGGTGCTGGCCGCGATCTGGACCGCGCCCATGTCGGACCTGGAGCTGTTCGCGGCGATGGACCGGGAGAACCGTGAGCGTGCCGACCTCTCGGCCTGGGAGCAGGGCACGATGTACCGCAAGGCGCTGGAGGAGCAGATGTTCCCCTCGCAGCGGCGCCTGGCCGAATCTCTGGGCGTGTCGCACACCTGGGTGCGCAAGGCGATCGCGGTGGCCGAGATCCCTGATCCGGTGGTGCAGTGCTTCCGCAGCCCGCTGGAACTGCAATTCAAGCATGCCGAGCAGATTGCCGACGCGCTGATGGCCGACCGCAAGGGCGTGCTGCGCCGGGCCGAGAAACTGCGCCAGTCGGAGCGCTTCTCCGCGGCGGCCGTGGTGGCTGCGTTGGTGGGCAAGCAGCGGGGTGCGGGGGAGCCGGCCCGCGAGATCCGTGTGCAAGGCGTGCTGGCAGGCAAGGTGAGCTGGGATGCGCGTGGCCAGGCCACCATCCGCCTGTTGCCCGGCCTGGTGCATGCCGACAACGTGGTGGCGTTGGTGGATGCGATCACCGCGCTGGTGGAACTGCCGGCCAGCAAGACCTGAGCCGGCGGCCGGCGCTGGAAACCTGGTTTCCACGCTGGGTGGTGGGGCTGTCGCGGTCCGCGGTGTGTGCGTCGTGTGGCGTTCTCTGGCACACGCGCCGCGTGTGCCTCGCAGCGGCTTCAGGGGGGGCAAGGCTTCGCCGCTGCCAGGCGGCACGCCTCCACGGGCTCAAGCAACCGTGCCGGTGTGCTGCAAAACCGGCAACTGGCCAACCTGCAAGTGCAGCAACTGATCGCTTGTCCGTTGTGCTGAACGCAGCCTTATCATGCAGCAAAAATGACGGCACACCAGCTCCCTGCCCAGGCGGCGCAACGGCCCAAGGGCGACGATCCGGTCGTCCGGTGGTTCGCGCCGCGGCTGGCTGCCCGCCTCGACGCGGCGGGCATCACCACGCTGGCCCAGCTGGTTGCGCGCATCCGTGGGGCTGGTCGGCGCTGGCACGCCGGCATCCAGGGGGTGGGGGAGGGCAAGGCCGCGCGCATCGTGGACTGGCTGCAGTCGCAGCCGTCGGGCGCCGGGCTTCAGCCTGCTCCGCGGGACGTGAAGGACGGCAGGGCACGCCATGCGCCGGTGGCGCCTGCCACGTCCGGGCCGGTCCCGGTCCTGCTGCCATTGGAGCGCCTGGCCGTGCCGCAGGCGCTGGATGGCACGCAGGGGCTGAACCGGTGCCCCCAGGCCCAGTGCCTGCTGCCGGCCAGCAACGACCACCAGGCCATCCTCGCCTGGCTGCACGCCAAGCCTGGGCGCGGTGTGCTCGAGGCGCCAGGCCTCGACGGGTCGCAGCGTCTGTCGAACACGCAGCGCGCCTACCGCAAGGAGGCCGAGCGCTTCCTGCTCTGGGCGGTGCTGCAGCGGGGCAAGGCCTTGTCGTCGATGGACAGCGACGACTGCCGCGCCTACCAGGCGTTCCTGGCCGACCCGCAGCCGCGCAGCCGCTGGTGTGGTGTGCGTGGGCAGGCACGCGCTTCGCCGCAGTGGCGGCCGTTCGAGGGGCCGCTGTCGGCCTCGGCGCAGCGCCATGCCACCACGGTCCTGCACAGCCTGTGCCGCTTCCTGGTCGACCGGCACTACCTGCGGCGCAACCCCTGGTCCGCCGTGGCGGGTGCGCGGGTGGCGGGGCCCAAGCTGGATGCCGACCGCAGCTTCAGCCCGTCGCAATGGGCCTTCATCGTGCAGCAGCTGGAGGAGCTGCCGGCAAGCGCAGCGAACCGGCGCCTGCGCCTGGGGCTGCGCCTGCTGCATGCAACCGGCCTGCGGCGGTCGCAGCTGGTGGCCGCCACCGTCGACCACCTGCGCTGGGCCGGGTACCCGGCCGATGCGGCAGGCGGCCTGCCGATGCAGGGCTGGCTGTTGCGGGTGGCAGGACCGGGGCAGGCGCCACGCGTGCTGCCGCTGCCGGCCGCGCTGATGGCTGAACTCTGCGCCGATCTGCTGGCGCGCGGGCTGGCGGCCGATCCGCGGCATGGCGGCAGCCAGGGTGCCTGCCTGCTCGGCCAGGCCAGTGACGCAGCCCAGCGTGCGCCCGGGCTGCATGGCGGGCAGGAGGTCGATGCGCGGCGGGGCATCGCCGCGGCCACCTTCCACGGCCAGACCAAGGCCTTTTTTGCCGGCTGCGCCAACCTGCTGCGGGCGCAGGGCGATGCGGCGGGCGCCGAGCACTTCGCGCGCGCCAGTGCGCACTGGCTGCGCCACACCCATGCCCGCCAGGCCATGGCCGATGGCCTGTCCATTGCGCTGGCGCAGCACAGGCTGGGGCATGCGTCACCGGCCACCACGGCGGCCTATGCCCCGGCCACGCGGCGGCGCGCGACGAAGACAGCCGCGGTGTACTGACCGCGACAGCGGCCACACCGGTGTTCCGGTCTGATCTGCGCAACAGGACCGCAGGCCGCCCGCGGCGGGTCCGCCCACAGCCGCCGGCACACCTCCATGCACAGCCCACACCCGACCACCTGCGGTGCCACGGTCGCCGACCTGGTCATCACCGCCATCCAGCGCTACCCCCAGCGGCCCGCCTTCGCCAACGACGAGGCCACGCTCAGCTACCAGCAGCTGGGCGAGCGCATCAGCTGCATCGCTCAGCATTTCGACAGCCTGGGCCTGCGGCCCGGCGACACGGTGGCCCAGCTCGGCGTCAACCGCTACGAGGTGTTCGCGATTGCGGTGGCCGCCTACCTGCGCGGCCTGCGATCGGTGACCCTGCATGCCCTGGGCAGCGAGGCCGACCACGCCTTCATCCTCGGCGATTGCGCGGCGCGCATCGTCATCGTGGACGCGTACCACGCCGCCCGCGGCCAGGCCCTGCGCCCGCTGTGCCCGCAGGTGCAGGCCTGGCTGTCGCTGGGCAGCATCCCGGGCTTCGTCCCGCTGGAGCCGGCCCTGGTGGCCTACCAGGCGCAGCCGCTGCAGGCCCTGGGTGACGCGGAAACGGTGATCCGCGTCGCCTACACCGGCGGCACCACCGGCCGGCCCAAGGGCGTGCTGCTGTCCAACCGGGCGCTGGCCACCAATGCGGTGATCGACCTGGCCGCCAAGGACTGGCCGGCCGAGGTGCGCTACCTCTGCGTGGCGCCCATCTCGCACGGCGGGGGCTCGCTGGTGCTGCCCACGCTGATGCGCGGCGGCTGCGTCACGCTGCTGCGCGGGTTCTCGGTGGGCGGTCTGATCGAGGCCATCAACCAGCGCGACTGCAACGTCACCTGGCTGGTGCCCACCATGCTCTACGCCCTGCTCGACAGTGGGCGCACGCAGGAGGTCGATTGGGCGGCCTTCCACACCCTGATCTACAGCGCGGCGCCGGCTTCGCCCTCGCGCATCCGACAGGCGCTGGCCCTGCTGGGCCCCATCCTGCTGCAGAGTTATGGCCAGACCGAGGCGCCCAACTCGCTGCTGATCCTGAACCGGCAGGATCACGTGGGCCTGGACGAGGCACAGCTGGCCGCGGCCGGGCGGCCCAGCCCGCTGATGCGCCTGAGCCTGCAGGACGAGCAGGGCAACGAGGTGCCCGACGGCGAGCGCGGCGAGATCTGCGTGCGTGGCCCGCTGCTGATGTCGGGCTACCTGAACCGCGAGGCCGAGACCGCGGCTGCGCTGGCCGGCGGCTGGCTGCACACCGGCGACATCGCCTGCAAGGGCGCCGACGGCCTGTACTACATCGTCGACCGCAAGAAGGACCTGATCATCTCCGGCGGCTTCAATGTCTACCCCAAGGAGATCGAGGACGTGATCTGCAGCCATCCGGCGGTGGCCGCTGCCGCGGTGATCGGCGTGCCGGACGAGAAATGGGGCGAGCTGGTGATGGCCTATGTGCAGTTGAAACTCGGCGGCGTGGTCAGCGGCGAGGCGATCATGGCCCTGGTGCGGGATGCCAAGGGCGTGGTGGCGGCGCCCAAGCGGGTGGAGTGCATCCCCGCGCTGCCCCTCACCGCGCTGGGCAAGATCGACAAGAAGGCCTTGCGGGCGCGCCACTGGGCCGCCGGCGAGCGTGCGGTGCACTGACAAGAAGAAGCCGACGATGCACAACCCGAACAGCGCCTACATCTGCGGCGCCTATGAACACCCCACCCGGCATGCGCCCGACAAATCGGTGGCCCAGCTGCATGCCGAGAGCGCGCTGGGCGCCCTGGCCGATGCCGGGCTGAGCCTGGCCGAGGTCGATGGCTATTTCTGCGCCGGCGACGTGCCCGGCGGCACGCCCCTGGTGATGGCCGACTACCTGAACCTGCGCCTGCGCTGGATGGACGGCTCCGAGCTGGGCGGCTGCTCCTACATCGCGCTGGTGGAGCATGCGGCGGCGGCCATCGCGGCCGGCAAGTGCTCGGTGGCCTTGATCACCATGGCGGGCCGGCCGCGCAGCATCGGCCAGTCGGTCGGCGTGAAGCCACGCGCGCTCAGCCCCGACCGCCCCGAGGCGGCCTGGGACAGTGCCAGCCAGTGGACCATCGCGCCCATCTACGGCATGGCGGCGCAGCGCCACATGCATGAACACGGCACCACCTCCGAACAGCTGGCCTGGGTCAAGGTGGCGGCCTCGGTGCATGCGCAGCACAACCCCAACGCCTTTCTGCGCAAGCCGGTGACGGTGGACGAGGTGCTGGCCTCGGGGGTGATCGCCGACCCGCTGCACAAGATGGACTGCTGCGTCATCACCGACGGTGGCGGCGCGCTGGTGGTCACCAGCCAGGCCGTGGCGCGGCGCCTGAAGCGGCCGCTGGTCAGGCTGCTGGGCAGTGGCCAGACGGTGCACACCAACCACGGTGGCCTGCTCGACCTGACGGCCACCGGCGCGCAGGAGTCGGGCCGCCTGGCCTTTGCGCAGGCCGGCATCGGGCCGCGCGACATCCAGTACGCCTCGGTCTACGACAACTTCACCATCATGGTGATCCTGCAGCTCGAAGACCTGGGCTTCTGCAAGAAAGGGCAGGGCGGCGCCTTCGTGCAGGACGGCAACCTGATCGCGGGCCGCGGCCAGCTGCCCTGGAACACCGACGGCGGTGGCCTGTGCAACAACCACCCGGCCAACCGCGGCGGCGTCACCAAGGTGATCGAGGCGGTGCGCCAGCTGCGTGGCGAGGCCCATCCCCAGGTGCAGGTGCCGGGCTGCCGCCTGGCCATGGCCTCGGGGCCGGGCCTGGTGCTGGGCAGCGGCCATGCGCATGCCACCCTGATCCTGGAACGAGAATGAACAAAAGCTTCCTCGACGACCCCTTCGTGGCCCACAACCCCGAGAACCTGCCGTTCTGGCAGGCGGCCGAGGCCGGGCAGCTGCTGGGCAAGCGCTGTGCTGACTGCCTGCAGCACCACTGGACTCCACGCGTGGTCTGCCCCTTCTGCGGCAGCGCCAACACCGCCTGGGTGCCGCTCAGCGGACGTGGCCGCATCCACGCCTTCTCCACCCTGCGGCGCGCCGACCCGCCCTACACGGTGGCCTATGTCGAACTGGCCGAAGGGCCGCGCATGCTGACCAACCTGGTCGACATGGCCGAGTCAAGCATGCAGATCGGCGCGGCGGTAAAGGTGGTGTTCCGCCGTGCCGAAGAGGGTCGGCAGGCGCCGAAGTTCACCCTGGACGACGACCCGCCCTGAGGCTGCCCGGACGGGCCTGAACCGCGGCCCGGTCCAGGCGCGCCAATCAGTTGCCGCAGCCGCGGGTCTTGATGCGGTCGTCCGCCGCCTTGGCCTGCACCATGCCGTAGCCGAAGCTGCTGTCGCGGCCGGCGGCGCCCAGGTTGCGGGCGCTCAGGTTCAGCGAGTTGCGCAGCTGGGCGGCGCTGCAGCCCGGGTTGCGTGCCCACACGATGGCCGCCACCGCCGAGACATGCGGTGTGGCCATCGAGGTGCCGTCGTAGAAGGCATGGTTCGAGGCCGTCACGGCCAGCGCGGCCGTCTGGCCGAGCCGGGCCTTGAGCGCCAGGCCCTCGGCATCGGAGGCCGTCACCGAGGGGATGCTGGTGCTGACGGTGCCCAGGGTGCCGCCGAAGCCACCGGCCACGTTGTTGTAGATGACCGCGCCCACACCACCCGAGGCCTGGCAGTTGACGACCTTGGTGGAAAAGTCGACCGTGCCGCGCTGGATCAGGCAGATCTTGCCGCTCATGCTGCCCTGGCTGCTGGTGCTGCCGATGCCGAAATCCGCCAGGGGGGCGGTGGCGGTGCCGAGTGGCGACCCATCCATGCCGCCGGGCGCATAGGTGGTGGCGCCGACGCTCAGCGTCGAGGCACGCCCGCTGCCCATGGGCACGGTGGACAGCACGTTGACGCCCGGGCCGGCGATCTCCACATCCTTGTTGCGCTGCGAGAACGTGGCCAGGCTGTCGTTCTCGGCCACGGCGGCCACCGACACCACCGAGGCATAGCCCGCCGGGTAGGAGGTGCGGGTGTTGCCATCATTGCCGGCGGCGGCGATGGACAGGATGTTGTTGCTGCTCAGCAGCTGGCTGAACTTGGCGTTCTCGGTCTTGTTGGACAGCGGGCCACCCAGCGACATGCTGATGATGTTGGCGCCGGCCGCGCGGCACTTCTCGGCCGCATTGGCCAGCGTGGAGCTGTAGGCCCAGCCGTCTGCATCGAAGACCTTGATGATGTGCAGCCGCAGCGTGCCGTTCTCGCTGACACCGACCACGCCTTTGCCGGCGTTGTTCAGCGCGCTGATGGTGCCGGCCACGTGGGTGCCGTGGTGGTTCTCGTCGGTGTCCCACTGGCCGGTCCCGCTGTCGTCGGTGCCGGTCACGGTGCTGTCGGCGGCCAGATCCTCGTGGCCACGGGCATAGCCCGAATCGATGATGCACACCATGCGGCTGCCGGCGTTGGTGCCGGCCAGCAGGTCGGCCTGCACCGCCTTGATGCCCCAGGGCACCAGCTGGCCGGTGGCGTAGGGCGTGCCGGTGCTGGGCGTGGTGCCGGCCAGCGGGTAGCGCTTGGCGTCTTCTTCCACATAGGCCACGTTGGGGTTGCGGGCCAGGCCGGCCAGGGCGGCCGTGGGCAGTTCCACTGCCATCGCGTCCATGCCCAGGATGTCGAGCTTGTGCTGGCCGCGCGCCGCTGCCACCGCCGCCTTCACCCCGGCGGCCGTGCCGGGCTTGAAGGCGACGATGACGCGGCTGGTGTCGGCGGCCGACCAGGCAGCGTTGCCGGTCAGCAGGCCCAGGGCCAGGGCGATGGTGGACAGGGGCAGGCGGGCGTTGCGGTGCATGGGGGTCCTCGCGGGGTTGTGGCAGGGTGGTGTGCAAGTTCCGTGCATGCCCGTGGCCTGCACGCCATCCAGCCGGCAAGGCTAGCAGCAGCACCCGCCCTGCACGCCCACCGCTGCCTAGGGAAATCCCCGCAACAGGTGACGCACGACCGGCCCCGGGCTCACTCGATCGTCACCTTCGCATCCTTGACCAGCTTGGCGAACTTCTCGGTCTCGCTCTTGATCTGCGCGGCCATCTGCTCGCTGCTGTTGCCGATGGGCTCGGCGCCGATCTCGGCCATGCGCTTGCGGAACTCGGCCGACTGGATGACCTTGACCATCTCGCTGTTCAGCCGGGCCACGATGTCCCGGGGCGTGGCGGCGGGCGCCAGCACGCCGAACCAGGTGCCGATGTCGAAGCCCTTCAGGCCGGCTTCGTCCAGCGTGGGCACCTCGGGCAGGGCCGACGAGCGCTTTCCGGTGGTGACGGCCAGCGCCCGCAGCTTGCCGGCCTTGATGTGCTGCAGCACCGGGGTCACGGTGTCGAACGACATGGTGATCTGGCCGCCCAGCAGGTCGGTGGCCAGCGGGCCGCTGCCCTTGTAGGGGATGTGGCTGAACTCGGTGCCGGTCATGTTCTCGAACTGGGTGCCGATCAGGTGCTGCGCCGTGCCGTTGCCGTTGGAGCCGTAGTTGTACTTGCCGGGCTGGGACTTCAGCAGCGCCACCAGTTCCGCCAGGTTCTTCACCGGCGTGCTGGCGTTCACCACCAGCACATTGGGCACCAGGGCGATCTGGGTGATCGGTGCCAGGTCCTTCTGGAAGTCGTAGGGCAGCTTCTTGTAGACGCTGGAGGCGATGCTGTGGTGCACCGCGCCCACCAGCAGGGTGTAGCCGTCGGGCCGGGCCTTGGCCACGAAGTCGGCACCCAGCGTGGCGCCGGCGCCGGGCTTGCTCTCCACCACCACGGTCTGGCCCAGGCTGAGCGTGAGCTTCTCGGCCAGCGCACGGGCCAGCACGTCGGTGGTGCCGCCGGCGGGGAAGGGCACGATCAGGCTGATCGGCTTGGCCGGCCAGGTCTCGGCCATCGCCGTGGCGCCGACCAGGGTGGCAGCCAGCGCCAGGGCCTGGATCAGGCGCCGCCGCTGCAGGGGTTGGGTGGCTTGCATGCTTGTCTCCTGTTCTGTGGATGGGGTCAGGCCGCCTGGCGTTGCAGGTCTGCCGCCAGCAGCGCACACACTGCCTGGGTGACCTGTGCCGTGGTGGCCTGGCCGCCGAGGTCCCGGGTGTGCAGGGCGGGGTTGGCCGTGACCTGCTCGATGGCGGCCATCAACTGGCGCGCGGCCTCGGGCTCGCCCAGGTGCTCCAGCAGCATCACCACCGACCAGAAGGTGCCCACCGGGTTGGCCAGGCCCTGGCCCATGATGTCGAAGGCCGAGCCGTGGATGGGCTCGAACATGCTGGGGTAGCGCCGCTCGGGGTCGATGTTGCCGGTGGGTGCGATGCCCAGGCTGCCGGCCAGGGCCGCGGCCAGGTCGCTGAGGATGTCGGCGTGCAGGTTGGTGGCGACGATGGTGTCCAGCGTGGCCGGTCGGTTCACCATGCGGGCGGTGGCGGCGTCCACCAGTTCCTTGTCCCAGCGCACGTCGGGAAACTCCTGGGCGATCTGCAGCGCGATCTCGTCCCACATCACCATGGCGTGGCGCTGGGCGTTGCTCTTGGTGACCACGGTCAGCAGCTTGCGCGGGCGGCTCTGCGCCAGCTTGAAGGCGAAGCGCATGATGCGTTCGACACCGGCGCGGGTCATCATCGACACGTCGGTGGCGGCCTCGAGCGGGTGGCCCTGGTGCACCCGGCCGCCCACGCCCGAATACTCACCCTCGGAGTTCTCGCGCACGATCACCCAGTTCAGATCGTCGGGGCCGCAGCGTTTCAGGGGCCCGTCGATGCCGGGCAGGATGCGCGTGGGCCGCACGTTGGCGTACTGGTCGAAGCCCTGGCAGATCTTCAAGCGCAGGCCCCACAGCGTGATGTGGTCGGGGATGTGCGGGTCACCGGCGCTGCCGAACAGGATGGCGTCCTTGTGGCGGATCGCGTCCAGGCCGTCGGCCGGCATCATCACGCCGTGCTGGCGGAAGTGGTCGCCGCCCCAGTCGAAGTTCTCGAAGGCGAAGCGAAAGCGCTTGCCGGCCCCGGCCAGGGCCTCCATCACCTGTTGGCCGGCGGGAACAACTTCCTTGCCGATGCCGTCACCGGGGATGGTGGCGATGGAATAGGTCTTCATGGGGCGTCTCCGTGGGGGTTGCTGGGGAAGTGGCTGCACTGTAGAAACCCCAGGCGCCACTGGATCACCGCCAAAGTGAATCCATTGTTGAATTGAAGCGAACAATCCAAACCTTGTGGAGCAGCAATGGCCAGTGGCATCCAACCGTCCGATCTGGGCTTCTTCTCGGCCCTGGCCAGCGCCGGCAGCCTGAGCGCGGCTGCGCGCGAGCTGGGCATCACCACGCCTGCCGTCAGCAAGCACCTGGCGCAGATGGAGTCGCGCCTGGGCCTGCTGCTGGTGAACCGCACCACGCGGCGCATGAGCCTCACGCCCGAGGGGGAGCTCTACCTGGAACACGCACGCCGCATCCTGGGCGAGATCGACGACATGCAGCAGCTGCTGGGGGTGTCCAAGGCCACGCCCCAGGGCCTGCTGCGGGTGAATGCCACGCTGGGGTTCGGCCGCAGCCATGTGGCGCCGCTGATCGCCCGCTTCGTGCGCCAGCATCCGCAGGTGGCCGTGCAGCTGCAACTATCGGTGAACCCGCCGCCGCTCACCGAGGATGCCTTCGATGTCTGCATCCGCTTCGGCGCGCCGCCGGACGCACGCATCATCGCCCGCCACATCGCGCCCAACCGCCGCCTGCTGTGTGCGGCGCCGGCCTACCTCGCCCGGCACGGCACGCCCAAGGTGCCCAGCGATCTGGGCCGGCACAACTGCATCGGCATCCGGCAGGGAGAAGAGGCCTACGGCACCTGGCGGCTGCGCAGCGGGCGGGGCAGGAGCGCCAGCGTCCAGGCTGTCAAGACCCGCGGCAATCTGACCACCAACGACGGCGAGATCGCCGTCAGCTGGGCGCTGGACGGCCTGGGCATCCTGATGCGCGCCGAGTGGGACATCGCACGCCATCTGCAGGCGGGCAGCCTGGTGCAGGTGCTGCCGCAGTTCCACACCCCGGATGCCGACATCTACGCGGTGTACCCCCAGCGCCACCAGCTGGCCGCGCGGGTGCGGGTCTTCGTCGACTTCGTGGCGCTGGCGCTGGGCCGGCAGGGCCAGGGTGCGGCCTAGCCTGGCGCCCTGAGCCGCAGGCCGTCCAGCGAGGGCGCCACCAGGCGGGCCGCCGTGCTGCCGGGCACCGGGCCGAAGCGTGCGGCGCCGCTGTTCCAGTCGGCCAGGGCCTGCGCCAGCACGGGCTGCGAGGGGGCGACGAAGTTCCACCACAGCAGCGGCGGGGCGGCCAGGGGCGCACCACCGAGCAGCAGCAGCTGGGTGTCGGCGCTGCAGTGCAGGTCCAGCGCATGGCGGCCGGCGCCCAGGTCCAGCAGCGTGCCCGGCAGCAGGGCTTCACCGGCCACGGTGGCCGCGCCGCGCAGCACCAGGGCGGCGTGCTCGAAGCCGGGATCCAGTGCCAGCGACGAGCGCGCCTCGCTGCGTGCCACCAGGTCCAGCCCGAGCAGGGGCGAGAACACCTGCGCCGGCGACTGCCGGCCCAGCGCCTGCCCGACCAGCACCGTGATCTCCAGGCCGTCCTGCGTGGTGGTGGGCAGGGCAGGGTGGTGCTCGAAGGCCGGCGGTCGGTCGGCCTCGGCCTCGGGCAGGGCGATCCACAGCTGGGCGGCATGCAGGCGGCCACCGTCGACCAGCGCATCCTCGCTGTGCACGATGCCGTGGCCGGCGGTCATCAGGTTCACCTGGCCGGGGCGGATGATCTGCTGGTGGCCCAGCGAGTCGCGGTGCAGCAATTCACCCTCGATCATCCAGGTGAAGGTCTGCAGGCCGATGTGCGGGTGCGGCCCCACGTGCATGCCCTGGCCGGGTGCGAACTGCGCCGGGCCGGCGTGGTCCAGAAAGCACCAGGCGCCCACGGTGCGCAGGCCGCGGCCCGGCAGCGCGCGGCGCAGCGTGATGCCACCGACGACGGAGGGCCGGGCCTCGATGCGCTGCAGCCGTGTGCTGCCGCCGGCGGTTGCGGGGCCTGCTGCGGGGTCTGGCATGGGGTCTGGTGCATCGTGCATGGGCTGTCTCCATCAGGATGGCCGTCCAGTGTGCCTGCTGCGCGTTGCTCTTGACGACCCCGGTGCCCCCGCCCACACTCGATCACCGATCCCAGGCCACCGACACGGGGGAACCGCATGCCCATCGCCAACGCGGGTGCCGACCAGCAGGTCCTGCAATCCGGCAGTTCAGCGTCCACCGTGCTCGACGGCGCGGCATCGGCAGACCAGGACGGCGTGCTCGTGGCCCACCGCTGGAGCCAGATCGCCGGGCCGGGTGTGGCCGTCATCACCAGCCCCAACAGCCGGCAGACCCTGGTCACCGGCCTGCAGCCCGGAGTCTACGGCTTCATGCTCACCGTCACCGACGACGGCGGCGCCCTGGCCAGCGATGCGGTGACGGTCACGGTGCAGCTGGCACCCAACCTGGTGCCGGTGGCGGACGCCGGTGCCGACCAGCAGATCATGCTGCCGGCGGGCGGCAACGCCATGGCGCTGCTCGACGGCTCGGCCTCGCACGATCCCGACGGCGTGCTGGTCGCTCACCAATGGCGTTTGCTGGCCGGGCCGGCGGGGGCGGTGATCGTCTCGCCCCGCAGCGTGCAGACGCCCGTCACCGGCCTGCAGGCCGGTCTCTACAGCCTGGAGCTGCGGGTCACCGATGCACGCGGCGCCAGCGCCAGCGACCAGGTGCAGCTCACCGTGCTGCGCGCCGACGGCCCGCCTGCCGGGCCTACGGCACGCGCCGGCGCCGACCAGGTGCTGCTGCTGCCCCTGAATGCCGCCACGCTGGATGGCAGCGCCTCCAGCACACCGGATGGTGGGCCGCTGCGCTTCTTCTGGCAGCAGGTGGGTGGGCCGGCCGAGGGCCTGGCCAGCGGCCACGACCTGCCCCGCCTCAAGCTGTCGCGCCTGGTGCGTGGCAGCTACCGCTACCGGCTCACCGTCACCGATGCGCAAGGCCGCAGCGCGACCGACGAGGTCGGCATCACCGTGCGGCGCGCGGGGGCGCTGCGCTGAGGGCAGGGGGCTGAACGGCCCGCTACCATTCCGGCCATGAACCCGGATCTCGATGACCTGAACCGCAAGTACGTGGCCCGCACGCCGCACATGCTGGACACCGGCATGCGTGTCACCGCGCTGGAGCCCGGGCGCGGCACCATGACCATGCCGGCACGTCCCGACTGGGTCGGCGACCCGGTGCGCCATGTGCTGCACCCCGGCGCGCTGACGGTGCTGGCCGATTCGGCCTGCGGCCTGGCGGTGGGCGCGGCCCTGCCCAAGCGTGTGCCCTATGCCACGCTGGACCTGCGCATGGACTACCTGCGTCCCGCCGGCCCCGGCCACGACCTGCACTGCGAGGCGCATTGCTACCGCCTCACCCGCAGCGTGGCCTTCGTGCGGGCCGATGTCTGGCAGGCCGACCGCGCCCAGCCCATCGCCACTGCCCAGGCCACCTTCATGCTGTCCACGCCCGCGGGCACGCCCCGGCCCCGGCCGGGTGCGGCCGACGCCCCCGCACCCGCCCCCAGCCCCGCAACGGCGCCGGACCCAGCCGGCTGGCGGGCGCCCGCGGACAGCCTGGCCGTGCTGCCTGGCAGCCCCATTCCGTATGTGGAGTACCTGGGCATCCGCATGGCGCCCGGCAGCAGGGTGCCGCTGTTCCGACTGCCCTACCAGGACAAGCTGATCGGCAACCCCGACCTGCCGGCGCTGCACGGTGGTGTGATCGCCGGCTTTGCCGAGACGGCGGCCCTGCTGCACCTGGTGCAGTCGCTGCAGGGTGCCAAGCTGCCCAAGGGCATCGATTTCTCCATCGACTACCTGCGCGCCGGCCGGCCGGTGGAGACCTTTGCCGAGTGCGAGCTGGTGCGGGTGGGCGCCCGGGTGGCCCTGGTCCAGGTGCGCTGCTGGCAATCCAGCCCCGACAACCCCATCGTGGCCGCGCGTGGGCACTTCCTGCTGACGGCGGCAGAGGGCCTGGCAGCCCCAGCCTGAAGCGGCGCCGGCCGCGCCGGCCGCCGCGCCGGGCATGGCCGGCCAACGCCGCTGCAGCGGGCCGACCGCTGGCGGCGGCGGCGCCGCACCAAGGGAAAGTCCTCATGGTTCATCTATTCGTGATCGCTAATATCCGTTTAGATGCATATCCGAAATCACGGTCAGCAACCTGCCAGTCCTGAGGACCGTGTCTTCGAGGTGGCTGCCGACCTGTTCGGCCTGCTGGCCGCGCCCACGCGGCTGCGCATCGTCTGTGTGCTCATCGAGGGGGAAAAGAACGTGACCGAACTGCTGGAGCGTGTGGCCGTGAACCAGCCCAACATGTCGCAGCACCTGGCCACGCTCTACCGCAGCGGTGTGCTGGCGCGGCGCCGCACCGGCGCGCAGATCTTCTACCGGATCGCGAATGCGCAGGTGCAGCGCCTGTGCCAGGCCTTGCAGGCGCAGGGCAGCCTGGCGGCCGCCGGCCCCGGCGGTGCCGTGACCCCCTTGCCCGAGGAGCAACCGTGAGTGCCAACGACCAACCGTCCGGGCGCCTGATCAAGGCACCGGAGAATTTCATCGGCCCCGAGGGCGTGCGCAGCGTCTTCCGGGAGGCCAAGGCCGGCCGCCGCGACATCGTGCGCGCTGCCTTTGCCGCGGCCCTGGCCGGCGCCGCCGGGCCCAGGGCGCTGGCGCAGGCCAATCCGGTGCCGGCCGACGGTGGTGATGCCAACATCCTGGCCCTGCCCAGCCACAGCACCGGCCTGGGCCAGGCCGTGGCCACCGACGGCTACGGTAAGCCGTCCAGGTACGAGGCCAACGTGCAGCGCCGCCCCAGCCCGGGCCTGACCCAGACCACCCAGTCCTCGGTCTCGTTTGCCCCGCTGCAAAGCCTGTTCGGCATCGTCACGCCCAGCGGCCTGCACTTCGAGCGCCACCACCAGGGTTGGTGGGACGTGGATCCGTCCAAGCACCGGCTGATGCTCAACGGCTCGGACGAGAAGATGCTGAAGAAGCCGCTGGTCTTCACCGTCGACGAGCTCATGCGCCTGCCCTCGGTGAGTCGCTTCCACTTCATCGAGTGTGGTGCCAACACCGGCATGGAGTGGGGCAACGTGGCCGTGCCCACCTGCCAGTACACCCACGGCATGCTCAGCTGCAGTGAATTCACCGGCGTGCCGCTGAAGATCCTGCTCGACATGGCGGGGGTCGACTACAAGCGCGGCCGCTACCTGCTGGCCGAAGGCGCAGACGGCTCGTCGATGACCCGCACCGTGCCGATGGAACTGGTCGAGAGCGGCGAGGTGATCGTGGCCTATGGCCAGAACGGCGAGATGCTGCGCCCCGAGAACGGCTACCCGCTGCGCCTGGTGGTGCCGGGGGTGCAGGGCGTGAGCTGGGTCAAGTACCTGCGGCGCATCGAGGTGGGCGACCAGCCCTATGCCACCAAGGACGAGGCCATCCACTACATCGACCTGATGCCCGGCGGCCAGCACCGGCAGTACAGCAGCACGCAGGAGTGCAAGAGCGTGGTCACCACCCCGTCGGGCGGCCAGGTGCTGCTGGACAAGGGCTATTACCAGATCAGCGGCCTGGCCTGGTCGGGCCGCGGCGCGGTGCAGCGGGTGGATGTGTCGGTGGACGGTGGCCGCAACTGGAAGACCGCCCGCCTGCAGGCGCCGGTGATGCGCAAGTGCCTGACGCGGTTCTCGCTGGACTGGGTGTGGGACGGCAAGCCGGCCATCGTGCAGAGCCGCGCCATCGACGACACCGGCCATGTGCAGCCCAGCTACAAGCAGCTGCGTGCCGTGCGCGGCACACGCTCGATCTACCACAACAACGCGGTCCAGTCGTGGCTGGTGCAGGAGAGCGGCGAGGTGAAGAATGTCCAGCTGTCGTGAGACCCTGCTGCGCGCGCTGCTGGCCCTGGCCTGTGCCGCAGCGGCGCCAGCCGCCCTGGCGCAGACCGCCCAGACCGCCTACCCCGGTGTGGGCCGTGCCGCCACGCCCAAGGAGGTGCAGGCCTGGGACATCGACGTGCGCGCCGATTTCAAGGGTCTGCCCAAGGGCGCCGGCTCGGTGGCCAAGGGCCAGGATGTGTGGGAGGGCAAGTGCGCCTCCTGCCACGGCGTGTTCGGTGAATCCAACGAGGTGTTCTCGCCCCTGGTGGGCGGCACCGGCAAGGACGATGTCAAGACCGGGCGCGTGGCGCGCCTGAACGACACCACCTTCCCCGGGCGCACCACCTTGATGAAGGTGGCCACCGTGTCCACGCTGTGGGACTACATCAACCGCGCCATGCCCTGGACGGCGCCCAAGTCCCTGACCACCGACGAGGTCTATGCCGTCACCGCCTATCTGCTGAACATGGGCGGCGTGGTGCCCGACAACTTCGTGCTGTCGCACACCAGCATGGCCGAGGCGCAGGCCCTGCTGCCCAACCGCAACGGCATGTCCACCCAGCACGGCCTGTGGCCGGGCAAGGGCCTGGGCAACGGCGGCAAGCCCGATGTGCAGGCCGTGGCCTGCATGAAGAACTGCGCCACCGAACCCCAGGTGGCCTCGTTCCTGCCGGACTTTGCCCGCAACAACAACGGCAACCTGGCCGAGCAGCAGCGCCTGGTGGGCCCGCAGCGCGGTGCCGACACCACCCGCCCGCCGGCGGCCACCCCGGCGGCAGCGGCCGCCCTCTCTGCAGCGGCGGCGGCCACCCCACCCAAGGCCGGCGCCGACGGCCCGGGCACCGCGGCCCTGGCCCTGGCGCAGAAGAACAACTGCCTGGCCTGCCACGGGGTGGACAGCAAGATCGTGGGCCCGGCCCTGCGTGACATCGGCGGCAAGCACGCCGCCCGCACCGATGCCGTGGCCTACCTGGCCGGCAAGATCAAGGCCGGCGGCCAGGGCGTGTGGGGCGATATCCCCATGCCGCCACAGGCCGTGTCGGACGATGATGCCAAGCTGCTGGCCCAGTGGCTGGCCGCTGGCGCCAAGAAGTAGCGGGCCTGCCGCGGGCCATGCCAACCGATTTCCACACCCTCCGCACCAAGGAGCCCCCGATGATGAACCGCCGAGCACTGCTCACCCAATCCGCCAAGGTGGCAGCCCTGCTGGCCGCCGCTGGCCTGCTGCCCCAGGCTGCCCATGCCGCCTACAACGCCCAGGCCTTCGAGGTGAAGACCATGGCCGAGCTGGTGAAACTGCTGGGCGGCAGCACGCCCACCGAGAGCAAGGACGTGACCATCACCGGCCCCGACATCGCCGAGAACGGCGCGGTCGTGCCCCTGGGTGTGTCCTCCGGCCTGCCGGGGGTGAAGCGGCTGCTGGTGCTGGTGGAGAAGAACCCCAGCGTGCTGTCGGCCATGTTCGACGTGAGCGACGCGGTGGACGCCAACTTCTCCACCCGCGTGAAGATGGGCCAGTCGTCCAACGTCTTCGCCGTGGCCATGCTGGCCGATGGCAAGGTGTTGTTCGCGCAGAAGGAAGTCAAGGTCACGCTGGGCGGCTGTGGTGGTTGAAACCCCGGCATCGGCACAGCACCCCCAACACGATTGAAGGAGAAACACCATGGCAGATCCGATGCGCATCCGCGCCCAGATGGCTGGCGACAAGGCCACCGTGCGCGTGCTCATGAGCCACGAGATGGAGACCGGCCTGCGCAAGGACGCGGCCGGCAAGCTGATCCCGGCCTGGTACATCCAGGACGTCAGCGCCCAGCTCAACGGCAAGCCCGTGCTCACCGCGCAATGGGGGCCCTCGGTCTCCAAGAACCCGTTCATGCAGTTCAACGTCCGGGGTGCCAAGGCCGGCGACAAGATCGCCGTGACCTGGAAGGACAACAAGGGCGAGAGCCGCACCGACGAAGCCACCGTGTCCTGAGAGTCCAGCCATGACGCCCATCCGCCTGCTGACCGCGACGCTGCTGCTCGCGGCGGCTGCCAGCGTTGCTGCGCAGCCCAAGTCCACCGCCGACGGCATTGCCGAATACCGCAAGATGCTGGAAGACGGCAACCCGGCCGAGCTGTTCGAAGCCAAGGGCGAAAGCCTGTGGAAGACGGCGCGTGGGCCGAAGAAGCTGTCGCTGCAGCAGTGTGACCTGGGCCTGGGCCCGGGGGTTGTGAAAGGCGCCTGGGTGCAGCTGCCACGCTTCTTCGCCGACACCGGCCGCGTGCAGGACCTGGAATCGCGGCTGCTGACCTGCATGGAAGCGCAGCAGGGCTTCCAGGCCAGCGAGATCGCCGCCACCGCCTTCGACAAGGGTGAGCAGGCCACGCTGGCCGCGCTGTCGGCCTGGATCTCGGGGGAATCCCGGGGCCTGAAGATGGCCTTGCCCCAGGCCCATGCCGAGGAACGGCGCTTCTACGAGCTGGGCAAGCGCGCCTTCTTCTTCCGCGGCGGGCCCATGGATTTTTCCTGCGCCAGCTGCCACGGTGAAGACGGCAAGCGCATCCGCCTGCAAGACCTGCCCAACCTGACCAAGAACCCGGGCGACGGCGTGGGCTTTGCCGCTTGGCCGGCCTACCGGGTGTCCAGCGGCGAGATGTGGAGCATGCAGCGGCGGCTGAACGACTGCTTCCGCCAGCAGCGCTTTCCGTATCCCGGTTATGCCTCGGACGTGACCATCGCCCTGGGCGTGTACATGGGCGTCAATGCCAAGGGCGCCGAAGCCATCGCCCCGGCCCTGAAGCGCTGAACCTGGAGGCCAAGACCACCATGCAACACCCCATCCGCTTGATCCTTGCTGCCCTGGGCGCAGCGCTGGTGGTGGCCGGCTGTGCCACCGCCCCCACACCCACCGCGCTGGACCAGCAGGCCCAGGCCGTGATCCGCGCCTCGTTCCGCGACCAGGGTATCGCCAAGCTCGACCGGCTCAGCCAGGACCTGGGCCAGCAGGCCTGCTCCGGCCCCGATGCACCACCCGAGGCCGTCAGCGGCCAGATCGAGGCCGAGGCCATGGCCAGCATGCGCTGGCCACAGGGCGGCCAGTACATCGGTGACTGGCGGGTGGGCGAGAAGCTGGCCCAGAACGGGCGTGGCATGACCTGGACCGACGGCAGCGCAGCCACCAGCGCCAACGGCGCCCAGTGCTACAACTGCCACCAGGTGGACAAGAAGGAGATCTCCTTCGGCACCATCGGCCCCAGCCTGTGGAACTACGGCAAGCTGCGGGGCGTGAAGGACCTGGCCGACCCGGCCTCGGCGCCCATCATCCAGTACACCTGGGGCAAGCTGTGGAACAGCAAGGCCTATGTGGCCTGCTCCAACATGCCGCGCTTCGGCCACGCCAGGCTGCTGGACGAGCAGCAGATCCGCGACGTGATGGCCCTGCTGCTGGACCCGAAGTCGCCGGTCAACCAGTAAGACCCGCCAGCCCTCCATCAGCCTGCAGACCGCGGCCCGCTGCCTGCGGGCATGCCCTCCTGTTTCCGTCTCACTCCCTTGGTGGCCGACCCATGACGCTCTCGAAACGCGACTTCCTGCAGGTGCTGGCCTCGGCCTCGGTGGCCGGCATGGCCCTGGGGCGCCATGCCAATGCCGACGCGGCCACGGCCGAGCAAGGCCTGTACGACCTGCCGCCGTTCGGCAATGTGTGCCTGCTGCACATGACCGACTGCCATGCCCAGCTGCTGCCCATCCACTTCCGCGAGCCCAGTGTCAACCTGGGGCTGGGCAGCATGCAGGGCCAGCTGCCGCACCTGGTGGGCGAGCACCTGCTCAAGGCCGCCGGCCTGCGCCCGGGCACGGCCATGGCCCATGCCTACACCTATCTGGATTTCGACAAGGCCGCGCGCCAGTACGGCAAGGTGGGTGGTTTTGCCCACCTGGCCACCCTGGTCAAGCGGCTCAAGGCCAGCCGGCCGGGCGCGCTGCTGCTGGACGGCGGCGACACCTGGCAGGGCTCGGCCACATCGCTGTGGACCGACGCCCAGGACATGGTGGACGCCTGCAAGCTGCTGGGCGTGGACGTGATGACCGGCCACTGGGAGTTCACCTACGGCATGGAGCGCGTCAAGGAGATCGTCGAGAAAGACTTCAAGGGCAAGATCGACTTCGTGGCCCAGAACGTCAAGACCAATGACTTCGGCGACCCGGTGTTCGCGCCCTACACGCTGCGCAACATCAACGGCATCCCGGTGGCCATCATCGGCCAGGCCTTCCCCTACACCCCCATCGCCAACCCGCGCTACATGGTGGCCGACTGGGCCTTCGGCATCCAGGACGAGAACATGCAGAAGATGGTGGACGAGGTGCGTGGCAAGGGGGCGCAGCTGGTGGTGGTGCTGTCGCACAACGGCATGGACGTGGACCTGAAACTGGCCAGCCGGGTGCGTGGCATCGACGCCATCTTCGGCGGCCACACGCACGACGGCGTGCCGGTGGCGGTGCCGGTGAAGAATGCCGGTGGCACCACCCTGGTCACCAATGCCGGCAGCAACAGCAAGTTCCTCGGCGTGATGGATTTCGATGTCAAGGGCGGCAAGCTGGTGGACTTCCGCTACCGGCTGCTGCCCATCTTTGCCAACCAGTTGCGCGCCGACCCCGAGATGGACGCGCTGATCAGCAAGGTGCGTGCACCCTATGCCGCCAGGCTGGCAGAGAAGCTGGCTGTCACCGACGGCCTGCTGTACCGGCGTGGCAACTTCAACGGCAGCTGGGACCAGCTGATCTGCGACGCGATGATGGAGGTGCAGGGCGCCGAGATCGCGTTTTCGCCCGGCTTCCGCTGGGGCACCAGCCTGCTGCCGGGCGACACCATCACGCGTGAGCTGATGATGGACCAGCTGGCCATCACCTACCCCTACGCCACCGTCAGCGAGATGACGGGCAGCACCATCAAGACCATCCTGGAAGACGTGGCCGACAACCTCTTCAACCCCGACCCCTACTACCAGCAGGGTGGCGACATGGTGCGTGTGGGGGGGTTGGCGTACACCATGCACCCGGCCGAGAAGATGGGCAGCCGCATCAGCGGTCTGCGCCTGAACGGCAAGCCGCTGGACGCGGCCAAGGCCTACAAGGTGGCCGGCTGGGCGCCGGTGGCCGAAGAGGCCAAGAGCCTGCCGGGCGTGAAGCCGGTGTGGGAGCACGTGGAAACCTGGCTGAAGGCGCAGGGTGGGCGGGTCAAGCCACGCCGCATCAACACCCCCACCCTGGTGGGTGCCCAGGCCAACCCCGGCATGGCCGCCGGCTGACGGAGAACGCCATGCGTGCACACATCACCCACCTGCTTGCCGGCGCCGTGCTGGCCACCGTGCTGGCCTGCGGCAGCGGCCTGGCCCAGGCACAAGACCTGGTCGTCTACCACATCGACGACACCTCGTCCCAGGCGCTGAAGGGCCTGCGCAACATCCGCAACCACATCGACACCGACCCCGGCGCCCGGATCACCGTGGTCACCCATGCCTTCGGCGTCGACTTCCTGATGGAAGGCATGAAGGACCGCAACGAGAGTGCCTTTGCCGCCAGCGTGGCCGCGCTCACCGCGCGGGGGGTCAAGTTCGAGGTCTGCGAGATCACGCTGAAGAACCGCAACCTGAAGAAGGAGCAGTTCATCCAGGAGGCCGACTTCACACCCTCGGGCGTGGTGCGTCTGGCCAAGCTGCAGAAGCAGGGCCACGCCTACATCAAGCCCTGATCGCGGTTGGTCAACGGGGCGCATGGTGCTGGAGGTCTTGATCGAGCGGCTGGGCGAAAACGGCGTGCTCGCCACCGGTGCACTGCTGATCGGCCTGCTGTTCGGCTTCATGGCCCAGCGCTCGCGCTTCTGCCTGCGCTCGGCGGTGATCGAGTTTGCGCGCAACCGAATGGGCGGCAAGCTCACGGTCTGGCTGTTCGCCTTTGCCACGGCCGTGGGCGTGACCCAGGCACTGGCCTGGGCGGGCCTGTTCGACGCCGGCAATGCACGCCAGATCGCCAGCCGCGGCAGCCTGTCGGGCGCGGCCATCGGCGGTGCCCTGTTCGGTGTGGGCATGGTGCTGGCGCGTGGCTGCTCCAGCCGCCTGCTGGTGCTGGCGGCACAGGGCAATCTGCGTGCGCTGCTGTCGGGGCTGGTCTTCGCCGTCACTGCCCAGGCCGCGCTCACCGGCGCCTTGTCGCCGCTGCGCCTGTGGATTGCGGGCTGGTGGACCATCGAGGGCGGTGTGGCGCGCGACCTGATCGCCCGCACCGGCATCGGCCATGGTGGTGCGCTGCTGTTTGCCCTGCTGTGGCTGGCGGCGGCCATGGTCTGGGCCCGGCGCCAGCAGGTGCCACCCTGGGGCTGGGCCGGGGCCATCGGCGTGGGGCTCAGCGTGGCCGGCGCCTGGTGGTTCACCTATGCGGTGTCGGGCCTGGCCTTCGACCCCCATCCCATCCAGTCGTTGAGCTTCACCGGCCCGTCGGCCGAGGTGCTGAACCGTGTGCTCTTCGTCAGCGACAAGCCGCTCAGCTTCGACCTGGGTCTGGTGCCGGGTGTGTTCCTGGGCTCCTTCCTGGCCGCCGCCTTGTTCGGTGAATTGAAGCTCGAAGGCTTCCAGGGCGGTGCCAGCATGCGGCGCTACATCGCCGGGGCGGTGTGCATGGGCTTTGGCGGCATGCTGGCCGGCGGCTGCGCCGTCGGCGCAGGCCTGTCGGGCGCGGCGGTGTTCACCGCCACCGCCTGGGTCACGCTGTGCGCCATGTGGGCCGCCGCAGCCCTGACCGACCGGCTGGTCGACCAGGGCCAGAACCCCGGCAGCGCCCTGGACCAGGCCGTGCCCGGCCCGGCCAGCGCCGGCCGTTTTGCATGAGAACACCATGAGGACACAGCGCATGACCCATCCACGCCGAGGCCTGCGGCCCCGCCTGTTGCACACCGCCCTGGCCCTGCTGCTGCAAGGGACTGCCTGGGCCCAGGCCGCGCCCGACATCGCCCGTGGCGAGGAGATCGTGCAGGGCAAGTGCTTCATCTGCCACGGCGCGGCGGGGGAAAGCTCCAGCCCGGTCTTCCCGCGGCTGGCGGGCCAGAACGCCGCCTATGTGGCGCGCCAGCTGGCCGACTACCGCTCGGGCAAGCGCAGGAGCAGCACCATGCAGCCGATGGTGGAAGAGTTGTCGGCCGACGACTTCCGGGCCCTGGGCGCCTACTTCGCCGCCCAGCCCACCATGGGCCATGCGGTGGCTGATCCGGAGCTGGCCCAGATGGGCCGCTTCATCTACCTGCGTGGCAACCCGTATTCGGGCGTGGCCGCCTGCGCCACCTGCCACGGCGGCAATGCCCATGGCACCGACAGCCTGCCGCGCCTGGCCGGCCAGCATGCGCAGTACAGCGAGAACCAGCTGAAGCAGTTCAATGCCCGCGAGCGCACCAACGACAACGCGGTGATGCATGGCATCGCCAGCAAGCTGACCGAGCTGGAGCTGAAGGCGGTGGCCGCTTACCTCAGCGGGTTGAAGTAACCCCCCCCGAAGCGCCTGCGGCGCTCCTCTCCAGGGGGGCGGCCCCAGCGGCCCGGCAGAGCCGGTTCCGCGGCGCCCGTTTGGTCAAGGCAGAGATCGACCCTGCATCAACCCAGCATGTCGTGCCAGATGTTGTCGGCCCAGGACAGGGCGTAGCGGCCCTCGATCTGGTTGGCGGCTGCCGACACCCCGCCCGAGCCGGGCACGGTCTTGAAGCTCTTGTCGGTGGCGTCGTACTGGTGGACCGAGGCCACGTGGATCACGTCCCTGGCGGTGACGAAGCTGTAGCAGGTGTTCATCACCACCGGCGTGGCATTCACCGCCTCACCCTTGAGCAGCTGAATCACTGCCGCCGCCGCCACCTTGGCATGCTGGTTGGCCATGTGGCCCGACTTGGGCATCAGCGGCGCCGGGAAGGTGGCATCGCCCAGCACATGCACACCGGGCAGGGCGGTGGACTCCATGGTCAGCCAGTTCACGCCCACCCAGCGGCTGTTGATGTTGACCAGGCCGGCGCTGCGTGCCAGATCGGCCGCACGCTGGGGTGGCACCACGTTGAGCACATCGGCCTTCACGTCCTCGAACTCCAGCTTGGCCACGTTGCCCGCCACCTCCTTCAGCTCGGCATTGGGCTTGTACTCGAGCAGGCCCTTGTAGTGCTGGGCAAAGGCGCGCTCGAACAGCGCCTTCTTGCTCTGCACCTCGGGGTTGGCATCCAGCACCAGCACCTTGCTGCGTGGCTTGGCCTGCTTGAAGTAGGCCGCCACCATGCAGGCGCGCTCATACGGCCCGGGCGGGCAGCGGTAGGGCACCTTGGGGATGCTGATGGCGTAGACACCACCGTCGGGCATGTCGGTCAGCTGCTTCCGCAGGGCCAGGGTCTGCGCGCCGGCCTTCCAGGCGTGCACCACACGCCCGCTGTCCAGCGCGGCGGCCAGGCCACCCACCTGCTCGTGCATGAAGTCGATGCCGGGCGAGACGATCAGGCGGTCATAGGCCAGCTCGCCGCCGCCGGCCAGGCGCACCTTCTTGGCAGCCGCATCGATGGCGACCACGTCGCCTTGCACCAGCTTCACGCCCAGGGCCTTCAGGCTGTCGTAGCCGTGGGTGATGTCGGCCATCTGCTTGAAGCCGCCCACCACCAGGTTGGAGATGGGGCAGGAGATGAAGCTGGCGCTGCGCTCCACCAGGGTGACATCGACATTGCCGCCCCACAGGCGCAGGTAGCGTGCCGCCGTGGCGCCGCCAAAGCCCCCACCGACCACCACCACGCGGCCGATGGACAGGCCGCTGGGGGTGCTGGCGCAACCGGCCAGGGCCAGGCCACCCAGGGCCGCACCCGACAGCAGCAGGCGGCGGCGGGCGGTGTCCGGATGTGCTGTGTTGTCATTCATCGCCACACCTCACTGCTTGGCGGGCTGGGCCGCGAAATAGCCCGCCACCAGCCGGATCTGCTCATCGGTGTAGCCCTTGGCGATCTGGTGCATGATCGTCGCGGGCTGGGCACCACTCTTGTAGTCGGCCACGGCGGCGATGATCTTCTCCGCCGAGACGCCGGCAAGGGTCTTCATGTCGCCACGCGCCTGGCCATTCGTGCCATGGCAGTTGGCGCAGGTGGCCGCCAGGTTGCGCGCCAGGTTGGCCGCCAGCTGGGCGTCCTGCGCCTGTGCCAGGTGGGGGGCGCAGGCCAGGGCCCCGGCAAGGGCCATCGTCCAGGGGTTCATGCGGGGTCTCCGGTTGGCCAGGGTGCTTGGCTGAATACAATTCTGGACTTATATTCGTGCATGCCCATCAAGCGTATTCCCTGACATGGCCTGGACGCGGCTGGTGCGCCTCCTGCGCCGGTGTGCCGGCCTGGCCGGCCTGCTGGCCGGCGCCGGTGCGCTGGCGGCCCAGCCGCTGCAGGCCCAGCGTGTGTCCGACACCACCTGGTTCGTGCAGGGCGAGGCGGCCCTGGGCTCGGCGGCCAACCGCAACTTCATCTCCAACGCCGGCTTCGTGGTCACGCCCCAGGGCGTGGTGGTGGTCGACGCGCTGGGCGCCCCGGCCCTGGCCGAGGAACTGATCGCCGCCATCCGCCAGGTCACGCCCTTGCCGATCCGCTATGTGATCGTCACCCACTACCACGCCGACCATGTGTATGGCCTGCAGGCCTTCCAGGCGCTGGGGGCCACGGTCATCGCCCAGGCTGGTGGGCGTGCCTACCTGAATTCCGACACCGCCCAGCTGCGCCTGGTGGCCAGCCGGGATGAACTGTTCCCCTGGGTCGACGAACACACCCGCCTGGTGCCGGCCGACCGCTGGCTGCAGGCCGACACCGTGCTGGAGCTGGGTGGCGAGGTCTTCCACCTGCAGCATGCCGGCCCGGCCCACACACCGGAAGACCTGGTGGTGTTTGCCGAGCATGCGGGTGTGCTGTTCGCGGGTGACCTGGTGTTCCGCGGCCGCATCCCGTTCGTGGGCCAGGCCGACAGCCGGCAGTGGATTGCCGCCCTGGGCCGGCTGATCGATCTGCAGCCACACACCGTGGTGCCCGGCCATGGGCCGGTGTCCACCGAGCCCGTGGCCGATCTGCGGCTCACCCGCGACTACCTGGTGCATCTGCGCCAGACCATGGCCGAGGCGGCGGCCAACCTGGAGCCCTTCGACGAGGCCTATGCCCGGGCCGACTGGTCGCGCTTCGACCAGCTGCCGCTGTTCCGCGTGGCCAACCGCATGAACGCCTACAACACCTACCTGCTGCTGGAGCAGCAGGGTGGGCAGGCCGCCAAGCCATGAGGCGGCGCCTGCTGCTGGCCGGGGCGCTGGCGCCCGTGCTGCCAGCCTTGGGCACGCCGCCCGCCACGGACCAGCCGGTGGTCGACTGGCCGGCCATCGCGCTGCTGGACGGCCGCGTGTGGAGCCCGGCCTCCTGGCGCCAGCAGCCGGCGGTGGTGGTGGTCTGGGCCACCTACTGCGGCTTCTGCCGGCGCCACAACGCCCACATCGACCGCCTGCACCGTGATGCGCCCGGGCTGCGGGTGCTGGGTGTGGCGCTGGACGGTGATGCCGAGGCCGTGCGCCGCTACATGGCGCAGCAGGGCCACGGCTTTGCGGTGGCGCTGGACCAGGGCCAGCTGCGCCAGCGCCTGACCAGCCGCCGCAGCATCCCCATGACCTGCCTGCTCGACCGCCAGGGCCGGCTGCGCCAGGCCATCCCCGGCGAGATGGCCGAGGCCGATGTGCTGGGCCTGGCGCGGCAGCTGCTGCCAGCCGGGGCCTGAAACCAGACCGGGCGGTCAGCCCATGCGGTCCAGCCGCCAGGTCTGGTAGCGCAAGGCCGCCACCGCACCGGCCACGATGGCCACCAGTGCCAGCATGCTGCCCAGGGCCAGGGTGGAGATGCCCGACAGGCCCTGGCCCACGGTGCAGCCCATGGCGGCGACACCGCCCACACCCATCAGGCAGGCGCCCACCAGGTGGTTGGCCAGGTCTTCCACCCCGCCAAAGCCTTCCCAGCGGAAGCTGCCGCTGGCCAGCGCCACCGCGGCCGAGCCCGCCAGCACGCCGAACACGCTGACGATGCCGGTGGTCAGCAGCTTGGAGCTGTCGCTGAAGTACAGCAGCCAATCCAGCGCATAGCCCACCGGCGCCACCATGCTCAGCGCCTCCATGCGGCGTGAGTTGGTGGCCAGGAAGCTGGGCTCCAGCGTGACCGGATGCTCGGCCACGAAGCCCAGCCGGCCCGACACCCACCACAGGGCCACGATGGTGGCACCGATGCCGGCCCCGCCCCACCACACCTCGGCGCTGCGGCCCTCGGGCCGGCGCAGCACCCAGGCCAGCAGGGCGGCACCCAGCACCAGGCCCAGGCCCATGGCCAGGGCCGGCACCGGCAGGCCCAGGCTGGTGGCCAGCAGGCTGGGCAGGTCCTGGCCCTGGGGCAGGTTGACCACGGCCTGGTCCACCGTGCGCACCCGCAGCACCGCCGTCACGCCCTTGAGCGTGGCAAAGCCCGACACCCCCAGCACCACCAGCACCACCAGGGCCTTGAGGTTGCCACCACCCAGGCGCACCAGGCTCTTGCTGCCGCAGCCCGAGGCCAGCACCATGCCGAAGCCGAACAGCAGGCCGCCCAGCAGGGACGACAGCCACAGCAGCTGCGGCCCGGCGTAGATGCTGTGGCGGGCCTCGATCCAGCCCACGCCCACCATGGCATTGAAGCCGATCACCGCCACCGCGATGGCCAGCACCCACATGCGCATGCGTGACCAGTCGCCCATGTTCACCACGTCGGCAATGGCGCCCATGGTGCAGAAATGCGTGCGCTGGGCCAGGGCGCCGAACAGCACGGACAGGGCGAAGGCGCTCCACAGCACCGTGGTGGTGAGGGCCTGGACGTCGGACTCTTGCATGGGCCGATTGTGGCCCTGGCGGCGCGCCCGCCCGCCCGGCCCGGCCGGCGCCCACCCCGGGATTTCCCAGGTCCGGCCAGGGCGCAGGCAAAATATCATTGCTTGCTTATTTGTGGTGTTGCCCCGATCCGTCCTGAACAAGGAGCCGCTGGTGAACCCTGTGCTGTCAGCCGCTGCAGCCACCACCCTGGCCACCTGGCTGCTGGGCGCCGCCAGCCCGGTGCTGGCGCAGGCCGGGCTGTTCCAGGGCGCCGACATGGCCCTGGGTGAGCGCCTGCTGCGGGAGCATCGCTGCGCCGAATGCCATGTGCGCAAGGTGGGTGGTGATGGCACGGCCATCTACCGGCCGCAGGGGCGCATCAACGCAGCCGGTGCGCTGCGCGGCATGGTGGAGCAGTGCAACCTGGAGCTGAACCTGGCGCTGTTCCCCGACGAGGTGAACGCCATCGCGGCGGTGCTCAACCGCGACCACTACCGCTTCCGCTGAGCGCCACCAAGCCCGTCAGCAGGGCGTCATTATCGGCGCGTACTGATATAGTGATGGCGTCTGCACAGCGGGGGGTTCAGCGTGGCCAACAAGGGCGACAGCAAGGTCGACAACAAGGGCGACGAAGACCTGGTCTTCGAGTCGGCGGCCGAGCTGTTCGGCCTGCTGTCCACGCCGGTGCGGCTGAAGATCATCAGCGCCGTGTGCCATGGCGAGCGCAATGTGTCCGACCTGCTGGCGCAGATCGACACCACCCAGCCCAACATGTCGCAGCACCTGTCCACGCTGTACCGCGCGGGTGTGCTGGGCAAGCGGCGCGAGGGCACGCAGATCTTCTACCGGCTGCAGAGCGAGCGTGTGGCCACGCTGTGCCGTGCCGTGTGCACCCAGGTGGCGATGGAGCTGGACGGCGACGAGAGCGTGCCGCCCGCCGAGCGCCTGACCCGTGGTGGGCGCCGCTGACCGGTGATGCGCAGCGGGCCTGCGGCATTGAAGCACCTCGCCCCGGCCTGGTTTGCCATGGTCATGGGGCTGGCCGGCCTGTCGCTGGCCTGGTTTGCCGCCGTGCCGGCCATGGGCGAAGGCGCGGGCGCCGCTGCGGTGGTGATCGCCGTGCTGGCCCTGCTGGTGTTTCTGGCGCTGGCCGCGGCCAGCCTGTGGCGTGCACGCCTGCATCCCGGGGCCTGGGCCGACGATCTGCGGCACCCGGTGCGCCATGTGGCCGTGGCCACGCTGCCGACCGCGCTGCTGCTGCTGGTCACTGCGGCCCTGGCGGCGGGCCTGCAGGGTGTGCTGCTGCTGGCCCTGTGGTGGCTGGCGTCGCTGGTGCAGCTGGGGGTCACGGTCTGGGTGGTCGCGCGCTGGTGGCGGGGCCCGCAGGCCGGGGGCCTGCCCTGGGCCAGCCTGAACCCGGGCCTGTTCATCCCCATCGTCGGCCATGTGCTGGTGCCGCTGGCCGGTGTGCCGCTGGGCCAGCCCGAGTGGTCGGCCGCGCAGTTCGGCATCGGCCTGCTGTTCTGGCCGGTGGTGCTGGTGCTGCTGGTGGTGCGGCTGGCCCACCAGGGCCCCTGGCCCGAGCGCCTGTTGCCCGGCAACTTCATCCTCATCGCCCCACCGGCGGCCATCGGCCTGTCGGCGCTGCGCCTGGGTGCGCCCATGCCGGTGGTCTGGGGCCTGTGGGGCGTGGCGCTGTTCTCGCTGCTGTGGGTGGCGCCGCTGCTGCGCCGCATTGCCGCCCAGCCCTTCGGCATGGTGCACTGGGGCATGGGCTTTCCGCTGGCCGCCTTCACCGCGCTGACGCTGCGCCTAGCGCCCGGCGGGCCGCTGCAGCTGCTGGGCATCCTGCTGCTGGCGCTGAGCTCGCTGCTGATCGCCGCGCTGCTGCTGGCCACGCTGCGTGGCCTGCGTGACGGCAGCCTGCTGGTGCCCGAGGCCGTGCCCATCGGCGTGGCCAGGCCGGCCTGAGCAGGTTCAGCCGCCGGCGCGCCTGGCGTGGTGGCCCTCGGCCTGCAGCAGGGCCAGCAGGCGGTCCACATGGTCGCCCTGCACCTCGAGCACACCGTTCTTGCAGGTGCCGCCCGAGCCGCAGGCCGTGCGCAGGCGCTTGCCCAGGGCGTCCAGCGCCGCGTCGTCCAGCGGCAGGCCACGCACCAGGGTCACGGCCTTGCCGCCCCGGCCCTTGGTCTCGCGGCTGACGCGCACCGTGCCGTCGCCCGCGGGCCTGGCGCTGGCCGTGGCGCCGCAGCTGCAGTCGGCCAGCGGCCGGCGGCAGGCCGGGCACATGCGGCCGCTGTCGGTGGAATAGACCAGGCCGCCCGTGGGGCTCTTGCGCATCGAAGGCATGGCACGATTCTGCGGGAAGGCCCCGCACCGTGTCAGATGGCCGCAGCCGGATCGTCGGCCACCTGCTGCGGCGCGCTGCTGGTGAAGCGTGTGACCTGGCGTGGCAGCAGGTGGGCGCGGCTGCCGGGGGCCAGCTGCAGGGTGTCGCGCAGCTGCTGCCAGCGCTGGCGGCTCAGCTCCACGTCCACATAGCTGCCGTCGTCGCGCCTGAACTCCAGGCGTGTCACCGGGCCCAGGGTCAGGGCCTGGGACAGCTCGGCCGGCCAGGTTCCATCACCGGCCTGGGCCACCACGTCCAGCTCGTGCGGGCGCACGTAGTGCACCTCGTCGCCCACCGCGCCACCGGGCGCATGGCCCAGCCTGCCGTGGAACAGGTTCACATCGCCCAGGAACTGCAGCACGAAGGGCGTGGCCGGATGGTCGTAGACATCATCCGGGCTGCCCACCTGCTCGATGCGGCCCTGGTTCATCACCACGATGCGGTCGGCCACCTCCATGGCCTCGTCCTGGTCATGGGTGACGAAGACGCTGGTCACATGCATCTCGTCGTGCAGGCGGCGCAGCCAGCGCCGCAGCTCCTTGCGCACCTTGGCGTCGAGCGCACCGAAGGGTTCGTCCAGCAGCAGCACCTTGGGCTCCACCGCCAGCGCACGCGCCAGGGCGATGCGCTGGCGCTGGCCGCCGCTCAACTGGTGCGGGTAGCGGTCGGCGATCCAGTCCAGCTGCACCAGCTTCAGCAGGGCCGTCACCTTGGACTGGATCTCGGCGTTCGACGGCCTGGTCGCCTTGGGCCGCACCCGCAGGCCGAAGGCCACGTTCTCGAAGATGCTCATCTGCGGGAACAGCGCGTAATGCTGGAACACGAAACCCACCTGCCGGTCACGCACGTCGGTGTGGGTGGCGTCGGCGCCGTGGAACAGCACCGTGCCCGAATCCGGCACCTCCAGCCCCGCGATGATGCGCAGCAGGCTGGTCTTGCCCGAGCCCGACGGGCCCAGCAGGGCCACCAGCTCTCCATCGGGGATGTCGAGGTTCAGGTTGTCGCAGACGACCGTGGGGCCGAAGCGCTTGTTGAGGTTCCGGACTTCGATGCTCATTCATTCACTCCGCTCGCCGGTGCCGCGCTTCTGCGCCTTCACCCGCTGTTCCACCGCGTACTTCAGCCCCAGCGTCACCAGCGCCAGCAGCGCCAGCAGCGAGGCCACCGCAAAGGCCGCGGCGAACTGGTATTCGTTGTAGAGGATCTCGATGTGCAGCGGCATGGTGTTGGTCTGGCCGCGGATGTGGCCCGAGACCACGCTGACCGCGCCGAACTCGCCCATGGCCCGGGCGTTGCACAGGATCACGCCGTAGAGCAAGGCCCACTTCACGTTGGGCATGGTCACGCGCCAGAAGATCTGCCAGCCGCTGGCGCCCAGCACCCGCGCGGCCTCTTCCTGTTCGGTGCCTTGCGCCTGCATCAGCGGGATCAGCTCACGCGCCACGAAGGGGAAGGTGATGAACACCGTGGCCAGCACGATGCCCGGCACGGCGAAGATCACCTTCAGGTCATGGTCGCGCAGCCATTCGCCGAACCAGCCCTGCAGGCCGAACACCAGCACGAAGATCAGGCCCGAGATCACCGGGCTCACACTGAACGGCAGGTCGATCAGGGTCAGCAACAGGCTCTTGCCCTTGAACTCGAACTTGGCGATGGCCCAGGCCGCGGCCACGCCGAACACCAGGTTCATGGGCACCGAGATGGCGGCGGCGATCAGGGTCAGCTGGATGGCGGAGACCGCATCGGGCTCGACCACCGCGGCCAGGTACACGTCCCAGCCCTTCTTCAAGGCCTCGACGAAGACGATGGCCAGCGGGATGAAGAGGAAGAAGGTCAGGAAGGCCAGGGCCACGGCGATCAGGCCCCACCGCACCCAGGCGGGTTCGGTGGTGGCGTTGCGCAGCCGGGGTGGTGCCAGCGGCCGGGTGGCCGGTGCGGCCAGGGGCAGGGTGTTGCGCGTCATGTCACCGGCCCTGCCTGGAGCGGGCCCAGGCCTGCAGCCCGTTGATGCCCAGCAGCAGGATGAAGGCCGCCACCAGCATCACCACCGCAATCGCCGTGGCGCCCTGGATGTCGTACTGCTCCAGCTTGGTGATGATCAGCAGCGGCGTGATCTCGCTGACCATGGGCATGTTGCCGGCGATGAAGATCACGCTGCCGTATTCCCCCAGCGCACGGGCAAAGGCCAGCGCAAAACCGGTCAGCAGGGCAGGGGCCAGGATGGGGAACACCACCAGGCGGAAGGTCTGCCAGCGGCTGGCGCCCAGGGTGGCAGCGGCTTCCTCGAACTCCTTGTGCAAATCCTCCAGCACCGGCTGCACCGTGCGCACCACGAATGGCAGGCCGATGAAGGTCAGGGCCACGAACACGCCCAGCGGGGTGAAGCTCACCTTGAAGGGCAGGAACTGGCCGATCCAGCCGTTCTCGGCATACAGGGCGGTGAGTGCGATGCCGGCCACCGCGGTGGGCAGGGCAAACGGCAGGTCGACCAGGGCGTCGATGAAGCGCTTGGCCGGGAAGTCGTAGCGCACCAGCACCCAGGCCACGACCAGGCCGAACAAGGCGTTCAGCAGCGCAGCCCCCAGGCTGGCGCCGAAGGTCAGGCGGTAGCTGGCCAGCACACGGGGCGATGTCACCGCGTCCCAGAAGGCCGGCCAGGTCATGGTGAAGGTCTTGAGGAATGCCGCCGAGAGCGGAATCAGCACGATGAAGCCGAGGTACAGCAGGGTGAAGCCCAGGGCCAGGTCGAAGCCGGGCAGCACGCTGTGGCGCTTCAGGAGCGTCTTGCGCAGGAACACGGCGCGGCCTCAGCGCTTCTTGGCTTTGGCAATGACCTGGTCGTACAGCCCGCCGTCGTTGAAGTGCTCGGCCTGCGCCTTCTTCCAGCCGCCGAACACCGCGTCCACGGTGAAGGTGTTCACCTTGGGAAAGTCCTTGGCGTACTGGGCGGCCACCTTGGCGCTGCGTGGGCGCAGGTGGTGCCTGGCGGCCACGGCCTGGCCTTCGTCGCTCCACAGGTGCTTGAGGTAGGCCTCGGCCTGCTGGCGTGTGCCCTTCTTGTCGACCACCTTGTCGACCACCGCCACCGGGTTCTCGGCCAGGATGGTCCGGCTGGGATAGACCACTTCCAGCCCACCGCCGAATTCGCGCTGGATCAGCGGCACCTCGCTCTCGAAGGTGACCAGGGCGTCGCCGATGTTGCGCTGGGCGAAGGTGGTGGTGGCGCCGCGGCCGCCGCCGTCGAGCACCGGCACGTTGGCGAAGATGCGTTCCACCAGGGCCTGGGCAGCGGCCGGCGCCACGCCGGCCTGCAGTGCCGCACCCCAGGCCGCCAGGTAGGTGTAGCGGCCGTTGCCGCTGGTCTTGGGGTTGGGGATGATCACGCCCACGCCGGGCTTGCCCAGGTCGCTCCAGTCGCGGATGGCCTTGGGGTTGCCCTTGCGCACCAGGATCACGCTGATGCTGGTGGTGGGCGCGCTGTTGTCGGGCAGGCGTTTGGCCCAGTCCGCCGGGATCAGCTTGCCCTGGTCGGCCAGGATGTCGATGTCGTTGGCCTGGTTCATGGTGATGACATCCGCCTCCAGGCCGTCGACCACGCTGCGCGCCTGGCGGCTGGAGCCACCGTGGCTCTGGTTGAGCACCAGGGCTTCGCCGCGGGTCTTCTTCCAGTGCGCGGCGAACACCGCGTTGTAGTCCTTGTAGAACTCGCGGCTGACGTCGTAGCTGACGTTGAGCAGGGTGGTGGCCGCCTGGGCCGGCGCGGCTGCCAGCAGCGGCAGGGCCAGGGTGGCGGCCAGCAGTGCGCGGCGGGGCAGGGGAGCGGTCATGGGCAGGGGCGGTGGTCAGCAAAGCGCCGGATTCTGTGGGGGTGGCGACCGGCACCCAAGGACGGCTTTGGCGCAAGCAAACTCGAAAAACGCATAAGGCCGCCGCTGGCCCACCAGCATCCGAGTTGGCCTGCCGCCGGGCCGAAGGGCGCGGC
Organism: Pseudomonadota bacterium; assembly: GCA_040386375.1. Lineage (GTDB taxonomy): Bacteria > Pseudomonadota > Gammaproteobacteria > Burkholderiales > Burkholderiaceae_C > Pseudaquabacterium. Next base: position 55,121 of record JAZKFQ010000001.1, read on the forward strand.
CGCGGCGCCGGTTGTGAACAACACACGCCTGGGCGGTCCACGTGCTGCCTGGCGGTCCCCGGCCGTGGTCGGCCCCTGGCCAGGCGGCCTACCATCGCGCGCTGTCGCCGATGAACAGGATCCGCAGCACCATGTCCACGCCGCCCATGTCCGACGCCGCACAGGCCGACCCCGGCGCGTCCCGCCCACGCACCATCGCGATCGTCGGTGCGGGGTTCAGCGGGGCCGTCACGGCCGTCCAGCTGCTGCGCCAGGCCGCGGCGCCGCTGCGGGTGCTGCTGATCAACGAATCCGGCCGCATGGCCCGTGGTCTGGCCTATGGCACGCACAGCAACGCCCATGTGCTGAACGTGCCGGCCGGCAACATGAGCGCGCTGGCCGACGACCCCGAGGACTTTCTGCGCTACTGCCGCTGGTCGGACCCGCAGGTGCAGCCCCAGTCCTTCGTGCCGCGCCGGCTGTACGGCGCCTACCTGGAAGCGCTGCTGTGCACGGCCGAGCTGGCCGGCGAAGGCGACACCGGGCTGGAACGCATCACCGGCCGTGTCTGCGCGCTGCAGCTGGGCGCCGACGGTGCAGCGCTGCACCTGCAGGACGGGCGGGTGCTGGCCGCCGACGAGGTGGTGCTGGCCTTCGGCCACTTCAGCCCGCGTGACCCGCTGCCGGCGCAGGCCATCGCCGAGGCGGGCGGGCGCTATGTGCGTGATCCCTGGAAGCCCGGCGCGCTGGACATGATCGCCGCCACTGACGACGTGCTGCTGGTCGGTGCCGGCCTGACGGCGGTGGATGTGGCCCTGGCCTTGCAGCGCCGGCCACGCAGCGGCCGCCTGCTGGCGATGTCGCGCCGCGGCCTGGCGCCACAGTCGCACCGGCCATCGGGTGCCGTGCCCGGCGTGATCGACGGCGCCGCGCTGGCCCGGGCCATGGGCGGCACGCTGCGGGGCTATGTGCGCACCCTGCACCAGGCCCTGCGCGCCGGCGCGGCGCGGGGTGAAGACTGGCGCGATCTGGTCGGCGCCCTGCGCGCCCACACGCCGGCGCTGTGGCAGGGCCTGTCGCCCAGCGACAAGGCCCGCTTCCTGCGCCATGTGCAGCCGCACTGGGACGTGGCCCGCCACCGCTGCGCGCCGCAGGCCCACGACGCCTTCGAGGCGCTGCGGGCGGCGGGGCAGCTGCAATCGCTGGCAGGGCGTGTGGCCGGGGTGCGCGTGGTGCATGCCGGCCTGGAGGTGGACCTGCAGCCGCGCGGTGGCGGCCCGGTGCAGCGGCGCCTGGTGCAGGCCATCGTCAACTGCACCGGCCCCAGCAGCGACCTGCGGCGCAGTGGCTCGGCGCTGATCACCCAGCTGCAGGAAGCCGGGCAGCTGTGCCCCGATGCCCTGGGCCTGGGCCTGCATGTCGATGCCGGCTACCGGGTGCTGGGACAGGATGGCCATGCGGTCGAGCGGCTGCGCTACATCGGCCCGCTGCTCAAGGCCGGTGCCTGGGAGGCCACCGCCGTGCCCGAGCTGCGCCAGCATGCGCTGCGCCTGGCCGGGCTGCTGGCCGCGGTGGCATAGCGGGAGCACCGGCGGCATCACGATCAGCCGCGCGCTGCGCGGGCCAGGCCTGCCCGGCGCAGGCCATTGCCCCGTCCTGGCGCCCTGCGCCCCCGCGTGGCAGCATGGCCGTTTTGATCCCCAGGACGTTCCCATGCCCATGAACCTGCAACGCCGCAGCCTCAGCGCTGCGCTGCTGGCCGCCAGCCTGCCCGGCTGCGCGCTGGTGGCGCCCGCCGCTGCGGTGGACGATGCCCGCCTGCGCGCCGCCGTGGCCGGTGGCCACCGCAGTGCCGCCAATCGCGCGCGTGACGCCGCCCGCCACCCTGTCGAGACGCTGCAGTTTTTCGGCCTGGCACCCACGCAGCAGGTGATCGAGCTGTCACCCGGCGGTGGCTGGTTCACCGAGATCCTGGCGCCCTATCTGCGGGGCCAGGGCCGCTTGTACGCGGCGCACGAGTCGGCCACCGATGCCAACGACTACCGCCGCCGCAGCCGCCAGAATTTCGGCGCCAAGCTGGCGCGCGAGCCGGCGCTGTACGACCAGGTGCAGGTGGGCCTGCTGCCACGCACACCACGGTTTGCCGACATCAGCCCGCCGGGCGGCGCCGATGTGGTGCTGACCTTCCGCAACGTGCACAACTGGATCGAGGCCGGCCACCTGGACGCCACCTTGCAGGCGGCCTTTGCGGTGCTCAAGCCCGGCGGTGTGCTGGGGGTGGAGGAGCACCGGGCTCCGCCCGGACAGTCCCGCGAATGGATTGTCAAGAACGGCTACGTGACCGAGGCGCTGATGATCGAGCGGGCCGAGGCCGCCGGCTTCCAGCTCGCGGCGCGCAGCGAGGTCAATGCCAATGCGCTGGACACCAAGGACCACCCGCACGGCGTGTGGTCGCTGCCACCCACGCTGCGCGGTGGAGAGGTGGAGCGTGCACGCTTCGTCGCCATCGGCGAATCCGACCGCTTCACCCACCGCTACGTGAAGCGCTGAGCGCCGCGTTGCGGCTTGCCGGCGGCCCCCCGGCTCGGCACCGTTCTCAGCGCGGCGGTGGGCCGTCCGCATCGCCGTGTTCCCCGGCGCCTGCCTGCCAGGCGGGCAGCCGCCAGTCCAGCAGCACGGCTGCGGCGCGCAGGGCGGTGGCCGTGCCTGCCGCAGCCAGCAGGCTGCCCCATTGCGGCAGGCCGACGGCCTGGGCCAGCACCATCACCCAGCCGCCGGCGAAGGCGCAGATGGCGTAGGGCCGGTGGTCGCTGAAGGCCCGCGGGATCTCGTTGCAGACCACGTCCCGCAGCACACCACCGAAGACCGCGGTGACCACGCCCAGCAGCACGGCGATGACCGCCGGCATGCCGGCGTCGACGGCGATCTGCGTGCCCACGGCGCTGAACAGGCCCAGGCCCAGCGCGTCGGGCCACTGCATCGCGCGTTCGGTGGGCTCGAGATGGCGGCCGCGCATGAACAGCATGGCGGCGATGCACAGGGCCAGCAGCGCCCACACCCAGCCGGCGTGCTGCACCCAGAACAGCGGCCGGCGGTCGAGCAGGATGTCGCGCACCGTGCCACCGCCGAAGGCGGCCAGCCCGGCCACCACGCAGATGCCCACGGCGTCCAGCCGCTTGCGCGCGCCCTCGATCACGCCAGACAGCGCAAACGCCACCGTGGCCACGATCTCGACGGCAATCTGGGTGTGGGACAAGGCCCAGGGGACGGTGGCGGCCATGGTGGTCCTGTGGTGTGGGCACGGCGCGGTGCGGTGGTGCGTGGGTCGGGAATGCTGGTGCGCATTGGACCCGAGACGCGGGGCGGACGCCGTGGGCCTCCGCATTCAATAGCGCGACGACAAAGATTATGTAAATTAATGAAGAGGAGACGCGACACAGGGTGTCGGCACAATGCGCGCACGCACCGCAGCCCCGGCTGCAGCCTCTGTCCAATACGCCTTCTTGTTCCGCCCCGCCCATGCCCCGATCCACACCCGCCATCCCCCCCAGCACGGCACCTGCGGCGGCCCTGGACAGCAAGCAGGCGGCCAGGATGGAACTGGCCAACCGGCTGTTCTTCCGCCTCTACCAGTGCACCAACCTGCTGCACAAGACCGGGTCGCGCGCGGTGGAGAGCGAAGGGCTGACCACGCAGCAGTGGGCGGTGCTGGGGGCGCTGTCGCGCCCCGAATCGGAGGCGGGCATGGGGGTGAACGACCTGGCGCGCTACCTGATGGTGAGCCGGCAGAACCTGTCGGGCGTGCTGGGGCGCATGGAGCGCGACGGCCACATCCATGCCGAGCCCGATGTGCGTGACCGCCGCTCGCGCCTGATCCGCATGACCGAGCACGGCCGCCATGTCTGGCTGGTGCAGGCCCAGCCCAAGATCTTTGCGTACTACGAGCAGGCACTCGACGAGTTCTCGCTCGGCGACATCACCCATGCACTGCATTACCTGATGCGCCTGCTGGACAACATGCAGCGCCTGGACCAGGGCCCCGACGCCGAGGCCGACGCGCCCTGAGCCGACTGCGGCGCCTTGCAGCGCCGGCGCCGTCCTGGCCCCGCGCCCATCCCTCGCCGACCTGCTTCGCGATCCACCGCTGACCCGCCCGGGCAGCCCCGGTGGCGGCTTGGCCGTGCCCGCCCGCGTGGCGCGGCACTGTGCCCATGCGCGTTTACTGGCGCAATATGCGTCAATCACTTGACTCAAATGCAATCCGCGATCTGTCTGCTCATTGCCGCAAAACGCCTGATCTAAGGGAAACCACTCAGCACAAGGATGCGTCAATAGCTTGTCATGCTTTTGGCTTGGCCTGCATAATACGTCAACACATTGACGCAATGCACCGGCCGCAGCAGACCCGCAAGTCCTGCCGGCCCCAACCCAGGAGCACGACATGCGGAATCTGAACGGCAAGACAGTGGTCATCACCGGTGGTGGTGGTGGCATCGGCAGCGCGGCCTGCCGGCGCTTTGCGGACGAAGGCGCCAAGGTGGCGGTGTTCGACATGAACCTCGACGCCGCGCAGCAGGTGGCCGACGGCATCCGCGCTGCCGGCGGCGTGGCCCAGGCCTTGCGCTGCGACATCACCGACCGTGCCGCGGTGGACGCCGCCGTGCTGGCCACCGAGGCCGCGCTCGGCCCCATCGCGGTGCTGGTCAACAACGCCGGCTGGGATGTGTTCAAGCCCTTCGTCAAGACCGTGCCCGCCGAGTGGGACAAGCTGATCGCCATCAACCTCACCGGCGCGCTGCACATGCTGCATGCGGTGCTTCCTGGCATGGCCGAGCGCCGCTACGGCCGCATCGTCAACGTGGCCTCGGACGCAGCACGCGGCGGCTCCTCGGGCGAGGCGGTGTATGCGGCCTGCAAGGGTGGCCTGGTGGCGCTGTCGAAGACGCTGGCGCGTGAACACGCCCGCCAGGGCATCACCGTCAACGTGGTCTGCCCCGGCCCCACCGAGACCGCGCTGCTGGCGGGTGTGGTGGAAGGCGCGCGTGACCCGGCCAAGCTGCTGGAGGCCTTCCGCAGCGCCATCCCGCTGGGCCGCCTGGGCCAGCCCGAGGACCTGGCCAGCGCCCTGGCCTTCTTCGGCAGCGACGACGCCGGCTTCATCACCGGCCAGGTGATCTCCGTCTCCGGCGGCTTGACGATGCACGGTTGATTGCGGCACGGCGGCCTCTTCTTCACCCACACCCCCGACTGGAAACACCATGAACTTCGAAGACATCCTGTACGAGGTCCGCAACGGCGTGGCCTGGATCACCATCAACCGCCCGGACAAGATGAACGCCTTCCGCGGCAGCACCTGCGACGAGCTCATCAAGGCGCTGAACAAGGCCGGCTACGACCGCGAAGTCGGCTGCATCGTGCTGGCGGGTGCCGGCGAGAAGGCCTTCTGCACCGGCGGCGACCAGGGCGCGCACGACGGCAACTACGACGGCCGCGGCACCATCGGCCTGCCGATGGAAGAGCTGCACACCGCCATCCGCGACGTGCCCAAGCCGGTGATCGCCCGGGTGCAGGGCTTCGCCATCGGCGGTGGCAACGTGCTGTGCACCATCTGCGACCTCACCATCTGTTCCGACAAGGCCGTCTTCGGCCAGGTGGGCCCGAAGATGGGCTCGGTCGACCCCGGCTACGGCACGGCCTTCCTGGCGCGTGTGGTGGGCGAGAAGAAGGCGCGCGAGATCTGGTACCTGAACAAGCGTTACAGCGGCCCCGAGGCCGTGGCCATGGGCTTGGCCAACGTCTGCGTGCCGCATGCCGAGCTGGACGCCACGGTGCAGGAATGGGCCGAGACCATTTGCGAGCGCAGCCCCACGGCGATCGCCATCGCCAAGCGCAGCTTCAACAGCGACACCGCCCACCAGGCAGGCATCGCTGGCTTGGGCATGTACGCGCTGAAGCTGTACTACGACACCGAGGAATCACGCGAGGGCGTGAATGCGCTGAAGGACAAGCGCAAGCCCGATTTCCGCAAATACGCCAAGTGAGCGTGCACCGGGAGCCCCGCGATGAATCCGAACCCCTACATCGACAGCGACCTGCAGGCCCTGGCAGACAGCGTGCGCCGCTTCGCCACCGAGCGTGTGCAGCCGGGCTTCCTGGCCCGCGACATGAGCCGCGACCTGGACCGCCAGCTGCTGGCCGAGATGGGCGAGCTCGGCTTCATCTGCCCCGAGCTGCCTGAAGCCTTCGGTGGCCTCGGCATGGGCTGCCTGGCCGCCGGCGTGATCCACGAAGAGATCGCCCGCGCCGACCTGAGCTTCTCCTACCTGAACCTGCTGGCCTCGCTGAACGCGCAGATCCTGTCCAAGTACGGCCATCCGGATGTCGTGGGCCCCTGGCTGAAGAAGCTGGTGGCCGGACAGGCCATCTGCGCCATCGCGCTGACCGAGCCGCGCGGTGGGTCCGATGCCGCCAACCTGCGGCTGCGCATCGAGCGCGACGGTGCGCACTACGTGATCAACGGCGAGAAGACCTCGATCTCCGCCGCCGACCAGGCCGACATCGCCGTGGTGTTCGGCCGCACCGGCACACCGGAATCGGGCGCACATGGGGTGACGGCGCTGCTGGTGCCCATGCACAGCCCGGGCATCACCACCAACCGTTTCGACTGCCACGGCCAGCGTGCCATCGGCCGCGGCTCGATCTTCTTCGAGGACGTGCGGGTGCCCGTCAGCCACCGGCTGGGCGACGAGAACAAGGGCTTCGTGCAGGTGATGCACGGCTTCGACTTCTCGCGCTCGCTGATCGGTCTGCAGTGCCTGGCGGTGGCGCGTGTGGCCCTGGAGGAGACCTGGGCCTGGATCACCCAGCGCCAGGCCTTCGGCCAGCCGCTGTCGGCCTTCCAGGGCGTGACGCACCCACTTGCGCAGTACGACACCGAGGTCGAGGGCGCACGCCTGCTGTGCCTGCAGGGCCTGTGGCTCAAGGACCAGGGCCTGCCCCACACCGCCGAGGCCGGCATGGCCAAGTGGTGGGGCCCGAAGCTGGCCTACGACGTGATCCACCAGTGCCTGCTGTGCTTTGGCCACGGCGGCTACGACCGCGGACCGATGGAGCAGCGGCTGCGTGACGTGCTGGGCTTCCAGATCGGCGATGGCACGGCCCAGATCATGAAAACCATCATCGCCCGCACCCGCGCCGGGCGGCAGTTCGTGCCGGCCTGAGCCGCCGACGACACCACCCACACGACCACACCAGGAGACAAGCCATGGAATTCGACGCCGTTCTGCTGCCGCCGCGCCGCGCCGCCAGCGTGGCCCAGGGCCACTGGGCCGACCGCACCATCAATGACGAACTGGACGCCTGCCTGGCCGCCTGCCCCGACAAGCTGGCGCTGACCGCGCTGCAGCTCGACGGCGGCCAGGTCACCCGGCTGACCTACCGCGAGCTGGGGCGCCTGGCCGACCGCGTGGCCGTGGGCCTGGCGCGGCTGGGCGTGGGCCGCAACGACGTGGTGGCGATGCAGCTTCCCAACTGGTGGCAGTTCACCGTCACCTACCTGGCCTGCTCGCGCATCGGCGCCGTGGTCAACCCGCTGATGCACATCTTCCGCGAGCGCGAGCTGGGTTTCATGCTCAAGCACGGCGCGGCCAAGGTGCTGATCGTGCCCAGGCTGTTCCGCGGCTTCGACCATGAGGCCATGGCCGAGGGCCTGCGCACCAGCCTGCCGGACCTGCAGCATGTCGTGGTGGTGGGCGGTGCGGGCGCCAACAGCTACGAGGCGCTGCTGAGCGAGCCGGCCTGGGAACAGTCGCCGGACGCGCCAGCGATCCTGGCGCAGAACCGCCCCGGCCCTGACGACATCACCCAGCTCATCTACACCTCGGGCACCACCGGTGAACCCAAGGGCGTGATGCACACCGCCAACACGGTGATGGCCAACATCCGGCCCTATGCCGAACGGCTGCGCCTGGGCGCCGACGACGTGGTGCTGATGGCCTCGCCGATGGCGCACCAGACCGGTTTCATGTACGGCCTGATCATGCCCATCATGCTGCGCGCCAGCGCGGTGCTGCAGGACACCTGGGAGCCGGTGCGCGCCGCTGCACTGATCCGCAGCGAGGGCTGCAGCTTCACCATGGCCTCGACGCCCTTCCTGGCCGACCTGTCGCGGGTGGTGACCGAGAGCGGCCAGGGCGTGCCCAGCTTGAAGACCTTCCTCTGTGCCGGCGCGCCCATCCCGGGCCCGCTGGTGGAGCAGGCCCGCAAGGTGCTCGGCACCAAGATCGTGTCGGCCTGGGGCATGACCGAGAACGGCGCGGTCACGCTGATCAAGCTGGACGACGACGACGTGTTGGCCGCCACCACCGACGGCTGCCCCCTGCCAGGCGTGGAGCTCAAGGTGGTCGACTTCGACGGCCATGCCCTGCCCGCCGGCCAGCCCGGCAAGCTGCTGGTGCGCGCACCGTCGAACTTCGGCGGCTACCTGCACCGCCCGCAGCTCAACGGCGTGGACGCCGACGGCTGGATGGACACCGGTGACGAGGCCTATCTCACCGAGGCCGGCTATGTGCGCATCAGCGGCCGCAGCAAGGACGTGATCATCCGCGGCGGCGAGAACGTGCCGGTGTTCGAGATCGAGGCCCTGCTCTACAAGCACCCGGCCATCGCCCAGGTGGCGGTGGTGGCCGTGCCCGACGAGCGCCTGGGCGAGCGCGGCTGCGCGGTGGTGGTGCCACGCGCCGGCCAGACCGTGACGCTGCCCGCGCTGGTGCAGTTCCTGAAGGACCAGAAGGTCGCGCTGCAGTACATCCCCGAGCGCCTGCATGTGTGCGAGGCCATGCCCAGCACGCCCTCGGGCAAGGTGCAGAAATTCAAGCTGCGCGAACTGGTGCGTGAGTTGGCCGCCGCCGGCCGGCTCTGACGCCGGCGCCGACCGCCCCACAACAGCCCCACAACAGATCCAGGAGACAAACATGACCTCTCTCAACCGCCGCACGCTGATCGCCCTGGCCGCCGGCCTGGCCCTCACCGCAGCAAGCACCCTGCCCGCTGCCGCGCAGGCGCCCGCCTGGCCGTCCAAGACTGTGCGCATCGTCGTCGGCTTCGCCCCAGGCGGCACCACCGATGTGATGGCCCGCAGCCTGGCCCAGGCCACCACCGAGGCCTTGGGCCAGACCGTGCTGGTCGACAACAAGCCCGGCGCCAGCGGCAACATCGCCGCCGGCGAGGTTGCCAAGGCCACGCCGGACGGCTACACCTTCCTGGTGGCGCCCACCTCGGTGGAGACGGCCAACCCCTCGCTGTTCAAGTCGCCGCTGGTCCCCTCGCGTGACCTGACGCCGGTGATGGCCATCGGCCGCACCCAGATGTACCTGATCGCCCGCCCCGGGCTGGAGGTGAAGGACGGCAAGCAGCTGGTGGCCATGGCCAAGGCGCAACCGGGCAAGCTGTCGTTCGCCTCGGCCGGCACCGGCACACCGCCGCACCTGGCGGGTGAACTGTTCAAGCAGAGCAACGGTGTGTTCATCACCCATGTGCCCTACCGTGGTGCCGCCCCGGCCCTGCAGGACGTGATGGCCAGCCAGGCCGACATCGCCTTCGACCCCGGCATCGCCTTTCCGCACATCAAGGCCGGCCGGGTCAAGCTGCTGGCGGTGGCCAGCGACAAGAAGTCGCCGTTTTTCCCTGATGTGCCCACCTATGCCGACCTGGGCATCCAGAACGCCAGCCTGGACATCTGGTTCGGTGTCTGGGCGCCCAACAACACGCCGCCCGAGATCCTGGCCCGGCTCACCCGCGAGTTGAACAAGGCCCTGGCCGTGCCGGCCCTGAAGCAGCGCTTTGCCGACCTGGGCGCCGAGCCCGCGCCGCTGGAGGCCGCCGCCTTCCGCAAGCTGCTGGGCGACGAAGCCAAGACCCTGTCGGCCCTGATTAAGGACCGCAAGATCGTCGTCGAGTGACGCCGCAGGCCACACCATGTCCGATCCGATCCTGACCGAAACCCGCGGCCGCGTGGCGCTGATCACGCTGAACCGCCCGGCGCAGCTGAATGCGCTGAACGATGCGCTGATGGACGCCCTGGGTGCGGCGCTGCTGCGCCTCGATGCAGACGAGCGCATCGGCGCCATCGTCATCACCGGCGGGCCCAAGGCGTTTGCCGCCGGTGCCGACATTGCCGCCATGGCCGACTGGTCGTGCATGGACGTGCAGCGCGAGCGCTTCATCACCCGCAACTGGGAGACCATCCGCCAGGTGCAGAAGCCGGTGCTGGCCGCGGTGGCGGGTTATGCCATGGGCGGCGGCTGCGAGCTGGCCCTGGCCTGCGACATCGTGCTCGCAGCCGAGTCTGCCCGCTTCGCCCTGCCCGAGATCAAGCTGGCCATGCTGCCCGGCGCCGGTGGCACGCAGCGCCTGCCGCATGCCATCGGCAAGGCCAAGGCGATGGACATGTGTCTGTCGGCGCGCATGCTGGATGCCCAGGAGGCCGACCGCTGCGGGCTGGTCTCGCGCGTGGTGCCCGATGACCGGCTGCTCGACGACACGCTGGCGCTGGCCGCATGCATCGCGGGCTATTCACTGCCGGCGCTGGTGGCGATCAAGGAGGCCGTCAACCGCGCCTGGGAGGGCCCGCTCACCGAGGGCATCCTGTTCGAGCGCCGCGCGCTGTATGCCCGCTTCGCAAGCGCCGATGCCCACGAAGGCATGCACGCCTTCCTGGCCAAGCGCGCCCCTGAGTTCACCCACCGCTGAAGACCCGCATGGCGCTTGCGCCCGAGCACCCCATCCAACCTCTGTCGAGCACAACCATGGCCACCACCCCCACCGCCCGCTTCTCCTGGGACGACCCGTTCCTGCTGGGCGACCAACTCAGCGACGACGAGCGCCAGATCCAGGACGCCGCCGCCACCTACTGCCGCGAGCGCCTGCTGCCGCGTGTGCAGCAGTCCTTCCGCCATGAGCAGACCGATGCCGCGATCTTTCGCGAGATGGGCGAACTGGGCCTGCTGGGGCCCACCATTGCCGAGCAGTACGGCGGCGCCGGCCTGAACTATGTCTGCTACGGCCTGGTGGCGCGCGAGGTCGAGCGCATCGACTCGGGCTACCGCAGCATGATGAGCGTGCAGAGCAGCCTGGTGATGGTGCCGATCCAGGCATTCGGCAACGAGGCGACGAAGCAGAAATACCTGCCCAAGCTCGCGTCGGGCCAGTGGATCGGCTGCTTCGGCCTGACCGAGCCCAACCACGGCAGCGACCCCGGCAGCATGATCACCCGCGCGAAGAAGGTGCCGGGCGGCTACAGCCTGAGTGGCGCCAAGATGTGGATCACCAACAGCCCCATCGCCGATGTGTTCGTGGTCTGGGCCAAGGACGATGACGGGGCCATCCGCGGCTTCGTGCTGGAGAAGGGTTGGAAGGGTCTGTCTGCGCCCAGGATCGAGGGCAAGGTGGGCCTGCGCACCTCGGTGACCGGCGAGATCGTGATGGACGGTGTGTTCTGCCCCGAGGAGAACGCCTTTCCCGAGGTGCGGGGCCTGAAGGGCCCGTTCACCTGCCTGAACAGTGCGCGCTACGGCATCGCCTGGGGGGCGCTGGGTGCCGCCGAGGACTGCTACCAGCGTGCCCGCCAGTACGTGCTGGACCGCCAGCAGTTCGGCCGGCCGCTGGCGGCCAACCAGCTGGTCCAGAAGAAGCTGGCCGACATGCTGACCGACATCAGCCTGGGCCTGCAGGGCTGCCTGCGCCTGGGCCGCATGAAGGACGCCGGCACGGCCGCGGTGGAGATCACCTCCATCCTCAAGCGCAACAGCTGCGGCAAGGCGCTGGACATCGCCCGCACCGCGCGCGACATGATGGGTGGCAACGGCATCAGCGACGAATACGGCGTGGCACGCCACCTGGTGAACCTGGAGGTGGTGAACACCTACGAGGGCACACACGATGTGCATGCGCTGATCCTGGGCCGGGCCATCACCGGCATCGCGGCGTTTGCCAACTGACGGGAGATCGACGATGAAAGCCTTGGTCGCCGTGAAGCGGGTGCTGGACTACAACGTCAAGGCCCGCGTGAAGCCGGACGGGTCGGGCATCGACCTGGCCAACGTGAAGATGAGCATGAACCCCTTCGACGAGATCGCTGTCGAAGAGGCCGTGCGCTTGCGTGAAAAGGGCGTGGTCACCGAGGTCATCGCCGTGTCCTGCGGTGTCACCCAGTGCCAGGAAACCCTGCGCACCGCCATGGCCATCGGCGCCGACCGCGCCATCCTGGTGGAGAGCACGGAAGAGCTGCAGCCCCTGGCCGTGGCCAAGCTGCTGAAGGCCCTGGTCGACAAGGAACAGCCCGGCCTCATCATCCTGGGCAAGCAGGCCATCGACGACGACTGCAACCAGACCGGCCAGATGCTGGCCGCGCTGGCCGGCCTGCCCCAGGCCACCTTTGCCAGCAAGGTGGACGTGGTCGACGGCAAGCTGAATTGCACGCGTGAGATCGACGGTGGCCTGGAGACGCTGAGCTTGAGCCTGCCGGCGGTGATCACCACCGACCTGCGCCTGAACGAGCCGCGCTACGTCACCCTGCCCAACATCATGAAGGCGAAGAAGAAGACGCTGGAAGTGGTGAAGCCGTCGGACCTGGGCGTGGATGTGGCCAGCAAGATCAAGACCCTGAACGTGAGCGAGCCGCCCAAGCGTGGCGCCGGCATCAAGGTGCCCGATGTGGCCACCATGGTGAGCAAGCTGAAGAACGAAGCGAAGGTGATTTGAGATGAGCGTCCTCGTCATTGCCGAACACGACAACGCGTCCATCAAGGGCGCCACCCTGAACACCGTCACCGCGGCCCTGGCCTGCGGTGGTGATGTGCATCTGCTGGTGGCCGGCCACAACGCCGGCGCCGCCGCTGCGGCTGCTGCGCAGATCGCCGGCGTGGCCAAGGTGCTGCATGCCGACGACGCCGGCCTGGGCCATGGCCTGGCCGAGAACATCGCGGCGCAAGTCGTTGCCATCGCCGGTGGCTACAGCCACCTGCTGTTCCCCGCCACGGCCGCCGGCAAGAACGTGTCGCCGCGTGTGGCCGCCCTGCTGGACGTGGGCCAGATCAGCGACGCCACCAAGGTGGTCAGCGCCGACACCTTCGAGCGCCCGATCTACGCCGGCAACGCGATTGCCACGGTGCAGAGCAGCGACAGCATCAAGGTGATCACCGTGCGCACCACCGGCTTCGACGCCGCTGCTGCCAGCGGTGGCAGCGCGGCGGTGGAGAGCATTGCCGCGGTGGCCGCCTCGGCCGCCAGCAGCTGGCTGAGCAGCGAGATCGCCAAGAACGACCGGCCTGAACTGACGGCGGCCAAGATCATCGTCAGCGGTGGCCGGGCCCTGGGCAGTAGCGAGAAGTTCAACGAGGTGCTGACGCCCCTGGCCGACAAGCTGGGCGCCGCACTGGGCGCCAGCCGCGCCGCGGTGGACGCGGGTTATGCGCCCAACGACTGGCAGGTGGGTCAGACCGGCAAGATCGTGGCGCCCACGCTGTACATCGCCGCCGGCATCTCGGGCGCCATCCAGCACCTGGCCGGCATGAAGGACAGCAAGGTGATCGTGGCCATCAACAAGGACGCCGAGGCACCGATCTTCAGCGTGGCCGACTACGCACTGGAGGCCGACCTGTTCTGCGCCGTGCCGGAGCTCGTCAACGCGGTGTGAGCCGGCACTGCCCTCAACCGCCGGCGGCGATGCGGGCCACGGTCTCGCCCGTGGCGCGCCTGACCAGCTGCGCCAGCTTGTCCGCATCCAGCAGCGCCAGGCGCTGCACCGTGGTCACCAGCGAGATGGCGCCCAGCACACGGCCGTCGTCCAGCACCAGGGGCGCGGCCACCGCGCCCAGCGTGGGTTCCAGCTCGCCGATGGACACATAGCTGCCGGCCTGGCGGATGCGGGCGAAGTGGCGGCGGAAGGCGGGCCAGTCGGTGGGCAGCTGTGCCGCCGCGGCCGCTGCCGCATGGGCGTCCAGCAGGCGCCGCAGCTGGGCCGTCGGCAGGCTGGCCAGCACCACCTTGGGCGCCGCGCCCAGGAACAGCGGGCGCGGCCGGCCGCGGCCGTAGCCCAGGCTGGCGGGCTGGCTGCTGTAGGCGCGGTGGATGTCGATCATCTGGTCGCCGCCGTACAGCGCGGTGGCCACGCAGTCCAGCCCGGTGGTGGCCACCAGCTCCTGCATCAAGGGCACGGCATGGCGCAGCACCGGGTCGCTGCGGCGGATCAGGTGGTCCAGCACGATGATGCGCGGCCCCAGCGCATAGCTGGCCGTGCCCTGGCGCTGCAACAGGCCGGCGTCGCTGAGCAGGCGCACATAGCGGTAGGCCGTGGGCTGCGACACCTGCAGCGCCTCGCCGATGGCCTCGGGCGTCAGCGCCATGCGCTGCTCGTCGAACAGGTCCAGCACGGCCAGCATGCGGGCCAGGCTGGAATCGGGCTTGTCGGTCATCCGGTGGTGGTGGTGGCGGCGTTGGTGGTGGTGGTGGCGGCGTTGGTGGTGGTCGGGGGTGTCAGCCCGGGCAGCAGCCGGGTCAGCGGGTCCAGGTCGTCGGCATTGCGGGCGGTGCCGGCCACATAGCGGTCGGGCCGCAGCAGCACCGCGGCCACAGCCTGTTGCTGCAGCCAGTCCTGCAGCGCCCGGTGGCTGGCCGGCAGCACGGCCACCGCCTGCCAGCGGCACCAGGCACGGGTGGATTCTGGCAGCGTGGCCAGCAGATCAGGCCGGGCGATCAGGGCCCAGCCGCCGCCGATGGCCATGTCCAGCAATCGGCCATCGTCCAGCCGCGGCTGCGGAAAGACCTGGGCCACCGGTGCATCGGCGCCCCGCCACACGCCAGGCCCCAGCCGCGGCGCGGGAAAGCTGAAGGTCTCGGGTGTGCCGGCGGCAAAGCGGGTGTCGCGCGCCCGGGCCGCGTCCACATCGGTGGTCTGGATGATGTTGCCCAGCTGCACTGCCAGGTCGATGAAGGCCCGCACATGCGGCCCGCGCTCGCTGCCATAGCTGTCGAGCAGGGCATCGCCGGCACGGCCGCGCTGCACCGCGTCCAGCTTCCAGGCCAGGTTGGCCACGTCGCGGATCGCCGCGCACATGCCCTGGCCCAGGAAGGGTGGTGTCTGGTGCGCCGCATCGCCGGCCAGCAGCAGCGGGCCGCGCCGCCACTGGCGGGCGATCACCGAATGGAAGGTGTAGATCACCGCGCGCTCGATGGTGGCCTGGTCGGGCCGCAGCCAGCGCGCCACCAGCGGCCAGATGCGTTCGGGCCGGACCAGCTCGGCGGGGTCGTCGCCGGGCATCAGCATGATCTCCCAGCGCCGGCGGTTGGCGGTGACGTTGCAATACGTCATGGGCCGCGCCGGATCGCAGTGCTGCACCGTGTGGTCGGGCAACTCCGGGGCGTTGGCATGCAGCAGCACGTCGAACACCAGCCAGGGCTGGTGCAGGCCCAGGTCGTCCTGGGGCGCACCGATCAGCCGCCGCACCAGGGAGCGTGCGCCGTCGCAGCCCACCACCCAGCGCGCCTGCCAGCGGGTGGTGGTGTCGTGGGCCAGGTCGGTCACCTGCAGCATGGCACCGCCGGGGGTCTCGTGCACCGCGGTCACCGCCTGCTGCAGCCGCAGCTGCACCGCCGGGTAGCGCGCCAGCCCGGCGCGCAGCACCGCTTCCAGTTCAGGCTGGTGGAAATAGTGGTTGCTGGCACAGCCATGCGGCCCCAGCGCCGCGGTGCCGCCGCGGATCAACAGCGTGCGCCCGTCGGCATTGACGAAGTGCATGCCCTGCAGCCCGGGGCGCGAGATGGCTTCGATCTCGGCGCGCAGGCCCATGGTCTCGAAGACCCGCATCACCTCGCCGTCGAAGTGGATGGCGCGGGGCAGCGGGTAGATGGCGGCGTCGCGCTCGAACACCGCCACCGACAGGCCGCGCGCGCCCAGCAGGTTGGCCAGCGACACACCCGCCGGCCCGGCGCCGATGATGGCGACGTCGACCTGGTGCGCCGTCATGGCTGCACGTCGCCTGCCGCCACACCCCCGGTCACACCCATCAGCCGTTCCATCTCGGCCCGCCACATGGCCCGGCTGCGAAAGCGCGGCCGGCTGCGCGCCAGCGCCTCGGCCTGCGCCATCACCGCGGCATCGGGCTGGTCCAGGTCGATGGGTTCACGCAGCGGCTGCTCGCAGTACCAGGGTGTGTCCATGAAGACCTCCAGCCGGTTGCCCTCGGGGTCGCGGAAGTAGATCGACACCGCATTGCCGTGGGTGGCCACCAGCAAGTCGCTGACACCGGGCTCGGCGGCCACGCGGTCGCGCATGGTGCGCAGCGTGGCGAGATCGGGCACCCGCAGTGAGATCTGGTTGATGACATTGAACTGCGCCTCGGCCGGCCGGCCCGAGGCCAGCACGATCTGGTGGTGCTCGCCGGGGTCGCGGCTGAAGAACACCAGCTGCACAGCGCCCAGCTGGCCGCGGTCGGTCTCGAAGAAGCCCATCACGTCGCGGTAGAAGCGCGCCATGCGGTCGATGTCGCGCACGTAGAAGCCCACGTGGCTGAACACCAGCGCGTCCAGACGGGGCAGAGGATTGGCCATGCGGGCTCCTTGATTGATCGGCGACGGCATTCTTTGCGTCCAATCAGCGGCAATGAATCATGGTTTTCTCGTATTTTGAGAAAACACAAAATCTCCACACAATTCGCGCCGTCGTCGGCCCGGGCTCCGGGCGGCGCCCCCGCCCATCTTTCGGAGACCCGCCCATGCCCATCGCCCGCCCCCACGCCACCGGCCGCCGGCGCCGTTCCACCCTGGTCGGCCTGCTCGCCGCCGCCCTGGCCGTGCTGGCCACCCCTGCCGGCGCGCAGGACTACCCATCGCGGCCCATCCGCCTCATCGCCCCCTTTCCCAGCGGCACCGGACCCGACGCCAACACCCGCGAGATCGCCGCCGAGCTCAGCAAGGTGCTGGGCCAGACCGTGCTGGTGGAGAACAAGCCCGGGGCGTCCACCATGATCGGCATGGCCGCCGGCGCCGCCGCCGCGCCCGACGGCTACACCCTGGTGATGGGCTCGACCACCTCGATGTCGGTGGTGCCGCACCTGTACGCCAAGGTGCCCTACCGGCACGACAAGGACTTCGCACCGATCAGCATCGTCGGCCTGCTCAACACCGCGCTGATCGCCAGCGCCAGCGTGAAGGAAAACGTGGCCAGGGACCTGGTCACACGGCTGAAGGCCGAGCCCGACGCGCTGGTGGCCAGCACCTCGGGCGTGGGCAGCTATTCGCACCTGGCCGGTGAGTGGTTTGCCGCCGGCGCCGGGGTGAAGATGCGCTTCATCCCCTACGCCACCAGCAGCCCCTACACCGACCTGGTGGGCGGCCAGCAGGTGCAGCTGATGTTCGACGCCCTGCCCGCGGCCATCGGCAATGTGCGCGCCGGCAAGCTCAAGGTGCTGGCGCTGACCGGCAAGGCGCGCCACCCGCGCTTCCCCGACGTGCCCACCTTCGCCGAGGCCGGCATCACGCCCTACAGCCCCACTGCCTGGATAGGCCTGTTCGCCCCGGCCGGCACGCCCAAACCCATCGTCGACAAGCTGGCCGACGCGATGCAGAAGGCCGCGGCACAGAACCCGGCGCTGATCGAGAAGTGGCTGGGCTACGGCGGCGAGCTGCGCGCGATGACACCCGAGGCCTTCAGCGCCTTCCTGAAGGAAGACAACGCGCTGTGGGGCCAGGCCATCAGCAAGGCCGGCATCAAGCTGGACTGACCCTGTTCCTCCCCAGAAAGACACCCATGAAACTCCTGAGTTATGAACACGGCGGCCGCGCCCGCTTCGGCGCCCTGGTCGATGGCGGCATCGTCGACCTGCAGGCCGCGCTGGGCGGGCGTTATGCCACGCTGCGCGCCCTGCTCGAAGCCGACGCCCTGGCCGAAGCCGCTGCCGTGCTGGCCGGCCGCGCCCCCGACCTGGCGCTGGACGCGGTGACCCTGCTGCCGGTCATCCCCCACCCCGACAAGATCGTGTGCGTGGGACTGAACTACGGCGAGCATGTGCGCGAGACCGGCCGCACCGTGACCGAGACGCCGGTGCTGTTCCTGCGCATGCCCGATTCGCAGGTGGCGCACGGCCAGGCCATCGTGCGCCCGCGTGAATCGCAGCGGCTGGACTACGAGGGCGAGATCGCCGTGGTCATCGGCCGCGGCGGGCGGCGCATCGCCGAGGCCGATGCCTGGGGCCACATCGCCGGCTACAGCTGCTACAACGACGGCAGCGTGCGCGACTGGCAGGTGGCCACTTCGCAGTGGACACCGGGCAAGAACTTCTGGCGCACCGGTGGCTTCGGGCCGTGGATGGTGACGGCCGATCAAATCGCACCCGGCCAGGTGATGACGCTGACCACCCGCCTGAACGGCCAGGTGATGCAGCAGGCCACCACCGACCTGATGATCCACAGCATCCCGCGCCAGATCGCCTACATCTCCAGCTTCATCCCGCTGAAGCCGGGTGACGTGATCGTCACCGGCACGCCGGGCGGCGTGGGCAACAAGCGCACACCACCGGTGTTCATGGCCCCGGGCGACGTGGTGGAGATCGAGGTCGATGCGGTGGGCGTGCTGCGCAACACCATCACCGACGACTGAAGGTGGCGGCCGACATCGACCCCCGCCACCCGGTGCTGGCAGCCGAGCGCCGCCGCGCCGCGGCCCTGGTGGCGCGCGATGCCACGGCGCTGGCAGCGCTGCTGGACCCCGGCCTGCGCTATGTGCACGCGCCCGGCGCCTGCCACGACCACGACGCGCTGCTGCGCTTCGTGGCCGAGGGCCCGCGTTTTCTGGCGGTCGAGCTGGCGCCCGAGCAACTGCTGGACTTCGGCACCGCCGCCGTGCTGTGCGGCCGCCTGCACCTGCGTCTGCAGCGTGGCGAGGCGCCCGTGGTGGAGGCGTTCTCCTGGGTGACGGCGGTGTGGCGCCGCGGCAGCGATGGTGTGTGGCGGCTGGCCGTGTTCCAGTCGACCAAGCAGAATGAACTAACGCCAGAGTGATCAACAACACCGCCGGTATGCCCGGCACCCAGATCGGTGGTGTGTTCGCCCAGAACGCAAGCAAGACCGGTGATGGTGTCCCCGTGCACTGCGCTGTCGTCCGCGGCCCTGTCGTGCAGCGGACGCTGTGCCTGGGCGGCGCCGTCTAAGCTGCCGCGATGACCATCCTGCTGACCCGCGACGGCCCCGTCGCCACCCTCACCCTGCGGCGCCCGCCGGTCAATGCGCTGAATGTGCCCACGCTGCAGGCGCTGCTGGATGCGCTGGCCGAAGTGGCGCAGGACGACGGCTTGCGCGTGGCCATCCTCACCGGCGCCGGGCGCTGCTTCTCGGCCGGCGTCGACCTGCAGGCGCAGCTGGCGGCGCTGGAGACCGGCGGCCCGGGCCCGATGGACCTGGGTGTGGCGCTGTACGGCGCCTTGCTGTACAGCCCCAAGCCGCTGATCGCCGCCATCAACGGGCCGGCGCTGGGCGCCGGGCTGGGCATCGCCGCGTCCTGCAACATCCTGCTGGCCGCGCAGGGCGCAGTGGTGGGCCTGCCCGAGATCGATGTGGGCGCGCTGGGCGGCGCGCGCCATGCGCTGCGCCTGCTGGGCCATTCCACCGTCAACCGCATGCTGCTGACCGGCATGCGCATCGGCGCCGAGGAGCTGGCGCGCCGCGGCGCCATCGAGGCCTGCCTGCCGGCCGACGAGCTGCTGCCCGCCGCCCGCGCCATCGCGCTGGAGATCGCTGCCAAGGACCCGCAGGCCGTGCGCCTGGCCTGCCAGTGCCTGGCCGCGGTGGAGGTGATGCCGGTGCTGGAGGGCTACGCCTACGAGAGCCGGCTCGGTCGCCAGCTGGGCGAGACTCCTGCGGCCCAGGCGCTGATGCGTGGTTTTCTGCACCGGCGCGGCGGCTGACCCAGCGCCCGCGCCCACCCTCCTGACCCACACCCTGACCCGACGGAGCAACCCAATGGACAACTTCTCCAACAGCCACACCGTGCACAAGCAGGTGATCACCACCCGCGGCGGCGTGGTGGCGGCCCAGCACCGGCGTGCGGCCGAGGTGGGCGCGGCCGTGCTCGAGGCTGGTGGCGACGCGGTGGACGCCGCGGTGGCCACCTCGTTCGCCATCGGCGTGGTCGAGCCCTGGATGAGCGGCCCGGCCGCCGGTGGCTGCATGACCCTCTGGCGCGCCGACAGCGGCCGCGCCGAGGTGGTGGACTACGGCATGCGCGCCCCCTTGGCGCTGAACCCGGCCGACTACCCGCTGACCAACGACGGCCGGGTGGCCGACCTGTTCCCCTGGCCCGCGGTGGTGGACGACCGCAACGTGACCGGCGCCAGCGCAGTGGCCGTGCCCGGCGTGGTGGCCGGCATGGACCTGGCCCACCGTCGCCACGGCCGCCTGCCCTGGCGTGACCTGGTGCTGCCCGCCGCCCGGCTGGCCGAGCAGGGCCTGATCGCCGACTGGTACTCCGGCCTGCTCACCGCGTCCACCGCCAAGGCCCTGGCCCGCGACCCCGACGCCGCCGCCATGTTCCTGGACGACGGCGTGTTTCCCATCGTCGGCGGCTGGACCGACACCCAGCAGCGCCACCTCGACCAGACCGCCTTTGCCGGCACCCTGCAGCAGATCGCCGAGCAGGGCGCCGCCGCCTTCTACCGCGGCGACATCGCGCAAGCCCTGGTGCGTGATGTGCAGGCCAAGGGTGGCTGCCTGGCGCTGGACGACCTGGCCCGGTACCAGGCGGCCTGGGTGGAGCCGCTGGCCATCGCGCACCGCGGCGGGCGCATCCACGCGCCGCCCGGGCTGACCGGCGGCCCGACCCTGGCGGCCGCCGCGGCCCAGCTGGCGGCCATGCCGGCGCCGCCTGCCGGCGGCCCGGGTGCGGCCAGCCACCTCGCCATGGCGCGTGCCCTGCATGCCGCCTTCGACGCCCGATTGCGCGGCATGGGCGACCACGAGGCCGGCCATGCACCCGGCTGCACCACCCACTTCAGCATCGTCGACCGCCACGGCAACTTCTGTTCGGTCACCCAGACCCTGCTGTCCATCTTCGGCTCGCGCGTGGTGTCGCCCTCCACCGGCCTGCTGCTGAACAACGGCATCATGTGGTTCGACCCCGAACCCGGCCGGCCCAACTCGCTGGGCCCCGGCAAACGCTGCCTGGCGAACTACTGCCCGGTGGTGGGCGAGACGGCCGATGGCCGGCAGTTTGCGCTGGGCGCCTCGGGCGGGCGCAAGATCCTGGGCGCGGTGCTGCAGCTGGCCGATGGCCTGATGGCCCACGGCATGGACCTGGAAGCCACCTTCCACCAGCCGCGTTTCGACATCAGCGGCAACCAGCGCCAGCTGATCGCCGACCTGGCCCTGCCGCCGCAGGTGCTGGAGGCCCTGCGCACCGAGTTCCAGGTCACCACCGTCCGGCGCCAGCCGCATCCCTATGCCTTTGCCTGCCCCGCAGGTGTGCTGCGGGCCGGTGGCCTGAACAGCGGCTGCACCGAGGTGGCGTCGCCCTGGGGCGACGCCATCGCCGAGCGCCTGGCCTGACATCCCGCCGCGGCGCTCAAGCCCAGCCCGGGCTGGCCTGCAGCGCCCCGGCCTTGTCCACCACCACCACGTCCACGCCCCACTGCCGCGCCTGTGCCAGGGCCTGGGCGGGCGTGCCCATGAACAGCACCTTGGTCAGCGCGTCGGCCAGCGTGGTGGACCGGGCGGCCACCACCACCGCCGACAGATGTGGCGGCGAGCGGCCGGTGTGCGGGTCCAGGATGTGGTGGTCGCGGTCATCCGCCGGGTTGCTGCCGAAGCGCAGCGTGGCGTCTGACGACACCGCGATGCCGCGGCCACCGGCCTGCAGGCGGGCCAGGATGCGGGCGCTGTCGCGCGGGCTGGCCAGGCCCAGGCGCCAGGGCTGGCCATCGGGTGCCTGGCCGATGGGCGCCCATTCGCCGGTGTGCAGCAGGGCCGCACGGATGCCGCGTTCATGCAGCAGGCGCTGGCTGCGTTCGGCCGCATACCCCTGGGCGATGCCGTTGAGCGTGACGGCCATGCCCGGGCGGCCCAGCCGCAGCTGCTGCGGCGAGACGCCTAGGGGTCTCCTCGTTTTCAGTGCAATAAGTGACGGTACGAAAAGCTAGCACTGG
>JAZKFQ010000002.1:0-101176 GCA_040386375.1 Pseudomonadota bacterium
ACCAGCACCAGCACCAGCACCAGCACCAGCACCAGCACCAGCACCAGCACCAGCAGCATGCGGCACCGCCTGGCCACCAGCTCGACCGGCTGGGGCTGATGGTCAGCAGCACGCCATGGCCGGCACGGTGGTCAACAGCTCGACCAGGCGCAGCAGGCCGCGGTCGGCGCGGTGGCCAGCCAGCAGAACAGCCATCACCAGGCCAACACCAGGTGCAGGCCAGCCCGGCCAGCAGCTCGACCACCTCGCGGCGATGGTCGGCGGCTCCACCAGCTGCTGCAGGCCACGGCCGGTGCAGTGGCCACCAGCTCGACCACGTGCAGCAGGCCGCGGCCGGCACGGTGGCCAGCAGCTCGACCACCTGGCGCCGATGGTCGGCGGCTCCACCAGCTACAGCATGCCAGGGCCGGTGCAGTGCCCACCAGCTCGACCAGGTGCAGCACGCCGCGGCCGGCGCAGTGGCCAGCAGATCCGCCCAGTAAGCGCCACGGTGCCTACCAGCTCCACCAGCTGCAGGGGGCCATGGCCGGCGCTGCGGCCGGCCACCACCAGGCCAGCACCAGCTGCAGGCCCGGCCTGGCCACCAGCTCGACCACCTGGCGCCGACGGCCAGCAGATCCGCCCAGCAACCGCCACGGTGGCCAGCAGCTCGACCAGGTGCAGTGCGCCACGGCCGGTGCAGCGGCCGGCCAGCAGCACGGCCACCACCAGGCCAGCACCAGCAGCAGGCACAGCCTGGCCAACAGCTCGACCACCTGGTGCCGGCGGTCGGCAACTCCACCAGCTGCTGCAGGCCACGGACGGCGCAGTGGCCACCAGCTCGACCACGTGCAGCAGGCCGCGGCCGGCACGTCGGCCATCAGCTCGACCAGGTGCAGCAGACCACGGCCGGCCCTGCAGCCGGCCACCGCCAGACCAGCACCATGTGCAGGCACAGCCTGGCCAACCGCTCGACCACCCGGCGCCGATGGTCAGCAGCAGCACGCCATAGCCGGCACGGTGGCCAACAGCTCGACCAGGCGCAGCAGGCCGCGGCCGGCGCGGTGGCCAGCCAGCAGCACAGCCACCGCCAGGCCGGCACCAGCTGCAGGCCCAGCATGGCCAGCAACCCGACCACCTGGCGCCTATGGTCAGCAGCAGCACGCCATAGCCGGCACGGTGGCCAGCAGCTCGACCAGAGCTGCAGCACGCCACGGCCGGCCAGCAGCTCGACCACCACCAGACCAGCACCAGCTGCAGGCCCAGCGTGGCCACCAGCTCACCTGACGTCGACGACCACCAACTCGACCAGGTGCACCAGCTGCAGCACGCCACGGCCGCCGCGATTCGCCAGCAGCCCGGCCACCACCAGCTGCAGGGCCGGCCGGGCCACCAGCTCACCCACCTGGCGCCAACGGCCAGCAGATCCGCCCGACAACCGCCACGGTGCCCACCAGCTCCACAGGTGCAGCAGGCCATAGCCGGCACGGCGGCCAGCAGCTCGACCAGCTGCAACAGGTCACAGCCGGCACGGTCGCCTGCTCGGCCAGGCACAACACGCCGCGACCGGCGCGGTCGTCAGCAGCTCGACCAGAACCGGCTGCAGGCCAAAGCCGGTGCAGGGGTCAACAGCCTGGCCGGCACCAGACCAGCACCAGCTGCAGGCCGGGCCTGACCACTGGCTCGGCCACATGGCGCCGGTGGTCAGCGGTTCGACCAGGTGCAGACGTCTGCAATTGAGGTCAGACGCAGCACGTCGACCAGGCGCGACACGCTGGGGCCGGCGCGGTCGCGAGCTCCACCAGCTGCGCATCGGCCCGCACTGCCTGGCCAGCTCACCCGTTCGGTTGCACCTGCATGGGTCGCCACCAGTGCGACAAGGGTCAGCACACCACGGATGCCACGCTGGCCAGCAGAACGCAGTCTCAGCAGTGGTTCAGTTTGCTGGGCGACTTGAAGAAAAAAGGGCTGACGCCCGAAGGTGTCAGCCCCTGCCCTATGGGCGGCTAGCTACCGCTCAGAAGCAGCAGGCGAGCATTTGCAGACAGCACTCCACGATGCCACAGCAGCTTTCCGCCGCCAGGACCGCCGCTGAGGCCGTCAACAGCCCTACGGCTGCCGTGATCTTGAGAACCTTGGACTTCATGTTTGATCCTTTGAGAGATTGGGAAATTGACTTCAGCCTGATCGTCGGCTAATCGGGTGGACACCAGATTTCGTGCATGGGATCAATGAACAGCGGCTGCGTCCATTCAGGCGGTGTCTGCCCCGTTCGGTGGAGCAAGTGGATCGCTTCAGCCTGGGCTGCCGCGGGTCGGGCGCATGTCTGGCATCCAGCGCTAGCGCACTGTGCAGCCGTGCAATCTTCGGCGCAGCAGGGGCAATACGACGTAGAAAGCGAACTGCCGGCTTGCATCAGATAGAAGCAAGCGACCAACAGAGCGAAGAACTTTCTCACAGGATTAGTTTAGTCCCGACCGGTCCAACCTCGCTGGGTGTGGCATGTACATGCCGCGCTGCCGGCACATGCTGGCTAGACTCGACGTGCAGCTCGACCACCAGCACCACCTGCAGCCGCTCGCGCCGGCCTCATCGACCGAGCGCAGGGCCAGCGGCAGCAGTTCGGGCCGGATGGACACGCCCTGCACCCAGCGCCAAATACAGGCCCGCGGTGCCCACCTCGATCACCACCAGCTCGGCCGGGCACACTGCCGACCGCAGTTCGGCCCGGCCTGCAGCCCGGCCTGGTGGCAACTGGGCAGCAGGTCGGCCTACAGCGGCACCTGCAGCAGCTCGACGCCGGCACTGTCGACCACGCGCAAACCGAGCGGCTTCAGCTCAGCCGCGATTAACACCGCTTGGCCACCAGCTCGACCACTTGGCGCCCATGGCCGATGTCTCGACCTGGCGCAGCACACCATAGTCGGCACGGTGTCCATCAGATCGATTCGCCTTTGTCACCGGCTGGCAGAACCGCATGGCCACCGAATCCACCACCTTGCGCCGACGGCCTGCAGCTCGATCAGGCCGAGCAGGCCACGGCCAGCACGGTGGCCAACAGCTCGACCACCTGGCGCCGATCACATCCAACCGCTACAGCACGCCATGGCCGGTACGATGGCCAGCAGAGCGACCAGACGCAGCACGCCACTGCATTTGTGGTGGTCAGCAGCCCAGCCACCACCAGGCCAGCACCAGATGTGGCCCGGCCTAGCCAATAGCTCGACCAGCTGCCGCCGACGGCCACCAGCTACAGCACGCCGCGGCCGGCGCGGTGGCCCGGCTCCACCAAGCGCAACACGCGGCGGCCGGTGGGGTCGCTAGCAGCTCGAGCAGGTGCAGTACTCCGCGGCCCGCATAGCAGCCACCAGCTCGACCGGGGCGCAGCAGGGAACGGCCGGCGCAGTGGCCGCCAGCTCGACCCGCACCGGCTGCAGGCCGGGCTGTCCAACAGCTCGACCACTGGGCGCAGACGGCCGGCAGATCCGCCCGCCATCCGGTTGGTAGCAACAAGCTCCACCAGCTGCAGCAAGCCACGGCCGGCAAGGTCGCCAGATGCTCGACCACCAGCACCGAATGGCCATCAGCTCGGCCAGCGCACCAGCCCGCGGCCGGCGCGATTGCCGCCAGTCCGACCAGGGGCAGCACGCCACGGTCGCCACCAGCTCGGAGACCAGGCCAGCACCAGCTGCAGGCAGTACCGCCTGACCGACCGCTCGGCCACTAGGCGCAGATGGCATGCAGCTCGACCAAGCCCCGCCCGCTGCGGCCGGGGCCGCGGCCACCAGCTCGACCAGCCGCACCGCGCGGCGGCCGACACGATGGAAGACAACTGGGCCACCGCCAAGCCAGCACCAAGTGCCGCCAGGCCACCAACTCGGCCGCCTGGTGCCGGCGGCCCCTCGATCAGCTGCAGCAGGCCAGGGCCGACACCGTTGCCGCCAGGTCGACCACCACAAGCACCGGCCTCGAGCCGATGGCCGTCGGCGCAGTGCGCGTGAGCTGCCGGTCGGTATGGCCTGCACTTGGCCGAGCTCTTAGCCAGACGGTACTGCCTGCGGCTGGTGCTGGTCTGGTGGTCTGGCACGGGCACGCTCTCGACTACCTCGCGCCGCTCGGCGTACGGAGAATGCAGTCATGTAGTGCTTGCACGACCCGCCAATGCTAGGAACTTGCGAGCTTCACTGGCAACATGTTCTACACGAGACGAGCAACGAGTGATGCCTAAAGCACTTTAGGCATCACAAGTAAACCGCAGCGCTCGTTCACGCTTGCGATGCCGGTCAAAATATTATCAAAAGCTTCTGCAGCTATTCAACATTCTATTACCCATGAACAAGGGATTTGTCTACATACTTAGCAACCAAGCCCTAGTTGGTCTGGTAAAGATTGGGTATACGTTAAAAGTTCCGGACGCCCGTGCCATTGAGCTCGAAGCAACTGGAGTACCAGCTCCGTTCGTAGTCGAATATTATTGCCTAGTAGACGAAGCACCAAAGCTGGAAGCAACTGTTCACAAGGCTTTGAGCGCCAATCGATACAGCGCCACTCGAGAATTCTTCAATGTCACAGTTGACCAAGCAATAGCGACAATAGAATCCCGAGCAACGCAACTTGAACACTCTTGGCGCCTGAGACCGGAATTACCATTGCCATCAAATACACCATTACCTCATGTTGGGAAGCCGAAGCCAGTCGCATGCTCCTGCTGTGGTGCCTCATATCTCTATGCAACCCATTGCCCGAAGTGCCGGGTTAAGCTCGTGCGGTGAGGCCCAACCATTCGTTCAACCGGACCCATTGCCGCATGTGGCTAAAGGCCCGCCATTTCATTCTGGGCCTTTACCACATACCGCAACAGTCCGGTCAGCTCAAACCTTAGGTCTTGCATCGGAAACCGTCGCACTTCAATCTCAGACCAAACAAATCACACATGCGCAACCTTGGAGGATGGACGCGACTATGGATCGCGGCGAGCGGATTGTGGATCGTTGTTACTGGGTTATACGCGATCAATTTCTATCCTAGGGGAACCTATGCACCGCATTCCGATGATTTTCTGCAAAGTCTTCCCCTCGAATTGCAGGCATTGTTAGCTCCTGCAGAAGAACTTGATTTTGGAAATATTGTCGAGATGCCTAATTCCCACCGCATTCGATTCAAGTCCGCAAGCTCAGAAAATCTGACATCTGCTGCTGCAGCGGCTTACGCCGAAGCTTCGAGAAAAGCCCAAACTCAGATTGTCAAAGACTATTTCATTGGTCGATCAATGGTTATTATGTCGGTCCCACTGACCCTTCTAATGTTGGGCCTTCTGTTCAGTTGGGTACGAAATGGCTTCCAAGGTAAACGCGAGGCCTAACTATTCGCTCAACCGGACCCATTGCGGCGTGTGGCCAAAGGCCCGCCATTTCATTCTGGGCCTTTAGCCACATACCGCAACGGTCCGGTTAGCTCAAGCGTCAGGCCTCGCAAACACAACCATGCCGCCATCCTACGCAACACGCGCCGAGTACTACCGAATCGGACTCGAGACTGGCCTCGTGACTGAGGACGAAGTTCGAGATTGGGCCATGTGCGTAATTGAGTGCCTGACTGATCCGCCACCCGAGATCATCGAAGTCTCCTGGAACCAAAATCAGCAGAGTCTTCAGGAGAGCTTGCGCTTGGTGACCGGGAATAGAGATCGGCGTAAGGCCGGCGAGTGGCTGCTCGGCCTACTGCGGGAGAAGCATTTCGATGCGGCGGTAGATCTGACCTGGTGCGCCCGGAAGGCAATGCACATCGCCCGCGCAACAGAACTAGACGAATGCATCTACCACGAGTTCGACGGATTGGAAGACGACAGCCTGCTGACCAGGAGAAATCCAGGTAACGATATGGACGCGTGTCGCCACTTGATGAGAGAAGCACTTGCAAAATACCCTTCGCCACCGTCACCGAGCGAGGCCTAACCATTTGCTCAACCGGACCCATTGCGGCATGCGGCTGTTGGGATTCATTTCATTCTCGCCCAACAACCACATGCCGCAAAACGCCGGCTACTTTAGGCCGCAACAACTCACCGCGACGCTCGTAAAAAAATTTAGCCGCCTCAATGTGGAGAAAGTCTGACATTGCCTAAACCCTACACCTCTTTGTAATCTCGCAACGTTCTTGCCGCAAAGGAACTAGAAAATGAGCTACAAACATGCATTACTTCAACTGGCAATCGCTTCAAGCATTTTGATTCCGGGAGACGCCTATTCAAACATCGTCCTCAATGGAGATTTTGAATCGCCGGGCCTGCCACCCACATCACCACGTCTTTACGAGGTTGGCAATTCGATAGGCGGCTGGACCGTGCTTGGGCCAGATGGCGCAGATGTCGCCGTTATTAATGGGCCTTTCACTCAGTTTGGACTAACGTTCACGCATCAAAGCGGCGTTCAATCGTTGGATCTGACTGGATTGACAAATACAACAGCCGGAGTCACGCAATCCTTGCCTACCGTGGCCGGCAACTCATACGACCTAACCTTCTACTTAGGAAATGTTCAATCTGTTGGCATATGGGGTGTAGCCAGTTCGGTGCAGGTACGCTTAAATGACTCACTGTTCGCGACCGCCACGTATTCTGAGGGGCCGAGTAACGCAATCGCTTGGAAGCGATTTGATTACAATTTCGTTGCAACGGGCGCAATGACAAGTCTTGCATTTATCAATCTTGATGGACGAAGCGACAACGTCAATCAAATCGACAACATCTCTGTGGTAGCCACCATACCCGAGCCATCGACGGCTCTGCTACTCGCTCTAGGCCTATTGGGCGCTTTTGCGAAACGGTCAGGCTTTCATGTGAATCGCTATTCAACCGAACCCATTACGGCAGGCGACTAAAGGCCCGCCATTTCATTCTGGGCCTTTCGACCCGGCGCAACACGCCGCAGCCGGCACGGATACCAGCAACATCATCATCTGCCGGCAGCACCGCTTGGCCAACAGCTCAAACCATCATCAGCAAGCCCAGAAGGCACAAGGGGTGTGCACACAGAGCACACCCCTAGGGCATCAGGTCAGGCCGACCCAGGCCTAGAAGTCATCCGCGAATATCGACGGCTTCACATGGAAGCACGGCACCGGGCTTTTGCCCATACCTGGCAACCGCTGCTTGTCCGTCAACCGGTCTTTCTGGTGCACCAGGTGCCCGCGCTTTCGCAACACCTCGGCCACGGCCTGCGGATCGAACCCCTTGCACACAACCCGCTTCCAGGACTCAGGCAGCACCAGGAACTCAATGGCTGCTTCCCGCTTCTCGATGCTCTCCGGTGCGCTCTTCGCGTCCACGTACTCGGTGCTCGGATCAATGCGGATCGGCTCGCCCAGGTCGTTCACGTACCGCTTGAACCCGCAGCGCATCGGTGTTGCAGCGTTGTGGTCATCGTTGGCCCGGTGAATCCAGGAGTACAGCAGCGAACCGTTCCCCTCGAGGTGCAGCCGCACCTGGCGCAGCATGGCCGCTTCCTCTCCGTTGCCGGCATGGCCCCGCTGCGTCAACCAGGCGTCAAAGCACTTGCGGGCAGACATCTCGGCCTCACCAGGCTGCCAGCCCGTGATGGCCGCTTGCGTCGCCAGCTCACCCGCCACGCCCACCAGCGCAAACCGGGTGGCCACGCGCCACACCTGCGGATGTGAATTGGCCGGCACCCACTCGCATTCCATGCGGCGCATTTCAGACGGTGCCCGCTCGCGCACCAGGTCAAGGTTCACGGCGAGCCACTCAAGCCAGGCCGCACCGGCAGACCCGAAGGCCGCAGCAGCTGCAGCCGTCAGCGTTTCGGCAAACACCTTGCCCGCGTTCTCGGCCGGCGCCACGTCATGCAGGCATTCGATCATCCCCATCCCGGCCCCGGCATCGCCTGGCAGTGAAGGCATGCGCACCAGCTGCCCCTCGTTGGGCTTTTTGCCCGCCTCCAGCATGTGCGTGGCCAGGTCCTTCTCCCCGCTCGACAGGAACAGCAGGCGCCACGTGCGGCGGCGCCTGGCCATCAGGCCGCGGGAGCCGCGGATCTTCTCCGCCTCATTGCCCAGCATGTACGCGCAGTCCCCCACCACCCGGCCATCCATCTGCCCGATTTCATCCAGGATCAACAGGCTGTCGCTCGACTGCACCGCCACACTTTCCAGCCCGTTGTCGGTGGTGCGCCACTGCTGCTTGAACTTGGGTGACCCCCACACGCTGGCCGCCACCAGCAGCGCCGTGGTCTTGCCCAGGCTGGAATCGCCCGTGATGTGAAAACCCCCGGTCTGCACACCCAGCAGGCCCAGCACCGGGCCAGCAAAGGCACAGCCCAGCACAAAGGCCAGGCGCGAGTTTCCGGCGCAACGTGCGGCCACGGTGGCCTGCCAGGTGGCCAGCTCGCCACGGCGCCGGAACAGGTCTTCCACCCCGCTGTCGGACTGGAACACGAACCGCTTTCCCTCCACCGTGCCGATGCAGCGCGACGGCAGCACGTAGACCGCACCATGCCACCCCACCCGGTCGGTGCAGGTCACCCGTTCTTCAGGGTTGCGGCTGTCCACGTACTGGCCCACCAGGTTGCGGGCCCTGGCGCCGGTGGCCATGCGCAAGCCCATGTCACGCAGCTTGGCGGCCCACTCGCTGGCGTCACCACCGAACAGGGCAGACGGCGCAGCCCACACCCGGTGGTTGCCGTCGCGGTTCTTGAACTCGATCAGGTAGCCATACCCGTTGTCTGACTCGTCGCGGGTGATGGCCGTCACGTGCAGAGGCGCCGACAGCCACATGGGGGGCTTGGTGTTTCCCTCGTTGTCGCGTGCGATATACCAAAGCCCCTGGCCATCCAGATAGAACGGGTCGCGGCTCTCGCGCTTGCCGCCGTCGCCGCCGTCACCACTGGCCGCACCCTTGCCACCGTCGCCACCACCGCCACCAGGCGCAGCAGGTGCAGCTGCAGCAGCGTCTCCCACGGGCGCGGCTTGCTTGCCTTTGCCGCCTGGCATCACGCGCAGCTTGGGCGCACCAGGCCGAGCCCTGGCAACAGCTGCTTCGGCAGCCTCGACGGGCTGGCCCGCATCGGCAAGCACGCGGCCGGCAACATCATCGGCACCACCAGCACCATATGCCGGCGCGGCATCGGTGGCCGCATCGCCCACCACCGCCGCACCAGCAGCAGCAGCAGCGCCGGCCGCCGCACCACGCAGCGCCGCTGCAGCGGCGGCCACCTGTTCAGCCACCACGGCCAGGCCCGCATGCGTGGCAAGGTCGTTGAAGTCGCTCCCCTTGTCAGGCAGGCCATCCGGCAGCACAACGGCAGCCAGGCCAGCCGCAGCGCCGGCAGCCTCAGCCGCTGCAAAGGCCTTAACCCGGCCGGCATTGGTTCTGCCTTTGGCCTCGGTTGCCTTGTCGTCGTCGCCGCACACCAGGAACGGCAGCCCCGGCCACATGGGGCGCAGCGCACGGGCCACATGCACCAGGTTGCCGGAATCGAAGCACACCACCACCGGCAGGCCGCTGGCTTCATGCAGGCTGGCCGCGGTTGCATAGCCTTCAGCCAGCAGCAGCACAGCGGCACCATCAACCGCGCCCAACACATGAAACAGCCCCGCCTTGCGTGATGCCACCCGTTCATCGGGGGTGCGCTTGGGCGGGCCATACAGCTTGTCGGTGCCATCCTTGCCAGTGGCCGGATCACGCAGCCGCCTGGGCAGCAGCCGCTGCACTGACCACAGCCGGCCGGCCTCATCCCGCATGGGTACCACGCCCACGCCGCCCAGGTAGCGCAGCCCGTGGCCCTGCACACCCTTGCGCTTGAGGTACGCGCAACCGGCTGGAGGCGGCACCAGCGCAGCACCCTCCCACAGGGCTAGGCTTTGCTGCGCCGCATCCTCATGCAGGCGCACCAGCTCGGCCGCGTCGGCGTCGCGCCTTTCTTGCCGCTGCGCTGCCAGCTTCTCAGCTTCGGCAGCTGCCGCGGCCAACTGTTCAGGCGTCTGCACTGCACCCGCTTCGGGGAAAGTGAACCCATGTTCCTTGGCGATGCCGAACAGCGTGCCAATCGTGGTGCGGCCACCTGCCTTGATGCTGCGCCAGGTGTCGCGGGTGTTGCGTTCGTCGTAGGTGTCGCCCCGGGCACTCCATTCGTTCCACAGGTCAAAGGCCAGGCCCTCGGACACCTCCGACTTGATGGCCATCGCCACCCGGGCCCAGGTATCACGGTCCACGTCAGGCGGGATGCACCCCAGCGCGTCGCGGATCAGCTCAGGCGTGACCAGGCGCGGTGCGGTGCGGGTGTGACGTGGGCGGGGTGGTGGCATGAGGTGGACGGTTCAGGGCAATGCCCGGCAGGTTGGATTCCGCAGGCCAGGCAGCCGGCCATGCGGTGGCTTGAGGGTCTGCCCCCGGCTGGTGGGCCGGTGGGCCATGGGCCGCCGCCGGTCACTTGGGCGCCTCCCACCCGGGCCGGCGTGCGGCGCGGGCGTTGCTGGCAACCCTGGCCAGCTCATCG
The DNA here is from genome assembly GCA_040386375.1 of Pseudomonadota bacterium. GTDB lineage: Bacteria > Pseudomonadota > Gammaproteobacteria > Burkholderiales > Burkholderiaceae_C > Pseudaquabacterium. The sequence goes on from JAZKFQ010000002.1 coordinate 10,488, forward strand.
GCCAGCCGCTCACACTGGCGGCTCAGTGTGTGGGCCTCATCGGCCAGCGCTGCGGCACCGTCACCGGTGTTCATCAGCACCTGCAGCCGGGCCGTGATGCGGCGCCATTGGGCAATGTGCCGGCGCACCAAGGCATCACCCTTGCGGGCGCCGTTGTGGGGCCGGATCACTGGCCACCCCCGATGCGGTTCAACAGGGGCAAGGCATGCAGCCAGGACAGGCGGCCAGCCAGCGCAAGGCGCAGCACCAGGCGACGGGCCGTGCAACGGGCGCGGCTCATGCGGAGTCCCCATCCGCAACGCGGACCACGCCTGCCCGAACCAGGTCATGGTGCAGCTCGGCCACCGCGTCGGCCAAACGCTTTCGGTCATCGTCGCTGGTTCGCACGGTGTGCAAGGGCATCAGCGCCTGGCAGAGCGCACCATCGTTGAAGATGTCCAGGAACCGCTTGCGGCAATCGTCGGCCGTCACCACCAGCGGCGCCGGGACCGGCATGTCCGGGGGGAAGTCGGCGCCATCCGTCAGCCGGTGCTCATCGCCGCTCAGCCGCGCGGCGTACAGCAGCGCCTTCGCCTGCGCGGCATAAGTGACATACCAGGGCATCATCACGTCCCGGTCGCCGATGGTGCGGTGTGGCTGGTGCCGGGCCTTGTACTCCAGGCTGACCAGCACGCAGGCCATGGCGTGCAGCAGCTCGCGCACAGTTGTGGCAGGCAGGCCATGCACGGGCAGGCTGTCCAACAGATCAACCGTTGCCTGCTGGTGGTCTGGCAGCGGCTCGGACACACGGAACCTACCGCGCTTGACGTAGTGCAGGCGTGGCGCGTCAATGCTGCGCCGCGCTTGTGGGCTGTGCGCTGGCGCACCGGCGCCGGCCGTTGAAGGGCCTTGCGGCGCCTGCTCGCCCGCGTGATGCGATCGCGGGGTGGTGGCGCTCATGCTGCACCGCCTTCCGCGCCCTGGGCAACGCTGGCGGCATGCAGTGCCGCCGCGTTCAAGTCATCGCGCAACCGGGTTGCGGTGGCCTCGGCCAGGTCGTGCAGTGCGTTGAATGTGCGCACCGCCTCGGGGTGCTGCACACCACCACCCGGGCCGTTCTCACTCAAGACCACCAGCAGGGCCTGCACATGGTCGGCTTGGCTTGCAAGCCGCTTGAGCTCGGCCGCGCCGGGGTATGGCGCTGCCGGATGCACGCACTGAGCTTGCTGCAGGGTGGCCGCAGTGATCGAAGCGCCGGCCGCCGCAGCCTCGCCGCTTGGCGCGGCGCAGTCCGCTTGCCTCTCGGCCAGATCATCGGCCGCGCCGAGGGCCGCGTCCGCCTGGCGCAGCAGGTGCAGCACCGCAAACAAGGCATCCTGTCCAATGTCCAGCTCTTCCAGGACCCCCCGGGCACTGGACACCAGGGCGTGCCCATCCCGCAGCAGGCCAGGCAAGGTGGCGCCGGGGGCAATGGTGTAGGTGCATTCCAGGCTGAAGAACCCGACCGGTTGCAGCGTCTGTGCGGCTGCCTTTGCCATGTGGACGTTCATGCTGCACCGCCCTTCGCAGCGGCGCCAGGAACCCGGCGCAGCTTGTCTGGTGGTGCTGCCGCATAGAGGGCCGGGCTGCCGTCCATGAGCACCACCAGACCCTGCACGGGCGCAATCTCCCAATCGCCGTCGTCGTACTGGCGCAGCAGCCGCACGCGCAAACCCCGGTTTTCGGCGCGGCAGTTGCACAGCTCGGCCAGGTCGCCAATCTGCAGCCTCGGCGGGGTGTTCAGCCTCACCACGCTGCTGGGCAGGCGCCCGCGACGCCGACCGTTCGCCACGGCGGGCCGGTCCTCGGCAAACAGGCAAGCCAGATTCGGCGCCAGGCGGCGCCTTCCTTGTGGCAGCGCAGCGATGCCGCCTGCAGCAGCCTGGGGGTCGGGGTGGGGGACTGCAGCGCGAACGGCCGCAGGGATGGGCGCAGTAGCGCCGTGGAGTGCGTCAGCCATGAATGGCTCCTACGTGACAGGTCGAAGAACCTGCCACCCGCACCGCCAAGTGTGGGTGGCAGGACGTGCGGGGTTGGCGGACCGGACGTAGGGACCGGCAGGGGCTTGCGCCCCTCCCCGCACGCCCTGCCATAGAAGCAAGACGCACTGCGCAACAAAAAGCCGCGAACGGAAAACCGGCCCGGCTGTTGCGCCTACGTGTCGGGCCGCCAAGCCCGCGCCCTGGGTTTGCCAGGGCATGGCCAGTGTACGGCAGCCCGGCAAGCAGGCGCAAACCGGCAAATGTTGCAGCGCGGTTGTACTGCCGCAGAGTGGTCGGCTGCATCCACTGCCGGGTGGGTAGTAACTTCTGGGCGTATGGAGCACGCGCAAATCGGTTGCGGCTTCGTGCAGCACGGCCGAGAACGGAGCACAGAATCGACCCCGCCGAATCACTCTCTCTCGGATGATGGACAGCTACAAACCACTGCACGAGGGTTGCCCCGTCTGCAACTGCGGCGACGCGGGAATTGCCAGTGGAGGAACGGTCGACGCCTACCGGCTCCGTTGCAAGAACTGCGGCGAGCATCTGATAGCGCGGTCTGCATACTTGCAACTGGAACGAATGCAGTTGACCCGGGAAGCGCGGGCGCTGCTGGCCTACAGGTTTCGCAAGATCCCCCCGGATGACCTGGTGGGGTCCCACACCATGGATGCCTGTGCAGCACCGGGCGACCTCCCCCGCGCGGGTGAGTGCATCGACAACCTGCTGGCGCATCTGGCGGCCGGCCTGTCGCCCGGGGACTGGCACTCGAACATCAGGTTTAGATGGTTGCTGGCCGCGATCGGTGCCGCATCCGAAGAGGGCGTTGCATGGGCAGTGAACGAAGCCAAGGTCGCGGGATTCTTGCGAGTCGTCGATGAAAAGGCACCTGGGATTGCTGTGACGAATCAGCTCACCACATTGACCGCAGCGGGCTGGACCCGGCTTGACGATCTGATGCGGAACGGCAGAGGCAGCCGCCACGCATTCATGGCCATGGACTACAACGACACCCCCACCGACATCGGCCGGTTCTACCGAGATCACCTGGCAAAAGCGGTGGGTGAGACGGGTTTTGAACTGCGCCCGACAAACCACACCGGCAAAACTGCGGAATTGATCGACAACCGCATGCGGGTGGAACTCCGCACCAGCCGGTTTGTGGTGTGCGACCTGTCGGACGGCAACCACGGCGCGTACTGGGAAGCGGGGTTTGCAGAAGGCCTGGGGCGGCCCGTCTTCTACCTGTGTCACCACGACACCTTCAACAGCGCCGACAAGCACACGCGGCCCCACTTCGACACGAACCGACAGCCGATCATTCGATGGCGACTCGAAGACCCCGCGCCGGCACTGGCCGAATTGAAGAACATGATCCGGGCCACGCTGCCCGGCGAAGCCCGCATGGAAGACTGAGGCGCCTGCCTGCAGCGCCGAAACAGCCACAGCAGCGGGACATCGGACGGGCCACAGAATCTCGTCACAACCGCCAACGGCAACCAACAAGTGCCCAGCGGATGAAGATGCAACGGGCAGGACGATGGGCCATGCCGGATGGCGCCCCACAATCGCCACGGTCCAACACCAGCCTGCAACTGCCACGGGAGAAACAACTTGATGCCGCCTACCGGCTCCGTGCAATGCCCCATCTGCAGCGGCAAGCTCAGAACCTTGTTTGAGGCCGCACCAAGTGCCCGTTACCGCGTCGATTGCCACAACTGCGGCGAACATTGGCTGAGCCATGAAGCTGCCAGCGATGTCTGGGATTTGCTCGGCAACGAGGCCAACAGAGCTCGGGTAGCTCATGCCCTGGTCAAGGTACCCGCAGACCAACTGGTCTCCGTCAAGTTGCTGCAGGCCTTGAAAGCGACCGCCACGCTGCCGCATCCGTTGGAGCGGGTCGACAACCTGATTTCCCTGCTGGCCGCTGTTCATCCACCGGGCACACCGCTTCCGTTGACCGCCATGAACTTGTGTGCACAGCTTGGTTGTGAATCGCCGGCCGCGGCGGAATGGGCCATCGTGCAAGCCGAGAAGGAAGGGCTGGTGGGTCCAATCGGCCGCGGTGGCCAGGTGCTCACCATGAAGGGCTACAGGCTGCATGAGGAGCGCTTGCGCTCCGGCGCCGGCAGCCGGCACGCCTTCATGGCGATGGACTTCAAGCAGCCCGACATTGGCGACCTGTTCAGCCAGCACCTGGCGCCGAACATCAAGCGCCGCACCGACTTCGAGCTGCGGACCACGAACCACGCGCAGAAGACGGCCGGGCAGATCGACAGCCGCATGCGGGTGGAACTGCACACCAGCCGCTTCGTCGTCTGCGACCTGACCCACAACAACCGCGGTGCCTACTGGGAAGCCGGCTTTGCCGAAGGCATCGGCCGGCCGGTGTTCTACCTGTGCCGGCAGGACGTGCACGCCAGCACAGACCCCGAGATCAAGCCGCACTTCGACATTGCCCACCAAGCCATCGTGAAGTGGGACCCGTTGAACCCCGGCCCAGCCGTTGAAGAGCTGGTGGCCATGATCCGGGCCACGCTGCCCGGTGAAGCACGCATGGAAGACTGACGCGCCTTCCCGCGGCGCCGACACGGCGACAGGGGCGGTCAATCGGATGGGCCACAGAATCACGTCCCAACCATCAAAGGAGCCCAGCAAATGCCCAACTTCGGCCCAGCAGGAGCCTGCCCTGTTTGCAACGCGGGCGCCTGCGAAACCGCCCCGCATGACGGACTTGACGCCTACTACTTGCGTTGCCTCACTTGCGGTGAGCACCAGCTGAGCGGGCGCGCGCTCTCGCAGCTGCGCAATGAACTGGTGACAGAGGAAGAAAGGGCCTTGCGTGCGTACAGGGTTTTGCGGGTGGACTCTGACGCCGTGCTCGACCTTGACCAGTTGCATGCCATGGCCACGGTCGGCCAACTGCCCGATGCCTCGGAGTGCATTGACAATCTCGTTCAGTTCCTGGCTCGTCGACAGCGGCCAGGCCAGCGGCTCCACCTGGTTCCCAACCAACTCCGGGCGATGTTGGGCGTCGTGAATTCGAGCGAAGCGGTATGGGTCGTCGGCGAAGCCATCGGCTTCGGATGGGTGGAGAGCGAGGACTACCGCCAAGGAATGAGCAAGATCACGCCCGCGGCCATGCGCCTGACAGCCAAGGGGTGGGAGCGGCACCGGCAACGCATGCGGGAAGGTGCCGGCAGCCGGCACGCCTTCATGGCGATGGACTTCAAGCAGCCCGACATTGGCGACCTGTTCAGCCAGCACCTGGCGCCGAACATCAAGCGCCGCACCGACTTCGAGCTGCGGACCACGAACCACGCGCAGAAGACGGCCGGGCAGATCGACAGCCGCATGCGGGTGGAACTGCACACCAGCCGCTTCGTCGTCTGCGACCTGACCCACAACAACCGCGGTGCCTACTGGGAAGCCGGCTTTGCCGAAGGCATCGGCCGGCCGGTGTTCTACCTGTGCCGGCAGGACGTGCACGCCAGCACAGATCCAGAAGTCAAGCCGCACTTCGACATTGCCCACCAGGCAATCGTGAAGTGGGACCCGCTGAGCCCAGGCCCAGCCGTTGAAGAGCTGGTGGCCATGATCCGGGCCACGCTGCCGGCTGAAGCGCGGATGGAAGATTGACCGAACGCCCCCATGGATGACGACAAGGCACGACGGAACTTGGTGATGGTGTCTGCGGCCATCTTGTTGGCTGCATGGCTCGACTTGCCGCTGGCCGGGATTGCAGAGCGTGTCTTGGGCATCAAGGGAGCCGACAAGGTCGACCCCGCCCGCGCATGGTCGGCCGTGTGCGCCGTCTTGCTGTATCTGGCCTACCGGTTCGCCTTCTCCGACGACGAACAGAAGGCACGCGATGCGCTGTCCACGGACTGGCAGTCCCAGCGCAACGGGAGGATCCGCCGGATATTGCTGCGAGAGGCACGGCAGGCGGCAGCCGGTCAAAGGCCGCCGAGCCCGTTCGGAGTTGAAGCGGCCAAGTACTTCGACCATGAAGCCGAAGCGCACCATATCGACCGGAAGGACGGCGGCGTGCTGGCCATCGAATCGAGCGAGTTTGGGGTGCAGCACGATGCACCGTGGCAAGGAAAGGTCAGCGTGAGTTGGCATGCCATCCTGCCAGGTGGCAATCGGATCAGCAGTTCCGGGCGGCTTCTTTCGTATAGCTTTGACGGACTCCGCGGGCGGCTGCCCGTTGTGCTGCCAGCCGGCCTGATCCTCGTGCTTCGGTCCAAGACCAGCAGCGTGGCGATCTTTCCGGTTGCATTGGCCTTGCTTGCGATGGGCTGTGCCAGCTTCCAGGCTGCTGGCGCTTGGCTTCGCTAGTCGATCAAGATCCCGCCGCTTCACTCAGGCGCCCCGACGCGGCGCAGGTACAGCGCCAAGGCAGCCAGGTCGGGCAGCGTCAACGGCCGGCCCCACTTGCTCAGGCTGTAGCTGGTGCGCCCGTCCGGCTCGGTGAAGCGGGCCAGCGCCCAGCCAGCCAGCGCGGCGCGGGCCTGCAGAGTGGCAAAGGCCTTGCCATCCGCTGCATGCTCCGGCTCGCCAGCACTCGGCGCCAAGTCAGGCGGCACTGTGCAGGCGTCTGCAGGAAAGCGAGCGCCGGCGCTCATTCGAACAGGTCCCCCTGCAGATCGCCGCCGCTGCACAGCACGTAGCGGGCGCATGCACTGACGCTGCCGTCAGCCGCCACCACGTGGCCGGCCTCGGTGTCGATCTCTGCACCGTCGCGGCGAAGCTCACTGATGCGCTTCGTGATGCTGGGCACGTTGCACACGCGGGCCAGTTCGGGGCCCAGCACGCCGGCCGGGCCAGCCAGGCGCAGGCAGTGCAACACCCGTTCACGTTGAACGGCCGTGCTGTTGTATTTAGCGGCCAACTCGGGCGGAAGCATGGCCACCATGTCAGTAGCGTGCAGCATGTGCGACATGGCAGCGGTCAAGTAGGTATCGTCGGGGTGGTCGGATGGCCGGGCACCGATCGGGCGACTTCTTGCGCGGTGGTGGCGTCGACCACCACCACCACGCCACACCATTCCACGTGCGCCGACAGGTGCCGATTCATGTGATCGAACTCGGTCACGTTCTTGGGGTGCTTGGCTTGCAGGCGGGCCGCCGCCATGCACAGCACCTGCACCTGCTGTCTGCGGGGCATGTCCGGGGCGCTCACGGCTTCACGCCCTCGCCTGCGGCGGCGGCACCCGGGGCGCCTTGCTTGTCGTTGGCAGGGGTCTTGCGATCCTCCAGCCACTTGGCGATCCACGATTCAGGCCAGCCAACACAGCGCGGGGTGATATGCACGCAGAGGGGGAAGGCGCCGCGCTTCATCAGCGCGTAGATCGTTGACTTCTTGATGCCCGTCAGCGACTCGACGGCATCGAGTCTCAGGATCGGATCGGGGCGGGACCGGGGGGGCGGGGTTTGGACGAGGTGCATGTCTTGGGGCTTCCATCAAAGCGCCGGGGCGGCTTGATGGATGATCCCCAATGCACCCCCCTCGCAGGAACTCGCAGCGACAGCGTGCGAGGTGCGAGGGGTTACAGATCAACGGGTTAGGTCAGGCAACAGGCTTGCGAATGGCAAAGACCCGCGAGGGCTCAAGCTGAGCCACCAGCTAACGTTCGGACGATTCCCGACATTGCGCCGGCATGCGATCGCGCTGCATCGAACTCGCGGCGGGTTCCGCACTTCAACTGCACCGCCTTGCGGGCGATGCCCAAGCCATTGGCAATCTTGACGTCACTCACGTCCAGCGCCCGCAGTTCGTTCACTGCATCAATGTGGCACTGCTGCCAACCGGCGCCAGCGGCTCGGGACTTTGCTGTCCGCCATGCGTTGGCGAGCTTGACTTCTCGAAGGCCGGTGGGCTGAGGCTCAACCACCGCAGCAGGCATGTCAACAACAGCAGGAACCGACAGCGGCTCAATCTGCGCCACGCCAGCAACAGCACACGCGACGGACTCCGGCACCGCGACGCAGCCCGCCAAACCTGCATCAAGCTCCGCGATCGATCGGGCATGACTCATCGTGCTCTGCAAGCACTCGACAAGGCCACGGCCACCGTTCAGGCTGTTCTCGCCCACAAAGAAGTGCCAGGGGCCGGCGGTCGCCTTGGAATGTCGCTTCCACTCCGGATAGGAACGCGGCGGCCCGCCGAAGTTGTCCGGCGGCCACGCTTCCCACACGTCCGATTCGTCCAATGGTTCAGGGTCGAGCCCAGGGCTGAGCATGTACCAATCAGCACACTGCGGCAAAGCCTGGTGCAGCTCAGTCAACACGGACCGGACCGCCCGTTCTATGGACGTTCGCTCATCACAGCGAAGCGCCACGACATCCGCCACACGGCGCAGGGTCAAACCGTCTGCGGTCGCAGCAGTACCCCAACGGCGCCAGTCATGAACCGGCCAGCCGCGGCCGGGTTGAACTGCGCCAACCGGTCGCACCATGACTGCCGCCAGAGAGTGAAGACCAAACACCTTCGCGGCCTCATCCCTGAGCACCGCCAGAACCCTTGCCTCTGCAATGCGGGACAGAGAATCGCCATAGATCAACGGCATGCGCAGCGCCTGCAATGCCAGCTTTCGTTCCGAGGGGAAGACCGATCCGTCAAGCTGAACGTCTGCAGCAGACAACGCGACTGGACCAGACGAATAGAGGCGGTAGACCGTCAAGGGGCACGCCTCAATCTCGGGCACGTCGCCCAACAGCGCATCAACGACGATCTTTCCGGCCTGAGCGGGTGCGCAGTTCTGCTTTCCAGCCGTTTGCTCGTAGAGCAAGCGGTATGCATCGCCCAGCGCCGGAAGCGCCATCAGCTCCGACTCGCACGGCACGTGCTGTAGCCGACTGGCCAGGGCCTTGATTCCCGGCGGCGCAGTTGACGAAATGGCGCCGTTTGGCACCCCCGCGGCATTGCCTGCCGAACCTCTGGAATGTTTGTCCCGCATACGCCCCCCACGGGCAAAGGCTGCCCCCCCGAATGAAAGTGCCGCGCCCACCCAGAAGGGGGCACCGGGCATGCATCCGGGGATCAATCGGAAGCTGAGCGCAGCAGGTGCATTGTCTTGCACCGGCGGCAGCTCGACCAGGCGCGGCACCAGCGGCATCAGCTCGACGGCCTGCAGCTCGATCACCACCACGACCACGACCAGGCAGACCACGGCCGCGGCAGCGCGGCCTGGTGCAGCAGCTCGGCCACCTGGTGACCATGGCCAGCAGCTCGACGCCGCCACCGTCGACCAGGCGCAGCACCAGCGGCAGCAGCTCGACAGCCTGCAGCTTGCCCATCTGGTGGCCCTGGCCAGCAGCTCGACGGCGTGCAGCTCGGCCACCTGGTGGCCATGGCCAGCAGCTCGACGCCGGCACGAGCTGGCCAGGCCCGGCAGCTCGACCACCACCAGGCCAGCGCCGGCTGCCGCGGCAGCTCGACCACGATCGCCGCGCAGCTCGACCAGGCGCAGCATCAGCGGCAGCAGCTCGACGGCCTGCAGCTCGCCCACCTGGTGGCCACCGCCAGCAGCTCGACGCCGCCAACGTCGACCAGGTGCACCCGGCCGGCTGCCACCAATCGGGGGAAGCTCGGCCACGTGCAACAGCTCGGCCGCGATCGAGCGCACCACCAGCAGCGCCGGCCCGCGCCGGCCAGGCACAGCAGCTCAGCCAGGCCGGCACCGTCGACCAGGCGCAGCACCAGGGACAGCAGCTCGGCCCGCTGCAGCTCAGCACCAGCCGGCGGCGCGATCGAGCGCGGCCAGCTCGCCCAAGCCCAGCAGCTCACCCACCTGGCGGCCCTGGCCAGCAGCTCGACGCCGGCACCGTCGACCGGGTGCACTCGATCGGCTGCCACCACACGGGGGAAGCTCGGTCACGCGCAGCAGCTCGGCCACGATCGAGCGCACCACCAGCAGCAGCAGCACGCGCTGGCCAGGCCCGGCAGCCTAGCCAGGCCGGCACCGTCGACCTGGTGCAGCGGCAGCGGCAGTAGCTCGGCCTGGTGCAGCTCGACGCCGGCCCGGGCTGGCCAGGCCCGACAGCTCGACCACCACCAGGCCAGCGCCAGCTGCCGCGACAGCTCGGCAGCGATCGCCGCGCAGCTCGGCCAGACGCAGCACCAGCGGCAGCAGCCCGGCCTGGTGCAGCTCCACGCCGGCACGGCCCGCAGCAGCTCGGCCTGGTGCAGCTAGACGCCGGCCCGCGCTGGCCAGGCCTGGCAGCTCAGCCAGGCCGGCACCGTCGACCTGGTGCAGCACCAGCGGCGGCAGCTCGACGGCCTGCAGCTCGTCCACCTGGTGGCTATGGCCAGCAGCTCGACGCCGCCACCGCCGACCAGGCGCAGCACCAGCGGAAGCAGCTCGACAGGCATGCAGCAGCTCGACCTGGTTCGGCTCGACGCCGGCCGTGTCGACCGCATGCAGGCGCCTGCAGCGCCCCGACCTGCCCACGCTCAGCAGCTCGACCACCACCAAGCCCGCACCGGCCGCAGCGCGGGCAGCAGCTCGGCCGCGATCGAGCGCACCACCACCAGCGGCCCGCGCTGGCCAGGCCCGGCAGCTCGGCCAGGCCGGCACCGTCAACATGGTGTAGCGCCAGCAGCAGCAGCTCGACGCCGGCACGGCCTGCTGCTCGATCACCACGACCAGGCCGGCCACCGCGGCGGCAGCAGCTCGACCACCACCAGGCCGGCGCCGGCCTCGATCGAGCGCGGCACCGCCGACCAGGTGCAGCAGCGGCATCAGCTCGACCAGGCGCAGCAGTTCGGCTTGGTGCAGCTCGACGCCGGCACCGTCGACCAGGTGCACCCGCTCGGCTGCCACCACAAGGGGAAAGCTCGGCCAGGCTCAGCAGCTCGGCCACCACCAGGCCGGCGCCGGCCCGCTGCAGCGGGTGCAGCAGCTCGGCCGCGTGCAGCACCAGCGGCGGCAGCTCGACCACCACCAGGCCACCACGCCGGCCGCAATCGAGCGCAACAGCTCGACTGCGTGCGGCACCTGCGGCAGCAGCTCGACGGCCTGCAACTCGGCCGCCTAGTGGCACCGCCCGGCCGCAGCTCGGGCAGCAGCTCGGCCTGGTGCAGCTCAGCACCGGCCGGCGGCGCGATAGAGCGCGGCCAGCTCGACCAGGCCCAGCAGCTCGCTCACCTGGTGGCCCTGGCCAGCAGCCCGACGCCTCCACTGTCGACCGGGTGTGCCCGATCGGCTGCCGCCACACGGGGGGAAGCTCGGCCATGTGCAGTAGCTCGGCCGCGATCGAGCGCACCACCACCAGCGCCGGCCCGCGCTGGCCAGGCCCAGCAGCTCGGCCAGGCCGGCACCGTCAACCTGCTGTAGCGCCAGCGGCAGCAGCTCGACGCCGGCACGGCCTGCAGCTCGACCACTGCCGGGCCGGCGCCGGCCACGACCGCGGCAGCGCGACCAGGTGCAGCAGCTCGGCCACCTGGTGGCCGTCGGCCCGAGCTGGCCAGGCCACCAGCTCGACGCCGGTAGCGTCGACCAGGCGCAGCACCAGCGGCAGCAGCTCCACGGCCTGCAGCCGCACCACCAGACAGGAGCCGGCCTCGATCGAGCGCAGCGCCGGCTACGGCCGCAGCAGCCCGACCAGGCGCAGCAGCTCGGCCACCTGGTAGCCGCCGGCCCGGGCTGGCCAGGCCACCAGCTCGACGCCGGCAGCGTCGACCCGGCGCAGCACCAGCGGCAGCAGCTCCATGGCCTGCAGCCACACCACCAGGCAGGCGCCGACCTCGATCGAGCGCAGCGCCGGCCACGGGCCGCAGCAGCTCGACCAGGCGCAGGAGCTCGGCCCGGTGCAGTTCGACGCAGGCACCGTCGACCAGGCGCAGCGCCAGCAGCAGCTCGACGGCCCGCAACTCGGCCACCACAACGCCGGCGCCGGCCACCGACCACAGTAGCTCGACCAGGCGCAGCGGCTAGGCCTGGTGCAGCCCGACGCCGGCACCATCGACCAGGCGCGGCGCCAGCGGCAGCAGCTCGACGGTCTGCAGCTCGACCACCACCAGGCCGGCGCCGGCCTCGATCGAGCGCGGCACCGCCGACCAGGTACAGCAGCTCGGCCCGGTGCAGCTCGACGCAGGCACCGTCGACCAGGCGCAGCGCCAGCGGCAGCCGCTCGACCACCACCATCACGACCAGGCCGGCCACGGCCGCGGCAGCAGCTCGAAGCCGGCACCGTCGACCAGGCGCACCGCCAGCGGCAGCAGCTCCACGGCCTGCAGCTCGATCACCACCAGGCCAGCGCCGGCCACCGACCGCACAAGCTCGACCAGGCGCAGCAGCTCGGCCACCTGGTAGCCACCGGCCCGAGCTGGCCAGGCCAGCAGCTCGACGCCGGCACCGACGACCAGGTGCACCAGCGGCAGCAGCTCAACGGCCTGCAGCTCGATCACCACCAGGTCAGCACCAGCGGCAGCAGCTCGGCCTGGTGGGCGCCCTGCAGGACCGCCAGCAGCTCGGCCTGGTGCAGCTCCGCCTGGCACACGCTGGCCAGCAGCTCGGCCGCGATCGAGCGTGGCCAGCTCGACCACCTGCAGCAGCTCGACGGCCGCCACCGTCGCCCAGGTGCAGTGCCAGCGGCAGCAGCTCAGCACCCTGCCGGCGCCACGGCAGCTCGGCCTGGCACACGCTGGCCAGCAGCTCGGCCTGGTGGTGGGCGGCCAGGTGCACGCCGGCCAGCAGCTCGGCCGCGATCGAGGGTGGCCAGCTCGATCACCTGCAGCAGCTCGACGGCCGGCGCCGCAGCAGCTCGGCCCGGTGCAGCTCGGCCTGGTGGTGAGCGGCCAGCAGCTCGACGCCGGCACCGTCGACCAGGTGCAGCACCAGCGGCAGCAGCTCAGCACCCTGCCGGGCACCGCGGCAGCCCGGCCTGGTGGCCAGCTCGACCAGGTGCACGCCGGCCAGCAGCTCGGCCTGGTGGCCAGCTCAACCACCTGCAGCAGCTCGACAGCCGGCGCCGCGATCGCCGCGCCCAGCAGCTCGACGGCCGCCACCGTCGACCAGGTGCAGCACCAGCGGCAGCAGCTCAGCCCCCTACCGGCGCCACGGCAGCTCGGCCTGGTGCAGCTCGGCCAGGTGCACGCTGGCCAGCAGCTCGGCCGCGATCGAGCGCGACCAGTTCGACCACCTACAGCAGATCGACGGCCGGCGCCGCGATCGCCACGCCCAGCAGCTCGACCTGGCACAGACGCCTGCAGCAGCTTGACCTGGTGCCACCACAGGCCAGAGCTGGCCAGGCCCAGCGGTCGACAGGGTGCAGCAGCTCGGCCGCCTAGTGGTCACCGGCGGCAACAACTCGGCTCGCTGCAGCTCGACCAGGCGCAGCGCCAGCGGCAGCAGCTCGTAACCCTGCAGGCCCAGCAGCAGCTATGCCGGGCATACGCCGGCCCGCTCAACCACGTACAGGCGCCTGCACTAGCTCGGCCACCTTGAAAGACACAGCCAGCAACTCTGCCGCGGCCGGTGCTGCCACCGGCGGGGCAGCTCGATCAAGTGCAGCGACTCGGCCCGGTTCCCACTGGACAGCAACTCGACGCCGGCAGTGCCGACAAGGTGCAGAGCCAGGGGCAGCAACTCGGTCGCGATTGCCTCGGGCCCGCGAAGCAGGCCCAAGCCGATAACAAGCCGGTCAGTGTTCCTTGTCTTTCGGAGGGTTTGGATCGTTCCCGGGGGCGATCGTGTCTTTGCTCCGAATCTTCCCGTCAACGCCCTTCGTAGTCAGCTCTCCGCCGCCCTGCCTTTGAAGGAGCCCTTTTGCAGCATTGACGGCTTCTTTCTGCGTCTTGTGCAGGCTAGAGGCCCGCTCGGCGTCGTTCCGCTTGTTCTCCCATGAACCGTCCTGGCGACGAGAAATGGTGCGATCCTGTCCCTTGCTCATGACCTGCCTCCTCAGAGGTTAGTGAGATTAGCAGGCCCGCCGCGGCCTCGCATAGTGGCCATCGGCAAGCAGCTCGATCTGGCGCGGCGCAGCCGCAAGCGCCGCGGCTACCGGCTCGACGCAGGCACGGCTGATCGTGTGCAGTACCAACGGCAGCAGCTCGACGGGTCGCGGCTCGGCGCCGGCCTGGTGGCCAACTCGACGTCGATCAAGTGCGGCGGCTCAGCCTGGCGCAACGGCACCGGCGGCAGCTCGAAGCCGGCAGGCTGGACTCGTGCAGGCAACTGCAGCAGCGCGACCGGGCGTCGGACAGCGCCAGCAGCTCGACCCGGTGCAGCGGCTCGGCCGCCTGGTTGCCACCGGTCAGCAGCTCGACAGCCTGCAGCTCGACGCCGGCCGCGCCGACCAGGCCCAGCACCAGCGGCAGCAACTCGGCACGCCGCAGGCCCTGCAGCGGTTCGGCTTGGTGCAGCTCAGCACTGGCCGGCGGCGCGATCGAGTGCGGCCAGCTCGACCAGGCCCAGCAGCTCGCCCGCCTGGTGGCCCTGGCCAGCAACTCGACGGCCACCAGCCCGGCGCCGGCCGCGTCGACCAGGCGCAACACCAGCGGCAGCAGCTCGGCCGTGATCGGCGCGACTGCTATAGATCCAAGTAAGCCCGAATGCAGGCGCGGACCGCCTCAAGGTCTTCCGGGGCTAGCGCATGGTTCAGATACCGTCTACCCGCCCGAGATTTCAGGTAGGGAGCATTTAGGCGATCAAAGCTCACTGTCGCCAGCATGTCGCACTTGGCCCACATGGGGGACTTGGCCACCCAGCCGGCCACCGATAGATGAGGCATCGGGTGATGCCACAGCATAGGAGGCGCGGGCGCAGTCGTGGAAAGCGGCACCACGGTGCAAAGGCTGCGATGGTGACTTGTACGGCAGGACACAACCACAACCGGCCGGCGCTTGACCATTTCAGCCCCGCGGGCTGCATCGTCGAACGAACAGATCAGTATTTCGCCTGGCGCCGGCCGGTAGGGCAGTGGCATGGAGCAGCAAAGAAAAAGCCCCGGACACGGGGCTTTGAAGACAAACACCCGGGCTAGCTTGGAATCGCCTGCCCGGGCGGCTGCAGCGATGTTTCGCGCCGCAGACTCCTACCGGCTTTCGCCGGGACGGCCGGATTATCGACCACGGAAACGAGGGCTGTAGTAGGCAATCCCTAAATCCGCACCCGGTTAGATGAAGCCTGGTCTATCGATTTCAACCCTTGGAAGCATCAGCTCGACCGCCCGAAGGCCACCGGCCAGCAGCGCGACCACGTGCAGGCGCCTGCAGCAGCTCGGCCTGGTGCAGCTCGACGCCGGCCCGCAGCGCTATCGAGCGCGACCAGCTCGACCAGCGCCAGCGGCTCGCCCACCTGGTGGCCCGGCGGCAGCAGCTCAGCACGCTGCAGGCCCCGCAGCAGCCTCGGCCTGGTGCAGCTCGACGCCGGCCGGCAGTGCAACCGAGAGCGGCCAGCGCGACCAGGTGCGGCAGCTCGCCACGGTGGACACGCCCAGCAGCTCGACGCCGGCCGCGTCGACCAGGCGCAGTGCCAGCGGCAGCAGCTCAGCACGTGCGGGCCCTGCAGCAGCTCGGCCTGGTTCAGCTCGGCACCGGCCGGCAGCGTGATCGAGCGCGGCCAGCTCGGCACCGTGCACCACCAGGGGCAGCAGCTCAGCACGCTGCAGACCCCGCAGCAGCTCGGCCTGGTGCGGCTCGACGCCGACCCGCAGCGCAGTCGAGCGCGGCCAGCGCGACCAGGCGCAGCAGCTTGCCCGCCTGGTGGCTCTAGCCACCAGCTCGACGGCCACCAGCTCGACGCCGGTCGCGGCGCGACCAGACGCAGCGCCAGCGGCAGCAGCTCAGCACCGACCCGCAGCGCGATCGAGTGCAGCTAGCTCGACCAGACCCAGCAGCTCACCCGCCTGGTGGCACTGGCCAGCAACTCGACGGCCACCAGCTCGAAGCCGCGTCGACCAGGCGCAGCACCAGGGGCGGCAGCTCAGCACGCTGCAGGCCCTGCAGCAGCTCGGCCTGGTGCAGCTCGACCAGGTGCAGCAGCTCGCCCACCTGGCGGCCCTGGCCAGCAGCTCGACGCCGGCCGGCAGCGTGATCGAGCGCGACCAGCTCGACCAGGTGCAGCAGCTCGGCACCGGCCGCAGGGATCCGGCCCAGCACCAGCGGCAGCAGCTCGGCACGGTGCAGACGCCTGCACGGCCCCAGCCGTCAATCGGTACACGCCGCCGCCCCGGTCGCGTCCAGACGCCTGCACAAACTGGCATCCGATACACACGCCGGCCGCTTGTGGCGGGCTCAGGGGCAACTATTCCGCGCATTTTTTCCAGGGGAGTGCGCCAGCGTGCGCGGATCGCGGGAAGGAATCGCCATCGGCCCGGCTGCCCGCTGCACCTTGCGCAGTCAGTGAGTTCACCCGATCACGTTTCCAAGGGGTGACCGGCAGCGCCTGGCCCATCCCGCCAGCGGGTTGTCCCCTGTCCCCCAAGTTGCAGGCCCTGCGAAGAAGCACGGCACGCGATCGCGAATGACCCGCATTGCGTGACCCGTGGGAGGACCCGTTCAACCCTGCGCCGATCAACCGACTGGATACCCCCCCTGCAGTTCTGACACGTTGCGAACGGAGGTATCGGAGCGGTGTCCGGGATGAAGACCCTCAAACCCAAACATACCCCCCCACCCCTATAACTTGCGTGCACAGAAAAATGGCTAACCGATCGGTTTCCGGGTCTCGCCCCCCAGACTTTTGACCCCCCCTCCCCTGGCCACCTGGCACACCCATGCCAGCAGCTTGACCACGCGCGGCACGCTACGGCGAGCGCGTTGGCCGGCCACCACCAGACCTGCACCGGCTGCAGGCCGGCATGGCCAACAGCTCGACCAGGTGCAGCACGCCGCGGTCGGTGCAGCGGCCAGCAGGGCGGCCACCACCAGACCAGCGCCAGCTGCAAGCAGCACCACCTGGCCAGCAGCTCGACCACCTGGCGCCGACCGCCACCAGCTGCAGCACGCCGCGGCCGGTGCAGCGGCCACCAGCTCGACAAGGCGCAGCACGCAGAGACCGGTGGGGTCGCCAGCAGTTCGACCAGCACCGCCTGCAGCCCGGCCGGGCCAACAGCTCCACCAACTGCAGCACGCCGCAGCCGGCGCGGTTGCCACCAGCTCGACCAGCTGGCGCCGACGGCCGGCAGATCCGCCCGGCAACCGCCATGGCGCTACCAGCTCGGCAAGCTGCAGCACGCCACGGCAGGCGCTGCGAACACCAGCTCCACCAGGCGCAGCCAGCAGCGGCCGGTGCGGTCGCCAGCAGCTCGACCAGCGCCAGCTGCTGGCCGGCTTGTCCACCAGCTCGGCCACTTGGCGCCGATGGCCAACAGCTCCACCAGCTGCAGCACGCCATGGCCGGTGCAGCGGCCAGCTGCCGGCACAACCGCTCACCCTCAACCTTTCCAACCGCCAGCCGCTAGCGCGGGTCTGCGCTCGATTCGTATCCGCAACCCCACCCCAGGGGGAGGACCAACAGAGGGACAAGCACCCCACAAGGGACAGAAGAACGAAGGAATAGCTTCTCTCTATCTCTTCTCTTCTTGTTCCCGTTGTTCCCGTTCTGTTCCCGTTTTGTTCCCGTCCACCTCCTCGGCATCAATTCCCATATCTGACAACCACTTAGCTTCAAGCTATCGGCCCTGTTCCCGCTGTTCCCGTCCGTTTTTCGCTGTGCGCCAACCTAGGACAGCTGCTGAACGATTCCACGGCTGGCCAGGCCCGGTCTGGAATCGCTGCCTCACTTCCTCTTCTTGGTGCCAAAACCCAGGAAAACGCAGCGCGAAAAGGTGACCCGCCGCCGCCATCAGGCACCGCCTGACACCTGGCCCGCTTGGCCCCGCTCGCCCACTCGGGCAACGCGGTGCACGCCCAGGCAGCAGCGCAGACCCGGGACGACCAGCCAACAGCCGATCTAGATGGACAACGCCCGGCACAAGGCCGGGCGATGCATGCAGGCAGCGGTGCGCCTACTCCGTCGGCTTGCCCGTGCGTTTGCTGGCCAACTCGACCACCTCGCCACCGTGGCGTAGCCGGTCCAGGTAGTCGGCCCACGTCTGCATCATCTTTCGGCGCTGCTCCAGGAACTCGGTACGGTTGTAGGCACGCCCCAGGCTGTCGCGCACGTTGTGGGCTAGCTGGGCCTCGATCACCGCATCTGGCACGCTCAGCCGCTCGGCAAGCATGGTGCGGGCCGTCGCCCGCCATCCGTGGCCGGTCATCTCATCCTTGGGGAAGCCCATGCGGCGCATGGCGGCCAGAACGGCAGCATCCGACATGGGCCGCCCCTTAGTGCGCATGTTGGGGAACACATACCGACCGGCGCCGGTCAGCGGTTCCAGGTCCTGCAGGATCTCCACCGCCTGCCGGCTCAGCGGCACAACGTGGGCAGCGCCCGTCGCCTTGGCTTGCTTGCTGCGTTTCATGCGCTCGGCCGGGATCGTCCAGACCGCGCCGGCCAGATCAACCTCGGACCACTCCGCGTGCCGCAGCTCGCCAGGCCGCTGAAAGACCAGGGGTGCTAGGGACAGGGCCGCCCGCGTGACAGGATGGCCCTTGTACGCATCGCATGCCCGCAACAGCTCGCCCACCCGCTTGGGGTCCGTCACGGCCGCATGGTGGCGCGACTGGATGGGCGTCAGCGCCTCGCGCAGGTCTGCAGCGGGGTCACGCTCGCAGCGGTCGGTGGCAATCGCATACCGGAACACCTGCCCACATGCCTGCTTGGCCCGGTGCGCTGTCTCAATGGCGCCCCGTTGCTCGATCCGGCGCAGGCACTCCAGCAACTCGGCGGGCTTGATGGCCCCGACAGGGCGGCGCCCGAGCCAGGGGAACACGTCTTGCTCCAAACGGATGCGGGTCCGTTCAGCGTGGCCGGTGCTCACCTTCACACCGTGGATGCCGCCCAACCACTCCCGAGCCACGGATTCAAACGAGTCCTTCGGCGGCAGGCCTGCATCGGCCAGCTTGGCCGCTTCCCTGGCTTCCAGCGCCGTGGCCTTCTTGGCTTTGCGTACGGCACTTGGGTCCGTTCCTTCGCTCACCAGGCGCCGGGCCTCGTCGGCCTTGCGCCTGGCCAACCCCAGGCCTGTATCGGGATAGGTGCCCAGACTCAGGTTCTTACGGACACCGTTGATGGT
The DNA here is from genome assembly GCA_040386375.1 of Pseudomonadota bacterium. Classification (GTDB taxonomy): domain Bacteria; phylum Pseudomonadota; class Gammaproteobacteria; order Burkholderiales; family Burkholderiaceae_C; genus Pseudaquabacterium. Next base: position 29,614 of record JAZKFQ010000002.1, read on the forward strand.
GTAGTCCAGGCGCCAGCCATGAGAGCCGCCGTTCACGAACAGGCGCAGATACAGCCCGTCGCCGTCGTTCAAGCGCTTGCGGGGGTCGCCTGGCTTGATGCTGCGGATGGTGACATCACCGGGGATCAGCTCGCGTGCCATGCAGGAACTTTCAAAGCGCAGGAACCCGGATTTTGCAGTTCCTGTAAAAGTTCCTGCATGACGGGCCGGAAGCCGGCGGAAGTTCCTGCACTTCAACGGACAAAGAAAAAGCCCAAGGTGTTGATTTCCTTGGGCTTTTCGTACTTCTATGGACCCTCTCGGACCCTCAAATGGTGGAGCCGGGGGGAATCGAACCCCCGTCCGCAAGCCATCACCGGCCAGTTCTACATGCTTAGCTGTCTGATTTGAGTCTCGTGGGTCTGGTCGCGCAGCAGCACGCTACCCGACCCACCAGTCACTTGAGTCTCGTCCCCGGCTGAATGACGCAACCGGGCACCAGCCAATGTGAATGACTTCGCAGCCATCAGCGTCAATTGCTTGACACCTCCGGCCCGGCCCATCGGCCAACCGTTGCGAAGCTCACCGGTTTTTAAGCGGCGAGGGCGTACGAAGTATCGTTCGCAGTTACTTTGTTTCCAGTGGTTTTACGAGCGAACTGGTGCTCGGCATGCCCTGAACCGACTCCGCACCCACGTCGAAGCCAGGTCGGCCCCTGGTGACCAGCAGTTTAGGCCAGATCCAGCCATTGCAAGAGCTCGCCCGGCGAAGAAAGCACCTGGTCGGCGCCCCAGGCCTGCACCGGCTCACCCTGGCCCAGGTAGCCCCAGGCTGCCGCCAGCGTGGCCATGCCGGCGGCACGGCCGGCCTGCATGTCGCGGTGGTCGTCACCGATGTAGGCACAGGCCCCGGCCGCCACCCCGAGGCGGCGCGCCGCCTCCAGCAATGGCTCGGGATGGGGCTTGGCATGCGGCGTGGTGTCGCCGGCGATCACCACCCGGGCCCGCTGCGCAAGGCCCAGCCCCTCCACCAGCGGCGCCGTGAACCGCATGGCCTTGTTGGTGACGATGCCCCAGGGCAGGCCAGCGGCGTCCAGCCGGTCCAGCACCGGCTGCATGGCGTCGAACACCTGCGTGCTGTGCAGCAGCCGCTCGGCATACCGCGCCAGGAAGGCATCCTTCAAGCCCTCAAAGCGTGCATCACCGGGCAGCACGCCGAAGGCGATGCCCACCATGCCACGCGCGCCCGCGCCCACCATCGGCCGCAACGCAGCGCTGGGCAGCGGCGCCAGGCCATGTGCCGCCCGCAGATCGTTGGCGGCGCCGGCCAGGTCGGGCGCACTGTCGATCAGCGTGCCGTCGAGGTCGAACAGCAGCACCGGCCGCGCCTTCACGGGCTGGCCCTGCAGGCCAGCAGGTAGTTCACCGAGATGTCGTCGGTGAGGCTGTAGCGCTGGGAGATCGGGTTGTAGCCCAGGCCCTTGAAACCACCCGCCGTCAGGCCGGATTCACGCGTCCAGCGCGTCAGCTCACTGGGGCGGATGAAGCGTTGGTACTCGTGTGTGCCCCGTGGCAGCAGCTTGAGCACATGCTCCGCGCCCACGATGGCGTGCACCCAGGCCTTGGCATTGCGGTGGATGGTGGAGAAGAAAACCCAGCCCCCGGGTTTGACCAGCCGTGCGCAGGCCTGCACCACCGACGCTGGCTGCGGCACATGCTCCAGCATCTCCATGCAGGTGACCACGTCGAAGCTGGCCGGCAGTTCGTCGGCCAGCACCTCGACCGCAACCTCGCGGTAGCGCAGCGAGGTGATGCCACTCTCCAGCGCATGCAGCTGCGCCACGCGCAGTGGCTTGGTCGACAGGTCGATGCCCAGCACGTCGGCACCACGCTGCGCCATCGATTCGGCCAGGATGCCCCCACCGCAGCCGACATCCAGCACACGCTTGCCAGCCAGCCGGGCCTGCTGGTCGATCCAGTCCAGGCGCAGCGGATTGATCTGGTGCAAGGGCCGGAAGTCACCCTCGGTGTCCCACCACTGGTGTGCAAGCTCGCCGAACTTGGCGAGTTCCTGGGGATCGGCATTCAGGTTCATGGCGACATCGTAACGGCTGACAGAAGCGGCAACCAGAAACGCAAAACCCCGCCGAAGCGGGGTTTGTTCGTGGCAGCCGCCCAGGGGCAGCGCGCCAGTGCAAGGCCCGAAGGCCTGCGATCACTTCTTGGCGCGGGTGCCCACCACTTCGATTTCCACGCGGCGGTTCTTGGCGCGGCCTTCGGCGGTCTTGTTGTCGGCAACCGGCTGCTTCTCGCCCTTGCCTTCGGTGTAGACGCGGTTCTTTTCGATGCCCTTGCCCACCAGGTAGGCCTTGACGGCTTCGGAACGCGCCACCGACAGCTTCTGGTTGTAGGCATCGGTACCGGCGGAGTCGGTGTGACCCACGGCGATGATGACTTCCAGTGCCACGGCCGAGGTCTTGCCGACCAGATCGTCCAGCTTGGCCTTGGCTTCGGGCTTCAGCACCGACTTGTCGAAGTCGAAGAAGGCGTCGGCTGCGAAGGTGACCTTTTCGCTGACCGGGGCAGCCGGGGCGGGCACGGGGACCGGAGCGGGCGCCGGAGCAGGCGCCGGTGCTGCGGCAGGAGCCGGTGCAGGTGCGGCCACCGGAGCGGGGGCCGGAGCCGGAGCAGGCTTCAGGGCGCCATCGCAAGCCTGGTTGGCAGTGGCGGGCGTCCAGTTGGCGTTGCGCCAGCAGAGTTCGTTGGTGCCGTTCTTCCACACGGTGCCATCGGTGCTGCGCCAGTTGTCGGCACCGTTTGATTGGGCAAGGGCCGCAAAGGGAGCAGCGATAGCGGCCGACGCGAAAAGCACCGCCACCTTGTTGAGTTTCTTCATGATTCTCCTCTCGAGGAAAGCCGCAGATGCCTGCGTAATGTCCAAATCGGAAGCAAGAAAAGCCGGCAAACACCCGGTTTGGCAAGCGTTTGCCACCGATGAATCATTGTGCCATAGGGCCTTCTGCCAACCAGATTTTCAGCCGCCAGATGCGTTGAGGCGCCCGTGTTGTTGCATGGCTGCGACACCTTGGCGCCGCATAGAATCGCCGGTTGCCGCGCAGATCGGTCTGCGCCAGCACCCCGTTGCCCCACGGCGCCGCCCCGCCGCATCTGCATGACGCCCTTCGCCAAGGAAACACTGCCCATCAGCCTCGAAGAGGAGATGCGCCGCTCTTACCTGGACTACGCGATGAGCGTGATCGTGGGGCGCGCCCTGCCCGACGCACGTGACGGCCTGAAGCCGGTGCACCGGCGTGTGCTGTTCGCCATGCACGAGCTGAACAACGACTGGAACCGGCCTTACAAGAAGAGCGCGCGCATCGTCGGCGACGTGATCGGCAAGTACCACCCGCACGGCGACACCGCGGTGTACGACACCATCGTGCGCATGGCGCAAGACTTCAGCCTGCGCCACATGCTGGTGGACGGCCAGGGCAACTTCGGCAGCGTGGACGGCGACAACGCCGCGGCCATGCGCTACACCGAGATCCGCCTGTCCAAGATCGCCCACGAGATGCTGGACGACCTGGACAAGGAGACGGTCGACTTCGCGCCCAACTACGACGGCTCGGAGAAAGAGCCGACGGTGCTGCCGGCCAAGCTGCCCAACCTGCTGGTGAACGGATCGGCCGGCATCGCGGTGGGCATGGCCACCAACATCCCGCCGCACAACCTGAACGAGATCGTCGACGCCTGCCTGCACCTGCTGCGGGCGCCCGGCGCCACCATCGAGGAGCTGATGGAGATCGTGCCGGCGCCCGATTTCCCCACCGCCGGCATCATCTACGGCATCAACGGCGTGCGCGAGGGCTACCGCACCGGCCGCGGCAAGGTGGTGATGCGGGCCAAGTGCCACTTCGAGGACATCGACAAGGGTTCACGCCAGTCGATCATCGTCGACGAGATCCCCTACCAGGTGAACAAGAAGACGCTGCTCGAGCGCATCGCCGAGCTGGTGCACGAGAAGAAGATCGACGGCATCAGCCACATCCAGGACGAGAGCGACAAGTCCGGCATGCGGGTGGTGATCGAACTGAAGCGCGGTGAAGTGCCCGAGGTGGTGCTGAACAACCTGTACAAGCAGACGCAGCTGCAGGACACCTTCGGCATCAACATGGTGGCCCTGATCGACGGCCAGCCCAAGCTGTGCAACCTCAAGCAGCTGCTGGACATCTTCCTCGAGCACCGGCGCGAGGTGGTGACACGCCGCACCGTGTTCGAGCTGCGCAAGGCGCGTGAGCGTGGCCATGTGCTCGAGGGCCTGGCGGTGGCGCTGGCCAACATCGACGAGTTCATCGAGACCATCAAGACCAGCCCCACGCCGCCGGTGGCCAAGGCCGCGCTGATGGCCAAGAGCTGGGACAGCTCGATGGTGCGCGAGATGCTGCTGCGCACCGAGACCGACAACCCCGGCGCCAGCAAGGCCTACCGGCCCGAGGGCCTGCCCGACAGCTACGGCCTGCAGGCCGACGGCCTGTACCGGCTCAGCGACGACCAGGCCCAGGAAATCCTGCAGATGCGCCTGCAGCGCCTCACTGGCCTGGAGCAGGACAAGATCATCGGCGAGTACAAGGAGGTGATGGCCGTCATCGCCGACCTGCTCGACATCCTGGCCAAGCCCGAGCGTGTGACCACCATCATCAGCGACGAGCTGCTGGCGGTGAAGACCGAGTTCGGCCAGACCAAGCTGGGCGCACGCCGCAGCGTGATCGAGCACAACGTGCAGGAGCTGGGCACCGAAGACCTGATCACGCCCACCGACATGGTGGTCACGCTCAGCCACACCGGCTACATCAAGAGCCAGCCGCTGGCCGAATACCGGGCGCAGAAGCGTGGCGGGCGCGGCAAGCAGGCCACCCAGACCAAGGAAGACGACTGGATCGACCAGCTCTTCATCGCCAACACCCACGACTGGATCCTGTGCTTCTCCGACCGCGGCCGCGTCTACTGGCTGAAGGTGTGGGAAGTGCCGCAGGGCTCGCGCAACTCACGCGGGCGGCCCATCGTCAACATGTTCCCGCTGCAGCCGGGCGAGAAGGTGACCGTGGTGCTGCCGCTGACGGGTGAATTCCGCCGCTTCCCGGCCGACCACTTCATCTTCATGGGCACGGCGCTGGGCACGGTGAAGAAGACCGCGCTCGACGAGTTCAGCAACCCGCGCAAGGCCGGCATCATCGCCGTCGACCTGGACGAGGGTGACCAGCTGGTGGGCGCCGCGCTCACCGACGGCAAGCACGACGTGATGCTGTTCTCCGATGGCGGCAAGGCCGTGCGCTTCGACGAGGACGACGTGCGCCCCATGGGCCGACAGGCGCGTGGCGTGCGCGGCATGATGCTGGAAGACGGCCAGAACGTCATCGCCATGCTGGTGGCCGAAGACGAGACCCAGAGCGTGCTGACCGCCACCGAGAACGGCTACGGCAAGCGCACCAACATCCAGGAGTACACCCGCCACGGCCGTGGCACCAAGGGCATGATCGCCATCCAGCAGACGGAGCGCAACGGCCGTGTGGTGGCCGCCACCCTGGTGCGGCCGGCTGACGAGATCATGCTGATCACCGACCGTGGTGTGCTGGTGCGCACCCGGGTCAGCGAGATCCGTGAACTCGGCCGCGCCACCCAGGGCGTCACCCTGATCGCGCTGGACGACGGCAGCAAACTTTCCGGCCTGCAGCGCATCGTGGAGAACGATGCCAACGTGGACGCCCAAGGCGACGACGATGCCGACGGCAGCGCCGACCAAGACACCCCCGACTCCCCCAACCTGGACACCCCATGAAGCTGATCTTGCGACAGGCCACCCGACTGGCCTGCACGGCCCTCCTCTCCACCGTGGCGGTTGCCGCCATGGCACAGGGCACTGCCTCGCCGGCCAAGAAGGAACTGGTGCAGAAGGTGCTGACCCTGCAACAGGCCGGCATCGAGAGCCTCGGCGCAGGCCTGGCCAACCAGACTGCCAACCAAGTGCTGCAGGTGGCCGGCCAGGCCATGGCCCGCGTGCCGGCCGACAAGCGCGAGGCGCTGGGCGCCGAACTGCAGGCCGAGGTGAAGAAGTTCTTCGACGACGTGGCGCCGGTGCTGCGCGCCAGCGCCTGGAAGAACGCACCCGGCACCATCGGCGCGGCGCTGGAAGAGAAGTTCAGCGAGGACGAGCTGAAGGTGCTGATCGCCTGGTTCGAGTCGCCCGTCAGCAAGAAGTACCAGCAACTCTCGCCCGAGCTGCAGCAGAGCCTGGGCCAGAAGCTGATCGCCGAGACCCGCCCGCAGATCGAGCCCAAGCTGAAGGCGCTGGAGCAGGTGATGGGCAGCAAGCTGCGCGCGGCCGTGGGTGAACCAGCGGGCAATGCCGCAGGGGGTGCCAAGCCCGCCGCCCCCAAGGCCTCCGGCCCGGCCAAGAAGTAAGCCCAGCGCCGCTGCGCACCGAGGAGCCAGGGCATGCGCCCCTACAACTTTTCCGCCGGGCCGGCTGCGCTGCCCGAACCTGTGCTGGCCCAGGCCGCCGCCGAGATGCTGGACTGGCACGGCTGTGGCATGAGCGTGATGGAGATGAGCCACCGCGGCCGCGAGTTCATCGGCATCGCCGAGCAGGCCGAGGCCGATCTGCGTGAACTGCTGGCCGTGCCGCCGCAGTTCCGCATCCTGTTCATGCAGGGTGGCGGGCTGGCCGAGAACGCCATCGTGCCGCTGAACCTGTCGCGCGGCGGTGCGGTGGACGTGGTGGTCAGCGGCGCCTGGTCGCAGAAGTCGGCCGCCGAGGCACGGCGCTATGCCGACGTGGCCGTGGCCGCCAGCAATGCCGCCGACGGCCACACCAGCCTGCCGGCGCCCGCGCACTGGCAGCTGCGCAGCAATGCCAGCTACGTGCACCTGTGCAGCAACGAGACCATCCACGGCGTGGAGTACCACGAGCTGCCCGACCTGGCCGCGCTGGGCTGCAGTGCGCCGCTGGTGATCGACTGCTCCTCGCACATCCTGTCGCGCACCATGGACTGGCAGCGTGTGGGCCTGGCCTTTGCCGGCGCGCAGAAGAACATCGGCCCGGCCGGCCTGACCCTGGTGATCGTGCGCGAAGACCTGCTGGGCCATGCCCTGGCCGCCTGCCCCAGCGCCTTCGACTACAAGATCGTGGCCGACAACGGCTCGATGTTCAACACCCCGCCCACCTACGCCATCTACATCGCCGGCCTGGTGTTCCAGTGGCTCAAGGCCCAGGGCGGCGTGGCGGCGATGGAGGCGCGCAACATCGCCAAGGCCGAGTTGCTGTACGGCTACCTGGACGGCTCGGGCTTCTACGGCAACCGGGTGGCCCGGGAAGGCCGCTCGCGCATGAACGTGCCTTTCTTCCTGCACGACGAGACGCTGAACGAGACCTTCCTGACCGGCGCCAGGGAACGTGGCCTGCTGCAGCTCAAGGGCCACAAGAGCGTGGGTGGCATGCGCGCCTCCCTCTACAACGCGATGCCGCTGGAAGGCGTGATGGCCCTGGTGGGCTACCTGAGGGACTTTGCCCAGCGCCATGGCTGATCCCGTCGACCCCAAGCCTGCTGCCGACAGCGGCACCAACCCCGCCCTGCTGGCCTTGCGCCAGCGCATCGACGCCCTCGACCGCGAACTGCTGGATGTGCTGAACCGCCGCATGCAGGTGGTGGTGGAAGTGGGCGAATTGAAGAAGCACGAAGGCTCGCCCGTCTTCCGGCCCGAGCGTGAAGCCCAGGTGATCGACGGCCTCAAGGCGATCAACCCCGGCCCGCTGAAGAACGACTGCGTGGCGCCGATCTGGCGCGAGATCATGTCGGCCAGCCGTGCGCTGGAGGCGCCCACCCGCGTGGCCTACCTGGGCCCGGCCGGCACCTTCAGCGAGGAGGCGGCGCTGGGCTTCTTCGGCAGCTCCATCGTGCGCGTGCCCTGCGCCAGCTTCGACGAGGTGTTCCGCACCACCACCGCGGGCGCGGCCGATTTCGGCGTGGTGCCGGTGGAGAACAGCACCGAAGGCGTGGTGGCCCGCTCGCTGGACCTGTTCCTGACCACGCCGCTGTTCATCGTCGGCGAGACCAGCCTGATCGTGCGCCACAACCTGCTGCGCAAGACCAATGCCCTGGCCGGCATCCACTCCGTGTGCGCCCACCCCCAGGCCCTGGCGCAATGCCATGGCTGGCTGAGCCACCACCTGCCCGATGTGGAGCGGCGGCCGGTGTCCAGCAATGCCGAGGGCGCCCGCCTGGCCAGCCTGGATGCAGGCCTGGCCGCCATCGCCAGCGTGCGCGCTGCGGCCGAGTTCGGCATGCACACCCTGGCCCCGGCGATCCAGGACGATGCCCACAACCGCACGCGTTTCGCCATCCTCACCCACCCCGACCGCCACCCTGCACCCAAGCCCTCGGGGCACGACTGCACCAGCCTGATCGTCTCGGTGGCCAACAAGCCCGGCGCGGTGCACGACCTGCTGGTGCCGCTGAAGGAATACGGCGTGTCCATGACCCGCTTCGAGTCGCGCCCGGCGCGTTCGGGCCAGTGGGAGTACTACTTCTACATCGACATCGAAGGCCACCCGGACGAGCCGCACGTGGGCACGGCACTGCGTGCGCTGCGCGAGGCCTGCGCCTTCTTCAAGGTGCTGGGCACCTACCCCATCGACGTGCACTGATGATGTTCCAGCAACTCGGTGTGATCGGCTGCGGCCTGATGGGCGGCTCGTTCGCGCTGGCACTCAAGCGTGCCGGCCTGGTGCAGCATGTGGTTGGCTACAGCAAGTCGCCCACCACCACCGAGCTGGCCAAGCGCCTGGGCGTGATCGACGTGGCGGCCGAATCGGCGCTGCGCGCCGTGTCGGGCTCCGACATCGTGCTGATCTCGGTGCCGGTAGCCGCCACCGAGGCCACCTTCAATGCCATGCGGGCGGGCATCAAGGACGGCATGTTGGTGATGGACGTGGGCTCGACCAAGCGCGACGTGGTGGACACGGCGCGCCGGGTGCTGCGCGACAAGCAGCAGCTCAGCCACTTCGTGCCAGCCCACCCCATCGCCGGCAGCGAGCAGGCGGGCGTGGCCCATGCCGATGCCACGCTCTACAACGGCCGCCAGGTGATCCTGACCCCGCTGCCGCAGACCCAGCCCGAGCTGCTGCAGAAGGCCACCGACGTGTGGACGGCCATCGGCGCCCAGGTGCTGCGCATGACGCCGGAAAACCACGACGCGGCCTTTGCCGCCGTGAGCCACCTGCCGCACCTGCTGGCCTTTGCCTGCTTCTCGGCCATCGCCAACCAGCCGGCGGGGCGTGATTTCCTCTCGCTGGCCGGCCCCGGTTTCCGCGATTTCACCCGCATCGCAGCCAGCGACCCGGCCGTGTGGCGCGACATCCTGCTGGCCAACCGGGAAGAGGTGCTCAAGCAGAGCCAGCGCTTCCGCTTTGCACTCGACGCGCTGGAGCACGCCATGCTGGCGGGCAATTCGCAGGCCTTGGAAGACATGATCCGCAGCGCCAGCGAGGCCCGCGCCGCCTGGCAGATCTCCGGCAAGAAATGACAGCCCTTCCCTTCATCGACCTGCCACCACTGCGTGGCGCGGCCGGCAGCGTGCGGCTGCCCGGCAGCAAGAGCATCTCCAACCGTGTGCTGCTGCTGGCCGGGCTGAGCGCCGGCACCACCGTGGTGCGCGATTTGCTGGACAGCGACGACACCCGGGTGATGCTGGCGGCCCTGCAGGCCCTGGGCTGCGGCCTGGACCGGCGTGCCGATGGTGCGCTGGCCGTCACCGGCCTGGGCGGACGGCTGGTCGTGCACGACGCCGCGCTGTTCCTGGGCAATGCCGGCACGGCGATGCGGCCGCTGGCCGCGGCGCTGGCGGTGCTGGCCACGCTGCAGGGCGGGCGCTTCACGCTCAGCGGTGTGCCGCGCATGCACGAGCGGCCCATTGGCGACCTGGTGGACGCCCTGCGCCAGCTGGGCTGCGGCGTGGACTATCTGGGCCAGGACGGCTACCCACCCCTGGCCCTGCATGGCCAGGCCGGTGGCAGCCTGCAGGCACAGCGCGAGATCCGGGTGCGGGGTGACGTGTCCAGCCAGTTCCTCACGGCCTTGCTGCTGGCCCTGCCGTTGGCATCCGACGCTGGCCCGGTGGTGATCGCGGTGGACGGCGAGCTGATCAGCAAGCCCTATGTCGAGATCACGCTGAACCTGCTGGCGCGCTTCGGCATCGTGGTGCAGCGCGAGGGCTTCGCGCGTTTCACCATCCCCGCCGGCAGCGCCTACCGCACGCCGGGTGAACTCCACGTCGAGGCCGACGCCTCCTCGGCCTCGTACTTCATCGCCCTGGGCGCCATCGCTGCAACCGAGCAGCCGCTGGTGATCGAAGGCCTGGGCCTGGACGCGATCCAGGGCGACATCCGCTTCGTCGAGGCGGCGCAGGCCATGGGTGCCGACGTGGTGGGCAGCCCCGGGCGGCTGGTGGTGCGGCGGGGCGCCTGGCCGCTGCGCGCCATCACCCTGGACTGCAACCACATCCCCGACGCCGCGATGACGCTGGCGGTGATGGCGCTGTATGCCACCGGCACCACCCGCCTGACCAACATCGCCAGCTGGCGGGTGAAGGAAACCGACCGCATCGCCGCCATGGCCGCCGAACTGCGCAAGCTGGGCGCCACGGTCACCGAGGGTGCGGACTTCATCGCGGTCAGCGCGCCGGCCGCGGATGCCTGGCGGCCCGGCGTGATCCACACCTACGACGACCACCGCATCGCCATGTGCCTGTCGCTGGCCGCCTTCAACCCGCTGGTGGCCGGGCCCGGCCACGAGGTGCCGGTGCGCATCCTCGACCCCCACTGCGTGGCCAAGACCTTCCCGGACTACTTCAGCGTGCTGTTCAGCGTGGCCCAAGCTGCCGAGGCCGACATCCCGGTGATCACCATCGACGGGCCCACCGCCTCGGGCAAGGGCACGCTGGCGGCCAGCGTGGCGCAGCGCCTGGGCTGGCACCAGCTGGATTCCGGCCTGCTGTACCGCGCCACCGCCCTGGCCGCCCAGCGCCAGGGCGTGGGCGCCGATGACGAAGCCGGCGTGGCGCGGGTGGCGGCCTCGCTGAACCTGCACTTCGACGGTGAGCAGGTGCTGCTGGACGGCGAGGACGTGGCCGCCGAACTGCGCCAGGAGCAGGTGGGCAGCATGGCCTCGCGCATCTCCGCCCACCCGGCCGTGCGCGGCGCGCTGCAGGCCCTGCAACTGGGTTTCCGGCGCCTGCCGGGCCTGGTGTGCGACGGCCGCGACATGGGCACGGTGATCTTTCCCGGTGCACCGCTGAAGCTGTTCCTCACCGCCAGCCCGGCGATGCGCGCCGAGCGGCGGTATAAGCAATTGATTTCAAAGGGTATTCCGGCTATACTCGCCGACCTTCGTGCGGACCTGGAGGCACGTGATGCGCGGGACAGAAACCGCGCCATCGCGCCCTTGAAGCCGGCACAAGACGCGTTGCTGCTCGACAACTCGGGCCAGACGATCGAGCAATCGGTCGATCAGGTGCTGGCTTGGTGGGCGCAGCGGCAACCGTTCCAGGCCGCGCCCGGTCATTCCGACTGAACGCAACCTGAAACAAGCCGCCGGCCGAAAGGCTGGCATCCGGTGCTGCTTGTCCCTCCCGCCGTGGCCGTCAGGCCCTCTGGGGACAGGCGGTTTGTCCAACCCAACCGCAACATCCGTTGCACACCACCCGCCGGCAACACACCACTTGGTCTCCGCCGGCACCAAGGAACCCCCGAATGGCCCAAACCCAATCCCTCGACCACATCCCCGACAGCCCCTTTGCGACCGACAGCTTTGCTGCGATGTTCGAAGAGTCGCTCAAGAAGAACGACATGCGTGCCGGCGAGGTCATCTCCGCCGAAGTGGTGCGCATCGAGCACAGCCACGTGGTGGTGAACGCCGGCCTCAAGAGCGAAGCCTATGTGCCCATCGAAGAATTCAAGAACGACCAGGGCGAGTTGGAAGTCGAGGTGGGTGACTTCGTCTCGGTGGCCATCGACGCCATCGAAAACGGTTACGGCGACACCATCCTGTCGCGCGACAAGGCCAAGCGCCTGGCCTCCTGGCTGAGCCTGGAAACCGCGCTGGAGTCGGGTGACTTCGTCACCGGCACCGTCAGCGGCAAGGTCAAGGGCGGCCTCACCGTGCTGGTCAACGGCATCCGCGCCTTCCTGCCGGGTTCGCTGATCGACACCCGCCCGGTGAAAGACCTGAGCCCGTACGAAGGCAAGACCCTGGAATTCAAGGTCATCAAGCTCGACCGCAAGCGCAACAACGTGGTGCTGAGCCGCCGCGCCGTGGTGGAAGCCTCGATGGGCGAAGAGCGCGCCAAGCTGATGGACACCCTGAAAGAAGGCGCCATCGTTCATGGCGTGGTCAAGAACATCACCGAATACGGTGCGTTCGTGGACCTCGGCGGCATCGACGGCCTGCTGCACATCACCGACATGGCCTGGCGCCGTGTGCGTCACCCCAGCGAAGTGGTCACCGTCGGCCAGGAGCTGTCGGCCAAGGTGCTGAAGTTCGACGCCGAGAAGAACCGCGTCTCGCTGGGCATCAAGCAGCTGGGTGACGACCCCTGGCACGGCGTGTCGCGCCGCTATCCGAGCAACACCCGCCTGTTCGGCAAGGTCACCAACATCGCCGACTACGGCGCGTTCGTCGAGATCGAACCCGGCATCGAAGGCCTGGTGCACGTCTCCGAGATGGACTGGACCAACAAGAACGTGGCCCCGGCCAAGATCGTCACCCTGGGCGACGAGGTCGAAGTCATGGTGCTGGAGATCGACGAGGACAAGCGCCGCATCAGCCTGGGCATGAAGCAGTGCAAGGCCAACCCCTGGGAAGAGTTCAGCGGCAACGTGCACCGCGGCGACAAGGTCAAGGGCCCGATCAAGTCCATCACCGACTTCGGCGTGTTCGTGGGCCTGGCCCAGGGCATCGACGGCCTGGTGCACCTGTCCGACCTGTCCTGGCACGAGACCGGCGAAGCCGCCGTGCGCAACTTCAAGAAGGGCCAGGAAGTCGAAGCCATCGTGCTGGCCATCGACGTGGAGCGCGAGCGCATCAGCCTGGGCATCAAGCAGCTGGACGGCGACCCGTTTGCCAACTACACCTCGGTGAACGACCGTGGTGCGCTGGTCAACGGCAAGGTCAAGACCGTCGACCCGCGTGGCGCCGAGATCCAGCTGAACGACGACGTCACCGGCTACCTGCGTGCCAGCGAACTGAGCCGTGACCGCGTGGAAGATGCGCGCAACATGCTCAAGGAAGGCGACGAAGTCAGCGTGATGATCATCAACGTGGACCGCAAGGCCCGTTCGATCCAGCTGTCGATCAAGGCCAAGGACGCCGCCGACCAGCAAGAGCAGATGCAGCGCCTGTCGCAGGTGAGCGAGCGTGAAAACGCCGGCACCACCAGCCTGGGTGCGCTGCTGCGCGCCAAGCTCGACAGCAACCGAGAGTGAGTGGAATGCCCCGCCGCCTGAACGTGGCGGGGCCTTTTCTTCAAGCATCTCTCCTGGCAGTGCAACCCTCGACATGACCCGCAGTGACCTCGTCAACAAGCTGGCCGAACGCTTCACCCAGCTGACGCAGCGCGACACCGAGTTCGCGGTCAAGACCATCCTGGATGCGATGAGCGACGCCCTGGCGCGTGGCCACCGCATCGAGATCCGTGGTTTTGGCAGCTTCTCGATCAACCGCCGCCCGCCGCGCCTGGGGCGCAACCCCCGCAGCGGCGAGAAGGTCACCATCCCGGAGAAGCTGGTGCCGCACTTCAAGCCGGGCAAGGCCCTGCGTGAATCGGTGGACGAACGCCTGCCGGTGCATGACGAGCCGCCAGCGGCCTGAACCATCTGCATGCGCTTGCCAGGGGCCCTTCGGGGCCCTTTTTCATGGCGTGGGCACACCGGAGGCGTCGGTGCCACGCCTCCGTAGAATCCCCCCTCGATGCGCGTCTTCCTCTGGGCCTTCCGGCTCTTCATCTTCTTCACCCTGTTCGCCTTTGCGCTGAACAACGAGCAGCCGGTGGTGGTGCACTGGTTCTTCGGTGCGCAATGGACGGCGCCGATGGTGATCGTCGTGCTGGCGGCCTTTGCCGCCGGTGCGGCCATCGGCGTGCTGGCCATGGTGCCGGCCTGGTGGCGCCACCGCCGCGTGGCGCGCCGCCATGCCCCGCCGCCCCCGCCGCCCCAGCGTGCCGCGCCCGACACCGCAGCCCCAGCGGCCAGCGAGTTCGGCCCCGAGCACCCGCCGCGGGAAGGGCTGTAGGCCATGGACTTCGATGCCCCCGGGCTGCTGCTGGGCCTGCTGGTGGCCTTGCCTGCCGCCTTCCTGCTGGGCTGGGCTGCCTCGCGCTTCGACCTGCGCCAGTGGCGGCGCAGCGACCGGCAGGCGCCCAAGGCCTATTTCAAGGGCCTGAACCTGCTGCTCAACGAGCAGACCGACAAGGCCATCGATGCCTTCATCGAAGCCGTGCAGCACGACCCCGACACCAGCGAGCTGCACTTTGCGCTGGGCAACCTGTTTCGCCGGCGTGGTGAGTTCGAGCGTGCGGTGCGGGTGCATGAACACCTGCTGCAGCGCGCCGATCTGGCCCCCGCCGACCGCGAGCGGGCCCAGCACGCGCTGGCCCAGGATTTCATGAAGGCCGGGCTGTTCGACCGCGCCGAAGCGGCCTTCCGCGCCCTGGCCGGCACACCTTTCGAGACCGAGGCCAGGCTGGCCCTGCTGTCGCTGGCCGAGCGCTCCCGCGACTGGCATGCCGCGGCCGACGTGGCCAGCCAGCTGGAGAAGAGCGGCACCGGCTCCTTCAGCAACCGCCTGGCGCACTACCAGTGCGAGCTGGCGCTGGAAGCCGATGCCAAGGGGGATGCCACCACCGCCAGCAGCCTGCTCGACAAGGCGCAGGCCCTGGCACCACAGGCGCCCCGCCCTGCCGTGCAGCGTGCCCAGCGCCTGGCCAAGGCGGGTGAGCACGCCGCTGCCCTGGTGGTGTGGGACGGCCTGCGCCAGCGCAACCCCGAGGCCTTTGCACGCCTGGCCGGTGAATACGCGGCCTGCGCCGTGGCCGCCGGCCAGGCCGATGCAGCGCACGAGGCGCTGGCAGCCCTGTTCCGCCAGTCACCCGGCATCGATCTGCTGCGCGCCCTGGCCACGCTGGAAGGCACACGCCCCGGCACCTCGCCCTGGCTGATGGACCTGCTGCGCGACCAGCCCAGCCTGTCGGCCGCACTGGAACTGCTGGACACCCCACGCGCCGACTGGCCCGACAGTGCGCGCCAGAGCGTGCGCGACGCCGTGGCCCGTGCCGCCCGTGCCGGCCAGCGCTACCGCTGCGCGGCCTGCGGCTTCGAGGCCCAGCGCCATTTCTGGCAATGCCCCGGCTGCCTGGGCTGGGACACGTTCCCGCCCCGGCACATCGAAGAAGACTGAGAGCGCCCCATGCTTGAAAACAAGACCATCCTGATCACCGGCGGCACCGGCTCCTTCGGCCACACCTTCGTGCCCATGACGCTGGCGCGCTACAACCCGAAGAAGCTGATCATCTACTCGCGCGACGAGATGAAGCAGTGGGAGATGGCCAAGAAGTTCCAGGGCGACAAGCGGGTGCGCTTCTTCATCGGCGACGTGCGCGACCGCGACCGCCTGTACCGCGCGCTCGACGGGGTCGACCATGTGGTGCATGCCGCCGCCACCAAGATCGTGCCCACCGCCGAGTACAACCCCTTCGAGTGCGTAAAGACCAATGTGCTGGGCGCGATGAACCTGATCGACGCCTGCATCGACAAGGGCATCAAGCGCGTGGTGGCCCTGTCCACCGACAAGGCCAGCAGCCCGGTCAACCTGTACGGCGCCACCAAGCTGGCCAGCGACAAGCTGTTCGTGGCCGGCAACTCCTACGCCGGTGGCCACGACACCCGCTTCGCCGTGGTGCGCTATGGCAACGTGATGGGCTCACGCGGCTCGGTGATCCCGTTCTTCATGTCCATCCGCAGCAGCGGCACGCTGCCTATCACCGATCCGCGCATGACCCGCTTCATGATCTCGCTGGAGCAAGGCGTGGAACTGGTCTGGCATGCCTTCGAGGACATGGTGGGCGGCGAGGTCTACGTGAAGAAGATCCCGTCGATGAAGGTGACCGACCTGGCCACCGCGGTGGCGCCCGAGGCCACGCAGACCGTGGTGGGCATCCGCCCGGGCGAGAAGCTGCACGAGCAGATGATCGGACCCGAGGATTCGTACTACACCTACGAGTACGCCGAGCACTTCAAGATCCTGCCCGCCATCCACAACTGGGACACCAGCAGCGAGCGCATCAAGGACGGCGTGAAGGTGGCCGAGGGCTTCGAGTACGCCAGCAACACCAACCCGGAGTGGATGGGCATCACCGAGCTGCAGGCCTGGATCGCTGCCAACCAGGCCAAGATCGGAGCGATCTGATGATCCCCTACGGCCGCCAGCACATCACCGCCGAGGACGAGGCCGCGGTGCTGGCCGCGCTGCGCAGCGACTGGATCACGCAGGGCCCGGCCATCCCGCGCTTCGAGCAGGCGCTGGCGGCGCGTGTGGGCGCGCTGCACGGCGTGGCGGTGTGCAATGCCACGGCCGGCCTGCACATCGCCTGCCTGGCTTTGGACCTGGGCCCGGGCGACCGGCTGTGGACCAGCCCCAACACCTTCGTGGCCTCGGCCAACTGCGGCCTGTACTGCGGCGCCACGGTCGACTTCGTCGACATCGATCCGCTGTCGCTCAACATGAGCGTGCCCGCGCTGGCTGCCAAGCTGCAGGCCGCCGAGGCCAGCGGCACCCTGCCCAAGGTGGTGGTGCCGGTGCACTTTGCCGGGCAGAGCTGCGACATGCAGGCCATCCACGCCCTGGGCCAGCGCTACGGTTTTTGCATCATCGAAGACGCCTCGCACGCCGTGGGCGGCAGCTACCTTGGCCAGCCGGTGGGCAATGGCCGCTTCTCCGACCTCACCGTGTTCAGCTTCCACCCGGTGAAGATCATCACCACCGCCGAAGGTGGCATGGTGATGACGAATGACCCGGCCATGGCGGCACGGCTGGAGCGCCTGCGCAGCCATGGCATCACCCGCGATGCGGTGCTGATGGAGGGCGAGCCCGAAGGCCCCTGGGTCTACGAGCAGATCGAACTGGGCCTGAACTACCGGCTCACCGACCTGCAGGCGGCGCTGGGCTTCTCGCAGCTGGCGCAGCTGGAAGCCTCGGTGGCACGCCGCCACCAGATCGCCCGCCGCTACGACAGCGAACTCGCCGGCCTGCCGCTGGTCACGCCTTGGCAGAGCCACGACGCCCACTCGGCGCTGCACCTCTACCCGATCCAGCTCGACCCGTCGCGCGCACGCATCAACCGCCGCCAGCTGTTCGACGGCCTGCGCGCCGCCGGCATCGGCGTCAACGTGCACTACATCCCGGTGCACACCCAGCCGCACTACCGGCGCCTGGGCTTTGCGCCGGGCCAGTTCCCCGCCGCCGAGGCTTACTACGCGCAGGCCGTGTCGCTGCCGATGTTCCCCACGCTCACCGATGCGCAGCAGGGCGAGGTGATCGCCGCGCTGCACACGCTGCTGGGCTGAACCGACGACACCACGATGCGCCTGGCCGTCATCCCCGCCCGCGGCGGCAGCAAGCGCATCCCGCGCAAGAACATCAAGGTCTTCGGCGGGCGGCCGATGATCGCCTGGTCGATCACCGCGGCGCTGGAGAGCGGCTGTTTCGACCAGGTGGTCGTGTCCACCGACGACGCCGAGATTGCGGGCGTGGCGCGGGCAGAAGGCGCCAGCGTGCCCTTCATGCGCCCGGCTGACCTGTCGGACGACCACACCGGCACCATCCCGGTGGTGGCGCATGCGGTGCAGTGGTGTGTGGACGCAGGCCAGGCGCCCAGCCAGGTGTGCTGCCTCTATGCCACCGCGCCGTTTGTGCAGACGGCCGACCTGCAGCGTGGCCTGGCGCTGCTGCGATCCAGCGGCGCCGACTACGCCTTCTCGGTCACCAGCTACGCCTTCCCCATCCAGCGTGCCATCCGCGTCGATGGCAGCGGCCGCGTGGCGATGTTCGATCCCACGCAGTTCAACACCCGCAGCCAGGACCTGGAAGAAGCCTTCCACGACGCCGGCCAGTTCTACTGGGGCCGGGCAGAGGCCTGGCTGCAGGGGCGCCGCATCTTCTCGCCCGACGCCGTGGCGGTGCAGCTGCCGCGCCACCGGGTGCAGGACATCGACACCCCCGAGGACTGGACCCGTGCCGAATGGCTGTGGCGCGCCATGCAGCCAGGCGCCGGCGGCGCATGACGGCGCTGCCCGTGGCCCGGCGGATTGCCCTGCGCGCCGATGCCAGCCCGGTGCTGGGCAGCGGCCATGTGATGCGCTGCCTGAGCCTGGCCGAGGCCCTGCGTGCACGTGGCGCCCAGGTGCACTTCATCTGCCGTGCCGGCCCGGGCCACCTGGGCGGGCGCATCCAGGCCCAGGGCTTCGGCCTCAGCCTGCTGGGCGCCGACCTGAGCCCCGCGCAGGATGCCGACCAGACCCGTGCGGCCCTGGCCGCCGGCTGCGACCTGCTGCTGGTCGACCACTACGGCCTGGGCGCCGCCTGGGAACAGGCCCTGCGTCCGTTGTGCCGCCACCTGGCGGCCATCGACGACCTGGCCGACCGCCGCCATGCGGTGGACCTGCTGCTGGACCAGAACCTGGGCCGCCAGCGGAGCGACTACGCCGCCCTGCTGCCGGCCCATGCCAGCCGGCTGATCGGCCCGGCCTATGCCCTGCTGCGCCCGGAGTTCGCCGCAGCCCGCGCCGCCAGCCTGGCACGCCGCCCCACGGCAGGCTGGCGCCACCTGCTGCTCAGCCTGGGCGGGGCCGACCCGCAGCAGGCCACGGTGCAGGTGCTGCACGCCCTGGCCCGCTGCAGACTGCCGGCCGATGCCAGGCTGACCGTGGTGCTGGGCGCCCTGGCCCCCACCCGGGCCCAGGTGCAAGCCCTGCTGCCCAGCCTGCCCTGCCCCACCCGGCTGCTGGTGGACGTGGCCGACATGGCCGGCCTGCTGGCCGAAGCCGACCTGGCCATCGGCGCGGCCGGCGGCAGTGCCTGGGAGCGCTGCTGCCTGGGCCTGCCCAGCCTGCTGCTGGTGCTGGCCGAGAACCAGCGCTCCGGCAACCGGGCCCTGGTGGCAGCCGGCGCTGCGCTGGCGCTGGGCGAGGTGGCGGATCTGCCGACCAGCCTGCCCGCGGCGCTGCGGCAGCTGGCCGATCCCGGCCGGCTGCAGGCCATGTCGCAAGCGGCCGCCGCCATCACCGATGGCCAGGGCGCAGCGCGTGTGGCCGATGCCCTGCTGGCCCTGCACTGATCCACCAGCCCATGGCCAACGACAGCCTGCAGCCGCTGCACGCCGACGACCTGGCCACGGTGCGCGCCTGGCGCAACCACCCCGATGTGCGGCGGCACATGTTCAGCACGCACACCATCACCGAAGCCGAGCACCAGCAGTGGTTTGCACGCCAGCAGGCCGACCCCACCCGCCGGCTGTGGCTGTTCCGGCGCGCGGGCCAGCCGCTGGGCTTTGTGCACTTCAGCGGCGTGGCAGCGGGTGGCGTGGCCGAGTGGGGCTTCTACGCCGCACCGGGTGCGCCCAAGGGCACGGGCAGCGCCCTGTGCCGGGCCGCACTGGCACGCGCCTTCGGCAGCGAGCTGCTGCACAAGGTCTGCGGCCAGGTGCTGGCCGGCAATGCCGCCTCGCTGGCGCTGCACCGCCGCCTGGGTTTTGTCCAGGAGGGCCTGCTGCGCCAGCAGCACCGCAGCGGCGACACGTACCATGACGTGCTGTGCTTCGGATTGCTGCGCGCCGACTGGCCCGGCCCCGTGCAGGAGACCACCCCATGACCACGCCACTGCCCGCCATCCACATCGCCGGCCGCCGCATCGCCGCCGATGCGCCGCCCTATGTGATCGCCGAACTCTCGGCCAACCACAACGGCAGCCTGGACACCGCCCTGGCCATCGTCGACGCCGCCCAGGCCGCCGGCGCCGACGCGGTCAAGCTGCAGACCTACCGGCCAGACACCATCACCCTGGACAGCGATGCCGAAGGCTTCGTGATCCAGGGCGGGCTGTGGAACGGCCGCCGGCTGTACGACCTGTACCAGGAAGCCCACATGCCCTGGGACTGGCATGCGGCGCTGTTCGCCCGTGCGCGTGAGCGTGGCATCACCATCTTCAGCTCGCCCTTCGACAACACCGCGGTCGACCTGCTGGAAGGCCTGAATGCCCCGGCCTACAAGATCGCCAGCTTCGAGGCGGTGGACCTGCCGCTGATCCGCTACGTGGCGTCCACCGGCAAGCCCATGGTCATCTCCACCGGCATGGCCGATGCCGACGAGATCGACGAGGCGGTGCAGGCCGCGCGCGACGGTGGCTGCCGCGAGCTGGCCCTGCTGCATTGCGTCAGCGGCTACCCGGCGCCAGCGGCCGACTACAAGCTGCGCACACTCTCGGACATGATCCGCCGCTGGGGCGTGGTCACCGGCCTGTCCGACCACACGCTGGACAACACCACCGCCATCGCCGCCGTGGCCCTGGGCGCGGCGCTGATCGAAAAACACTTCACGCTGGACCGCAGCGGTGGGGGCCCCGACGACAGCTTCAGCCTGCAGCCGGCCGAGCTGGCCCAGCTGTGCCAGGGCGCGCGCACCGCCTGGTCGGCCCTGGGCCAGGTGGACTACGGCCGCAAGAGCAGCGAGATCGGCAATGCCCAGTTCCGCCGCTCGCTCTACTTCGTCAAGCCGCTGAAGGCGGGTGAGGCCATCACCGCCGATGCGGTGCGCAGCGTGCGCCCCGGCTTCGGCCTGGCGCCCAAGCACTGGGATGCGGTGGTGGGCAAACACGCCGCGCGTGACATCGCCATCAACACCCCGGTGGCCTGGGACGCGCTGGCGTGAGCGCCGGCGCACCGATCAAGCTGCTGTGTGTCTCCACCGCCGCCAACACCGACGCGGCACTGCAGGCGCTGGTGGCCCAGGCTGCGGGGCAGATCGACCTGGTGCTGCACCTGGGCAGCGCCGAGGCCGATTTCAAGGCCTCGGCCGTGTCGCGCATGAACCTGCGGCGTGGCCAGCGTGGCCACCTGACGGAAGGCACACAGTTCAGCGGCCAGGCCCATGGCCTGTTCATGCAGCCGGGCTACGACGCCCTGGTGGATGATTTCATCGACCACCTGCACCGCCGCGCCGAGCCTTATGCCCACCTGCCGCACAAGCTGAGCGGCTTCCACGACTACTGGGACTACCACCACATCCTGGCCGACGTGCTGGCGCAGCGCATCCACGAGAGCGGCGCCACCCACATGCTGTTCTTCAACGTGCCGCACCTGGTGCACGACACCCTGGTCTACCAGGTGGGCCGGGCGCTGGGCCTGCAGACCCTGGTGCTGACGCAGTCGCTGTTCCCCGACCGCTTCTTCTCCATGCCCGCCATCGAGGCCTATGGCCGGCTCACGCCCGGCCAGCCAAGCGCCGCGCCCTGGCCGATCAACCGGGAAGAGACCCTGCAGCACTTCTACATGAAGGGCGTGGCGCAGCAGAAGGCGGCCACCGGCCGCATCACGGCCAAGGCGCTGGGGCAGCTGGCGGCCTTTTTGCTGCTCAAGCGCAAATGGCGGGCGCTGAACCCGTTCTACGTGGCCGGGCTGCTGCGGCGCATGCAGGCCATCTACGGTGGCCTGCCCGATTGGCGTGACCCGTTCGCCCGCTTCTTCCATGAAGACGAGCTGGCCTACTTCGAGCACCTGCTGCAGTTCGAGGACAAGACACCTGACCTGGAACGGCCGTTTGTCTACTTTGCCCTGCAGCTGCAGCCGGAGATGACCACCTCGGCCCTGGGCGGGCCGTTCAAGGACCAGGCCCTGGCCATCGAGGCGCTGGCGCGGATGCTGCCGCCGGAGGTGCGCATCCTGGTCAAGGAGAACCCCAAGCAGGGTGCCTACATGCGTGGGCCGATGTTCTTCCACCGGCTGCAGCGCATCCCCAATGTGGAATTCATGCCCTCGCATGCCAGCACGCATGCACTGACGGCCAAGGCCTTGTACGTGGCCAGCATCAGCGGCACCGTGGGCTGGGAAGCGGTGCGCAAGGGCAAGCCGGCCCTGGTCTTCGGCCATGCCTGGTATGCCAGCCTGCCGGGGGTGCACACCTGGCATCCGGGCTTGACGCACGACCACATCCTGGCCCACCCGCCCGAACACGGCGCGCTGGAGCAGGCCATGGGCCAGCTGCTGGCCCAGGCCCATGCCGGCATCATCGAGCGCCACTACAAGACCCTGGTGCCCGGCTACGACCTGGCGCAAAGCGCCCAGACCGTGGCCGCCTCGGTGCTGCCCCTGCTGCTGGGCCAGGCGCCCACCAGCTTCCGCTGACAGCATGCCGATGGTGCTGGCCTGGTGGCGGTTTGCGGTGCTGGGCGCGCTGCTGCACGGTGCGGCGGCGCTGGCCGGCTTCATGGAGCCTAAAGACCTGGCCAAGATGGGCCTGTGGTGGGCGGTGGCCGGCAGTGCCCTGTGGCTGGGCTGCGGCCGCATCGCCCCGCGGGCCCAGCGCCTGGCCGGCCTGTCGCTGACCCTGCTGTTTGCGCTGGACATCGCCACCCAGGGCGTGGTGCGTGGTTACTTCGGCACTGACCCGCAGCCGGGCGTGATCGCCGAAAGCCTGGCCAACACGACCGCCGGCGAGGCGGCCGGCTTCCTGCAGGAGCAGGCCGGTGCGATCGCCCGCGGCCTGGGCTTCACGCTGCTGGCGCTGGCCCTGGCCTGGGTGCTGCTGCGGCAGCCGCCGTCGGCGCGTGCCCGGCCGCGGCGGCGCTGGTCCAGCCTGCTGCTGGCCGGCCTGGTGGGCCTGGCTGCGCTGCTGCACTTCAACCCGGCCATGCTGCGCCAGCAGCCGCTGCTGCGCTGGGGCGTGGTCTACGCCCGCCACCTGCAGGCCGAACGGGAGATCCGCGGCCTGGACGCCGCGCGCGCCCAGGTGGCCGCCGGCCGGGCCAGCTGGCAGCTGCGCCGGCTGGACGACGCACCGCGCACCGTGGTGCTGGTGCTGGGCGAGAGCGACAACCGGCTGAACTGGGGTGCCTTGGGCTATGGCCGCGACACCACGGCCGCACTCACCCGCGCCCTGGCCACCCTGCCCGGCCGCAGCGTGCTGTTCAGCCAGGGCTGGTCGGCCGAGGCCTTCACCCTGCCCTCGCTGCGGCTGGCACTCACCCCCGCCACCCTGGCCACGGCGGGCGACTGGCAGCGCCTGCCCGACATCACCCAGCTGGCCCAGGCCGCCGGCTACCAGGTGGGCTGGCTGAGCAACCAGCCGGCGCATGAAGGCTGGTTTGCCGCCATGGCCAAGACCGCCCAGCGCCAGCGCTTCGTCAACGCCGGCAACTGGCGCGACAGCAATGCCACCGACCACGACCTGCTGCCCCCGCTGCGCGACTGGCTGGCCACGCCGCCACCACCGCATGAGTTCATCGTGCTGCACCTGCTGGGCCAGCACTTCCACTTCCGCCAGCGCTGCCCGGCGGGCATGCACCCCTGGCGCGAGGTGCACGACGACGCGGTGATGCAGCAGCTGCGGCAGGCCGGCCGCTCGGCCAGCATCCGCCAGGCGCGCAACGACTACGACGACGCCGTCAGCTGCGGCGCCAGCGTGCTGGGCCAGGTGCTGCAGCTGTTGCACCAGCAGCGCCCGGGCCGGGCGGTGGACCTGCTGTACTTCTCCGACCACGGCCAGGAGGTGGGCCACCAGCGCAACTTTGCCGGCCACAGCCTGCAGGATGCGGCGGGTTATGCCGTGCCCATGCTGTGGTGGTCGCGCACGGCCGATGGCGGCGCCCCGCCGGCGGCACCCGCTGGCCTGGCCGAACGCCCGTTCCGGCTGGACACCATCGACCAGGCGCTGCAACACCTGCTGCGCATCGAGACGCGCTGGTACCAGGCCAGCCAGGATGTGCTGGCGCCGGCCTACCAGGCACCACCGCAGGTGGCACCGCAGGGCCTGGCGCGGCGCTGACGCCGGCCGCTGCAGGCCAGCTACCGGCCTGCCCTTGGCGCGCCGGGCTTGCGCTGGGTCAAGCCCCAGGCCGGTTGGCCGCCCGCGCGCCAGAAAAACCATCTGCGCAGTGGTACTTTTGAGGCGGGGCGGGACTCTGTGCCCCGGGTGAGGCGAGGCGCCCCGCCTGCAGGCCGCCGCCGGGCGGCGTCACCCCACCTCGACACAAGGCCGTCCCCGATGCACAACCGTTCCATCCCCTTTGTGGCAGCCGGCCGCAGCAGCCACTGGCGCACCGCGCTGCTGGCCACCCTGCTGGCCGCCTGCCTGGCCACCACCGCCCGCGCCCAGATCGCCCCCGACTGGTCGGCGCTCAGTGCCGCCACCCAGGGCGTGGCGCTGGCCGTGGACACCGCCAGCCACAGCTATGCGGCCAGCAGCGTGGCCAATGGCGCCATCACGCTGACCCGGCGCAGCCCCGCCGGCCAGACGCTGTGGCAGCGCAGCCTGGCCAGTGCCGGCGCCCTGAGCCGCAGCACCAGCGTGGTGGCCGATGCCGCCGGCCACGCCATCGTCACCGGCTACCTGGTGGACGGGGCGGGCACGGCGCAAGGCGCGGTGGTGGCCAAGTTCGACAGCGCCGGCAACCTGCTGTGGCAGGAGGTCACGCCGGGGGCCCAGGGCCATGCCTGGCGTGCCGGCACCGACAGCTCGGGCAACGTGCTGGTGCTGTCACGCCAGGCACGCGCAGGCAGCACGGTGATGGACATGGTGCTCACCCGCTACACCGCCACCGGCCAGCGCCAGTGGGCCCGCAGTGTCGGCGCGCGCCACACCGGATCCGACACCCCACTGCTGGTCAGCCCGTCCGGCCTGGCCGTGGTCACCGGCAGCGGCGACCTGAGCGGCCAGGAACTGCTGGCGGCCTTCGATGCGGCCGGCAACCAGGTCTGGGCCAAGACCATCGCCAGCAGCGGCCCGCTGGGCCTGGCCCTGGGCCGCAGCGGCGAGGTGGTGGCCGTGGGCACCGGGGGCCTGGGCTTTCTGGTGGTCAAGCACGATGCGGCGTTCAACGAGCTGTGGCGCAACAGCTACGCGGCCAGTGGCGGCGCGCTGCGCGCGGTGGTGGACGCCGGCGGCAACCTGCTGGTCAGCGGCGTCACCGACGCCCGCACCGGTCCGCTGACGGTGGTGCTGAACGACTGGCTCACACTCAAGCTCGACCCCAACGGCAATCTGCTGTGGCAGCACCAGCTGGGCAGCACCACCAATGGCGACGATGTGCCGGCAGGCCTGGCGGTGGCCGCCGACGGTGCGGCCTACCTGACCGGCCGCGGCATGCTGACCACGCTGGACAGCGCCGGCACAGCCACCACCCGCCGCAGCACCCTCACGCTGAAGCTGGGCAGTGACGGTGGTCAGCGCTGGCTGGCCAACACCGCCACCACGCTGCGCGGCGTGGCCCTGCAACTGGGCAGTGATGGTGGTGTGCTGGTGCTGGGAGACTCCACCCAGCTGCTGCCGGGTGATGGCACGCAGGCCCTGCTGCGCTACCCGCAGAGCGGCCTGCCCAACCAGGCGCCAGTGGCCCTAGCCACGGCCAGCCCGGCCAGCGGACCGGCGCCGCTGGTGGTGGCCTTCAGCGCCGCCGCCGCCAGCGACCCCGACGGCAGCATCGCCAGCTGGCACTGGGATTTTGGCGACGGGACCAGCGCCGACACGGCCAGCGCCAGCCACACCTATGCCGCCGTGGGCAGCTACAGCGCGCGCCTGACGGTGACCGACACCCTGGGTGCATCCACCGTGTCGGCGCCGCTGCCCATCAGCGCCAGCGCCTTGGCACCGGCCAAGCCGAGCGGCATCAACCTGGCCAGCAGCAGCGTGCTGGGCGGCCAGCCGGTGACGGCCACGGTGCAGGTCAGCAGCACGGCCGGGGTGACACTGCTGCTGTCCAGCAGCAATGCCAGCCTGGCACGTGTGCCGGCCAGCGTGGTGGTGCCGCCGGGGTCCGACCGGGTGAGCGTCGTGATCAGCACCAGCAAGCCACGCAAGAACACCACGGTGACCATCAAGGCCACGGCCAACGGCGGCAGCGCCAGTGCGGCGCTGACGGTGCGCGCAAAGTGAGCGCGCCTGCCCGCCCGGCTCAGGCCGGCATCGCCGCCAGCACCCGGTCGACCATCACACCGCTCTGGCCCAGGTAGTTGGCCGGGTCCAGCATCTGCAGCAGCTGCGCCCGCGTGGCATGGCGGCTGATGTCGGGGTGGGCGGCCAGCAGGTCGATCAGCGGTTGCTGGGTGCGCAGTGACTCGCGGCACAGGTCGTACACCAGGTCGTGCGCGACTTCACGGCCGATGTGGGGGCCCAGGCCCATCATCACCGCCTCGCTCATCACCAGGCCACCGGTCATGTCGATGTTGCGGCGCATTGCCGCCGGGTCCACCTCCAGGCCTTCCAGCACCGCACGGCTCTGCTTGAGCGCACCTGCAGCCAGGCAGAAGGCCTCGGGCAGCACGATCCATTCGATCTCCCACGGCCCGGTGCTGCGCTCGTGGTCGGCCACCATGGCATCCAGCAGCGCAGCGGTGTGCTGGCGCAGCACGCTGATGCTGGCGTGGATGTAGCAGCTGGCGATGGGGTTGCGCTTCTGCGGCATGGTGCTGCTGCTGCCGCGGCCGTGGTGGTAGGGCTCGAAGACCTCGCCCACCTCGGTCTGCATCATCAGCTTGACGTCCATGCTCAGCTTGCCCAGCGTGCCGCCGATCAGGCCCAGCACCGTGCCCACCTCGGCGATGTTGTCGCGGATGGTGTGCCAGGCGATCAGCGGCTGGCCCAGGCCCAGCTCGGCACACAGGCCGGCCTGCGTCTCCATCGCACCGGTTTCCAGGCTGGCCAGGGTGCCGGCGGCACCGGCAAACTCGCCCACCAGCACCCGCTCACGCAATTGCGCAATGCGCTCGCGGTGGCGCAGCACCGCGCTCAGGATGCCGGCCATCTTGTAGCCGAAGGTGACCGGAATGGCCTGCTGCAGGTTGCTGCGGCCGATCACCGGCGTCAGGCGGTGGTCCTGGGCCAGTTTGGCCAGGGCCCGGGCGATGGCCGCCAGCTCGTCGTCCACCAGCACCAGGGCCTGGCGGATCTGCAGCACGGTGGCGGTGTCGGTGATGTCCTGCGTGGTGGCCCCCCAGTGCACGTATTCACCCAGCTTGTCGCGGCACAGCTGGTTGAGCTGGGTCACCACGCCCAGGATGGGGTAGCCGATGCGCTCGGTCTGCTGGCGCAGGCGGTCCAGGTCGATCTGGTCGAGGTGGCAGTGGCTGACGATCTCGTCGGCCGCCTCCTGCGGGATCAGCCCCAGCCGCGCCTGCACGATGGCCAGTGCCCGCTCCACCGCGATGTACTGCGCGGTGCGGTTCTCGTCGCTCCACACCTGGCGCATCGCATCGCTGGTGAAGATGCCCTGGAAGATGCGTGAATCGATGATGCTGGCCGCCATGCGGGCTCCTGGAAGAAGTGGGTTGAGGTGGTGGCCTAACGCAGCGTGGCCACGGCATCCATGGTCAGCCAGCCAGCGTGGTCCTGGGCCCAGAGCTTGATGGTCTTGCCATCGGCCTGGGGCTGGCCGTTCACGCGCATGGGCACACCGTCGAAGGTGGGCCGCACCGCCTTGAAGCGGAACTCGGCCACGTCGGCACCGGGCATCTCGCGGCGCAGCAGGTCCATCAGCAGCGTGGCGATCAGCGGACCGTGCACGATCAGGCCGGGATAGCCCTCGACCTGGGTGACGTAACGCCGGTCGTAGTGGATGCGGTGGCCGTTGAAGGTGAGCGCGCTGTAGCGGAACAGCATCACGTCGTCGGGCAGCCATTCACGCTGCCAGGCGGCGCCGGTGGGGGCTGCGGCGGGCGCCGGGTCCACGTCGTCCGCGCGCTTGGCCTCGCGGTAGACGATGTCGTGGAACTCGGTGATGGCCGGCTGGTCGGCACCCACGCGGCGCAGATCATGCTGCACCTTCACGAACACCAGGCGGCCGGTGCGGCCCTCCTTCACCGTGACGTCGGCGATGGTGGAGGTGCGCTGCATCGCATCCCCCAGGCGCACCGGCTGGTGGAACTGCAGCTGGCTGCCGGCCCACATGCGCCGCGGCAGCGGCACCGGCGGCAGGAAACCACCGCGGGTGGGGTGGCCGTCCTCGCCCAGCTCGCTGTGGCGGTAGGTGGGCAGGAAGTAGAGCCAGTGCCACAGGTGCGGCAGTGCGGTGCCGGCCGCGGCTGCGGCCGGTGGATAGTCCAGCGTGGCATGCAGCGCCACCACCGGGTGGGGGGCGATGGCATCGTGCAGCGTCTCGCTGCGGCCGATCCAGTCACGCAGGCCGGCCAGGTCGGACGGGGCTTGGGGGGGGGTGGTGGAGGTGGTCATGGGTCGATTCTGAACCTGGCCCTGGGTGGGCTGCGTCAATCAGCGGACAGCTTGGCGCGCTGCACCACGGCCTTCCAGCGCACCAGTTCGGCCTTGACCAGGTTGCCGAACTCGGCCGGCGTGCTGGTCTCCACATCGGCACCGTGGTCCTCGATGCGCTTGATGATGTCCTTGTCGTTGAGCACCTGGTTCAGCGCCTTGTTCAGCTGCTCGATCACCGCCTTGGGCGTCTTGGCCGGCGCGAAGAAGCCGTACCACTGCTGCACGTCCACGCCGTCCACGCCCGCCTCCTTCAGCGTGGGCACGTCGGGCAGCAGTGACGAGCGTTTGGGGCCGGCCACGGCCAGCCCCTTGAGCTTGCCGCTCTTCACATGGGGCAGGGCGGTGAACAGGCTGGGGAACATGATCTGCGTCGTGCCGCCGATGGTGTCGGTCACCGCCGGGGCCGAGCCCTTGTACGGCACACCCAGCATCACCACGCCCGCGTTCAGCTTGAACAGCTCGGCCGCGTAGTGGGGTGCCGTGCCGTTGCCGGCCGAGGCGTAGGTGTACTTGTCGGGCTTGGCCTTGAGCTGGGCCACCAGGTCCCGCACGTCCTTGATGGGCGCCGGGGCGTTGGCCACCATCAGCGTGGGTGAATAACCCACCAGGCCCACCGGCTCGAAGTCGGCCACCGGGTCGTAGCGCAGCTTCTGCAGCGCCGGGTTCATCGCATGGGTGGCGATGTAGCCCAGCATCAGCGTGTGGCCGTCGGGCGCGGCACGGGCCACGAACTCGCTGGCGATGGAGCCGTTGGCGCCGGCGCGGTTGTCGATGATGATGGTCTGGCCCAGCAGCGGGCCCAGCTTCTGGGCGATGGTGCGGGCCATGGCGTCGTTGCCGCCGCCGGCCGCGGTGGGCACCACCACGGTGATGGTCTTGTCGGGCCAGGCCAGCGCAGCGGGGGCGGCCGTGGCCAGGGCGGCAGCGGCCAGGGCCGGGGCAATCAGCGTCTTCATGTCGTCGTCTCCTTGGGTTGATCTTGAGAACACGTAACCGGGGATGTGCAGGTCGCCCTGCAGGATCTTTCGGGCGGTGCGCACCAGGGCGGCGCGGGCGATGCGTGCGTCGTCGCCCGTGCCGTTGATGGCCACCTCCACGTCGATGCGGCCCTGCGGATGCAGCACCGACACCAGGCGCGTGCCATCCGCCTGCAGCGCCGCGCTGGCCACGGTGCCGGGCAGCGCAAATGCGGTGGCCACGCCGATGGCGCCGGTCACCGCATGGCTGGCATGGCAGCGGCGCGGCGTGAAGTAGCGCGAGGTGATGCTGTGGGCGTCGTCGCCCACGCTGGTGATCACCGGCTTGGGCACCACGCTGGCCGACACGTCGCCCAGGCCCATGGCCAGGCCGGCCTGCAGGCGGATGGACTCGATGCGCGCCAGCAGTGCACGGTCGGCGTCCAGGTCGGCCGGCGCTTCGCGGCCGGTCAAGCCCAGGTCGGCGGCGCGCAGCACCACCAGGGGCATGGCGGCGTCGATGCAGGTCACCTCCAGGCCGTCGATCACGTCGATGCGCCGCCCGGTGGGGAACACCGAGCCCGTCACCGCGCCCCAGGCATCCAGGAAGTTCAGGCGGATGGGCGCTGCCGTGCCGGCCACGCCGTCGATGCCCGTGCTGCCCTCGTACACCACCTGCCCACCGGGCGTGAGCACCGTCACATCGATGCGCGAGCGGGTGTTGACGTTGAACACCCGCACCGTGGTTTCACCGTCCTGCGCGGCCACCAGGCCCTGCTCGATGGCAAACGGCGCCACGCCCGAGAGCATGTTGCCGCAGTTGGGCCGGGTGTCCACGCTGCGCTGGCCCACGCCCACCTGGGCGAACAGGTAGTCCACATCGCAGCCCGGCTCGGCCGACTTGGAGACGATGGCCACCTTGCTGGTGAGCGTGCTGCCACCGCCCACGCCGTCCACCTGCAACAGGTCAGAAGCGCCGATGGCGCCGATCAGCGCCTCGTCACGGGCCACATCGTCGGCCGGCAGCCAGTGGCGCAGGAAGAAGGGCCCGCGGGAGGTGCCGGCACGCATCAGGACACAGGGGATGACGCAGTTCATGGGGTTGAATCATGGCCATGGCACTCATGCTTGTGAATTGCCCATTCAACAAGCATTGATCGAAAATCGGCATCAGTCCAATCTTCTGCACCCACCACCATGGCCATCAACTTCGACCTGAACGACCTGCTGGCCTTCCGCGCCGTGGCCGAGCTGGGCAACTTCCGCCGTGCGGCCGAATCGGTGCATTTGTCGCAGCCGGCCTTCAGCCGCCGCATCGACAAGCTGGAGCAGGCCCTGGGCGTGCGCCTGCTGGAGCGCACCACCCGCCGCGTGACGCTGAGCACCGTGGGCCGCGAGTTCGAGCGCAAGGTGCGTGATCTGCTGGACGACCTGGACAGCACGCTGCTGGGCATCCGCGGCGTGGCGGCCACGCGCATGGGCGAGGTCACCGTGGCCTGCGTGCCGTCCACGGTGTACTACCACCTGTCGCAAGTGCTGGCGCAGTACCACGCCGTCAGCCCCAAGGTGCGGGTGAAGGTGATGGATGCCGGCGCCAACGACGTGCTGCTGGCGGTGCAGCGCGGCGAGGCCGATTTCGGCCTGAACTTCATCGGCGCGCAGGAGGCCGACATCCAGTTCACCGCACTGGCCGAGGAGCGCTTCGTGGCCGCCTGCCGGCGCGACCACCCGGTGGCCAGGCTCAAGCAGGTGAGCTGGGCCCAGCTGGCCGACCACGACTTCATCGCCGTCAACCGCAGCTCGGGCAACCGCCTGCTGCTGGACCAGGCGCTGGCCGGTGTGCCCAACCGCCCGCAGGCCATCTACGAGACCCAACATGTCACCACCCTGCTGGGCCTGGTGGAGGCCGGCCTGGGCGTGGCCGCGGTGCCGGCCATGGCCATGCCCGGCGCCGGCCACCCCACGCTGGTGAGCGTGCCCCTGGTCGAGCCGGTGGTCACCCGCCACATGGGGCTGATCTGCCGCCGTGGGCGCACGCTGTCACCGGCGGCGCAGCAGCTGTTCGACCTGTTCACCGCGGTGAAGCCGGCTGCGGGCAGCCGCGGCGGCCGCCGCCGGGCACGGCCGGCCGACTGATGCGTTCAGCGGATCAATCGATCCTGATTCCGCAATTCTCCATCCGCAGGCGATTGGCCACCATCCGGGCCGGGTGCTGCCGTGGGCTGGCACCCACACAACCACCCGACCTGGAGACAACGGCCATGCACCCCAAATTTCCCAACCGCCTGCACCGCACTGCCCTGGCGCTGGGCGCTGCCGGCGCGCTGGCGCTGCCCGCCGCCGCACAGAGCAACATCAGCATCAGCGGCATCCTGGACCTGGCAGCGCGCAGCGTCAGCAACCAGGGTGTGGGCAGCATGACATCCATGGTCAGCGGCTCGAACTCAACCAGCCGGCTGATCTTCAGCGGCCGCGAAGACTTGGGTGGTGGGCTGTCTGCCGGCTTCCACCTGGAGCATGGGCTGCTTGCCGACACCGGCAGCCAGGCAGCCACCAAGTTCTGGGACCGCCGCAGCACCGTCAGCCTGGCCCACAAGACGCTGGGCGAACTGCGTCTGGGCCGCGACTTCGTGCCCACCTACAGCAACTGGAGCCGCTACGACCCGTTTGCCTACGTGGGCGTGGCACGCACGGCCAACCTGGTGTCGGCCAGCCCGGTGGGGCCGATCCGCGCTGCATTCGGCAGCAATGCCAACACCACGGTGCGGTCCGACAACGCGCTGCAACTGCTGCTGCCCGCGGGTCTGGCCGGTCTGGAAGGCGGTCTGATGCTGGCGCCCGGGGAAGGCGGCGCCGTGGCCAGCGGCCTGGCCAAGCTGGTGGGGCTGCGCCTGGGCTACGCAGGCCAGGGCTTTGGCGTGTCGGCCGCGCGTACCACCTCGCAGAACAGCCAGACCACATCGGGCAAGTTCCACGACACCGCCGTGGGCGGGCATGTGGATCTGGCCAATCTCAGGCTGAGCGGCGCATGGCGTGAGTTCAGGCTCACCACCAGCAAGCAGACCCTGCTGTTGCTGGGTGCCAGTGCGAGCTTCGGGTTGCACGAGGTCAAGGCCTCGTGGACCCGGGCTGACATGTCGGGCCAGGTGGGCGCAGCGGCCATCGGCGCCAACGACGCCAGCCAATGGGGGCTGGGCTACGTCTACAACCTGTCCAAGCGCACGGCGCTGTATGCCAGCGCGGCGCAGATCAACAACGCTGGCGCGGCGCGCTTCGTCATCAGCGACGGTGCACCGGGCATGGTGGCCGGTGGCCGTTCACGCGGCTACGAAGCCGGCCTGCGCCACCGGTTCTGACGCCGGCTGTCGCCGGTCAGTTGTGCCCGCGGCCGTTGCCGTTGCCATGGCCGTGTCCATTGCCATGGCCATGGCCACGCTCACCGCGGTCACCACGCCGGTCGTCCCAGCGGTCGTCGCGGCGGTCATCACGCCGTCCGTCACGGTCGCCGCGGCGCGGCTCGGCGCGCACCACATGGTCCTGGTACCAGCGCTCCTGCACAAAGTACACCGGCGTGCCGCAGGCACCATAGGCGCCGCAGTGCTTGCGCCAGTTCTTGCGGTGGCCGGGGGGCACGTGCATGTAGACCGGCTGCGGCGCACGCGCCTGCTGGTAGATCACCACCGGCCGCTGCACGATCAGCTGCGGTTGCGGAAAGCGGCCGATGTCGATGCGGCCATACACACCGGGTTGGTTGATGCCGATGGACACACCCACGTCCACATCGGCGGCGCGGGCGGGCATGGCCGCCGCGGCCAGCAGGCCGGCCAGCAAGAGGCCGGTGGCCTGCCAACGGTTGGCGTGAATCAGGTTGAAGCGCATGCTTGCTCCTCAGGCCCACGACGGCAGGCCCCATGCCCATTCAACGCGGCCGGTGCCGGCCCGGTTGGCATCCGTGGGCCCAAGGGCGTGTAGGACAAACACCCGTGCGGTCGTGGGGATCTCCGACAGCACCGGCCGCCGCAGCGCCGATGGCGCAGTTTTCCTAGCGCCGGCCGGGTGCTGCGCCTAGCCTGTGGACGTCCGCCACCCCCACATCCAAGCACATGAACACTCTGGCCACGCCCACCCCCCACCCCCTGGCTGCGCCCCGCCCTGCTGGCCCTGGCCGTCTGCGGCCTGCTGCTGCCCTGGGCCTACAACATCAGCTACTTCCTGCAGGGCGGCAGCGTGCTGCCCCAGGTGTTCTGGCGCGACGCCACGGCCAATGCGCTGACCACGGCCATCACGCTGGATGTGTACCTGGCGGCGGCCAGTTTCTCGGCCTGGGTGCTGTGGGAACGGCGGGTGCGCCACCCCTGGCTGGTGGTGGCGGCCTGCTTCGGCCTGGGTCTGGCCTTTGCGCTGCCGCTGTACCTGGTGCAGCGTGCGCCGGAGGCTGCGTCCGTCAGCCGCTGAGCTGCCAGCCCACCGCCAGCGGCCAGTGTTCGCTGCCCACCCGGCGCGCCTGGGCCACCAGGCGGCCCAGCGGCCGGCCGGCCAGGCGGCGCAGATCACGCGCCAGATGGGACTGATCGTAGTAGCCGGCCTGCAGCGCCAGATCGGCACCCGGCGTGCCGGCCTGCGCCGCACCGTGCAAGGCCCGCTGCAGGCGCGCCACGGTCTGGAACTGCTTGGGCGCCATGCCGAAGGCGGCCAGGCACTGGCGCTCCAGCTGGCGGCGGCTCAGGCCCAGCGTGCGGCAGGCCGGCGCCAGCGGGCCCTGGATGGCGCTGGCCAGGCGCTGGCGCTGGGCCCGCCGCTGCGCCTGCAGCGGCCCGGCCACGGCCTGGCGCAGCTGCTGGAACAGCAGGGCCAGGCGGGTGGCATCGTCGGCCGCTGCCTGCACCGCCTGCACGGTGCTTGCCCAGGCCGGCCCGGCCACATCGACCAGGGCCGCATGGCCATCCACCAGGCCGGCCACCGGCACCCGCAGCAGGCCCGGCAAGGCCTCGGGCCGGATCAACAAGCCCACGGCATGCACGGCGCCCACATGGTCAAAACGCGCAGGCCGGGTCGACGGGCCGATCAGCGCCGCTGCCGGCACCAAGGCCGGGCCCGGCTCCCGCCCGGCATGCAGCACCTGGCCCGCCAGGCGCAGCACCAGCATGCTACCCACCAGGGCCGGGAAGCAGGACGCGGCCAGCGTGGCCGGCGCCTGCACCACCACGCCGCCATCGGTCCAGGCACGCAGGTCGGCTGGAGCGGGCACCCAGCGCATCAGCACCGCCCGGCTCAGCCCGCTTCGTAGACGATCTCGGCCCTGCCCCCCTGGGCCAGGGCCTTGCAGCGTGCCAGCGCCTCGTCGCTGGGCCAGAAGCGGCCGTCCTCGCCCAGGTCGATCTCGGCGCTGGCGCCCACTTGTGCCCCGCTGCGCTGCAGCTGCAGCCGCAGCGCCAGGCCCAGCACCCGCTCCAGGCCTTCGTCGCCCACTTCGCGCTTCGCCGGCCAGGTCTTCACCAGATCGGCCAGCGGTGGGGTCTGGCCGGCTCCGCTGCCCTGCAAGCACAGGGACAGGTAGCGACCGAAACGCGCCCGCGCCGAGGCCAGGTCCCACACGGCGGTGACATTCAGCCGCAGGCCACCTGAAAACCGGTCGGGCTGCACCTTGCCCTGCACGATCAGCAACTCGTCCTCGACGAACAGCGCCTTGTTGGCCTCGATCAGCTCGTCATTGGCCACCGCCTCGATGACTTCGCTCTGGTCGTCGAGCTTGAAGATGGCCACCCGGCCACGCTGGCCGTTGACAAAGCGCAAGTCACTCACGATGCCGGCCAGCAGCTGCGGATCGCGGCTGTCCACCAGGTCGGCGATGCGGCGCTTGCAGAAGCGCCGCACCTCGGTCTCGCTCTGCTGGAACAGATGGCCCGACAGGAAGAAGCCCACCGCCGTCTTCTCCAGCAGCAGGCGCTCCTTGATGCTCCAGGGTGCGGCCGGCGCCAGCGGTGGTTCCTGGGTGGACGAGCCGTGGTCCCCATCGTCGAACAGCCCGCCCTGGCTGGCGTTGACCACCTGGTGGTCGGCAAACTCGAAGCCCAGACCCACACTCGCCACCAGGCTGGCGCGGTCGGCATGCAGGGCATCGAAGGCCCCGGCCTTGATCAGCGCCTCCACCGCACGCTTGTTCACCCGCTTGCGGTCGACCCGGGCGCAGAAGTCGAAGAAGCTGTGGAAGCGCCCGCCCGTCTCGCGCGCTTCGACGATGGCCTCCACCGCGCTCTGGCCCGTGCCCTTCACGGCGCCCAGCGCATAGCGCACGCGCTTCTTCTCCAGCGGTTCGAAGCGGTAGGTGCCCTCGTTGACATCGGGCGCCGAGAAGCTGATGCCGAACAGCTTGGCATCGTTGAGCAACACCTTGAGCTTGTCGGTGTCGTCCATCTCGATGGTCATGTTCGCGGCGTAGAACTCGGCCGTGAAATGCACCTTCAGCCAGGCCGTGTGGTAGGCCAGCAGGCTGTAGGCAGCGGCATGGCTCTTGTTGAAGCCATAGCCCGCGAACTTCTCCATCAAGTCGAAGACCTCGTCGGCCTTTTCCTGGCCAATGCCCTGCTCGCCGGCGCCCTTGCGGAAGATTTCCCGGTGCTGGGCCATCTCCTCGGCCTTCTTCTTGCCCATGGCGCGGCGCAGCAGGTCGGCACCACCCAGGCTGTAGCCGCCCAGGATCTGGGCGCTCTGCATCACCTGTTCCTGGTAGACCATGATGCCGTAGGTCTCGCTCAGCACCTGCTCCAGCAGGGGGTGGGGGTACTCCACCACCTCCTTGCCATGCTTGCGCGCCACGAAGCTGGGGATCAGATCCATCGGGCCCGGCCGGTACAGCGCGTTCAGCGCGATCAGGTCTTCCAGCCGGCTGGGCTTGGCGTCGCGCAGCATGCCCTGCATGCCGCGCGATTCGAACTGGAACACGCTCTCGGTCAGGCCGTCGGAGAACAGCTTGTAGACCCGTGGGTCGTCCAGCGGGATGGTGTCGAAGCTGAAGTCCTTGCGCTCGGGGTAGCGGGCGACGATGAAGTCTTTCGCCAGCTCCAGGATGGTCAGCGTGGCCAGGCCCAGGAAGTCGAACTTCACCAGACCGATGGCCTCGACGTCGTCCTTGTCGTACTGGCTCACCGCCGAATCACTGCCCGGCTGCTGGTACAGCGGGCAGAAGTCGGTGATCTTGCCCGGCGCGATCAGCACCCCCCCCGCATGCATGCCGATGTTGCGCACGATGCCTTCCACCCGCGTGGCCAGGCTCAGCAGCTCGGCCACCTCTTCCTCGGCGGCCTCGCGCTGCTCCAGCTCGGGTGCTTCCTTGCGGGCGTAGATGATGCCGGGGTCGGGGTTGGCCGGCACCTTGGCCAGGGTCACGGTCTTGCCGGGTGGTGCCGGGATCAGCTTGGCCACGCTGTCCACATGGCCGTAGCCCATGCCCAGCACCCGGCCGATGTCGCGCAGCGCGGCCTTGGCGGCCATGGTGCCGAAGGTGGCGATCTGGCTCACCGCCGCGCGGCCGTACTTGTCCTTCACGTAGTCGATCACCCGGTCGCG
Organism: Pseudomonadota bacterium; assembly: GCA_040386375.1. Classification (GTDB taxonomy): domain Bacteria; phylum Pseudomonadota; class Gammaproteobacteria; order Burkholderiales; family Burkholderiaceae_C; genus Pseudaquabacterium. Next base: position 66,690 of record JAZKFQ010000002.1, read on the forward strand.
GTTGCCCTGGCAGAAATCGATGTCGAAGTCGGGCATGGACACCCGCTCGGGGTTCAGGAAGCGCTCGAACAGCAGCTTGTACTGCAGCGGGTCCAGGTCGGTGATCTTCAGCGCATAGGCCACCAGGCTGCCGGCACCCGAGCCCCGGCCCGGCCCCACCGGGCAGCCGTTGTTCTTGGCCCAGTTGATGAAGTCCGACACGATCAGGAAGTAACCCGGGAAGCCCATCTTCAGGATGGTGTTGATCTCGAAATCCAGCCGCTCCACATAACGCGGCCGTTCAGCGTCGCGCTTGGCGGCATCCGGGAACAGCTGCAGCAGCCTCAGCGCCAGCCCGTCGAAGCTGGCCTGGCGGAAATAGTCGTCCATGGGCATGGGCGTGCCCTTGTTCGGCCCATCCTCCAGCAGCGGCGTGGGAAAGTCGGGCAGGTAGTTCTTGCCCATGGCCAGCGTCAGGTTGCAGCGCTGGGCGATGGCCAGGGTGTTGGCCACCGCACTCGGCACATCGGCAAACAGCGCCTCCATCTGGGCCTGGGTCTTGAAGTACTGCTCGCGGGAGAAGCGCTTCACCCGCTTGGGGTTGGCCAGGGTCTCGCCCTCGGCCACACACACCCGGGCCTCGTGGGCGTCGAAGTCATCGGGCTCGGCGAACTCGATCGGGTGGGTGGCCACCACCGGCAGGCCCAGGGCCGCGGCCAGCGGCACGGCGGCGCGCACATGCGGCTCGTGCTGGGGCAGGCCGGCACGCTGCAGCTCGATGTAAAAGCGGCCCGGGAACAGCGCCGCCAGCCGCTGGGCCACCGCGCGGGCGCGCTCGCCATCCCCCGCCAGCAGGGCCACGCCCACGGCGCCCAGGTCGGCGCCCGACAAGGCGATCAGCCCACCACCCAGCTCGGCCAGCCAGTCCCACTTGATCCAGGCCTGGGCACGCTGGGCATTGAGCACCCAGCCACGCGCCAGCAGCTCGCACAGGTTCAGGTAGCCCTGGCGGTTCTGCACCAGCAGCAGCAGGCGGCTGGCCACCGGCGTGCTGCCGGGCACGGCCTGCTCGGGTTCGACGAACACGTCCACGCCGATGAGGGGCTTGACGCCCTTGCTGCGGCAGGCCTTGTAGAACTTGACGGCGCCGAACAGGTTGCTCAGGTCGGTGATGGCCAGCGCCGGCTGGCCGTCGGCGCGCGCGGCGGCGGCGGCATCGTCCACCCGCAGGGTGCCGTCGACGACGGAGTATTCGGAGTGGGTGCGCAGGTGGACGAAGGGCATGCGGCAGATTGTAGGAAGCCGCCGACCACGGCCGGCCGGGTTCAGGCAGCATCAGGCCATGATGACCAGCCAGCCCGCACCGCCGGCGTCCGCCGCCACCACCCCCGGTTTCCCGCCCGGCCCCCGGGCCTGGCCCTGGGGCCTGCCCCTGTTGCGTGCCATGCGGCGCGACTACCTGGGGTTTGCCACCAGCCTGCAGCAACGGCACGGCGACCTGGTGGGCCTGCGCATCGGGCCCGAGCGCTCGGTCGACATCTTCCACCCCGAGCTGCTGCGCCAGGCCCTGGTCGACCAGGCCGACACGCTGCTGCGCTGGGAGCGGGGCGTGGCAGTGTTCGCCGAGCTGTTTGGCCGCAGCGTGCTCACCACCGAGGGCGCCACCTGGCAGCGCCAGCGCCGCATGCTGCAGCCGGCCTTCACCCCACGCCGGGTGGCGGGTTATGCCACGCTGATGCAGCAGGCCTGCGCCCAGGCGCTGGATGCCGCCGTGCCGGCTGCCGGCGGCGCGGCCGAGGTGGACCTGGAGGCCCTGTGGTCGCAGCTGGCCATCGCCGCCATCCTGCGCACCCTGTTCAGCCTGGAAGATGCCAGCGCCGCCCGCAGCGCCATGCAGGCCACCCGGGTGCTGAGCGAGGCCGCCATGGCCGAGATGTTCTGGCCGGTCACCCTGCCCGACTGGCTGCCCCTGCCCGGCAAGGCCGCCAAGCGCCGGGCCCTGCGTGCGCTGCGTGGCCTGGTGGGTGGGCAGATCGCCGCGCGCCGGGCCGGCGCCGGTGGCCGGCACGACGACCTGCTGGCCCATCTGCTGGCCCTGCGTGACGACACCGGCGACGGGGCCGGTGGCCAGGCGCTGAGCGCGGCCGAGGTGTTCGACCAATGCCTGGTCAGCTTCCAGGCCGGCCACGAGACCACGGCCACCGCCCTCACCTGGTGGAGCGCCCTGCTGCTGGCCCACCCCGAAGCGGCGCAGCGCGCCCAGGCCGAGGTGGACAGCGTGCTGGCCGGCGCCCCGCCCGGCCCCGATGATCTGGCGCGCCTGCCCTGGCTGCAGGCCACGCTGAAGGAGGCGCTGCGCCTGTACCCGCCCACCGCTGCCCTGCTGACCCGGCGCTGCACCGCGCCGCTGACCCTGGGCGCCTACCAGCTGCCGGCGCACACCCTGCTGCGGGTGACGATCTGGAACCTGCACCGCGACCCACGCTGGTACGCCCAGCCCGATGCCTTCCGGCCCGAACGCTTCCTGCCCGATGCCCCGCCCCCACCACGCGGCGCCTACCTGCCCTTCGGGCTCGGGCCGCGGGTGTGCATCGGCCAGCATTTCGCCCAGCTGGAGATGGGCATCGCCGCGGCCATGTTCCTGCAGCGGCTGCAGCTGCCCGACCACGGCGGCCGGGCCCTGCCCACGCCCGAGGTCAACGTGACGCTGCGCCCACGCGGCGGCCTGCGGGCCCGGCTGCTGCGCCGCGCCGCCGTGCCGGGGGCCGGCTCCTAGAATTGGCACGTGCCCGAGCCCATCCTCAACATCGCCACCTACCGCTTCACGCCGCTGGTGGATTTGCCCGGCCTGCGCCAGCAGCTGTTCGACACCGCCCAGGCGCAGCACATCCGCGGAACGGTGCTGCTGGCCGAAGAAGGCATCAACCTGTGCCTGGCCGGCCCGCCCGAAGGCATCGCCGCCTGGCTGGGCCGGCTGCGCAGCACGCCCGGCCTGGCCGATCTGCCCACCAAGGACAGCTGGAGCGCCAGCCAGCCCTTCGGCCGGCTGAAGGTGAAGATCAAGCCCGAGATCATCCGCATGAACATGCCGGCGGTCCGGCCCGCCGCGGGCCGCGCGCCGGCAGTGGGCGCCACCACCCTGGCGCGCTGGCTGGCCCAGGGCCACTGCGATGCCGGCCGGCCCCTCAAGCTGCTGGACACGCGCAATGCCTTCGAGGTGGATGCCGGCGGCTTCGAAGGCGCCGTCGACTGGCGGCTGCAGAAGTTCAGCGATTTCCCCGCCGCCCTGGCCTCCCACCGCCAGGCGCTGGCCGGCCACACCGTGGTCACCTACTGCACCGGCGGCATCCGCTGCGAGAAGGCCGCCCTGGTGATGCAGGCCCAGGGGCTGGACCATGTGCTGCAGCTCGAGGGCGGCATCCTGCAGTATTTCGAGCACACCGGCGGTGCGGCGCCCGGCTGGCGCGGCAGCTGCTTCGTGTTCGACCAGCGGGTGGCACTGGCGCCCAGCCTGGAACCGACCGCGGTCTGACGGCGATGCTGATCCGCGTCATCGGCCTGCTGCTGATGCTCAGCGCCCTGGCCATCCCGCTGCTGCGTGCACCCGACCGGCCGGTGGAGACCCTGGTGGCACGCTGGGCGCCGCCGCCCTCGGAATTCCTGGATCTGGGCGGCCAGCTGGTGCACTACCGCGACGAAGGGCCGAAGACCGATGCCGCACCCATGGTCCTGCTGCACGGCACCTCGGCCAGCCTGCACACCTGGGACGGCTGGGCCCAGGCCCTGCGCATCCAGCGCCGGGTGATCCGGCTCGACCTGCCCGCCTTCGGCCTCACCGGGCCCTTCAGCGGGCCTTATGCCGGCCAGACCTACACCGGCGCCAACTACGCCCGCTTCGTGCTGGACATGCTGGACAAGCTGGGCGTGCAGCGCTTCGTGGTGGCCGGCAACAGCCTGGGCGGCGAGGTGGCCTGGCGCCTGGCCGCAGCCGCGCCGCAGCGCGTGGCGCAGCTGGTGCTGGTGGATGCCGCCGGCTACCCGATGGACGGCGCCGACATCCCGCTGGGCTGGCAGATCGCCCGTCTGCCGGTGCTGGGCCGGCTGACCGAGCATTTCCTGCCGCGGCCCCTGGTGGTGCAGGGCCTGGTGGCTGTCTATGGCGACCCGGCGAAGATCAGCGAGCCCCTGGTCGACCGCTATGTCGAGCTGACCCTGCGGGCCGGCAACCGGGCGGCCCTGGTGCAGCGGGCGCAGACCTGGTCGCCCGCCGAAGGGGTGCAGAAGGTGGACGGGGTGCGCGCGCCCACCCTGATCCTGTGGGGCGGGCGCGACCAGATCATCCCGCCGGCCACGGCGCGGCGCTTTGCCGCCGACATCTCCGGCAGCCAGGTGCAGCTGTTCCCCGACCTGGGCCATGTGCCGCAGGAGGAAGACCCGGCACGCACCGTGGCCGCGGTGGCGGCCTTTCTGCGCTGAGGTGGCGGCGCTGCCGATGCAGCGCGCTGCTCAAGCGCCTGCGCGGGCCACGGCCTGCGCGCAGAAACCGGCCAGGTCCCGCGCCACCTGCAGGGCTGCACGCTGGGCGGCGGCCACGCCGCCGGCGGCATCCTCGCTGGCCGCGGGCAGGCTGGTATCGAATTCACGCGCGGCCAGCACCGTGCGGTTGGCGCTGTCCACCAGCACCGCGCGCAGCGTCAGCCGCAGCTGGCTGGGGCCGGGGCCGAAGTTCTGCTGCAGGCGCAGCAACTCGGTGTCCAGCCGCCAGCGCGTGCTGGCGGCGGCCGGCGCCAGCAGCACCACGCCGAAGGCGCCGCTGGCCTCCAGGGCCCGCACCAGCAGCGGCGCCAGCAGGCGTGGCGGTGTGTCCAGCCATTCGCTGGCGGCGTAGTGGTCGATGCGCTGCGGCTGGCGCTGGTAGGCCATCAGCCGGGTGTCCAGCCCCGGCGCCGCACGCGGGATGGTGACCAGCAGGCCAGGCGCACCCGGCGCTCCCGGCGCAGCCGGCGCCGGCGTGGCCGGGCCGGCACCGTCGTCCAGGCCGTAGAGAGCGGGCGTGGGCGCCGGCTTGGGCAGCAGGCTGGCGCCGCAGCCGGCCAGGCCCGCCGTGCCGGCGATGCCGGCCCAGGCCAGGCGGGACAAGGCCGCGCGGCGCTGCAGGCCCGGACCGGGGCAGGGCGGTTTGGAAATTAGGTGCAGGCTCATGGGGTCGCTCCTTCGCCCGGGCCCGGTGCACGCACGGCACCGCCCACCAGCAGGCTGCTGGGCTGGCTGCGCAGCTGGTCGCTCAGCTGCCGCAGCGAGCCGACCAGCGGCCCCAGTTCGGCCACCAGCCGCTCCACCCCCGGCAGGGTGTCGCCGCGCAGCTGCTGCACCCCGCCCAGCGCCGCTTCGGCCGCCTGGCCGGCGCGGGTGCTGGCCTGGCCGGCGGCCTGGGCCATGCGGTCCACCGACACGGCCGCGGCCTCCAGCTTGTCCAGTGCCGGGCCGATGCGCTCCAGCGCCGGCCCCACCGCCGCCACCGCCGGGCTGAGCTGGCTGCTGGCCCGGGCGGCATGGCGGGCGGTGGTGGCCAGGTCGCCGATGCCGGCGGCCAGCTGGCCGCGCTGCTCGGCCAGGGTGTGCAGCAGGGCCGAGGCATCGGCCAGGCTGCGCTGCAGCGCCGCCCGGTTGTCGGCATTGAGCAGGTCGTTCAGGTTGCTGGAGGTGCGGTCCACGCTGGCCAGCACCGTGCTCATCACGTTCTCCAGCCGGGCGCTCAGGCTGGGCTTGGAGCGGATCAGCGGCGGCACACCATCGGCAGTCGCCACCAGCGCAGGTGAACCCGGGCTGCCGCCGCTGAGCTCCACATAGGCGATGCCGGTCAGGCCCTGGGACTTGAGCACCGCCTCGCTGTCCTGCTTGACCGGCGTGCCCTGCTCGATCAGCAGGCCCAGCCGCACCTGGCGCGGGTTCTCGGGGTCGATGGCGATGCGGTGCACCTTGCCCACGTCCACGCCCAGGTACTTGACGGGTGCGTCCAGGTTCAACCCGGCCACCGATTCGCTGAAGATCGACTGGTAGGCAGTGGTGGGCTTGCCGCCGCCCACACCTGCCGCCAGCCACAGCACGGCGGCCACCAGGGCGGCGCCCAGCAGCAGCACGAAGGCGCCCACCACGGTGGGATTCAGCTTGTCTTCCATGCGTTCTCCTGCGGCCTGGGGTGGCCGGTGTCGGGGCCGACATGCCGGCCGTTGAAATAGGCGGCCACCGTGGGATGCGGGTGGTCAGCCAGTGCGGCCATGGGGCCGATGGCCAGCACCCGGCCCTCGCCCAGCACGGCCACGCGGTCGGGCACACGCCACAGCAGTTCCAGGTCGTGGCTGATCAGCACGATGCTGGGGCCGAAGCGGCGGCGGGTGTCCTGGATCAGGCTGCCGATGCCCGCAGCGCTGGCCGGGTCCAGGCCCGAGGTGGGCTCGTCCAGGATCAGCAGCTCCGGGTCCAGCGCCAGCGCACGGGCCAGTGCGGCACGCTTGAGCATGCCGCCGCTCAAGGCGTCGGGGTACTTGCGCAACACGTCGGGCGGCAGGCCGGTGAGCGCCAGCTTCCAGCCGGCGATGCCGTCGATCAGGGCATCGGGCAACCGGCCCCGCGCCCCTGCCAGGCGGCCATGCTCACGCAGCGGCAGGCCCACGTTCTCGCCCACTGTCAGCGCGCTGAACAGGCCACCCTTCTGGAACATCACGCCCCAGCGCTGGCGCAGCGCCTGCCAGCCGGCGGCGTCCAGGGTGGCCAGATCGGTGCCGAACAGGCGCACCGTGCCCGCCGTGGGGCGCTGCAGGCCCACCATCTCGCGCAGCAGCACCGATTTGCCCGAGCCACTGCCACCGGCAATCGCCAGGATCTCGCCGCGCCGCACCGTCAGGTCCAGCCCGTCGTGCACCACCTGCTGGCCGAAGCGGGTGACGATGCCCTGCATCTGCACCACGGCGTTGTCGTCGGCGGCGTCGTCAGGCGGGGCCATCAGATGTCCAGCCAGTTGAAGACCACGGAGAAGACCGCGTCGACCACGATCACCAGGAAGATGGCCTGCACCACCGCCAGCGTGGTCTGGCGGCCCACGCTGTCGGCGCTGCCCCGGGTGCGAAAGCCCTGGAAGCAGCCGATCACCGCGATCACCGCCGCAAACACCAGCGACTTGCCCAGCCCCGCCAGCAGGTGGCTGCCCTGCAGCTCGCGGCCGAAGCGGTCGATGAACTCGTGGAAGCCGATGTCGAGCTGGGTGCGCGCCATCACCATGCCGCCGAACACGCCTGTGAGGTCGGCAAACACCGTGAGCAGGGGCAGGGCGATGGCCAGCGCCAGCAGGCGTGGCAGCACCAGCTGCTCGCTGGGGTCGATGCCCAGCGTGCGCATGGCATCCACTTCCTCGGTGACGACCATGGTGCCGATCTGCGCCGCATAGGACGAGCCCGAGCGCCCGGCGATGATGATGGCCGTCATCAGCGGCGCGAACTCGCGCAGCATCGCGTAGCCCACCAGCTCCACCACGAAGATGTTGGCGCCGTAGTTGCGCAGCTGGTCGGCGCCCTGGTAGGCCACCACCACGCCCAGCAGAAACGACATCAGCCCGACGATGGGCAAGGCGTCGAAGCCGCCGATCTGCACATGGTGCAGCACGCTGCGCCAGCGCATCCGGCGTGGATGGGCCAGCACCCCGGCGGCGGCCCGGGCCGTCTCGCCGATGAAGGCCAGCAGCGCCAGGGCCTGCTGCAGGGCCCGCAGCGTGGCCAGGCCCAGGCGGTGCACCAGGCCGGGCGTCGGCGGCGGCGGGCTGGCGGCCAGGTCGGCTTCGGCCGCCAGCTGCATCAGCGCCTGCCAGGGCGGCGCCCAGTGGCGCCACGTGGCCTGGCCGGCCTGCGGGCCCAGCCACTGGCGCAACAGCCAGGCGCCGGTGCTGTCGAAGGCGGTGAGGCCGCTGCCGTCGAGCACCAGGCTGGCGCCGGCCGGTGGTGGCGGCGGCAGCTGGCGCGCCTGGCGGGCGATGCCCTGCAGCGTCCAGGCACCCGTCAGCGCCCAGACGCCGCTGGCCTGTGGCTGCAGGCGGGCGTCGGCCACGGGGGCGGTTTGGTCGGCAACAGGGGGCTCGGCCATGGGGGGCTATCCTAGCCGGCGGGCCGTGGCTGCTCGGTGCGCTGCAGCACCCCGGCAGGCGCGGTGTGCCGGCGCGCACAGACACGGGCGCCGGTCTGTGGCACAAACGGCCTCGCCGTCCGCTGCGTTCAACCCTTTTCTCCGCCCTCCTCCGGCCGCCACCGCCCTGAACCCGACCCCGACTTACCCGCCCCCGCCCGGTTCGCCCACCACGCCACGCCGCTGGTGGCGCCGGCGCACCGTCTGGCTGCTGGCGCCGGTGGCCCTGCCGCTGCTGGGCCTGCTGCTGCTGGCCGCGGCGCTGGCCTTGTTCGGCGCCAACTGGGCACGTGGCCCGCTGGAGCGCCTGGTGCAGCAGCAGACCGGCCGCGCCCTGCACATCGGTGGGGATCTGCGGCTGGGCCTGGGCTGGCCCAGGCTGCGGCTGCAGACCGGTGAGCTGCGCTTCGCCAACCCCGCCTGGGCCACCCAGCCCCAGCTGCTGGAGGTGGACACGGCCGACATCCAGATCGACCTGCCGGCGCTGCTGCGTGGCACGCTGCTGCTGCCCGTGGTGCGGGTGGGGCAACCGGTGGTGATGCTGGAACAGGCCGCCGACGGCCGCCAGTCCTGGCTGCTGGACCGGGCCCAGAGCGATGCCAGCACCGCCGTGCAGATCGGCCGCCTGAGCCTGCGCCAGGGCCAGCTGGGCTACGACGATCCCGGCCGGCAGACCCGGCTGCGCCTGCAGCTGGAGACCGCGGGGGACCGCCGCGAGGCCACCGCCTCCTCCACCCTCCCCGCCCCCAAACCCGGGCCAACCAGCGGCCTGGGCGCACGCAGCGACGTGCTGTTCAGCGCCAGCGGCACCTGGCGCGGCCTGCCGCTGCAGGCCAGCGGGCGCGGCGCCTCGGTGCTGGGGCTGCGCGACGAGACCGCGCCTTATCCGCTGCTGGTGGAGGCCCGCATCGGCCCCACCACCCTGCGTGCCGACGGCCGCATCACCGGCCTGTCCCGGCTGACCGCGGCCGACCTGCAGCTGGCGCTGCGGGGTGGCAACTTAGCCGAGCTGGCCCCGCTGCTGGGCCTGGGCCAGGGCCTGCCCGCCACCGGGGCCTATGCCACCAGCGGCCACCTGGTGCACCAGGGCCGGGTCTGGCACTACCAGGGCTTCAGCGGCAAGGTGGGCCGCAGCGACGTGGCCGGCGACCTGCTGGTGGACCTGGGCCGCACGCGGCCCATGGTGCGTGGTGCGCTGACATCCCGCCTGTTGGACCTGGCCGACCTGGGGCCGGTGATCGGCCTGCGTGCCGCGGCACCGGTCGCGGCAGCAGCCGCGGCCGGCGCCGATGCCGCGACCGGCCGGCGCCGTGTGCTGCCCGATCTGCCGCTCACGACCACACGCTGGCGCCAGTTCGACGTCGACCTGCAACTGCAGGCCCGGCATGTGCTGCGGGCCCAGGACCTACCGCTGGAGCGTGGTGCGGCCCACCTGCGGCTGCAGGACGGCCTGCTGACCCTGGACGCGCTGGACATCGGCGCGGCCGGCGGCCAGATCAGCGGCAGCATCGTCCTGGACGCACGCCCCGCCGAACTGCAGGCCAGCGCCAGCCTGCGCGCGCGCGGGCTGCAGCTGGGCCAGCTGTTCCCGGCGGCCGAGCGCTCGCGGGCCAACGTGGGCCGCATCCACGGCATGGCCGAGCTGCGCGGGCGCGGCGCCAGCGTGGGCCGCATGCTGGCCAGCGCCGACGGCGAGCTCAAGCTGGTGGCCGAGCCCGGCCGCATCAGCCGCCTGCTGATGGAGCAGATGGGCCTGCACCTGCTGGAGATCCTGCAGCTCAGCGTCACCGGCGACCAGCCGGTGGTGCTGGGTTGCGCGGTGGCTGATTTCCGCGTGCAGGCCGGTGTGATGACCGCACGCGCGCTGGCGCTGGACACCGCGGTCAGCAGCGTTGTCGGCAGCGGGCAGATCGATCTGGCCCGGGAGACGCTGGACCTGACCCTGGTGCCCCGCAGCCGCAACACCAGCCTGGTGGCCCTGCGGGGGCCGATCCACCTGCACGGCCCGCTGGCTGCACCCGAGGTGTCGCTGGACACGCCCGGCATCCTGGCGCGTGGCGCTGGCGCCCTGGCGCTGGGCCTGGTCAACCCCCTGCTGGCCCTGCTGCCGCTGGTGGAGACCGGCAAGAACCCGCCCAGCCCCTGCGCCAAAGCGGCGGCCGCGGCCGGGCTCAGTGCCCCGGCGGCGGCAGCGGCATCGGCCCCAGCCCCTCGCGCAGCGCCAGCAGCACCTCGGAATGGAACTCGCGCCGGAACAGCACCACCAGCACCGCCACCGTCGCGGCCATGAAGGCCCAGGCCGAGAAGAACCAGGCCACGGCGGCAAAGCTCATGTAGTAGGCGCGCAGGCCGTCGTTGAAGGTCTCGGCGGCCAGGCCCATCACCCGGCCGGCACGCTCGGCGAACAGCTCACGCTGGGGCTCGTCGGCGGCGAACTGCTTGGCCTCGGGGGCGGCGCCCACGATGATGGCGCCGAAGCTGTACTGCCGCAGGCTCCAGGTGAAGCGGAAGAAGGCGTGCACGAAGATCGCCGCCAGCAGGGCCAGCTTGAGGTCGAACACCAGGGCGCTGGTGCGCGCAGCGAACGGGATCTCCTGCACCAGGCCGCTGGCCTTGTCGGTGGCGCCCAGCGCGGCCAGCAGGCCGCCGATGATCAGGATGCTGGTGGAGGCGAAGAACTGCGGGCTGGCCGACAGGCTCTGGGTGACGGCCGAATCGACGATGCGGTTCTCGCGCCAGGTGGCCTGCAGCATCCAGCGCCGCCGCCACTGGTTGGTGGTGGCCAGGATGGACGGCGCCCACTGCGCGCGCTGCCGCGCCCAGTGGGCATAGCCCCACCAGCCGCCGAAGAACAGCAACAGCGCCAGCCAGTCGGGCCAGGGCAGCAGCAGCAGGGGCTTGAGCAAGGTGTCCATCGGCCCGCACTGTAGCGGGCCGGTTCAAGCAGGCCCGCGCTGCAGCGCGGGCCGATGCAGGCTCAAGCGGCCAGGTCGAAGACCAGCACTTCGGCGTCGCTGCCGTTCTCCAGGGTGAGCTGCGCCTCGCCTTCCAGGCCCATCGCATCACCCGCCTGCAGCGCCTGGCCGTTGGCGGTGACGGCACCCCGGGCCACATGCACCCAGGTCTTGCGGCCGGCAGGCAGGGCCAGGGTGGCGGTTTCAGCGCCGTCGAACAGGCCGGCCCGGATGCTGGCGTCGGCATGCAGGGTCACCGCGCCGTCCACGCCGCCGGGGGCGGCCACCAGGCGCAGCTGGCCACGCTTGTCCTCGGTGCTGTAGGCCTTCTGCTCGTAGCCGGGCTGCAGGCCGCCGGCGGCCGGCAGCAGCCAGATCTGCAGGAAATGCGTGGCCGCACCCTCGGCGTGGTTGAACTCGCTGTGGCGCACGCCGGTGCCGGCCGTCATGCGCTGCACCTCGCCGGGCAGGATGGCGGCGCCATTGCCCATGCTGTCCTTGTGCGCCAGCGCGCCGTCCAGCACATAGCTGACGATCTCCATGTCGCGGTGGCCATGGGTGCCGAAGCCGGTGCCGGGGGCGATGCGGTCCTCGTTGATCACCCGCAGATTGCCGAAGCCCATGTGGGCCGGGTCGTGGTAGTCGGCAAACGAGAAGGTGTGGAAGCTCTTCAACCAGCCGTGGTCGGCAAAACCGCGGTCGGCGCTGCGTCGGATCGTCATCATGCTCGGGTCTCCGTTGGGGTTGTCGATGCAGCGATGGTGGCACCGGCCACCCGGCGGCGAACCCGCCGGCGCTTGAAGCGGGCATTCAAATAAGATGAAGCCACGACCACCGGCACCCCATGAACAACCCGCGCCGCAACGCCCTCACCCCCGACGCCCTGCAGATGATGGACATCATCGCCCGCACCGGCAGCTTTGCCGCCGCCGCACGCGAGCTGGGCCGGGTGCCGTCGGCCCTGACCTACAGCGTGCGCCAGCTGGAGGACGCCCTGGACGTGCTGCTGTTCGACCGCAGTTCGCGCCAGGCCCAGCTCACCGCCGCCGGCCAGGAACTGCTGGACGAAGGCCGGCGCCTGCTGGTGGAGATGGACGCGGTGGCCAACCGGGTGCGGCGGGTGTCCACCGGCTGGGAGAGCGAGCTGACCGTGGCGGTGGACGACGTGATGTCGCGCCTGACCGTGTTCGAGCTGGTCGAAGGCTTCTACGCCCAGCGTGGGCCCGACGGCCAGGCGCCCGGCACCCGGCTGCGCCTGCGCAGCGAGGTGCTGGCGGGGCTGTGGGAGGCCTTGGTCAGCGGCCAGGCCGATCTGGCCATCGGCGCGATGATGAACACCCCGCCGCAGACCGGCATCGTGCTGAAGCCGCTGGGCGAGGTGGAGTTCGTGTTCGTGATGGCACCGCACCACCCGCTGGCCCAGGGCAGCGAGCCACTGACCGACGCCCAGATCCTGGCCCACCGTGCGGTGGCGGTGGCCGATTCGGCCCAGCGCCTGTCGCCGGTGACGGTGAACCTGCTGCCCGGGCAGGACGTGTTCACCGTGCCCAGCATGGGCGCCAAGATCGAGGCCCTGATGCGCTGCCTGGGCGTGGGCTTCGTGCCCGAGCCGCAGGTGCGCGAGGCGCTGCGCCTGGGCCGGCTGGTGGCCAGGCCGGTGCAGCGCAGCCGCCAGCCGGCGCTGTTCGGCTACGCCTGGCGCGGCGCCGCCACGCCGCAGCCGCGCAAGGCGCCGCAGGGCCTGGCCCTGCAATGGTGGCTGCAGCAGCTGGAGAGCCCCGCCACCCGCCACGCCCTGCTGGAGCGCCACCTGGGCCTGCCCATCGGCGTGGTGTGACGCGCGGCGTGACAGCGGCTGTGCCGACCGGGCGCTTTGCCCCCTCACCCACCGGCCCCCTGCATGCCGGCAGCGCGGTGGCGGCCCTGGCCAGCTGGCTGGATGTGCGCGCCCAGGGCGGGCGCTGGCTGCTGCGCATCGAGGACGTGGACACGCCGCGCTGCCTGCCCGGCCTGGGCGAGGTCATCACCGGCCAGCTCGCCACCCTGGGCCTGCTGCCGGACGAACCACCGCTGTGGCAATCCAGCCGCGGCCCGGCCTACCAGGCGGCACTGGACCAGCTGCTGCAGCAGGACCTGGCCTACCCCTGCGGCTGCAGCCGGCGCGAGATCGAACAGGCCTGGCAGGCCCAGGGCCGCTTGTTCGACCGCTTTGCCGAGCGCATCTACCCCGGCACCTGCCGCGACGGCCTGCACGGCAAGCCGGCGCGCGCCACCCGGCTGCGCACCGCGCCGGACGGCGCGGCGGTGCAGATCGCTTGGACCGATCGCCGCCTGGGCCCGCAGCAGCAGAACCTGGCGCAGGCGGTGGGCGATTTCATCCTGCACCGCGCCGATGGCCTGTGGGCCTACCAGTTGGCGGTGGTGGTGGACGACGCCGCACAGGGGGTGACCGACGTGGTGCGGGGCCAGGACCTGGCCGACAACACCGCCCGCCAGATCCACCTGCAGCGCCAGCTGGGCCTGCCCACGCCGCGCTATCTGCACACGCCCCTGGTGCTGGCGGCCGACGGCCACAAGCTCAGCAAGCAGAACGGCGCCGCGGCGCTGGACACCGCCCGGCCGCTGGCCACGCTGCGTGCAGCAGGCGCGGTGCTGGGCCTGCCGCCGCTGGACGCCGCCAGCGTGCCCGACTGGCTGGCAGCCGCCACCCGCGCCTGGGCGGCGGCCTGGCCGCTGCCGGCGGCGCCCCGCGCCACGGTGGCATGATGCGGCCCCTCCCTTGTTCCCCTGTTGAAACGGAATCGACATGAGCACCACCACCCCCGGCCTGCAGATCGATGACACCGTGCCGGGCACCGGCGCCGAGGCCCGTGCCGGCCAGGCCGTGCTGGTGCACTACACCGGCTGGCTGCACGACCCCACCGCCGCCAACGGCCGCGGCAAGAAGTTCGACAGCAGCAAGGACCACGGCGAGCCCTTCGAGTTCGAGCTGGGTGCCGGCCGCGTGATCCGTGGCTGGGACCAGGGTGTGCAGGGCATGAAGGTGGGCGGCACCCGGGTGCTGACCATCGCGCCCGAGCTGGGTTATGGCGCCCAGGGCGCGGGCGGCGTGATCCCGCCGAATGCCACCCTGGTCTTCGAGGTGGAGCTGCTGCCCCAGCCCGAGCGCATGCCCTTGCAGTTCGACGACGTGGTGGCGGGCAGCGGTGCCGAGGCCGTGGCCGGCCACCGCGTCAGCGTGCACTACACCGGCTGGCTGCACGACCCCATGGCCGCCAACGGCCGCGGCAAGAAGTTCGACAGCAGCAAGGACCGCGGCCAGCCCTTCCGCTTCCAGCTGGGCGGCGGCGAGGTCATCCGCGGCTGGGACGACGGTGTGCAGGGCATGAAGGTGGGCGGCACCCGGGTGCTGATCATCCCGCCGGAGCTGGGCTATGGCGCGCGTGGCGCCGGCGGCGTGATTCCGCCGAACGCCACGCTGGTGTTTGAGGTCGACTTGCTCGGCGTTTAAACTGCGGGCCTGGTCGGCAGTTCACCCAGGCGTTGCCGCGCGGTTGCACCGCGAGCTAAACCTGCCATCACCTCCACAGCCCCTCGCATCCCATCGCGCGACAGGCTGGAAGCCGGCAACCCCCAGCGCCCCGTCACCGGGGTCTCGTCGTGCGTGTGGAGTGCAGGCCATGCCCCGTTCCCCGCTGTCCGTCGTGTTGCCCGATGTGTCCTTGTTCACCAAGGCCCTGGGCCAATCCTTGCAGACCCGCCATGCCGCCGGCAGCCCGCCGCCCGGCCATGTGGAACTGCTGAACCTGGTGGCCCGTGCGCTGGGCCACCGCAACCTGCAGAGCCTGAAGGCGGCCACCGCCGTTGCCGCCCTGCCCACGCCGCCGCTGGCGGCCGAGGACCGGCCACCGCCGGCCAGGCTCAGCGACAACGCCCGCAAGGCCCTGGGCCAGTTCGACAGCCGCGGCCGCCTGCTGCGCTGGCCGGTGAAGTACAGCGTGCAGGCGCTGGCCATGTGGGTGCTGTGGACCCTGTTCGACGGCCGCCGCATCTACACCGAGGCCGAGGTCAACCAGATCCTGAAGGCCGCCAACGCCTTCGGCGACCACGCCACCCTGCGCCGCGAGCTCATCAACCACCGGCTGATGGCGCGCAAGAGCGACTGCTCGGAATACCGCAAGCTGCCCGCCCGGCCCGATCCCGAGGCCCGCGCCCTGCTGCAGGCCTGGCGGCTGCAGCGGCGCACCAGCACCGGCGTGCGGGTGGAGCGTGACGACAGCCCGCGGCGCCGGGCCGCTGCGCGGGAGGCGGCCGCCGCACCCTGAGGCTCAGAGCTTCAGGAAGTGCGTGCGGTAGTGCAGCAGTTCGTCGATGGACTCGTGGATGTCGGCCATGGCCGTGTGGGCCTGGGCCTTCTTGAAGCCGTTCAGGATGGCCGGGTTCCAGCGCTTGGCCAGTTCCTTCAGCGTGCTGACATCCAGGTTGCGGTAGTGGAAGAAGTC
Source organism: Pseudomonadota bacterium (assembly GCA_040386375.1). GTDB lineage: Bacteria > Pseudomonadota > Gammaproteobacteria > Burkholderiales > Burkholderiaceae_C > Pseudaquabacterium. The sequence continues at coordinate 82,297 of JAZKFQ010000002.1, forward strand.
TTCCAGCTTCGCCATGTCCTTGGCCAGAAATCGCCGGTCCTGGCAGATGGAATTGCCGCACATCGGGCTCTTGCCCTTGGGCACATAGGCCTTGAGCCAGTCGATCACCGCGGTCTCGGCCGCGGCTTCGTCGATGGCGGACGCGCGCACCCGGTCGATCAGCCCGCTGCGGCCGTGTGTGCCCTTGTTCCAGGCGTCCATGCCGTCCAGCGTGGCATCGCTCTGGTGGATGGCGAAGACCGGGCCCTCGACGCGCAGGCTGAGCGTGGGGTCGGTCACCACCACCGCGATCTCGATGATGCGGTCGGTGAAGGGCGACAGGCCGGTCATCTCCAGGTCGATCCAGATCAGGTTCTGGTCGCTGCAGGCCAGGGTGGGTGGGGTGCTGGGTTCGGTCATCCGCGGATTGTCGCCGCCCGGGCGGGGCCGGCACGCCACGCCTACACTGCGCGCCATGCCGCCGCTGCCCCTCACGCTCCTGTTCGCCCTGGCCTTGCTGGTCTCGCTGTTGGTCAAGTTCTGGCTGGCCACACGCCAGATGCGCCATGTGGCGGCCCACCGCGCGGCCGTGCCGGCCGCGTTTGCCAGCACCGTCAGCCTGGCGGCCCACCAGCGTGCGGCCGACTACACGCTGGCCAAGGGCCGCCTGGGCCTGCTGAGCACGGCCTTCGGCAGCGCCGTGCTGCTGGGCTGGACCCTGCTGGGCGGGCTGCATGCGCTCAACGGCTGGCTGCTGGCCACGGTGCAGCCGGCCTACGGCGACATGGCCTACCAGCTGTCCCTGCTGGTAGGCTTCACGCTGATCAGCGCGCTGATCGACCTGCCGTTCGAGCTCTGCAGCACCTTCCGCGTGGAGCAGCAGTTCGGCTTCAACCGCACCACGCCCCGGCTGTTCATCACCGACCTGCTGAAGAATGCCGCCGTGGGCGCGCTGATCGGCCTGCCGCTGGCCGCGCTGGTGCTGTGGATCATGGGCGCCACCGGCGGCCTGTGGTGGCTGTGGGCCTGGGGCGCCTGGGTGGGTTTCAACCTGCTGATCATGGTGGTCTACCCCACGCTGATCGCCCCGCTCTTCAACAAGTTCGAGCCGCTGGCCGATGAGGGCCTGACGACCCGGGTGCAGGCCCTGATGCAGCGCTGCGGCTTTGCCGCCAAGGGCTTGTTCGTGATGGACGGCAGCCGGCGCTCGGCCCACGGCAACGCGTATTTCACCGGCCTGGGTGCAGCCAAGCGGGTGGTGTTCTACGACACCCTGCTGGCCAAGCTGAACCCGGCCGAGGTGGAGGCGGTGCTGGCGCACGAGCTGGGCCACTTCAAGCACCAGCACATCCGCCAGCGCATCGTGCTGGTGTTCGCCATCAGCCTGGCCGCCCTGGCCCTGCTGGGCTGGCTGGCGCAGCAGCCGGGCTTCTACACCGGCCTGGGCGTCATCCCCAACATCGGCGCGCCCAACGACGCACTGGCCCTGCTGCTGTTCATGGCGGTGGTGCCGGTGTTCGGCTTCTTCACGGCGCCGCTGGGCGCGCAGCTGTCGCGCCGGCACGAGTTCCAGGCCGATGCCTATGCCTGCGCCCAGGCCAGCGGCGCCGACCTCGCCAGCGCCCTGCTGAAGCTGCATGAGGACAACGCCGCCACGCTGACACCCGACCCGGTCTACGTGCGCTTCTACTACTCGCACCCACCGGCCGGTGAGCGCCTGGCAGCGCTGGCGATGCGCAGCGCATGACAGCCGTTGCCGAACCGGGCAATGGCCTGGTGGTGGCGGCGCACGGCCGCCACTGCATGGTGGAAGCTGCCGACGGCACACGCCTGCTGTGCCATGGCCGTGGCAAAAAGAGCGAGGTGGTGGTGGGCGACCGGGTGCACTGGCAGCCTGCCGGCGACGAGGGCGTGATCGACAAGGTGGCCACCCGCCGCAACCTGCTGTTCCGCCAGGACGAGTGGAAGACCAAGTCCTTCGCCGCCAACCTCGACCAGCTGCTGGTGCTGGTGGCGGTGGAGCCCATGTATGCCGAGACCCAGCTGGCGCGTGCGCTGATCGCTGCCGAATCGGCCGGCATCCCCACCACCATCGTGCTGAACAAGACCGACCTGCCCACGCTGGGCGCGGCGCGTGAGCGCCTGGCGCCCTACCGGGCGATGGGGGTGACGGTGCTGGAGCTGTCGCTCAAGCAGCAGGGTGCAGCGGCCAGTGCCGCCCTGCTGCCTTTGCTGGCCGACAAGGCCACCCTGGTGCTGGGCCCCAGCGGCATGGGCAAGAGCACGCTGATCAACCTGATGGTGCCGGCCGCCGCCGCCCAGGTGGGCGAGATCAGCAAGGCGCTGAACGCCGGCCGCCACACCACCACCAGCACCAGCTGGTATTGGCTGGACGGCGCCCGCCGCAGCGCCCTGATCGATTCACCGGGCTTCCAGGAGTTCGGCCTGCGCCAGCTCAAGGCCACCGACCTGGTGGCGCTGATGCCCGACCTGCGCAGCCATGCCGATGCTTGCCGCTTCTACAACTGCAGCCATCTGCACGAGCCGGGCTGCGGCGTGCGCGCGGCCCTGGATGCCGGGCTGATCCACCCGTCGCGCTACCGCATCTACGGTGAACTGCAGGCCGAGCTCTCGGCAACGCGGTACTGATCTACCCGACGAGGTTGGCCAGGGTCAGCAGGGCCACCAGCAGCATCCACAGCACCACCGAGCGCCAGACCAGGCCCACCACGCTGCGCAGATGGGCCATCTGCGGCGGATCCCCCGCCGTGGAGCCTTCGGCGGCCGCGTCATCGGTGGGGCCGGCGTCGAAGGTGCGGGAGCGGTCGGGGGTGACCCCCGGCGCGGCGCTGCCGCCCAGCTGCACGCCCACCGCGCCGGCGGCCGAGGCCAGGATCACGCCCTCGTTGCCATGCTTCCACAGCGTGGCATCGCGCCGCCAGGCGTTGATGGCTTCCTCGAAGTTGCCCACCACCGCAAAGCCGAAGGCCGTCAGCCGCGCCGGCACCAGGTCGATCCAGCTGAACATCTGCTGGCTGACCTGCATCAGCCGCTGGTTGGCCGGCACGCCCAGGGCCTTGCTGGGGTAGGTCCAGTAACGCGCCGCGAACTCGGCCATGCGGTAGAGCACCGCGCCCAGCGGCCCCAGGCCCAGGGTGGAGAACAGCACGAACCAGAAGAACACGCCGAACACATGGCGGTGCGCGGCCAGCAGCGAATGCTCGATCACATGGCGCAGCAGCTCGGTGCGCGGCAGCTCGCTGGCGTCCAGGTGGCGCCATTCGGCCAGCAGGCGGCGCGCCTCGATCTCGTCGCCGCGGTCCAGTGCGTCGCGGATGTCGGTGTAGTAGTGGCTGAACTGGCGGAAGCCCAGGGTCAGGTAGAGCACACCCACGTCGAACAGCAGGGCCAACAGCAGGCTCCAGTGGGCGATGGCCAGGTACACCACGCCCAGCAGCAACCCGGGCGCGCCCACCGACACGCCCCACACCACCCAGGCATGGTGGGCGCGGCCGGCGTCGAAATTGCGGCCGGTCCAGCCCACCCAGGACACCAGCAGGTGGTGCACCCAGTTGTCACGCGGCAGCGGCTTGAACTGCTCGATGACCAGGGCCAGCAGGACGGCGAAGAAACTCATCGTCCAACATGATAACGACCAGCCCTGGCCTTCACGGCTGGGCCAGGAAGCCGTAGAGGTTGCGCAGCATGGCCGCGGTGGCGCCCCAGATGAAGTACTGCTGGCCGGCTGCGCCCTGCCAGGGCATGGACAGGAACTGCCGGGTGATGCCGCCACCGGCATCCCAGCGGTGGCGGCGGTGGTGGGCGGGTGTCATCAAGAAGGGCAGCGGCACCTCGAAGGCCTCGTCCACCTCGCCGCTGTCGATCTGCAGGTCGAAGCCCGGTGCCACCAGGCCCACCACCGGCGTGACCACGAAGCCGGTGACCGTGGTGTAGACCGGCAGCCGGCCGATCACCTCGATGTGCCGGCGCGCCAGGCCCACTTCTTCCTCGGTCTCGCGCAGCGCGGTGGCCACGGCGTCGGCATCGTGGGGCTCGGCCTTGCCACCGGGGAAGCTGATCTGCCCGGCATGGCTGCGCAGATGGGCGGTGCGCTGGGTCAGCAAGACCTGCAGGCCGCCGTCACGCATCACCAGCGGCACCAGCACCGACGCCTGGGCCGTGGGGCCGTTCGGGTTGAAGCGCGCACCGTCGCCGGGGATCTCGGGCAACCAGGCGGGCGGTGTGGCAAAGCGCTGGCGCAGCAGCTGCGGCTGCAGGCGCTCGGCGGGCACCGGTGGCAGATGGTCGTCAATGCCGGCCACCGGGATCAACTCGGGGTTGGCGATGCGGGGGACGGTGCTGGACATCCGGCGATTGTCGGTGCTGTCAATGCAACAAGCCGCCCTGGGGCGGCTTGTGGGGTTCGGTGCCGGTCCTGCGGCACCCCACGGCCGCGCAGAGCGCGGCCGCTTCGCCAGGCACAGACAGTCCACAGGACTGTCTGTGTCCGGGCTCAGCCCAACTTCTCTTTGATGCGTGCCGACTTGCCCGAGCGCTGGCGCAGGTAGTACAGCTTGGCGCGGCGCACATCACCACGGCGCTTGACTTCGATGGCCGAGATCAGCGGGCTGTAGAGCTGGAAGGTGCGCTCGACGCCTTCGCCGCTGGAGATCTTGCGCACGATGAAGCTGCTGTTCAGGCCGCGGTTGCGCTTGGCGATCACCACGCCTTCATAGGCCTGCACCCGCTTGCGGGTGCCTTCGACGACGTTGACGCTGACGATCACGGTGTCGCCGGGGGCGAACACGGGAATCGTCTTGTTCAGGCGAGTGATCTCTTCCTGTTCGAGGGTGCGGATCAGGTCCACTGGTTTCTCCTGGGCGTTCATGCCGGCGCGCTCTCAACACCCGGTTGGTGCTGACGTTGTTGCCCGGTAGAGGATCGCAAAGCCGATGATTATAGCGCGGACGGCGGCAGGTTTGGCTGCAGCTGTGCCAAGGTCTTCTCGTCGGCCTTGGACAAGCGCCCGGCCGCACGCGCAGCGGCGATCAGCTCCGGCCGCCGGCGCTGGGTGATGGCCAGCGACTGGTCGCGCCGCCAGCGGGCGATCTGGCCATGGTGGCCGCTGAGCAGCACCGCCGGCACCGACAACGCGGTGCCGTCGGCCAGGGCCAGGCGCTCGGGCCGGCTGTAGTGCGGGCAATCCAGCAGGCCGTCGTCGGAGAAGCTGTCCTGCTCGTGCGATTCCGCGGTCAGCACGCCGGGCTGCAGGCGGGCGATGGCATCCAGCAAGGCCAGCGCCGGCAGCTCACCGCCGGAGAGCACGAAATCGCCCAGGCTCAGTTCCAGCGTCACATGGCGGTCGATCACGCGCTGGTCGATGCCCTCGTAGCGGCCGCACAGCAGCACCGCGCCGGGGCTGGTGCCGGCATCGGCCATGCGGCGCACCAGGGCCTGGGTGATGGGCGCACCGGTGGGCGTGAAGTGCACCACCGGCGCCGCAGGTGCACCGGCAGTGGCGCGCTCGGCCTGCAGCGCGGCCAGGGCACGCTCCAGCGGCTCGGCCAGCATCACCATGCCCGGGCCGCCGCCGAAAGGCCGGTCATCCACCCGGCGGTAGGCATCGGTGGCGTGGTCGCGCAGCGGCCACAGGCGCACCTCCACCTGGCCACTGTCGAACGCACGGCGGGTGATGCCCTGCGTGAGGTGCGGCGTGAACAGTTCGGGGAACAGCGTGACGACGTCGAAGCGCATGCGGGCGCTGCCCGGATCAGTAATCCAGGCCCCAGTCGACCGTGATGCGCTTGCCGGCCAAGTCGACGTCGTCGATGAAGGCCTTGACGAAGGGGATCAGGCGCTCGCTGCTGTCGGGCGAGGCCCCATCGGCAGCGGCCAGCTCGGAGGCGGGCCGCTGCAGCCGCAGCACGCTGTGCGCGCCGGTGTCCAGCAGGCCGATCACCGTGCCCAGGGCCTCGCCCTGGCGGTTGGCCACGGCCAGGCCGATCAGGTCGATCCAGTAGAACTCGCCGTCACCGGCGGTGGGAAAACTGGAACGCGCGATGAAGATGCGCGCACCCTTCATCGCCTCGGCGGCGTTGCGGTCGGGCAGTTCCTGCGCGGTGGCCACCACCGCATCACCCTGCTCCTTGCTGTGCGTGATGCGCAGCACGGGCGGGAAGACCGCCACCACCGGCCTGGGGCCGGCCGCAGGGGCTTCGGGCGGCTGGATGAACCAGCGGCGCGACGAAAACAGCGCCTGCGGATCCTTGCTGAACGGCATCACGCGGATGCCGCCCTTGATGCCCCAGGCCCCCAGCACCCGGCCGACCTCGATCGCGTCGTCCGGGAAGGGCGGGGTCTCGGGCTCGCCGGGCGCGGCTGCCGTCATGGCACGTGGCGCGTCGGCGGCCTGCGTCAGGCGCAGATCAGGCAGCGACGGGCGCGGCCGGGGCCACCTGGGCCTTGGCAGCATCCACCACCAGGCGCTTGACGGTGGGCGACATCTGGGCGCCCACGCCGGTCCAGTAGGTGACGCGGTCGAGTGCCACACGCAGCGGCTGCTCAGCACCGGCGGCCATGGGGTTGTAGAACCCCAGGCGCTCGAGGTAGCGGCCGTCACGGCGCTCGCGCGAATCGGCGACGACGATGTTGTAGAAGGGGCGCTTCTTGGCGCCGCCGCGAGCAAGTCGAATGACGACCATGTTGATCTTCCAAAAGAATCTGGGTGACAGGCCGGCCAAGGAGACACTCGAGGCTGGACCATCTGGTCACCACACCCACCGCCGCGCTGGGCGCGCCGGCTGAAGTGCAGCACAGGTTCGGCGCCGTAGATACGCAGGATTGGCAGTTCTTGCTGCCGAGCCCACCGTCGCCGAAAACCGCGCATTATAAACTGAGCTTTGCAGCGCCCTGCTGCCCAAATTTTCCGCCATGACCGCATCCGCCCTGCTCATCCGCCCCAGCACCCCGGCCGACCTGCCGGCCATCACGGCCATCTACGCCGAGGCGGTGCTGCACGGCACCGGCACCTTCGAGCTGGAGCCACCCGACCAGGCCGAGATGGCACGCCGCCGCGACGACGTGCTGTCCAAGGGCCTGCCCTGGCTGGTGGCGCAGCAGCGCGCCGACACCAGCGGCCAGCTGCTGGGCTATGCCTATGCCAACCACTTCCGCCCACGCAAGGCCTACCGCTTCTGCCTGGAGGATTCGATCTACCTGCACCCCGGCGCGCGTGGCCGCGGCGTGGGCAAGCTGCTGTTGACCGAGCTGGTGGCACGCTGCGAGGCGGCGGGCGCGCGCCAGATGCTGGCGGTGATCGGCGACGCCGCCAACGCCGGCTCGATCGGCGTGCACGCGGCCCTGGGCTTCGCCCACACCGGCGTGCTCAAGGCCTCCGGCTGGAAGTTCGACCGCTGGCTGGACGTGGTGCTGATGCAGCGTGCCCTGGGCCAGGGTGAAACCACACCGGGCAGCGATTGATGCAGGCCACCCTGCCCGCCCCCGCCGCGGCCGCCAACCCCAAGTCCAAGACCCTGGCCACCTGGCTGGCCCTGCTGGGCGGCCTGCTGGGCGCCCACCGCTTCTACCTGCACGGCTGGCGCGACGCCCTGGCCTGGCTGCACCCGCTGCTGTCGCTGACCGGCCTGGCGGGTGTGGTGCGCATGCAGAACCTGGGGCAGGACGACCATGCGGCCTGGCTGCTGATACCGCTGTTCGGGCTGATGGTGGTGGTGGCCATGCTGTCGACCATCGTGCTGGGCCTGACCTCCGACGAACGCTGGGCCGAACGCCACGCCCCGCCCGGCGCGGCGCCCCGGCCCACCCGCTGGGCGCCGGTGATCGCGGTGGTGATCGCCCTGCTGCTGGGCGGCGCCGCGCTGATGGGCACGCTGGCCTTTGCCGGCCAGATGTTCTTTGAGTATCAACAACTGAACCGCTGAGCCCCGGGTGCACACTGGTGGCACAGCCGCCAACCCCAGCCGCCCCCCATGCAGATCCAGTTCCTTGGTGCGGCCGATGCCGTCACCGGCTCGCGCCACCTCGTCACGCTGGGGGACCAGCGCATCCTGCTCGACTGCGGGCTGTTCCAGGGCTACAAGGTGCTGCGCGAGCGCAACTGGGCGCCGCTGGGCGTGCCGCCGCACGAGATCGACGCCGTGGTGCTCAGCCATGCCCACCTGGACCACAGCGGCTGGCTGCCCGGCCTGGTGAAGGCAGGGTTTCGCGGGGCCATCCACGCCAGCCCCGCCACCTGTGACCTGGCCCGGGTGCTGCTGCTCGACAGCGCCCACCTCCAGGAGGAAGACGCGCGCCGCGCCAACCGCCAGGGCTTCTCGCGCCATGCCAAGGCGCTGCCGCTCTACACCAAGGCCGACGCCAAGAAGGCCATCGCCAAGCTGGTGCCGCTGACGCCCGGCAGGTGGCGCGACATCGGCGGCGTGCAGGCCCTGCTGACACCCGTGGGCCACCTGCTGGGCGCCTGCGCCGTCACCCTGCGCCATGGCGGCCAGACGCTGGGCTTCTCGGGCGACGTGGGCCGCGATGCCGACATCCTGATGCCGCCGCCGCAGGCCCTGGGCGCGGTGGACGTGCTGCTGGTCGAATCCACCTATGGCAACCGCCGCCACCCCGGCACCGACAGCGCGCCGCAGCAGCTGGCGCAGATCGTGCGGGAGACGGTGGCCCGTGGTGGCAGCGTGCTGCTGCCCACCTTCGCCGTGGGCCGGGCTCAGGCCCTGCTGGCCGTGCTGCAGCGGCTCAAGCGTGCCGGCGAGATTCCGGCGCACCTGCCCATCTTCCTGGACAGCCCGATGGCGATCGAGGCCACCGCGCTCTACACCCGCCACCGCCGCCTGCTGCGCCTGCCCGCGCGTGAGGTGGCGCAGCTGTGCGACGGCGTGCGCCTGGTGGCCACGGCGGCGCAGTCGCAGCGGCTGTCGGCCTCGCGGGTGCCGGCCATCATCCTGTCGGCCAGTGGCATGGCCACCGGCGGGCGGGTGCTGCACCACCTGAAGAACCTGGCCCCCGATGCCCGCCACCACATCGTGTTCGCTGGCTTCCAGGTCGGCGGCAGCCGCGGTGCGCACCTGGTGGGCGGCGCCAGCGAGGTCAAGATCCACGGCGCCTATGTGCCGGTGCGCGCCGCCGTGAGCCAGCTGGAGAGCTTCTCCGGCCATGCCGACGCCGACGGCCTGATGGCCTGGCTGCGGCAGCTGCCCGCGCCGCCCGGCCAGACCTTCGTGGTACATGGTGAACCCGACGCCTCCGACGCCCTGCGCCTGCGCATCAAGGACCAGCTGGGCTGGGCGGTGCGGGTGCCGCAGCACCAGGAGTGCGTGCGGTTTTGACCGGGCAGCACCGCGGCGATGGCCACGCTGGCTGACAACGGCCCGCTGCTGCTGGGCCTGGCGGTGGCGCTGGGCGGCGGGCTGCTGATCGGGCTGGAGCGTGAGCGCCGCAAGGGCGACGGCCCCGCGCGGCGGGCGGCCGGCATCCGCAGCTTTGCCCTGGTGGCGCTGGCCGGTGCACTGGCCCAGGCCCTGGGCCAGCCGGCGCTGGTGGCCATGGGCGCGCTGGCCGTGGTGCTGCTGGCCGGGCTGGCCTATGGCTTCGACCGCTGGCGCGCCGCCGTGCGCCCCGCCAACCCGGCTGCAGCGGCCGACCCCGGCATGACCACCGAGCTGGCCCTGGTGGTGACCTATTTCGTCGGCGTGCTGGCCCTGCAGCGGCCGGCGCTGGGCGCCGGCTGCGCCGTGGCAGTGGCCGTGCTGCTGGCGGCACGCGGCCGGCTGCACCACTTCGCCACCCGGCTGCTGAGCGAGCAGGAACTGCACGACGGCCTGCTGCTGGCGGCCCTGGGCCTGGTGCTGCTGCCCCTGGTGCCGCAACAGCCCCTGCCCTGGCTGGCCGGGCTGCAGCCCAGCGTGCTGGCCGGCCTGGTGCTGCTGATCCTGCTGCTGCAGGCGGCCGGCCACATGGCGCTGCGCTGGGCCGAGCCGGGTCTGGGCCTGCCCTTGTCGGGGCTGCTGGGCGGCTTCGTGTCAAGCACGGCCACGGTGGCGGCCATGGGCAGCCGCAGCCGCGGCACACCGGCGCTGGCCGGGCCCTGCACCGCCGCGGCCGTGCTGTCCACCGGCGCCACCTGGCTGCAGGCCCTGGTGATGCTGTGGGCGGTGGCGCCGCCGCTGGCCACGCGGCTGAGCCCGGCGCTGCTGGCCGGCGCCACCGTGGCCCTGGGCATGGGCGGGCTGCTGGCCTGGCCCGGCCGCCGGGGTGCCGGTGCCGCGGCAGCCGTCGGCGGCACGGCGGTGTCCGCGCCGGGGGCCGGCGCCGTTGCTGCCGCCACGCCCGCACCCGGCAGCGGCGCGCTGCAGGTGCGCCAGGCCCTGCTGGTGGGCGCCGCGCTGACCGGCGTGACCTTGCTGGTGACCCAGGCCGAACGCCTGTTCGGCCAGGCCGGCACCCTGGTCAGCGTGGCCCTGGCCGGGCTGGCCGACGCCCATGCCGGGGTGACGGCGGTGGCCGCGCTGTCGGCCCAGGGCCGGCTGGACAGCGCCGGCGCCAGCAGCGCGGTGCTGGTGGCCATCGCCGCCAACGGCCTCACGCGCTCGGTGGTGGCCTGGTCCACCGGCGGTCGCCGCTTTGCGGGCTGGGTGGTGCTGGGGCTGTTGCTGGGGCTGGTGGCGGCACTGGCCATGGCGGCCGGCCTGTCGGCCTGGACCGGCCGCTGAATCACCGCCCTATGGGGCGGCCGGGCGCTGCCCTGTCAGATGAACTCGCCCTCGCGCAGCCATTTGGTGGCCACCCACTTTTCACCGGCCAGCACCGGCGCACCGCCGTGCAGGCTGCGGGTGCTGGCATGCGGCCGGTCGTAGCTGAAGAAGACGGCGTTGCCCTTGATCGGCGCCACCTCCAGCTGCACGTCGGGAAACACCGTGCCACCGCCCTGCAGCGGCGTGTTCAGGTACATCACCAGGGTGGCCACCCGCTGGCCACCACGCCGCAGCACCGCCGCCATGCCGGGCTGGGCCGGGTCGAAGTAGTCGTGGTGCGGCTTGTACTCGGCGCCAGGCCGGTAGTGCAGCACCTGCAGGCCCTCGCCGTTGACCAGCGGCCAGTTCACCAGGGCGGCGATGCGCTCTTCCACCCGCTGGCAGATCGGCAGCTCGGCGCGGCCGAAGAACATGCCGTCGCTGGTGCGCGAGGCATTCACCTCGTTGCCGCCGGTCTCGTTGACCACGGTCTCCGAGCGCGCCATGCGCGGCGCGGCCGCCGCCACCAGGGCATCGCATTCGGCGTCGGACAGCAGGCCGCCGAAGACCACCACACGCGGCTGGCGCATGGTCAGCAGCACCTTGACCTCGCGGTCGTGCGCCCACAGCGTGCAGGGCGAGCCGTCCAGAGCCGGCTCGGGCACCCGCAGCGGCGGTGGCAGGGCCTGGGCCACGGCCTGCGCGGCCGCCCGGGCGCCGAGAAACTCCTGCAGCGTGTGGTTCAGCGCATCCAGCGCCACGTCTTCGTCCCAGCCGCTGCTGCGCATGGCGTCCAGCACGGCATCCGGCGGGCAGCCGGCCTGGGCCTGCTCGATGATCCACTGGCGCAACTCGGGCGTGACGTTCTGCGGCGATGTCATGCCCGTGGATTTTGGCAGCCTGGGCGCAGCGTCCCACCCGGGCAGGCCCGGGGTGCGGATGGCCGGAACGCGCCCAGGGTCAGCCAGCCTGGCGGCGGCGGAACACCAGCCGGTCGGCCGACGAGGCAGCCTTGTCGAAGGCATAACCGTCGGCGTCGAAACCCTGCAAGGCCTTGACGCTGCGCGCCCGGTGCAGGATGGCCCAGCGCGCCATGGCGCCACGCGCGCGCTTGGCGAAGAAGCTGATGATCTTGTACTGGCCACCACCCTGGCCATCGGCCTTCCAGTCCTCGAACACACAATCCACCACGCGCGCGGCCAGGGCCGGCCGCCCGGCGACCTTGAAATACTCCTGCGAGGCCAGGTTGACGATGACCGGGTGCTTGTCGTCGGCCAGGCGCTGGTTCAGGTAGGCGGCCACGGTGTCGCCCCAGAAGGCGTAGAGATCCTTGCCACCGGGGTTGGCGTGGCGGGTGCCCATCTCCAGCCGGTAGGGCTGCAGGCGGTCGAGCGGGCGCAGCGCGCCGTACAGGCCGCTGAGGATGACCACATGGTCTTGCGCCCAGGCCAGATCGGCGGCCTTCAGGCTGCGCACGTCCAGGCCGTCGTAGACATCGCCGTTGAAGGCCAGCACCGCAGGGCGGCTGTTGCGGTCGTCGTGCGTGGGCACCCAGGCGGCATAACGCGCCACGTTCAGCGTGGCCAGGTCGTCGGACAGGTCCATCAGCGCGGCCACCTGCTGCGCCGGCAGCGGCCGCAGGCTGTCGATCAGGCTGCTGGCCTGGGCCAGGAACAGCGGTTCGGTGGCACGCTGGCGCACGCCGCGGGGCAGCGGGCGGTCGTAGTCCAGGCTCTTGGCGGGGGACAGCAGGAACAGCATGGTGGGGCGTGGTCAGTCGTCGTCACCGGCCTGGCGCTGGGCCAGGCCGGGCACCGCGCCCAGGGCGGCTGCCCAGGTGCGGTGGGGGATGTGGGTCTGCAGGCGCTGCACCGCGCATCGCAGCAGCGCGGGGGGCATGGCGTGGCCCACGCCGCTGGCGATGTCGATGGTGGCGTCGCCCTGCAGGGCAGCCAGCCGCTCCATCGCCAGGCGCGACTGGGCGGCGGGGATCACGGTGTCGGTGGCGCCGTGGAAGAAGTGCAGCGTGGTGTGGGCCGGCGGCACCGTGGGCAGCCGGGCGTAGCGGCCCGAGAAGCTGAGCACCCGGCCGGCGATGCCGTCGTGCAGCTGGGCCAGCTCCAGTGCCAGGATGGCGCCCTGCGAGAAGCCCACCAGGGCGGTGGCCGCCGGCCCCACACCGCTGGCCTGCTGGGCGGCCCGCACCCAGTCGGCCAGGCGTGGCAGGACGCTGGCCACACGCGCCGGGCGGTTGTCTTCCGTCACCCCGGCCAGGCTGAACCACTGGCGGCCGGACAGGCCGGTGTCCACCGGCTCGAAGCCCTGCGGCGCCAGCAGGGCCGCCTGGGGAAAGGCCTGCCGCAGCGCCTGCGCCAGCGGCGCCATGTCGGCCGCGCTGGCACCCCAGCCGTGCAGCAAGACCATCAGCTGCTCGGCGCGGCCTGCAGCGGGCAGCCACTGCAGGCTGTCGGGCATCAAGAGCGTGTCCATGGGCATGGCCGGCATTCTCCGCGAGGCGGTGGCGGCAGGCGGTTCAGTGGAAATCCCGGCTCTTGCTGACCAGGCCCTGCAGCAGGCTGGAATGGTCGACCAGGCGCTGGGCCACCAGGTGCACCACGGCGTGCGGGCCGTCGCCACCACGCTGCCACACGCCGTACACGGTGAGCAGGGTGGCGGCCAGCAGCGGCGTGCGCTGGGCCCGGGCCACGCTGGGCCAGACGATGACATTGACCGCACCGGTCTCGTCTTCCAGCGTGACGAAGACCACGCCCTTGGCGGTTTCCGGCCGCTGGCGGTGGGTGACCAGGCCCGAGGCGCGCACCAGCTGGCCGTGGCGGCTGAGCGCCAGCACCGCTGCCGGCTGCACCCGGAAGGCCGCCAGTTCAGCACGCAGCAGGGCCAGCGGATGGCCGCTGAGCGACAGGCCGGTGCTGCGGTAGTCGGCCAGCAGGGCCTGGCCGGCAGCAGGTGCGGCCAGCGGCGCCAGGGCCTCGTGGGTGCGGGTGGCCTGCAGCAGCGGCGTGGCATGGGCATCGATGCCGCGCACCGCCCAGGCGGCCTGGTGGCGGTTGTCGGCCAGGCCACGCAGGGCATCAGCCTGGGCCAGCAATTGCAGCGCATGCGAGCCCAGGCCGGCGCGGCGGGCCAGGTCTTCCACGCTGCTGAAGGCCTGACCCGGCGCCAGCGCGGCGCGGGCAGCCAGCAGGCGCCGGGCATCGGCCTCGGCCAGGCCGATCAGGCGGTTCAGGCCCAGGCGCACCGGGCGCAGGTCCGACAGAAGATGCTGGCGCGGCGTGCTGCCGGCGCCCTGCATGCCTTGCAAGGTCGAGTCCCAGTCGCTGTGCAGCACATCCACCGGCAGCACCACCACACCATGTTCGCGTGCATCCCGCACCAGCTGGGCCGGTGCATAAAAACCCATGGGCTGGCTGTTGAGCAAGGCCGCCAGAAAGGCATCCGGGTGGTGGCACTTGATCCAGGCGCTGACATAGACCAGCAGCGCAAAACTGGCGGCATGGCTTTCGGGGAATCCGTATTCACCAAAGCCCTCGATCTGCTTGAAGATGCGCTCGGCAAAGTCTGGCGCGTAGCCCTTGGCCACCATGCGGCCCACCAGCTTCTCATGGAAAGGCGCCAGGCCACCCTGGCGCTTCCAGGCGGCCATGGCGCGGCGCAGGCCGTCCGCTTCGCCGGCGCTGAAATCGGCCGCCAGCATGGCCAGCTGCATCACCTGCTCCTGGAAGATGGGCACGCCCAGGGTGCGCCCCAGGGCTTGTTCGACCTCTGGCTTGGGGTAGTCGACCGCCTCTTCACCCGAGCGGCGGCGCAGATAGGGGTGCACCATGCCGCCCTGGATGGGGCCTGGCCGCACGATGGCGACCTCGATCACCAGGTCGTAGAACTCCCGTGGCTTCAGCCGCGGCAGCATGCTCATCTGGGCACGGCTCTCCACCTGGAAGGTGCCGATGCTGTCGGCACGGCACAGCATGTCGTAGACCGCATCGTCATGCTGCAACTGGTGCATCTCCAGCTTGGCCACACCCAGCTTGGCCGCCACCATCTCCAGCGCGCGGCGGATGGCGCTCAGCATGCCCAGGGCCAGGATGTCGACCTTGATCAGGCCCAGCACGTCCAGATCATCCTTGTCCCACTGGATCACGGTGCGGTCGTCCATGGCGGCGTTTTCCACCGGCACCAGGCGCGAGATGTCGTCACGCGCGATGACGAAGCCACCCGGGTGCTGGCTCAAATGGCGCGGAAAGCCGATCAGCTGCCGGGTGAGCGACAGCCACTGGCGGCACACCGGGGAATCCGGGTCAAAGCCCTGCTCGGCCAGGCGCTCGGGCGCGATGCCGCTGCCGTCCCACCATTGCTGGCCCTTGGACACCGCGCTGATGCGGTCCACATCGATGCCCAGGGCACGGCCCATGTCGCGCAGGGCCGAGCGTGGGCGGTAGCTGATCATCACCCCGGTGAGTGCGGCGCGGTGGCGGCCGTACTTGCCGTAGATGTACTGGATCACCTCTTCACGGCGCTGATGTTCAAAGTCGATGTCGATGTCGGGCGGCTCCTTGCGGTCAGCGCTGATGAAGCGCCCGAACAGCAGGCGCATGCCCTTCAGCATCGGGTTCACCTCGGTGACGCCCAGGCAGAAGCAGACCACCGAGTTGGCCGCGCTGCCACGGCCCTGGCACAGGATGTGTTGGCTGCGCGCCCACTGCACGATGTCGGCCACCGTCAAGAAGTAAGGTTCGAACTCCAGCTGGGCGATCAAGGCCAGCTCCTGCTCGATGCTGTGGCGCACCGAGGCAGCCTCACCATCGGGAAAGCGCCGGCGCACACCGGTTTCCGTCAGCGCGCGCAGCCAGCTGGTGGGCGTGTGGCCGGCAGGCACGATCTCCTTCGGGTATTCATAGCGCAGCTCGGTCAGCGAAAACTTGCAGCTGGCTGCGATGTGCACGCTGGCGGCCAGCCAGGCCGGTGCATGCAAGCGGGCCAGACGCTGGCGCGACCGCAGATGCGCCTCGGCATTGGGCGCCAGCGCAAAGCCCGCCTGGGCCACGCTGCAGCCCAGGCGGGTGGCAGTCAACGCATCCTGCAAGGGCTTGCGTGAGCGGGCGTGCATCAGCACGTCGCCACAGGCCACCAGGGGCAGGCCGGTGAAGCTGGCCACGCGCGGCAGCACGGCCAGGCGCTGGGCGTCATGGGCATGGCCCAGCAATTCGACGGCGATGGCACAGCGCTCGGGCCCGAACCAGGTCTTGAGCCACATGGCCTGCGCGTGCAGCGATTCAACCGTCTGCCCTGGCTGCGGCAGCAGGATGGCGAAGCACTCTGGCAAGCCTGCCAGAAAAGGGGCGTTGGGCACCCGGCCCTCGACATCGGCCGCAAACGCCAGGTACTGGCCCTTGGGCGCGCGGCGGCGGGCCACGCTGATCCACTGCGCCAGGTTGCCGTAGCCGCGGCGGGTCTGCGCCAGCAGCACCAGCCGCGGCGGGCCGTGGCCGGCCAGCACGGCCCCATCGCCCGCGGGATGGGGCGACAGGTTCATCTGTGCGCCGATGATGAGCTGCAGCTTGGCCTGCAGGGCCGCTTCATGGGCGTGCACCACGCCCGAGAGTGAACAGTCGTCGGTGATGGCCAGCGCCGCATAGCCCAGGCGCAAGGCCTCGGCCACCAGTTCCTTGGGCCGGGAAGCGCCGGTCAGGAAGCTGAAGCAGCTGCGGCAGTGCAGTTCGGCGTAGGCGGGCGGCATGCGGTGGGGCTGGTGTAGAGCGCGGCAGGCTCGCGCGCCTGCGGCGGCCGGCGGCCCGGGCCGGGAGGCCAGACCGGAGAGGGCTGCTGCTGCTGCGGCGGCGGCGCTGGCGGCAGTGGCGGCGGCCTGGGCGTGCTGGGCGGTGGCGCTGCTGCCACGCCCGCCAGGCTGTCGACCGGGCTGCGCACGGCACCACCCCCGAGCTTGAGCACATGGGTGTAGACCATGGTGGTGCTGACATCGGAATGGCCCAGCAGTTCTTGCACGGTGCGGATGTCGTAGCCGTCCAGCAGCAGGTGGGTGGCGAAGGAATGGCGCAAGGTGTGGGGCGAAGCCGGCTTGTGCAGCTCGATGGCTTGCAGCGCGCGCTTGAAGGCGCGCTGGAAAGCCTGCTCATGCTGGTGGTGGCGGCGGATGCAGCCCCCGCGTGGATCGGCGGACAGCTCGGCCTGCGGAAACACCCAGAACCAGGCAAACGACAGGGCTGCGCGTGGGTACTTGCGGTCCAGTGCGTGGGGCAGCACCACGCCCGACACACCGGCGCTGCGGTCAGCCGACCACAGCGCATGGGCGGCGGCCAGTTGCCGGCGCAAGGCGGGCTCCAGCGAAACCGGCAGCATCACCACCCGGTCCTTCGCACCCTTGCCTTCACGCACGACGATGGCCCGGCGCTCGAAATCGATGTCCTTGGTGCGCAGGCGCAGGGCTTCCAGCAAGCGCATGCCAGTGCCGTAGAGCAACTGACCGAACAAGCGTTGCCCATCGGGCAAGGCCCCCAGCACCCGCGCCACCTCATCCTGCGACAACACCACCGGCAGGCGCGGGGCGCGCTGCGGGCGGCTGACCTGGTCGAGCCAGGGCACGCTGACCCGCAGCACCTTCTGGTAGAGAAACAGCAACGCCGACAGCGCCTGCTTGTGGGTGGACACCGACACCTGCTGCTCGGTGGCCAGCCAGGTCAGAAAGGCCTGCACGGCATCACCACCCAGGTCAGCCGGGTGGCGCAAATCATGAAACCTGACGAAGGCCTGCACCCAATGGACGTAGGCCTGCTCGGTTCGTATGCTGTAGTGAAGCGTGCGGATCTGCTGACGCAGCTGATCCAGCAAACGCAACGGAGGAGGGTCGGAACGCATGGACATGGCATTGCACGGCTCGGTTGAATGCTGTACAAAACAACAGTATTTCAACAAACCGGCCGCACCACAAGCGCTCAAGCTCGAGTCCACCCATCAGGGGGAACAGAGCCCAAACAGCCCTATGCGACCACCCGAGGCCTTGCATGAACCAGCCGCTGCACAAGACGCGCATCGCCAAGCGTTTGGCGCCCGACCAGGCCGGCGCCAAGAAACTGGCACGGCGTTATGGCAGCGCACTGGTGTGCGTGCGCTACCGGCACGACCACGAGCTCGGCCTGCGGTACACAACGGTGGAACTGCTGGTCGAACAAGCCCAGTTGCCTGCCACCCGCGCCAAGAACACCGTTGCCTATGTGCACATCCGCCACATTGACCGGGCCATCAAGACGCAAGCCTTGGCCGCTGGCGCCAAGTGGGACGTGCTGCGACAGGCGTGGCGCATGACATTGGACGCAGCGCAGAGGCTCAATCTGGAGCACCGACTGCTTGAAACACACCCACCCATGGACATCAAGAATGACAACTTCTGACCACCTGCCATCCGCTCTCACCATGGGTGGCAATCGGGGCTGAAGTCGATAACACGTTAGGCCTAGGATGCAATATCTCCGAAGACTCGGAAGGTGGCTGTTCCGCGCGTGGCCGGCGCTCGCATTAACCCCAGTGGTCGCTCTTCATGTAACAGCGCTGCTAATTTTCCCTGACAACAGTGTGCTCGTAAACAAGCTCACAAGTACATTTCTACAAATTTGCGGCGGCCTAATTGTTCTCATGTCACTTGATGGCAATCTAGGCCTCTTCAAGCAACAAGGATTAGTCAGAGCCTTCCTCGCCTATGCGAAGGAGTTTCCGCGTATAGGCGATAAAGGCATATCTCTGGGTAGTTCAGCAGTTAGCATATCTCTGACAGGTTCTGCCAAGCTCTCGGTTGGCAGAAGGCAGCCAATCACCCTGGAAGAGCGCGTCGCGGAACTGGAGCAAAAGCTCAAAGAAGAAGTAGAACGGCTTCGCAAACTAGAGACATCTACTGCTTCGCGCCTAAGCGAGTTGCAGTCAGAACTATCAAAGTCGATTGACACCATTGATGGTCGTCTTCGTCAATTGAGTGACAAAGTAGAACATACGGCTCTTGGCGGGCTAAAGCAGCAACTATTTGGCGTACTCTTGGCAGTCTACGGCGCGGGCATTGGCGTGTACGCCTAGGCCTAACCATTCTACAGGGACTCCCCTTTCGATCAACGGCTTGAATTGATTTT
>JAZKFQ010000003.1:0-222726 GCA_040386375.1 Pseudomonadota bacterium
CTCGCTCGGCTTGCGGCCCTTGCTGCGCATAACCGCGGACGAACCTAAATAGCCCGTGCTGGCGCGTTCGCGGTTGTGGCCGAGCACCCTGGAGACGCGTTTCCTGGCCGGCTTGTTGCCGTGAGGGCGCTCCGTCCCACCACGCACCGGCGACGGGCCGCCGGCGTCCGCCTCGAAGTGGTCGTTGGCGTATTGGTGGCGCAAGCCATGCGACACGACGCCAAGGTCGGCCTTCGAGATGCCGAACTTGCGGATGACGTAGTAGAAGCGCGCCTGGTTCTGAAGGCTGGTGAAACCGGGCCGCCCGACATAGTGGCCTGGGGGCACGAGCTTCATGACCCGGTCGAGCAGTTCCTGCTGGGCCTGCGTCTGGATGGGAATGTCCCTCGGGCGCCCGCCCTTGGAGCCAGCACTGATGTGCAGGAAGGTCCGGCATTCCGGAAACGCTGCCGCGTCCCGCGGGCTGGCGGCATCGCTGGTGACGATGGCGCCGTGGGGCTTCAGGTGCCGTGCCTCCTTGCCCCGCAGGCCGAAGCCGGCCTCGAGTTCCAGCTGCAGGCCTACCCAGTGGTCGAAGCGTGCGATCTCCGCGATCTTGGCGGCGATGTCGACGTTCATGGCCGACCAGCTGCGGTCTTCCGTGGCAACTTCCGATCGATGGGCGTGCGGCGAGTCGGCGCCGACGTAGAACTCCGGCTCGCGCACCATGCCCGTCTTGCCGATCCAGCCCGCGAACGTGCGCAGGAAGCTGAGGTAGTTGTGGATGGTCGCGGTGGAGAGGCGACGCTCCAGCCACCGCGCCACCATGGCTTCGATGTGACGGTTGGCCAGCTGCCGCGGATCGAGGTTGCGGTACGGCGTCTCGTGGCGCAACTCGCGGAAGAAGCTGACCACCATGCGCTGTCTGTCGTGCATGGTCTTGAACGACACGCCCTTGTTCTTCTTGCTGTGCTGACTGTTGTACTTCGCGAAGTAGGCGCCGATGACGCGCAGGTAGTCAGGGGTGCCGAGCGGAAGAGATGCGAGGACGACGTCAGGATCCGACGCGGACCCCGTTGGTGGACGCCACGAATGGGTGTTGGCTCGCGGCAGTCCGTTCTGCAGCGTGCGCGGCGAGTTCTTCGATGACATGTGAGGGCTCCAGAAATTGACCGCGTGAGCCAGGGCAGTCGTCATTCGGGTGGGGACGCGTCATGGTTCAACCACGCACCGGCGTCCCCGCACGGGCATGGCTTTGGAGGTCGATCGATGTCATCCGGGCGGCAGACCTCCGTGCCGGCAGATGCTTCCAGGGTTTGCAGCCGATGACGGCCGCTGGTGGTCGTAAAAATGACTATCCAGGTGAGTGCAGAGCGTTTCCGCAGGGCACCCCCGCGCACTTCGAAGTGCGTGGCACCGGCATCTCGTTCGGATGCAGGTTGCCACCCAGGCTGACCTGGGTTCGCTGGGTTGTTCAGTGACCCGGTGCTTCCCGCTGGAAGAACTCCCCTACCACCGGGGAGTGCGGGGCCGCGTCTACAGCCGGGTACCGCGCCTCTACAGGGGCGACAAAGCACACGGGCGCCTCAAGGGCGGTCGACGAAGGCTCGGGTAGGTCATGCGCTGCCGTGGGGCAGCGCACGTCGCAGCCTTGCACATGGCAGCGCCTGCGACCTCGAAGGGTCCGTTGAACGGATCGATATGGGATGGAATCACCGCGTCTGGCGCGGTACGGCTCTTGCACTTGAAGAACAGGAGCCGGCGGCTGGTGCGGGTCACGACCGCTAACGGCTGCTTCATGGCACCGAGGCCAACGGACACAGCGTCCGGCCTGCTTGTGATCGAGGGATCTTGCGGCAGGCACACAAGGCTCGGGTAGAAGTTGACACCATTGCGCCGGCCGATGTCAAGCACTGGACTTGCATAAAGGGCTGGGCTTGATCTTTGGAATTCCTGCATTAGCGCGGACTATTCTTTGAACTCGAAATCGCACGAATCCACGCCAGGGTTGACAAAGAAATTGCTTGGCCTCTAGTCACGAAAAACTCCGGACGGAGAGAACCGATCAGGCCGACGGGGAGGCACGCTCGCCGAACGGGGACCCGTGAGGGGACCAACAGGAACGCGACGAGGCGAATGACGCCCGTCGCGTGTCCGCCCAGGGGGCCGTGGCGGGCCTCTCCAGCGCTTGTGCCTTCACTTTCAGGCGCTGTTTGCTGCTGATTTCCGCTTGTTCGATCCGATCGATCTGCCGATCCTCGATGACACCCGTGTTCTCTGTGGAAAGGGCGGAACATGAGCATCGTCGTCAGGGCCATCGACGTCGGCTTCGGCAACACGAAGTACGTCACGGCATCAGCGCAGGGCCAGGTCGACTGTGCCCACTTCGCTTCGCTGGCCTACTTCGGACAGGACGAGATTCCGGTCGAGTCGATGGGCGGCAGGCGCCGTACTGTCCAGGTGCCGGTCGACGGCCTGCTCTACGAGGTCGGGCCTGATGTCGAGTTCGCCGCGGACAGGTTCCGTTCGCGTCAACTGCACGACGGGTACACCCAGACGGCCGAGTACCGGGCGCTTGCGACCGGTGCCTTGCACTTCATGAAGGTAGAGACCGTCGACCTCCTCGTGGTCGGGCTGCCCGTATCGCAGTACACGAGCAAGCGCGCGGCTCTCCAGAAGGCGATGACAGGGACCTTCCACGCCGGTCGCAAGCAACGGATCGTGGTCAAGCGGGCACTCGTCGTGCCGCAGCCCCAGGGCGCGCTCTACTGGTGCGCGCAGCAGAACCCAAGCGTTGGCTTGCCAAAGTACAAGTCGCTGGTGATGGACGTGGGTTCGCGGACCTTCGACTGGCTGGTCACGCGTGGCATGCGGGTTGTTCCGCACATGAGCGACTCCGTCACCCGGGGTGTCTCCGACATCCTCCGCCATATCGCTGACACCGTAGGCGCCAGGATGAAGGAGGACTTCCGGGATCTGGATGCAGTCGACCGGGCTTTGAGGTCGGGGCAGATCCTGCGGCTCAATCAGATTGACCATGACCTGAAGAAGTTCGACACCGCCATCCACAAGATCGCCGACCAGGCGCTCGATTTCGTTCTCGCCAGGCTCGACGGCCCGCAGGAACTCGAACACATCATCCTGGTCGGTGGCGGCGCTTACCTCTACACGAAGGCGGTGCGGCGGCGCTTCCCGAAGCACAAGATCACCGAGGTCGCCGATCCGATGTACGCCAATGTGAGGGGCTTCCAGCTGCTCGGCGAGCAGTACGTCCGGGAGCGACCGGAGCTGTTCAGAGCGAACGGTAGCAGCGTGACCAGCGAGGCGCCGGTGTCGGCGGGGAGCCAGTGACCGCGGCCCGGAAGGACGGATCGGTCCGGATCAAGCTCACCATCTCGCGCGAAGAGCATCCTGCCATGTTCGAGGCGCTGGCCAGCATCCGCAATCCACGGCGCAGGACCGGGAGGCTGAAGGAACTGGTCGTCAAGGCACTGACCCTGGAGCAGGTCGGTGCGACAGCGATCCTCGGTCCGCTTCTTCCCGACGGTGCCTGTCCAGGCGTTGCTCCCGGCGGCGAAGCCGCAAGGGCAGGCCCTCCGGCCACTCCAGTCGCATTGATGCTGGAGTGGGACGAGTCCACGACTTGAACCGGGCCGCCGACTGACCATGACCGATCGCGACGAGTTCGTCAGTGCAAGCGACCTGGCCCGCATGGGCTACTGCGAGCGGCAGGTGGCCTTCGACGCTTCCCATGGGCAGCGCCTGACGGTGGAGCAGGCGCGGGCGCGAGACCGCGGCCTGAAAGCGCACGCCGCCTTCTTTGAGGAGAGTCGCAGGATTGCGGCCGCCAGCGCCACGAAGGGTCGGTGCTTCATCGCCACACTGGCGCTCGGGGAGTGCGACGACACGCGCGTGTTGCGCGCTTTCAGGGACCTGTATCTGAGGCGATCAGCTTGCGGACGGTGGTTCGTCGGAGCCTACTACGCGACTTCGCCAGCGCTGTGCTGCTGGCTGGAGTCGCGGCCACGCGCGATCCGGGCCCTGCGCTGGCTGCTGAAGGGGCTGGCCCGTGCGGCCGATGCCGCGGTGAATCTGAAGGTGGGACGCGACGATGGGTGACGGGGTTGCCGCGCTGATCCTGCTGATCGCCTTCATCGCGTTCGCGATCCTGTTCGCCAGAAGGCGGTCGTCCCAGATCGACGATATCGAGCGTGGTCTTCCCGCCGAACTGCGCGGCGCCGAGATCGCCTACGCCGAGCGGACGTTCCGATCGCATCGACATCGCCTGGTGGCCAGGCTGGACCGCGCATACCGGACATCTGCGGGGGTTCAGCTTGTCGAGCTGAAGACGCGCCCTCGCGACGCCGTGTACATGTCCGACGTGATCGAGCTGTCGACACAACGGATTGCCCTGCAGGACGAGACCGGCGAGACAGTCTCTGATGAGGCGTGGGTCGTCGTCCAGAACAGCCGAAGCGGCTCGCGCAGGCCGAGCAAGGTCCGCCTGCTGGGGCTTTCCGAGATTGCTGCGATGCGCGAGCGTTACGTGGCTGTCGTGCACGGCAGGGTGACCAGGCCAGCCCCGGCGCGGACGCCTTCGCAGTGCGACCACTGCGCGCACAAGACGAGGTGCGGAGCCAAGTATCAGGATCGTGCCTGAATCACTTGGCGGGAGGCTGCCCGGCCAGGCAGCGCCGGCGACGGCGCTCAAGGGCGACACGTCGACCGACCAGCAGCATGACCACGATGCCCCACATCGAGGTGGCCAGCAGTATCCAGCCGCCGGCAGCTGCAGGTAGCAGCAGGGCCGACAACGCGAACCCGGGGACTGTCGTTGCAAGCAGGAACCTGTCGCAACCTCGCGCGATTTCCTGGAAGCCCGAATCGTCCAGCGATCGGAGATGGTGACGCCCGGATCTCAACACGAGGAGCGCGGCCAGCAGCGGTATCACCCAAGGAGGCGCGTTGTCGTCGGGGGGCATGCCGCGCGAACTGCGGTGTCCGCGTTCAGCGGACAACGACACCCGTCGTCGTCAGGCGCTGAACCGAACTCACGACTGCGTCCTGAATGGTCCGACCGAGCAGCTGCAGACCCTGGTTGCTGGGACCGAAATCGTAGGCTTGGACACCCCATGTGCTGGCAACGTACTCGTCGATCGTGCCGACGGCATCCACCAGGCCGATCTCCTTTGCTTCGGGGCCGGCCCACACTTCGCCGGTCGCGACGTCTACGCCCACCTTCAGGTAGGCCCCGCGCCGCGCCTTCACCTCCTCGAGGAAGTACGTGCCCATCTGATCGACCAGCTTCTGCGCCTTCAGGTCGACTTCGGGTGTCACCGGCGTGAAGGGGTTCAGGAACGACTTGAGCTTGCCCGACGCATAGACCCGCTGGCTGACGTCGTACTTGGCAATCGCACGATCCAGTTGCCATGGAGCCATGATCGCTCCGATGGACCCAACCAGGGAGTACCTGCCTGCGACGATCTTGTCGGCATGCAGCGCGATGAGGAAGGCCGCGCTGGCGCCGAGGTTGTTGATCACCGCGACGACCGGCTTCGGGTGTTTGCGCTTTAGCGAGCCGATGGCGGTGTAGATGCGCTCCGCTTCAACCGGCGCCCCGCCAGGACTGTCGATCGACAGGACGACGGCCTTGACGTTGGGATTCGCGAAAGCTTTCTCAAGCAGGGGCACGATCGAGTCCGCCGAAGCGTGATCGGTCGACGAGATCTGGCCTTCGATGCGCACGACGCCCACCACGTCGCCAAAGGGGCCCCACCGGAATCCGGTCGAACTCAGGAAGAAGAGGAAGTAGACGATGCCGAGCAGGACGGGCAGGCCGAACACCAGAGCCTGGAACAGCATGCGCCAGCGGTGCTCGGATTTCCGCTCTCCGGCCGCGAGCCGCTGAGCCTCCTGGAACGATTCACGTTGCCCCCGCATCTCGCGCATCAGCTCCAGCAGGAGACCTGTCTGACCGTGCTGAGCCATGACATTCGCCTGGGAGTCTGGAGTCACATCGTTGCCGTCCGCCTGGCCCGCCATGGGCGGCCGCACTGGACCGGTTTCGGATTGCGACGCAGGGCGGTCTTGGTCGTTGGTCATCTTGGATCTCCGGCTGCTGTGCGCAGTGAGCGAGGCCAAGATAGGCAGGATGCATGCCTTTGAAAAGCGAAAATGCCGGGGCTGCTGCGGGCTGAAGTGAGGGATTCAGCGGCGCACCGGCAGGATCGCCGGACACAGGCCGGAGCGGTTACTTCTGGCAGGCGCCTCCCTGAAGCAGTGAAGCCAGGGTGACCTTGTCACAGTCCTTGGCTTCGCTGGCCACTCCACTGGAATTCGCTGTTCCAGCAGCGGGGTCTCTGGCAGCTGCCTGGAGTCGGGCCTTAAGTGCGGACATGGGGTCGGCTTGCTCCAGCTGACTCAGCTTCGCAGCGAGTTCGTCACGCTTGGAGATCACGCAACGCAGCTCGAAACCAGGCAAGGCGCGGCCACCCAGCGGGACGGTGATCTCGGTTCTGGCCAACGTCGCGGCTGCACACGCGGACGACGCGACGTTCCGAAGCGCAACTGGAGCGATAGAACTGCCGGACATGCCTTGAACGATCAGCAGTTGTCCGTCCGCACACTTCAAGGCAACAAACGTCGATGCGAGGCGGAAGTACGCATCTACTTGATCGCTCTGTGACGCGCCTGCGGGGATGAGCAGTGATCCGCCAAGAAACCCGATGGTGTCGTGGGCGAGATCGCACACGCTGTCATCCGTGGCCTTGTTCGGCCGGAGGGCAACGGCCTCCGCGGTGGGCTGGAGGCTGGAAAGAAGTGCGACGCTACAGGTCGCAACCAAGCAATGGACAAGTTTCATCTTGGCCCCCTTGCTGATCCGCCAGCAAAGTATAAAGATGGAAGGTGCGGGCTGCCACCTGGGCAAGTGGCATGACGCCCCGCAGGAAGGTGCGCCCGATGAGCCGTTCATCCACCGTTCTGTTGGCCTTCTGTGTGGCTGGCGGGCTCGCTGCGACGACCGTGTGGTCGAGGAGTGCTTTCGTGATCGGCTTCTTCGTGGTGTTCTGGGGGTCGATGGCTGCGTTGCTCGTTTGGTTGTCCCGCAGAAGGTGGGATAGCAGCGAGCCAACCTCGCCTGAGATCGACTGTCCTGACCCGTTCGTCGACGAGTGTGGCGTCCGTCATTTCCAAGGCGACGTCTACGACCTGCCGAACCATCCAACACCAGGCGCGCACGGCCGCGCGTAGAGGTTTGGTCCGTTGCTTTACCGCTTGCGCCGCCCACCCTTTGGCAGCATCGTTGGTACGTCGGGGGTAGCGGCGATGTCCCGTGAGCGCTGCGATTCGCTGTTGCGGGCCCGGGCTGCTGCTGCAGCTGAAAGTGCTTGCTCGGAGCCAGCAGCCACCAGGTCACTCGCGTTCTCTGCCATGTTCGCCACGTCTTCACGAAGCTGGCTGGCGTTGCCCAGCATCTGTGAACGTCGTGTGCTGATCGTGCCATCAGGATTGCGTGTGATCTCGTTGCGCGTGTCGAACGTATCGGCTGCTGTTCCTGCGCGGGCGGCCGCCGCCGCACGATCTGAGACGTCGCCTCGAACCCCAGCCAGCCCGGGTGGCAATTCGGGCACCCTCGGATCGTTTCCAGTCAGCCTCGGTCCTGCGGCTCCATCGTTGGCCCGGTCGGAGGCTGCAACTGCGTCCGGAGCAAAGACGGGATCACGGAGGTCCTGATTCCTCACGCCCAGGATGTCATCAAAGGTCGCCGGCAACGCCGAAGCTGACGGGCTCTTGATTGGCGGCAAAGCACGCGTGGCAAGTTCACTTGCCATGGCTGCCTGCAGAGCCAGGCTGTTGGGACCGTATTCCGATGCCAGGCGCTGGTAGCGCTGCATGAACTCCGAGTTTGCCGGCAATTGCGCCAAGTCTATGGACAGCGCCTCCCCTGACTCATACGCGGTGGATAGGCGGTTGGCGACAGATTGGCGTTGGGCATAGACCGACTGAGCAGACTCCGCGCGGGTTGTCGCGCTCGAAAGTCTGGAAGCAAGTTCTTGCCCGTCACGATCCTCCTTTCCGAGCGCCCTGACGTATGACTGTTCGCGGCTCGCTCGGTCAGCAAATGACTTGAACTCCCGCAGTTGATCGGTCGTAAGCTCATTCGCCACCTTCTGCTCTGCCACCGTCAGGTTGTTGCTGTAGGCCTTGCCAGCCGATCCTGTCGCGCTCGCCTTGATCGGGCTGATTCCTGGCATGCCAGCGCCGCCGGACAACTGGAATGCGATCTGAGCAACTTGGGCAGACGTGAGGCCTGTCGTGCTTGAAACCTGATCGGAGATCGCGCGAATCCGATCCGCGGACTGGCCAATTTCTTCGACACTTGAAACGGCGCGTCCGCTCGACCTGTTTGAGGACTGGTACCGGGAGGAGCCGCGCGACATGGTGTCGACGAGTGTCGCAGCCAGTTCATTGCTGGCTGAAACCACATCAGAGCGTGCGGACTCGGCGGCACGGGAGGCCTCCGAGACAGCACTCTGACTGACACGGGATGACACCACTCGAGACACGGCGCCCTCATTGCGCAGGTACGAGACTGCCTGCTGACCAGAGCCGGTTGTGGTCAACCAGTTCCCGTCCATGTCCTGTTGCCGTGAAACCCAGGGGTTCGAAGTCGAGGGGCTCACGACCCGCTGGTCCATGGACACATTGCCCATGCTGGCGTTGCCTGCGGCAGCGGCGGCGGACGCGTTCCCGCTGAGGGATGCAGATTGCAGACCCTGCAGGCCACCCATGATCGCGCTGCCGAAGTTGACGAGCCTGCTTGCCAGGGAGTAGGCCAGCATCGGAATGCCGATGATGAGGTACGACACCACTGCCTGCGATGACACGGCGTTGGAGTAGATCGGCGAGGAAGTCTGAAGGGCAAGCGCCTTGACCCCGCCACCGACTTCGGCAGCCGCGGCCTGGTCGAGCTGGGCATAGATGGACGCCATGTAGTTGAGGATGGCGAACAGGGGCGGCCAGAGCTGGATCGAGATCAGTGCTGTTGCATACCCGGCCAGCATCAGCAGGGTGTTGCGACCCGAGGAGAGGAAGAGGAGCAACACGATCAGGGGGAAGACCGCGTAGCACATCGCCTCGGCCACGTTGCGAACGACCGGAAGGGCCTGCTCGGCAATCTTGGCGCCATTGATCCATGCGGCGTTCTGTGAAGCCACCGCCGCTGCACGCCCGGTGGCCAGCATCATGCAGGACGGATCGTTGATCTTCTGGCAGCCCATCTCCCCGGCATCGTTGATCGCATTGATCATGGCGTTCTGGCGGATCAGGTCCGAAGCCGTTGCCGCGGCTGCCGCTATCTGGCCACGGATGTAGGCCTGCGGGATCTGGTTGACCACGGCGGCCTGGGCGGCCACAGCAGCCAGGCTCGGGTTCAGGCGCAAGCCCAACTTGCCTGTCAGGTCGGTGATCTGCGCTGGCAGGCGCGCGCCGATCGACGCGTAGACCTGGTCGCAGGTGTTCGTGGTGACGCCTGCCGCTGTCGTGATGATGCTGAAGCGTGCCGGGTTCGTGGCGGCCATCGTCGCCCAAAGATCTGCAGACGACGAGAAGGCAGCCGGTGAGATGGTGCCATCGGCGATGTCGAACGTGGTGCAGTTGCCGACGAAGTTGACGAGGTCTGTCCGGACCGCGGGGTCCGGGATCGAGGCCCGGCGTGTCTCCTGGATCAAGCGGCTGCCGAACATCAGGCCGTTCTGCTGGTAGGAGAGTTCGGCTGGCAAGGCCGCCGGACCCGGCAGCGTCTGGAAGGCCGTTTCGAACAACTCGGTGATCGAGTTCCCGATCGAACTCGTGAGGCCGCCGAGTGCAGCCATGCCGAAGGGGACGTTCGCGACCACGCGCACCGGTGTGCCCCCTGTCTTGTCGACGACCCCGACGGTGACGCGTGGAACGAACAGGACGCCGTAGACGAGCACGACAGAGATGATCCACTTCCAGCCCTGGAGCTTCTCCGGCGAGAACATGTAGGCGATCAGTGCCGCGACGAAGCCGCAGAAGGCGACCGCCGCAATGGCGCTGAGGTACGTGCCCGATGCAACGATGGCCGCGATGGCATTGAAGATGCCGGCGAGGCTCTCGGTGTTGTGATACGCGTAGATCTCCCACATTGCAGCAATCCCCGACGGTGCCGTGGCGCCTATTGAATGCCGCGGTGCGAGTGGCCCAGCATGTCGAGCACGTGCGTCGACATGTTGGATCGCAGGTTGCGCTCGAGCCGTTCAAGATCGGTGGCGACGGTCGACACTGAGACGACCTTCTTGTACATGTTCGACTGCTCCTGCTGCAGCCTGCCCAGGAACTTGTGGACATCCTCTCTTTGCAGCTGCGCGAGCTGCTTCTGTACATCGTTGAGCAGGTGCTGCTTCATCAGTGCCGACAGTGCGACGTTGGCGAACTGGTTGAGAAACGTGAAGGCGTAGTCGGCGGCGATGACCTCGCGGTAGTTGCCGATCATCATTTCCGACAGACCGGACCCGGGAATTGTGTTGCCGATGGACAGCATCCTCCAGACCGGGATGCTGGTGCTGTTCACGAACCCGACCGCGACCGAGTTGTTGGGGATGGCTGCGCGCGTGCGGATGCTGTCCGAGATGCTGCGCATCACGTTCTCGACCTTCTTCGTCAACGGCTCGTGGGCATTGGCGTTCGTGCGCGAGACCACGTCGCAGTCGGCGTAGTTGTTGCAGCGGAGAAGTTGAACGTTGACGTTGCCGCCGGCAGCGTCGGACTGGCCGTAGAGCAGTTGGGCCACCGTGGTGATGCTCGGACCGATGTAGTCGGGATCGCGGTTCGAGTCCTGTGGGTAGAAGATCAGGGCGCCGACGACGCTCATGACCATCTCCCTTGCCGCGTCATCGAGGGTGTCGATGTTCTTGAGCGCCTTCCAGGTGAAGTTGCCCACGAACGGGGCCTGGGCCCTGATGTTCGGATCGGCGCTGGTGCGGGCCGAGGCCAGGATGCCGGGGCTGTCCGATGCACAGCGCCGCATGGCGGCGTCGATGTCCGCTTCGAGTCCCATCTGCATGGCGAGCTTGGCGCAGGATCGCTGCGAGTCGTATCCCATCGCTTCGGCGGCCGAGGACACTAGCGCGGTGGCGGTTTCGCACGAGTTCACCCGGGCGTTGTTGATCCAGGTCTCCAGCCCCTTCGCCCACTTGGTCAGCCCGCCCAGCAACGGCGACACCGACTCCAGTGCCAGCTGAAACGCGATGCCTGGCAGCGCCGCGGTGATGTTGCGCAGCATGTTGCGGAACTCCGCGGCCGAGATGTGGGAAAAGGAGCCGCCGAAGAGGTCGATGCCGCCACAGCCGCCCTTGGCCGAGGGGAACTGGATGGCGGCGAGCTGGTAGGTCTTGTTCGGGGAGCGCAGGTAGAGATTGCCCCCCGTGAAGGTGTTGAAAGTCTGGCCCTTGAAGGCACCTGGTGCCGTGTAGTTGCCCACCGCTCCGAGGTTGTTGAACATGTTCGTGACTTCCGTGTTGAGGTCACCGGCGTGGGCGGTCGGCTGGAGCACGAGCAAAGACAGTGCGCAGAGGGCGGCGACGGGTTTGCGGAGGAGGCTGGCTTGCATGAAAGGGCTCCCTACTTCAAGGACACCTGGCGCGTGACCGATGGCACCAGCGCATCGGCGCCCGGCGCCGTCACCGTGGCGATGCGTTCGATCAACTGCGACTCGGACAGCACGCCGAAGCCGATCGGGGTGATCTTCCCGGTGAAAGGCTCCGCCAGAAACACCGCCGGCACCTGCGTCACTTGCAGCGTGCGCGAGATGCCGTTGTCGCGGCGGTACTGCGGGAAGTTCGGCAGGCCGCCGCCGTCGACGCTGATCGGCACGATCTGGATGCCGTGGCGGGCCTGGAAGGCTTCGAGCGTCGGTGCGAACGCGTGGCAGTAGGGGCAGTCCGAGCGGAAGAAGAAGAACAGGACATGCGTCCGGGCGAGGACCGCCAGGGACTGGCTGCGGGTCTGGGCCTGCTCGCGGTCGAAGACCTCGATCCCGCGCGCATTCACCGGGCGGCCCTGCAGCGTCATGTCGAGCTCCGGCGTCGACCATGCCACCCGCTGCGCGACCTCGGAGAAGTAGGACGCCTGGCGCACCACGCTGGCCTCGAGTTCCATGTAGCGCCGGACGTTGGCCTCGGTGGGGCGGATGATGGCGATGTTCCGGTAGTCCTCCAGGCGCTTCTGCAGGCGTGCGAATTCGACGAGCTCGGGCGGGCGGCTCTCCGGGGTGGCCTCCTTTGCCCGAGGTGGGAGCTTCTGGGGCGGCGTCACTTCGGGTTCCGGGTCTTCGTAGAAGTGCCAGCCGCGCCGGTAGTCGCCCCAGAAGATCGACCCGGCAGGCGCCGCGATGGCGGAAGAGGCCGCCGTATCGGCGCCTTGCTGCTGCGACAGCGCCGGATGCGCGACGAGAACGATGGCAAGGCCGATGAGCACGGTACGCATGGGTGCACCTCAGGAAAGCGACTTCGGGGGCGTGCCGTCGCGGCAGTAGTTCAGGCCGATGTCGACGGTCTTGCGCTCGGGGCCGGATGCACCCGGCAGGTTGACGCCGTCCTGGGAGAAGGTCAGCTTCAGACGGCTGCATCCCGGCTGGCGGTAACGGCGCTCGGTGGTCACGTCGATGAGGATCGGCCCAGCTGCCTTGAAGCGGTCGGTTATGAGACTGGCCATCTGGCCGGTCAGTACGCCCTGCGCCTGCCCTGTGGGCGAATCGATGGCGGAGATGAGCAGGATGCGAACGTCATCTACGGGCACGCGGGTTGAACCGCTCTGCGCGCCTGCGACCAGGGGCGAGACGATGGCTACGAGGGCGAGAATGGACCTCACTGACACCTCCCTTGGCCGTAGTAGCAGGCCGGCACGCGGGACGCGCTGTTGGTCTGCAGGGTGGCCACGTTCGGACTGGTCGGCACCAGCGAGGCATAGAACTCGGTGAA
Organism: Pseudomonadota bacterium; assembly: GCA_040386375.1. Lineage (GTDB taxonomy): Bacteria > Pseudomonadota > Gammaproteobacteria > Burkholderiales > Burkholderiaceae_C > Pseudaquabacterium. The sequence continues at coordinate 12,981 of JAZKFQ010000003.1, forward strand.
GTCCATCGCAGCGAAGTCGAGCGACTGGAGTTGCGCGACGGTGAAACCGCTGCAGTCCGGACTCTCCGATCCGCCCCAGCCCTTGCCGACCTGGACGCGCCCCTGCTCGTTGACGATGCGCGCCAGCATCGAGTTGAAGCAGCACTTCGACGTCGTTCGCTCGACGCAGGACACGCAGACGCCCAGCACGCGCAGGCACGACGAGCAGTAGGTGCCGACGCTGTGGCACAGGCTCGCGCCTTCCTTGAGCGCCAGGCGGGCCTCTTCCTCGTTGCAGGCCATCATCGAGAGGATGACGTAGATGATCACGGCGATCACCAAGGACCAGGGGTCGAACGCGACCACGACGCCTTCGCCCGCCACCGCGGAAGAGGAATAGAGCACTGTGGACCCCGCCGGGAGCGCCGCGCCGTTGACAGCGATCGTGAACCCGTAGGTGCTGAAGGTGCCGCTGAAGCCGGCGCTCGTCAGCAGGGCACTCATGCCCTGCATGACGAACTCCCTGTTCTCGGAGTTCATCAGGATGTCGTAGACCAGGCGCGTGCCGCTGCCGAAGACGCTCTGGTTCGTCATGCCGCGGCCGGCGCCGTCGGAGTAGCAGCAGTTCTTCAGCAGCTTGTCGCGGCAGCGGTTGGCCTCGCCCTTGAAGACCTGCATCAGGTTGGTGTCGAGGTACACGCCGGCCTCGCGGCTGGCCTCCAGCATCGACATCGACCGGGCGAAGTCCGCGTCGTTGGTGTAGCTGGTGTTGAAGCAGCTCGCGCCCAGGCAGAACACGTTGCTGGGGCAGTTCGAGGCGGTCGTGACGGTCTGGGCTGCCGACGGGCAGCTGTAGCTGTTCTGCCGGACCTCGCACACGCCAGTCACCGGGTGAGTCCGTGTGCAGGTGCTGGCGCCGGGCGTGCAACCCTGCGCCACCAGCGGCGCACACTCGTCGAGTGGTGCTGCGCCGGTGCAGGTCAAGGTTCTTTCGTAGGACCAGCAGTCCCGCGTCACTTCGCGACCGTCGATGATCTTGGTGCCGGGTCCGTCGATGCACCGGTCAGCCGTCGTCACAGTGCAGCGGCCGCCGGGTTGAAGTGCCGCGCTCTTGTCGACCCAGACGTCGGTCTCGATCTGGTTCATCGTCGGGCGCTGGAAAGCCAGCGGGATGGTCCAGCCGGATGCACCTGTCAGCGTCGCGCCGCCGGTGGAGGCCGCGCATTGCATGCCCGTGTCGGAGAAGACCGGGGTCGATCCTGCGGTGCAGCCCGAGTCGGGGTCCGGAGCGGAGACCGTGAAGCACTGGTCGGCGGGACCGGGCGACAGGTTCTCGCCATCCCAGTAGGCGTTGAGGGTGTTGCCACTCACGCTGCCGGCAGGGCAGGCGTATATCGGGGTGCCGAACTGGAACTGGTAGTTGCAGTTGCCCGCCGTGCAGCCCGATCCTGCGGCCAGCACGACCTTGAACGGACTCCAGCAGTAGCCGGCCCAGTGGGGAGAGAGGTCCGTGACGAAGCGAGGGCTTGTGATCGGATCGGTCGGCAGGTCCACCTCCTGCCACCCGATGCAGGCGCCGCGTCCACCGGCCGCGTATAGCCGGAAACGCTGCTGGTTGTCGGCGCGGATACGGCACTGGGCGTCGGCAACCATGTAGTCGGCGCCATTGCGGTGGGCTTCGCCATGGGCGAACCAGTCGCCGGCGGTGCAGCTCGGAACGAGTTCGACCTCGACGCTCAGATCACGCCGAGTCGTGAAGTTGCCGATGCCGCTGTAGATCTGGCAGAGCTTCGTGGTCGTGCCGGCAGGCGTGGCGACTTCGCTGGTGGTGCAACCGCTGTAGTACGCGGCCAGGCTGCCAAGGTCGATCGAAGGATTGCGCGCGATGCGACTCGCGGCGGCCACGGCCGGGTCGTTCGCACCGATGGCTGGACGGGGCGTGTTGGCCGAGTTGACCGCGTTGCGCAGCGCCTGGCAGGTCGGGTCGTTCGGTGTCAGTGCACACGCGGCGAGCTTGGCATTGGCGTCGGCGCCCAGGCTCGGCCTGCCGGCGTAAGCGGTCTCCGGAGGCGCATTCGTGTACCCGGGCACGACCGCCGTGGCGCTGGGGGCGTTGACCAGTCCCCGGATCACCGCGTTGGCGGCCGTGCCGGCGGCCACGCCCTGTTCATGCGACTGGGCGAAGACCTCAATCCGCGCGAGCAGGAACGAGGAGATCATCAGCCACACGACGAAGCGTCTGAACTTCATGGTCCCACCTTCTTCAGCGTGGCGAGCACGACGCCGGCATCTCGGCTGAACGACGGGGCCGCACGTCTGAAGTACTCGAGCGCGTAGTCGATGCTGACGTCGCCGGCGGCCGCCACGAAGCTCGATGCCGGGAAGCACGTACCGGCGGCGCACGGCGCTGCGACGGCGCCGGCCTTGAGGAGCACGAAGGTCGGCGTGGCGGTGATCGAGAACCGATCGAAGGCCTGCGGATCGATCTGGAAACCGACCTTGCGCTGCCCGATCAGGGCTTGTGCGCGCAGGACAGTCTTCTGCAGCGAGCCATCCACAAGCCCTCGCAGCACCAGCGTCGCCCGTGCGCGGGCAGCCTGGTCGACGAGTCGGGCCAGGGTCGCGTCGGGCATGGAGAAGCTGACGAACACCAGCAGGGCCGGCGCCTCGTTGATGGTGGCCGCGCCGGGCGCCGGCTGGCCCATCGCCTCGTAGCCCTTCGCGATCGCGCCGAGGTCGATCCGCCGCTGGGTCAGCGGCTGGGGCAGTGCATCGAGCCTCGGGGCCGCCGGCACCGGCACGCGGGCCAGTTCCGCGTCGGTGGGCATACGGTTTTTCCTCGCTGCCCGCTCGATGTCCTGGTCGGTGATCACCGGCTGCGACTTCGCCGCTCGCGCGACATCGGCCTCGGAGACGATCGGCTTCGGAGCTTGCGCAGGCTGGGCGCTCGGCGCGATCGGCAGGATCGCGCACAGGCCTGCCATGCAGGCGCCGCGTGCGCGCTGGGGCCAGGAGGGGGTGCGGTCAGTAGCCCACACAGCAGTTCCTCTTGCGGAAGAGCATGAAGGCGAAGTCCTCGCCGCGGACCGGGAACTCCTTGCCGGCGCCCCACAGCACGGTGGTCCGGCCGAAGGGCTGGCAGCACTTGCCGTCGATCTTGTCGGTGGTGGGCGTCGGGTAGGTCAGCTGGGTCTTGTAGGCCGTCTTGTCCATGATCGGTTCGAGGTACGGGCCGCAGAGCCCCGGCGTGCCGTGCCATCCCCAGGCCAGCAGCTCGCGGTGCATCTTTGCGGTCAGGCGCTGGCTGAGCAGGGCGGCCGAGCGCACGCCGCCCACGTGGTACGGGACCTGACCGTCCATCGGGTAGATGGCGCCTTGGCAGCCGGCGCACCAGAACAAGGTGTTGAGGCCGAAGCCCACGGTCGCGGCCACACAGTCGGCAGCACACGCCGCGATCGCCACCGGGTTCGCGAACAGGACGGCGTCCGGGTTCAGCAGCAGGGTCAGTTCATCGTCGTTCCACAGCGGATCCACCTCTGTGAGGTAGGCGAGATCGAAGCTGCCGCGTTCCAGGCAGGGGAAGTCGGTCACGACCTCCAGCCAGTAGAGGACTGGGTTCACGTAGAAGTGCGCCTGGTAGAAGCTGCCACCGTCGCCATCGCCCTCGGGGCGAGTGAAACGTGCGGCTTCCGGTGCTGCGATGCCGGGGTCGAGGTTCAGGCCGCCGAGAGATGGCAGGCAGAAGGGCTTGCGCACGACCTCGACGTGGCGGGCGGGCTCCCAGAAGCCGACCGACAGGCCGATGGTCGGGTTGACGCCGCAACTGCAGACCGGCGTACCCGGGTTCCCGTTGTCCTCCTGGCCACCGAAGTTGCCGATGGTGGCGCCTCCGATTGACAGGGGCAGGATGCACGACCAGCAGATATCGGTGATCGGATTCGCAAAACGCCCCGTGCACGTGGCGATCGACGCGGCCGCAGCGCTGAACGATGCCAGGCAGAGCAGGACGGAGAGCAGGGATCTGAGAGCGGATTTCATCGCACGGTCACCTCGTCGATGCGCAGCCGGGCACCCTCCTGCGAGACGATGGCCGGGACGCCCGTGATGCCCAGCTTGCGGACGAGCGTGCCCTCCTGGTCGTAGTACACAGGCGTGTTCCAGGCCTTCATGAGGTCGATGTAGCTGCCACCGACCAGGATCGGCTTGACGCGGCCCTGGTAGCGCGCGATCAGCTCTCTGGCCTTCGCGACCTGGCGCACGTCACGGGCGTCGAAGAACAGCAGGTGCTTGGACAGCGAAACCACGTCGAGCGGGTTCTTGCGCAGTCCGGCGGGAAACAGCACGGCGCCGGTCTCGTCGACGACGTTGCGATCAAGCGTGAAGCTCGGGTCGAAGTAGTAGGTGCGCGGCACCTCGCTGAGGCGCAGGCCCGGCACGGGCTTGGGGTTCAGCACGGACTCGCTGGCCCGCGCCCTGGCCAGTTGCTCGAACTTCGCGAGTTCTCCGCTGCGCTCCTTCTCGCGAAGCCGGGCCATGATGTGGTCCAGCAGGTTCTGTTCGGCAATCGGGTAGGTCGGGCCGATCCTGCCGAGGTTCTCGGCCTGGCACAGGCTGCAGGCGACCAGGGCCCAGCCGATTGCCACTGTCCTGACCGATACGGAGCGCCAGCGCATCTCAGCCCCTGGGGCACGCGATGGTGGCGCCGAGGCGCTGCACGGCCGCCGTGTCTTTCTGATGGGTGGCGCGCACCATCGCCATCAGCGTGGGATCGCCGCTGCCTTCGGCGAAGGCGCGGCGCAGTTCGACGGTCTGCAGGGCACGGCCGCAGCGCTTGCGGAATGCCGCCATGTAGGCCACTGCACCGTCACGCGCCGCCGGCGCGACCTGGGACAGCAGGGAGAGGTAGGACTCGATCGGCATGTCGCCCTCGATCACCGCGGCGTCGTCCTGGGCGTGCGCGGGTGCCGGGTCCGCCAGCATCGGCAGCATGCAGAGCAGCAGGGCAGAAATTCTCACGAGGCTCTCCTCAGAGCAGTGGCCGCACCCGCGCCACGATGTCAGCCGTGCGGACCAGCCCACTACTGCGGTAGCGCGAATCGAAACTGTCGGCGCTGCTGCCCTGCACGTAGACGTGTTCGGGCGGTATGACCGTGGGCGAGATCGGCTCCAGCGGACGGCGGTCGAAGGTGTGGGTCTTGGCTCGGCCCACGAGCAGGCCGTTGATGAACACGTCGCGACCGTCGACGGTGACCACATCGCCAGCGACGCCGACGATCCGCTTGAAGAAGGGCTGTCGCTTCAGGCCGGGGTAGTCGCGCTCCGCGGCTTCGCCATCGAAGGCGTAGACGATGAGGTCGCCGCGCGCCAGCGGCATGGGCCCGTGATCGACCACGACGATCCGGTAGGGGAGGCTGGCCGTCCAGTTGAAGAGGACGGGAAGGATCGGCGTGTGGTGGATGAAGACGCGGGTCAGCGCCAGTGCCCAGATAGCACCGAAGGCGACGAACACCAGCCGGTGCCGCCTGGCGTCGGCGATCACTGTCCGGGCACCGGCGCCCAGCCAGGCCAGAAATCTGCCGTGGCGCAGACCGGGGCGTGTGGTGGCGTTCATCGAGCATCCACCTTGGTCTTCAGCACTGGCGTCAGATCGAGCGTGCGTGCAGTAGGCCCGGCCACTGCGCTCTTCAGCACCACGAGGCAGCGACAGTCCGCGGGCAATTCCTCGAGTGCCCGGGGCAACCGCCGCGCGAAGCTGGTCGCCAGGTCCATGGCCTGCTGCCGGTCCGCATCCGAGTTGCCGCGCGTCATCAGCGCGGCGAACTCGGCTTCCTTGAGCCGGTAGATCTCGGCGACATCGACCACCCCGATGACCTGCGCGGGCCGCACCACGAGGCGGTCGTAGGCCAGCAGGCCGCAGGCCGTGACGAGCACGGATACGCACACAGGCATGGCGCCACCGAGCAGTGTCTGCTTCATACGCTGTGCCCCCGGCGGCGAAGCAGTTCGGTGATGGCGTCGTCGATCGAGAGGCCAGCGCTGCGCAATTCGTCCAGCGGCGCGTTGTCCTCCAGCTTGTTGCTGAACAGCAGATGGCTGAACGGGTCGAGGATGTTGCGTGCAACGCCCTCGCCGACCGGGGACGACACGTAGCACTCCGAGAAGACGCCGGGTTCGGTGCGCAGGGACTGCAGCAGTCGCTTCTTCGACTCGTCCATCGTGATGCGGCCGCGCCGGCCGAGCAGTTCGATCGACTCGGCCTTCTGGCGCAGCAGGAAGACCCAGTCCGAGCAGTTCAGCGCGGCCTCCATCTGGGCCGAGCCGTAGAAGTCGTCGGCGCTCTGGGTCGCGGTGCCGAGCGCGCCGCCGTACTTGCGTGCCCGGCGCGCGGCTTCCTCGACGACGGCGGCCTTCACCGGGTCGTCCGAGCCGATGTCACCGAGTTGCTGCTTCAGCTCGTCGATGAACAGCACCTTCTTGCGGTCGCGGGACAGGTACATCTGCCCCGTGATCTGGTACATCAGCAGGATATTGACGACGGCGTGCAGTTCCGGCTTGCGCTTCAGCTCCTCGTTCTCGATGACCATGAAGTCGTTCGAGAAGTCGATGTTGTTGCGGCCTTCGAAGAAGCGGGCGTACTCGCCGTCGCGGGTGTACGGGTTCAGCATGACGGCCAGGTCCTTGACGCGCTGATCGCCGTTCAGGCCGAGCTCGGGCATGCTGCCGGTCTTGAAGGCGTCACGCAGGCCGGTGATCGTCAGATCGCGCCCGTATTCCTTGTAGAGCTTGAGCGCCATCGCCCCCAGGGCCTTGAGCTGCACCTCCTCGAGCGTCCGGCCCATGGAGCACATCTTGGCCAGCGCCGGCTTGAGCATGTCGATGTCTTCGTTGATGCCCCCTTCCACCGTGCCATCGGCCGCGACACACTCGTCCGTGACGACGCTGAACGGATTGAGGTTGATCTTCGAGTCGGACCGGAATTCGATGTAGGTGCCGCCCGCCTTCTTGCAGAGCTTCTCGAAGGAGCGGCCGAGGTCCAGCATCCACACCCGGGCACCGATCGAGCGGTAGGACCAGGCCATCTCGTTCATCAGGACCGACTTGCCGGAGCCTGGCGCGCCGATGATGGCGAAGTTGTAGTTGCCCAGGTCGTTGTCGTAGACGTCGAGCGTCATCAGCTGGCCCCGGCGTCCGCCGAACAGCATCGTGGGCGTGCGCGTGCCGCGCCATTCGGCGATGAGCGGCGCCAGATGGATGGCGTTGCCCATGGTCTTGCGCGTGACACGGCGCATCTTGCGGAGATCACCGTGGAAGCGCGGCGACATCGTCATCGGCAGGCTCGCGATCAGGGCCTGCCGGTGCATGTACACATCGGCGTTCAGCTCGAAACCCCGTGCGCGCCAGATTGCCTTGGCAGTCTCCTGGGCCTGAACCGCCCTGTCGGGCTGCGTGAACAGGGCGAGCTGGTGATACAGGCTCACGATGGCGCCGCCGGCATCGATCACGTCGGCGGCGGCGGTCCAGTCGCGGGCCTTCTTGCCGACATCGGGCATGACCACCGCCATCTTGCTGCCCGCGTTCTGCGTGGCCCGCACATGGTTGGCGGTCACCGTGTTCCGGGTCGCATTGGGATCCAGGACATGCACGCCCATCGTAAGCAGGAACGGGGCGTTGTACTGGAGCGCCGGTTGCATCAGGTCGCCGATGAGCGACCCCATCTGCCAGAGGCCGAAGCGCTCGGGGAACGACTTGATCGAGAAAAAGCGCACGTCCAGGCCTGCGTCGCCACCTTCCTTCCACAGGTGCAGGCCGTTGGCCCTCGCATCCTGGATCGTGTCGTGGTCGACGATCTGGTCGCGGATCTCGCGTCCGTCGTCGTAGTGAAGGTCGGGTGCGTGCGTGCTCGTGATCCGGTCGGGGTTCAGGAACAGGGAGCACCAGTTGATGAGGTCGGCGGCGTCGCAGACGCGGTTCGGCAGCGAGGCCGACCGCAGGGTCGTCGACATGCCGTCGCGCAGCGAGACGATTTCTTCGCGACGCGCGACGTTGCACGGGTCGCCCTGCAGGGTGACGCTCATCATCAGCCGGAAGTCCCGCATCGTGTAGTGGAAGCCCTGCGTCAGGGAGTCCTGGGCGCCTGCGGTCAGGTGGTCGAAGCGCCGGCGGGCCAGGACCCGGAACAGGTTGTCGTTGCGGGCGGGCCGGCCCCAGCGCTGTGCCTTGCTCAACTGGTCGGCGTCTTCCATGCGCAGGTTCGCGTAGCGCCGCAACTGGGGGCGGATGTGCGGTGATGCGAACAGGTGGAACTGGATGCCGGTGGCGGCCGGGCAGTTGGCATACAGCGAGATCAGGACCTCGACCATACGGTCGTCGGCCCCCGACTGCGGCATGATCTCCAGCAGGAAGCCGATGCCGTCGCGATTGACGAAGAGCTGTTCTTCGTCGAGGTAGGCGACGTATGGGAGCCAACTGGCAAACTGGTCTGCAGGAGACTCGTCCTTGCCGCCCAGGCCGAAGAGGCCCGTGACGCCTTCGGCGGCACCTTCCTCGCCGAACAGGCTTGTGCGCAGTGTGGCCAGCATGTGTGCTCCCGATGTCGATGCTCAGTTGCCCGGAGGGGTGGCGGGCCGCGGCTGGAGGGCACGCAGAGCCTGGGCGACCGCCGATCCGTCCTCGGGGGCGGCCTGGCCTTGTTGCAGCTGCTGCAAATGGGGCCGTGTGTCGGAGTCCCGAGCGTCAGGTGACTGACCCTTGCCGGCCGAGGTCGGAAGTCGGGTCGGCCGGATCGGCGCATAGGCATCGCGCGCCTGGCGCTGCACGTGATCGACCAGCCACCGTCCGTTATCGATCTGGACGTACACCAGGCTCTCGCCATTGAGGTCGCGGTCGGCGTCCTCCCAGGGCTTGATCCAGAGCCGCAGTACGCGCGGACCTGCCCGCAGCGGCGTGGCCATGTAGGTGGACCCCTCGGCAGCGGCGCCGGCCCCGATCGCGGTTGGGATCGATGCCGGGCCAGAGCGGGCAGTGCTCCGGACTGCAGGAGCGCCCTGTGGTTCCGGCAGGCCCGACGGGCTTCTTGCGCCCGTCGGTTTGCGCTGCGCGGGCAGGTTGTTCTGGAGGGCGTTGTAGTAGTTGCCCGAGACCGAGTCGCACTTGACGCCTTCGGGCGCCTTGCAGGCGTACTGCGATGAACCATCCAGGCCGGTGATGCTGGAACAGCCGGCAAGCAGCGCGGCGCAGAGCGTAGTGACGCAGACAGCGGACGGGTCGGTGCGGAGCTTCATGGCGATTTCTCCTGGACTTGCGCGGTCCCGGCCGACGCCTGCGCCCCGCTTCGTCCTGCGGCCGCAGCGAGTCGGCGTTCCACTTCCTGCGCATCCACATAGCCGTCGGTGCGCAGACCGTCGGCATAGAGCAGCGTCGGCGTGCCGTTGACCCTCAGCTGCCGGGCGAGTTGGAGATTGCGGTCCAGCGGCGTCGTGCAGTCGGCTTGGGCGCCCAGTGCAGTTGCGTCGCCGCGCAGCATCAGGTCGTGCCAGGCCTTCGTCCGGTCCGCCGAACACCACACGGCCTGCGGTAGCGCGCGACCCTGGAACGGGACGAGGAAGGTGTAGACCGTCACGTCCTGCAGCTTCTCCAGCTCCGGCTCGAGGCGCTTGCAGAAGCCGCATGCCGGGTCGCTGAATACATAAAGACTGCGGCTGCCCGTGCCGCGCACCGTCTTGATCGCATCCGCGATCGGCAGCCTGTCCACTGCAACCGACTGCGCGCTGGCTGCAACTTCCGTGTCGGCACGCATGCGCTCGGCGAGTGCGAGCTTGGGGCCGGTCAGGTCGGTCATGGTGACGGTGTCCATGACGCGCCCGAAGATGAAGTAGCGCGGGTTGCGCGCGGAAACGTAGGCGACGTTCGGCCCCATCCACACTTCGTAGAGGCCGGGAACTGCACTCTGCTGCACGGAGGTGAACCTCGTGCCGGGGTTCGCCTTCTGCAGCGTGGCGAGGAACCGCGCTTCCTGCGCATTTGGTGCAGCCTGAACCGGTGACGAAAGGAACGAGAGCGCGGCAGTCGTGATCGCTGCGCCGGACAGACGCATGAGGGCTTCAGTCTTCATCATCGTTGACCTTCATGTAGCGTTCGGCCGGGTCGGCTCGCCGTTGGTAGGACGTGGGAGAGGCCTTCGCCGTATCGACACCCTCGATCCGCACGCCTTTGGTGATGACGACGTCGATCTCGCGTCCGGCATCGACCTCGATGACCGGGAAGGTCTGCTCGGCCAGCTTGATGTAGTACTGCGCCAGGCGATCGAGTGCCTTGCCGACACCGCTGCCCAGGCCGGCCCGGAGAGCGTCGCTGCCACCGGTCGTCGCGACCTGACCCAGCGCCGAGGTGCTGTACGTGGTGTTCGCAGTCGAGATGCCCTGTCCGATGCCGCTGACCACGCCGGCCATCAGGGCGTTGGCCAGCATCTGGCCCTGCTTGGTGACGAGGCGGCCTCGCATGCCGACCTTGCCGTCCTCGCCGTACACGCTGCCCTGGATCCGCACCTCCAGCGCCGTGCCGTCGGCGCGCACGCAGGAGAGTGACTCGGTGCGCAGGTAGGCGCGCTCCGAGCTGATGTCGCCGTAGCCGGCTGCGATGACGAAGCATTCACGGTACTCGGCCCGGAACCGGTTGGGCAGCACCGAGTTGTCCGACAGACGGATCAGGATGGGGTGCGGGTTGGTCTGCGACTGGCCGCCAGTGGGCGCATCGAGGCCGCCGAGCAGGACCCCGCGCGTGAAGCTTACGGGGAGGTACGTGTCGATGGTCTGAGGGGCCGCCTTGCCCGATCCTTCAGGGGCGGCATCGCTTGCCTTTGGCTGGGCGATCGCTACCCGGACCAGCGTCGGCTGTGGCGGCGCAGCGGATGCGTCGATTCCGAAGGGCGGCACCTGGGATGGCGTGCCCGGCGGCATGCCAGCTCGCGCCATCGGCAGCGGTGGCGGCGGTGGAGGTGGCAGCGCAGACCGGGCGAGCGCTGCATCCGGAGGGAGGCGGTTCGCTGCGGCAGGGGCAGCAGCATTCGGCGCCGAGGCGGCCGGGGCCGGTTCACCCGGAGAGGCCTTCAGGCGGGCTTCGAGATCGGCAAAGCGCCGCATCAGGTTGTCCTCGGCCTCCTTGCGTTCGCGGTTGATGCGACGCTGGTCGTCTCGCTCGCTCTCGTATTGCGCGAGCTTCTTGCCGGCCTGGCCGACCCAGGCCTCTACCTCGCGCACCTGCGCGCCCGGCGCCATCAGGTCCACGTTGGTCGGCTTCAGATCCCCGGCGCCCGCCGCGACCGCGCTGCGTTGCGGCGAGTCGCCGGAACCCATCGCGAACACGGTCCACAGCACGCCGACGGCCACCGCCGAGATGGCGCCGATGGTCGCCCACTGACGCGCGCGCGGCGACATCCGCTCGATGAGCGTGGACGCGCGGTCCCTGATGCTCAGGCCCATGGTCAGCCCCCCTGACGGATCACGAAGACCGTCGTGCTGTCACCTGGGCGCAGGTTGTGGTTCTCGATCGCGACCGCCAGCACGCCGCCTGTCTCACGGTCGAACTCCTGCTCGGCCAGCACCATGTTCTGGGTGCTGATGTTGGTCAGTAGGTAGCGCTCGCCGACGAGGCCGCGACCCTCGTAGACGCGGGTCATCGCGAAGCGGGCTTCGACCCACAGCTGGATCGGCCGGTTGACTTCCTCCACGCGGACGTCGGTCGGCACACTGTCGGAAGCCATTGCCACCAGCATTGCCTTGAGTGAGCGGATGTGGATGGACTGACGAGAAGCGGGCGCGGGAGCTGCCTGGTCGGCCCGTGCCTGCCGCGGCGTCTTGTCGCGGATGACGATCGTGTCCGCGGGCGTGTCCGACCGGCGCAGCAACAAGGTGTAGGTCGCGTGCTGCGAGGAGATGAACAGGTTGACCGGCTTGCCCAGGCCGCCGACCGGCCGGACATAGATCTCGCCCTTGTCCGCATCGCACTCCAGCACGATCTCGCCGGCCGGATTGGTCTGAGGCAGTACGGGTGTGCTGCCGGTGCCCGGCTGCGTCGAGACCGCTGCGCCGCAGTTGCTCGAGTAGATGTTGCCGAACACGTTCGTGATCGACGCACCATCGATGCGGATGCGGGTCGGCTCCTTGATCGCCAGCACGGCTTCGACCGTCACCCCGTCGGTGGCCTCGACCACCTGCAGGGCGTAGGCGAACCGCGGCTCAGCGAACCACAGCGCGGGGATCAGCAGCGCCGAGGCGAGTCTGATGGGCCTGGCTGGCTTGACCATAGGGCACCTCCTTGAAGGTCCTGACATGCACACGGCCGCCCGTGTACTCGAACTGGGTCTGGTAGGCCCGCGTCTCGGGCTCGCCGACATCGCTGCCGTTGATCTGCCGGCGCAGGCGGCCGATCACGAGGACCGACTGATCCTTGTCGTTGGCGGTGAGCTGCTGGATCAGAAACGAAGTCGACGCGTTGTTGCTGCGCAGCCGATCGGCCTCCAGATCCATCTGTGTCTTCATCGCCGCGTGCCGGTCCGGCGCGACGTAGTTGAGAAGCACGTTGCGCTTCCAGTCGATCGTCGACGGCGACACGTCGAGGACAAGCCAGGTCATGAACCCGGCCATCTGTTCCAGGTACTCGGTGCTCGCCTTGTCCCGTGTCACCCAGAAGGTCTTGTCGATGCTGGGCGGCACGATGATGGTTCGCTCGCTGCCGACCATGCCGGCGATGACGCCCAGCGACAGCAACTGGCACAGCGAGAGCAGGGCGACGATCGCGCCCAGCGTGCGGTTCGCCTTGCGCTGCACGCGCAGGTCGTTCTGGTGACGTTCGAAGTCCATGGTCGTTGTTCCGCAAGTTCAGCCGACCATGCGGCGCAAGTGCGAGGGCGGCGTGGCCCTCAGGCCCGTCAGCGGATTGGTCGGCAGGGCCCAGTAAGCCCAGTGCATCGCGAACGCCGGGTGCTTGTCCGCCTTGGTGCGCGAGACCCAGCGGCTGAGGAACAGGCCGACGCTTGCGCAGAGCGCGAAGCCGACCTTGCTGCTGGACAAGTAGCCCACGAAGAGCGCGAAGACGAAGGGGAATGCGACGTCGGCGTCCCAGAAGCCCAGCTTCCACTGGTCATCGAGTCGGCGCGGAATGTAGGTGTCCGATTGCATCGCACCCCCCTGGCTGCGCAGTGATGGACGGCGGCGCTCAGATGACCGCGCCGAGGATGGCGCCGGCGATCGTCAGGCCCACGGCGCCGAAGATGGCCATGCCGAGGTAGAACAGGACCGGCCCGAAGTTGCGCAGGGCGGCGAGGCTGATGAAGGCCACGACGAATCCCACGAAGCCGACCAGGGCCTTGACCCCGGGAGCCAAGGCGGCGAGTTGCCCGAGGGCTGCGGCCAGCGGCCCGCCGATACCGACGAAGGCCACCAGGTCCAGGGCGTGGCTGGGGAAGGCGGCCATCAGGCCCAGCGTCAGGAACGCCAGCAGGCTGGCGACGGTCAGGTGCTTGGGTGAGCGCACGGGCGCGGGCGCGGGCACAGTGAGGGTAGGGAAGTCTGCGGTCATAGCTGGCTCCATCGAAGTTGAGGGTTCAGGGCTTGGTGCGCTGGGGCTGCAGGCCCGACAACGCGCGCTGCACGATGGCCTCGGGGCCGGCGTCCAGGGCCAACTGGAGGCACGCGTCCGCCAGGTAGCTCAGGTCGATCACGGGGTCGGTCGTGGATTTCTGGATGGCCCGGAGGCGGGCGAAGGAATCGGACCGGACGATGGTTGCTTTCCATCCGGGCCGGATCCTTCGCTTGGAATCCGGGGATGCCGAGGTGTGCTGCGTCGTGCCGCGCGTGAGCGCGTCGGCGAAGAGCACCTCTGGAGGGACCGGGGCGGGTCTGATGGGCCTGAGGGGTTTGAGAGCAGGGCGATCCATCAGCTGCCTCCCTGGGAGAAGAACGCGATCTCGACGCGGCGGTTCTTCGATCGGCCGTCTTCCGTCTCGTTGGGCGCCACGAAGCAGCAGCGGCCCCTGGCGTCGATGGAGATCACAGCGGCCAGGTCGGGGGCCTGGTCGCGCAGGTAGTTGCGGACGGAAAGGGCCCGCGCCAGGGCGAGCGACTCGTTGACTTCGTCGTTGCCCACGGCATCCGTCCGGCCCGAGATGACGATGCGTTCTGACTGGCGCGCGTGGCGGATCGATGCGGACAAGGCAGTCCGGGCCGGCGCTGTCAGCTGGGCAGATGCAAACGGGAAGACGACAACGATGTTGAGGACGGCTCTGTCGACGGGTTGCACTGGAGCCGAAGGCGCAGGCGATGGCACGGGCGCGATCTCGCTCTGCAAACCGGACTCGCGCGTTGCATCTGCTGTCGCGGCAACACGATGAGCGACAGCCTGCATCGGAGCAGCGCCTGCCATCTCCAATGTCTTCGGCGTGACCGCAGGACAGGCAGGTTCGACGCAGACGCCGAACGCGGCCTGGGTGCCGAATGAGAACTGCACCAGGCGCTGCACGCCGGGCACCTGAGTCTCGGACCTTGGCGCCGACGTGGCCGCACCGTCGGGATGGCGAGTAGCGCAGGACGTGTTGGCAAGCAGCAGGCTGCCTGCAAACGTCGTGGACACAGCCAGGTCCGCAAGGCGGCTCATCATCGCGCGACCCTCGTGGACAGGATGAACGGCGCGGGTGCTGGTGACGCAGGGGGAGTTCGACTTGCAGGTGCGGCCTGCTGTGACCGGGACTTGTCCTGTTCACCGGGCAAGCGCCTGTAGACGCGCCATGCGTAGCGCGAGCGCGCCGCCGCACAGTCATCACCCTTGAGTTGCGTACAGGACGCGTTGTAGGCGCCCACGGCATCCCAAGAGACACCGCGCCTGGCGAACGAGTCGGCGAGCAGCCAGGCACCGACCTTGATGTTCGTGCAGGGCTCGAGGAGATCGCTCTCCGAGATGCCGAGGCTGGCCAGCTTCGGCAGGTGGCTGCTGTTGATCTGCATCAGCCCGATGTCGTAGGTCCCTGTCCGGGAGCGGTGCGTGAGGTTCATGGCACCCGGCTGCAGGTCGGATTCGGCCCGAGCGACGGCGTAGAGCAGGTGGGACGAGACACCATAGAGCCGCTCGGCGTCGGACCAGCATGCGGTGCAGATCGACGGCGCCGCCATGCCTGCCGCAACGGCGCACTGCACGAGACGACTCGACATGGAAGGCATCACGTCAGCACTCCAGGCCGCGCGACCGCGATGCGCGGTCCCGCAGGTTGAGGCGAGCCTGGCCGAGGACCAGCGCGTCACCATCGGGAAGTGACATGGCCACTGCGACGCATGCCGTCGTGATCTGGTCGAGCTCGAACATCGGGTTCGGGAACCGGTTCCAGGGCGCGCGATGCGCCGCCATGACGAGCTCGAACTGCACCGCCCAGATGTCGCAGCTGCGGCGCTCGGTCCTCGGGTTGCGCAGCGTCAGTTGGGTCACCAGGTACTCGACGAGGCGGCGCTGGCTCGGCGGGTCGCGGAAGGCCAGCGAGACGCAGGCACCCAGCAGGTCGGGAAAGCGGAACTTCGGCGACGTGTTGTCCGGGGACTTGAACAGGCGGTGAAGCCAGCCGTGCTCCTCGATCCAGATGCCGGTCTGTACTGTTGAGGCGCGCACGTCGCGGTCGATCGGATCTGGCATCGACATTTCTCGCGGCAGTGAGAGTGCGACTTGCATCGGTGAGCCTTCTCGAAGTACGACCTTGGGTGGCGTTTTCGAGAGCAAAGGGTAGGGTCACCGAATCGGCATGTCTCCCGGAAAGTCCGGCAAGAAAGGGATCAGAACCGAGGGCTCGGTGTGGCTGTAACGGGGAGCCCAAGGTTCCCAGGCTTGCGATCGGGTAAGGGCAGCAGTGGCATTGCTGTCCGAAGATCGAGGCATACATCGTCAGCAAGTTGTGCAACCGCAGGTGTGCTCTGATCGAAGGTCGCATGCAGAAGATTGGTGGGACTGCGAAGCCAGGCCTGTTGCCGGGTGGACTGGTCTTGTTGCACCACGTGCACCTGCCGCTCGCCTGCACCCCCGAACGGCGATAAGGGGTCTTCGCCGCTTGCGACGCAAGCGGTCATCCACAGCGTGCTAAGTAGCGGGGCAGGTGCCTGCGCAGTGACGGGCCTTTAGGACTTGTTGCCTCAAAGCAGTCATGGAATCGTTGCCCGTCGGCTTCGACTCCATACGCACGTAGGTTCGCAGCCCTGGCGGCGAGCACCGCTGCACGCCCCGGCGCTTCATAAAACGTCCATCTTTACACTACGTGTAATGATGGACTTGCATATACGCGAGATTCGCCCTAGACTCGGCGCATGGAAGTTGAGTTCGACGATCCCGATCTTGACCGCCTGGAGACCGATGCCCAGTACACGGCTGGGCACTCACAGGAGGTCGTGCGTGCCTATCGAAAACGGATGCAGCAGATTCGTGCCTTCAGGGATGAGCGCGACTTTCTGGCTGTGAGATCGCTGAACTTTGAAAAGCTCAAGGGAAACAGAGAAGGACAACACTCAATACGTCTGAATTTGCAGTGGCGGTTAATTTTGGAAATTCGGGGCAACCACCCCTGCAAAGTCATCAGAATTGTTGAAATTGTCGACTATCACTAAAAACTGGAGAAACCATGAACGCACGCGTGCCCGCTGAAGTATTCCCGCCAGGAGAGTTCCTGCGGGAGGAGCTGGAAGCGCGGGAGTGGAGCCAGCAAGAGTTGGCAGATATTCTTGACCGACCGCCGCGCTTAATTAGCGAGATCATCGCTGGGAAACGCGCCATCACGCCCGAAACCGCCAAGGGTTTGGCCGATGCCTTTGGCATGTCGCCCGACTATTGGATGAATCTGGAAAGTCAATATCAGCTCTCCAAGGTCAAAATCCCCAACGACAACGTCGCGCGTAAGGCTCGGCTGTATGACAAGTTCCCCGTGCGGGAAATGCTCCGCCGCGGTTGGGTCCGTGCCAGCGAAAACGTCGATGTGCTGGAGCAGCGCTTTTGCGCATTCTTCTCCATCCCGGACATGTCGGCGGAGCCTGAGCTCTGCCACAGCGCGAAGAAGACCCACGCGCACTTGGACGCCAACCCGATGCAGTTGGCTTGGCTGTTCCGTGTGAAGGCTATGGCGAGCCAACAGGTGGCGCCCGCCTACTCGCGCGCCAAGCTGCTGGCGGGGGTGGATAAGCTCAAGGCGTTCACCCTCTCGCCGGAGGAGGTGCGACATGTGCCTCGTATCCTGGCTGAGGCCGGTGTTCGGCTCGTACTGGTGGAGCCCATGGCCGGCTCCAAGATGGACGGTGCCTGCTTCTGGCTCGAGGGCGACAAGCCGGTCATCGGCATGACGCTGCGCTTCGACCGCATCGACAACTTCTGGTTCGTCCTGCGGCACGAGATTGAACACGTGCTGC
Source organism: Pseudomonadota bacterium (assembly GCA_040386375.1). GTDB lineage: Bacteria > Pseudomonadota > Gammaproteobacteria > Burkholderiales > Burkholderiaceae_C > Pseudaquabacterium. Next base: position 30,383 of record JAZKFQ010000003.1, read on the forward strand.
GCGAGGACGGGAAGGCCAACAGCCAAGCCGTCATCGACACCGACGTGGGCGAAGACAAGGCGGAGCTGCCAGAGTGCGAACGACAGGCCAACGCGGCGGGGGCGGAGTTCTGCGTCTCGTCGGTCGAACTCGAGAACTTCATCGCGCGTGTGCAGCCATACTTTTCCGAGGAGAAGGTGCTTCGCTTCGCACAGCGAATCAACGTCCATCCGGGATTGGTCGTCGGGCAGCTCCAGCGCAAGCTGGGCCGCCATGACTTCTTGCGCAAGCACCAGGTCAAGGTGCGAGCGCTGGTGCTGCCGTCGGCTGACGCTGATGGCTGGGGCTCGTTCTCCGAGTAATCACAACAACGCGCTGGGAACTGCTATGTCGGCTTATGCGAATCAGGTGAAGTCCTACGTCGAGCGCTATCAGGCGGAGGTCGGAGGCGACGGCTTGCTCGATCCACATGCGGTGGCTGAGTGGGCGTACCGCAACGGGCTTCACAAGCCCAGCGTCCGTACCGTCGTCGATGCCATCGCGGCAGATATCGCCCAGCAGTTCCGTGAGGAATACCGAACTGACGCCAAGGGCCAGCGATATCGCGCCATGCACGCTGTGCGTTCCAAGAACGGCGACAAGACGATGTCGCTTTGGGCGGACATGGACGACGCGCGAGCGCCTCGAGACCACTTCGTGCGGTCTTTCGCGCAGCGGCGTCAGCAAATCGTCGGCGACTGTTATCAGCTCAAAACCGACGTGGACGTCTACAACGCGAAGGACTCTGCGCAGAAGCCCATCCAGGTGCCGCTCGATTTCACGTATGACGTGGAGGAACTGCAGTTGCCCTTCCAGGGCAAGAAGGCGGCCTAAGGCGGCCCATTTCCGGAACTTCACTATGCAGACCGCTCTAGCGCTGGCTGAGAATCTCAAACTGCGGCTGGCTAACGACTTCCAGCGCAAGCTCTTGGCCGCAACGATGCAGAGCGTGCAGGAGGCGTCCAACCCGCTGCGGTTGAACAACTTCTCTGCATCCTTTCGGGAACTGTTTCGCCACGTCTTGGTCGAGCTGGCTCCGGACCACCAGGTGACGGCGACTTCGTGGTTCGAGCCCGACGAGAAGAACGGCGGACGTGTGACGCGCGCGCAGAAGGTCAGCTATGTGGTCCATGGTGGCCTCGACCCGACGTATGTCGAAGACGAACTGGGCATCGATGTCACGGCAGAGCGCATAGCGCTGCTCAAGACCCTCGACCGACTCAACAAGTTCACGCATGTGAACGAGGACTCTTTCGATTCGAGCCAGGAGGACGTCGAGCGGCACGCGTCGGCGGCCTGCGAGGCGCTTCAGTCCTTCCTCGACTGTGCAGGCGAGGCCCGCAAGCTCCTGTGCGGCAGGGTCGAGGAGCGAGTCCATGATGACGTGGTCGGTGAGGCCATCGGCGACACCATCCTCTCCCTCGACGAAATCGCGACGCATCATTGCATCGACGACGTCGACGTTCATCAGATTGAGGTGACGTCGATGGACCACGCGGAGATTCAGTTCACTGCGTATGGCTCTGTAGGCGTCCAGCTTCAATGGGGCTCGAACAGCGACGTGCGCAGAGGTGACGGTGCGGTCATCCAGGACTCATACCCACTCACCTGCAGGTTCATCAGCCAGGTCGACAACCCTGAAGAACTTGAGATGGTCCAGGACTCACTGTGCGTCGACACGAGTTCCTGGTGGGATGACTACTACGACGAGGGAGAGCCATAGTGAGCGTCGCCACGGCCATTCAGGGCCGCAACCTGTTGTCCTTCATTTACGACGGGTTTCGCCGGACGGTGGAGCCGCACACATTCGGCGTGGACGCGAAGGGCCACACGGCGCTTCGGGCCTATCAGGTGGGCGGCGGCAGCGAGTCCGGAGAGTACATCGGTTGGAAGCTTTTCCACGCCAATGAAATGCACGGCGTGACGGTGCAACCCCAGACCTTTGCAGGCCCGCGTCCGGGCTACAAGCGAGGCGACAAGGCGTTCGCAAGCATCAGGGCCCAGCTCTGAACATTGGGGGCGTGCTGCTTGGTGCGGTTGACCTGTTGCCTACGCAATTGAGGAAGCTGATCATGCCTCTGGACTGCGCCGCGCTCACGCCGAATGGCGACTACCTCGTCCAGCTTGGGCCTGGCATATGGTTGATGGACAACCACAAATGGGCGCTGGTGGCGTGGGAGCGTCACCGTGTCGCCGGGCAACGTTATGTGCTGTTGCATGCCGACTTTCACTGGGACGGCGTCGACGACTTCAGGCCCGACGGCTCTCCCCGGGAGGCATTGCTTGCAGCGGGAGTCGATGACCTCGTCGCCATGACCGCTGACGAGGAGTACATCAGGTTCGACTCGTTCATCGCGCCAGCCGTCCGGCGAGGACTGCTCTCCGAGGTTCACTTTTTTTGCAAAGAGGATGACAGCAACGAGGTCGGGCTCGATGCTGACCTGTGCGCCCAGGCGGGCGTCCAGCAGGTCGTGCATGACGACGTCGAGTCACTCGCCCATCTTGACCCGACAGGGCCTCTGATTTTCGACCTCTGCCTCGACCTATTCAATCACGCCGACGACTTGGAGTTCGAAGGCGACCTTTGGACCGACGCGGATGTGCTGGAATTCCTTGAGGCGACAAGCTCACACATTCTCACGGCAGCCGTCGTGACGATCTCTCTGTCGTTCGGATATTCAGGAACGGAAGAGGACACGCGGCATCTTGCCCAGTTGGTTGTGCCCCGTATCCTCGAACTGCGCGGCATGGCCGCTCGCTCATAGCTCAACTGTCCGCTTGCTTCGTTGCTGGATTTTGGCTCAGGCGTTGCACGCCCTAAACCGGTCAGCCGATCGATCAGGTGATGTGCTCCCGCGCGTCCCCGCCTGAATAGTTCGTGCGAAGCGCGGTAGCCGCTCGCTATCGGATCATGTGGTAATTCGCGATTGCGCGGCTGAGCGCGAAGAGCATCGCCAGCAGGCTGAGCGTGAAGAACATCGGGTGAAGCCGCATCGGCAGGAAGGCAGAAACCGCCACCATGCCGCCGAGCATGATCGCAACGATCAAGCTGCCGCCGAACATCTCCGCGCTGTGGGCGACGAACTCCTTCGCGCGCACCTGTCGAAGCACGAAGCCGTCGACAGCCACCACCAGCAGGAAAATTGACAGTAGCGGCAGCAACTCGATGATGGCGCTCAGCCGGTAGGCGGCCAGCGCGAACAGGGAGTCGATCGACCGGAAGTAGGGGTTGCCGAACAGGCGCATGCTCATCTGGGTCATCTGCGCCGCCATCGCTGCGTCTACAGCCGGTTGCTGGCCGACGTGAACCATGGGCGCCGGCGGCTCGCTCAGGGGTGGCGAGCCCTGCTGGATGTCGAGCATCCGCCTGAGGATGCGGTCGGCCACCACTGGGCCCCAGATGCTGCGCGTGATGTCGTGCTCGGCGCGCAGGACTTCTGTGAAGCGCTCTGGCGGGGATGCGGATGGGATGTAGAGGACGATGCAGAGAATGGCCAGCATGGTCCCGATCCACACGTAGCGCACCATCACGCCGCATCCTTGACGTTGGCCTTCGGTCGATCGAAGTCCGGATCGAGGATCGGGAAGCGTCCCTTCACGAGCCGCCCGGCGACCGACCCGAAATACTGCAGGTTGGGCAGCTTGCCGAGGATGTCGACAGGAACACGTTCTTCCATCGATTCGGTGAGTTGCACGCTCTGGCCGGCGCTCCAGTCGCCGAGGTGCGTGTCGGCGCCCTGGTTGATGCCGACGCGCATCGTGTGGATGCCGGTCTTGCCGAAGGTCTCGACGATGAAGTCCTGGGTCGGCCGATCCTTGGAACGGAGCGCGAACAGGTTGTTGAGGTTGCCCAGCGCCATGCGGGCGGCATCCTCGGAACCCAGGCGCTTGGCCAGATCGGCGAGCGTCTGCATCGCGCAGATGGAATGGATACCGCCCTCGGCGCCCTTGTTCAGGATCTCGATCAGGGGCTGGTTGATGACGTTGGCGATCTCGTCGACGACCAGCGTGATGCGGCGCGTGATGCCAAGGTTGTAGCGCATGCCCGCGCGTGCGGCCAGGTCGGCGATCGCCAGCGCGCCGATGGCCGAAGCCACCGACGGGTCGGGCAGCGAGTCGAGACACATGTAGAGCACGTGGCCGCCGCGCTCGATCTTCTCGAAGTTCATGATCGGGCGCTTGTCCGCCAAATCAAACGGGTCGGGCGACAGGCTCCCACCCAGGTCACCCGAGGTGAGCATCGACAAGATCGGCAGCAGGTTGGCGGTGATCTTCTGGTAGTGCTCGCGGTTGTGGCGGAAGACCCGGATCTGCGAGTCGATGACCTTGTCGCGCTGGTTCTGGGGGATGTGCTGTTCGTAATACGAGACGCAGGCCATGAGCTGGGGTGTCGCGACCTCGGACGGCCGCTTGATCTGGCCGCGCACGGCCGCCTGCATCAGAGCGCGCATCTCCTGCAGGTCGCGCCAGGCCGGGCCGAGTGACGCGTCGAAGAGCCGCTGGAGAGACGCATCGAGGACCGGTTCGATGCCCCCCTCGATGTACTTGGTGAGCTTGATGAGGTTCGGCCGGTCTTCGAGGCTGACCAGGCCCTGGACCACGACATTGACGGCATCCCAGCCGAAGGCGGTGAAGGCGCCGCCGGTGTCGACCGGCATGATCGACTGGATGCGCGAGGCGATCTCGGTCGGCTTCTGCCAGTTGAACGTGAAGTCCAGGCGCACGCCGAGTTCCGGGAAGGCCGGATGGAACTCCAGGAACGTGTCGGCATCCCGATAGTCGCTGCAGGCACGCTGCACAACGCGCTTGAGGCGCCGGCTGTTCTTCGGGTCGATGAAGACGACAACGTCGCCGCGCCGGATGGCCTGGGTGAGGAAACTGCCCAGCGCCACGCCCTTGCCGGCCTGTGTCGTTCCCACCAGCAGCGTGCCGCCCTCGAAGTTCTGCAGCGGCCGGTACAGCGGCTTCTCCCTGGGCTCAACGCCATGGATGAAGGGCAGGCCGATCTCGGAGTCGGGCTGCGGGCTGACGGCGTAGCCCAGCAGGCGCAGAACGGCTGGCGATGCGGCGTAGTCCTTGTAGTTGACCTTCGCAAGTTCGTAGAGGCGTTGGGAATGCACCGGCAGCCATTCGAAGCCGAAGCCCAGGAAGACCTGTGATGGATCACGCGTCAGGGCTTCCAGCTTGCGCGTCGTGATGACCTGCATCGCCTTGCCGGACAGGGATGCCCGGACCGTCAGTACGTCGAGGCCCTGACGCAGGCGGTGGCCGGCCATCAGCAGCGCGAGGAAGGCCAGCGCGAGGGCGATGCTCGCCGTGAGCAGGCCCTTCCCGCCGAGGTAGACGAAGTAGAAAAGGCCACCGGCCCAGGCGGCTGCGGCCCACAGCTCGTAGGCCGGTCGCCAGGGCATTTCGTAGGGGCGCACGAGCATGATCGCAACTCCTCAAGCGGACGGGGCGAAGTCGGACGGATCGAGGCCCGAGACGAAGTCCGCCCGGATGACGAAGCCGAGTTCCTGCTTGCCGCCCATGTCGTGCTGGACAGTGCCGGAACGCGCATTGCCGCCGACGGCGGTCATGCCGGTTTCGGTGAGCGACCGCTGCACCACGGGAATGTCGATGCGTCGCCGCTTGAAGACCTCGAGCGGGACGAAGACACCGGCGGAAACCGTGATCGCGTCGGCGGTGCGCGAGTCGCCATTCATCGAGGCGATCGCCGCGGCCAGTGCGTCGCGCACCAGGGGGTTCAGGCGAAGCGGTGCGACGAGTCGGAAGGCCGGTGCCGGTGCAGCGGTGGTTTCGGCCGGCAACTCCGGCCGGGCTTCGACTTCGGGCGAGTCGTGTTCTGGCTCTGGGCCGACTGCCTGGCCGGTCAGCGGGTCGCCGAGGAGGTCCAACCCCGGGGTGATCGTGCCATCGGCCGGCTGTGCTTCGGCGGCTGGAGGGTCTGAGGCCGCCGGAATTGGCGCCAGTGGTACGGATGCCGGCGTCGAAACCGATGCCGTCGTGGTGCCGGCCTTCGAGACGAGCGGCGTCGAGAGCGGGGTAACCTTCTGTCCGTGGCCGTGCAGCAGGATCTCAGGTGCTGCCAGCTTGACGGCTTCGAAGACCGTCTTGCCCGGCGGCGGCTCGATGGTCCAGATCGGGCTGCCCGTGCTCCGGCTCTCGAACACACCCGCGCCGAGCAGGATCTCCAGGATGGTGTCTGGCGCCTTCGGGATGCCGGGCAGTTCGTCTTCCTCCAGCAGCTTGCGGATTTCGGTGACGGCGTTCGGCCAGACGATGAAGAGGCCTTCTCGGCCGTACCAGACCCGCGAGCGATCGTGGTTCGGCGCCCACGCGGCATGCGAGACGACCAGGCGGCGCATGGCGTCGATCAGGTAGCGCTCGAGGTGTGCACCGAGGATCGGACGTCCGTACCGGTTGGCGCAGGCGATCAGGTCGCGATCGATCACCAGCGCAGCGGCCCGCTTCACGAGATCGACCAGGATGTTCTGTTCGCGGTACAGCGCCGCGCCCGCGAGGCAGGACAGCATTTGCGGCACCGCGATCGTGTTGGCGGTGGCCAGGTGCTGCATCGTCTCCGACGACACGATGTGCGGCAGGGCGAACAGGCCTAGCGCCCGGGACTCCTGGGAGTTGGTCAGCCATCGGACGAAGAAGAGACGGGCTCGGCGACGTTCCAGCCATGCCGTCAGGGGACCGAGGTAGCCCGGCCACTCCTCGCCGCGTTCGTCGGTGACGACGACCTGGCTGAGAGTCCTGTGCAGTTCAGAGCACAGGCCGGCGATGAAGGTGGCGTGGCGCCAGCGAGGTTCGAGCTGGCGCCGCGTCGAGATCGTCGCTCGACCGGAGACGATGTGGCCATCTGTGCCTTGCAGCGCATAGAACGCAACTTCGAGCCCGAGCCGGAACAGCCCGCCGACCTCGCAGAAGAAATTGTCCGGGGTGGCCGGCAGCAGGTTGACGAAGGCGGCGTAGTTTCGGATCGGAGCGAGCAGATCTGCCTCGAAGCCCGCGCGGTCCGCCCCGTAGCAGAGCTTGATGCGGGAAATCAGGTCCTCGTGTGCGGCCAGGATCTCGTCGACGGAACTGGCCCGCACGCCAGGGTCCACCGAGGGGTAGGTGCGCGCGTTCGCGTCGACGGTGGGCTCGTTCCGGATATCGGGCTGCACGCGGGGTCCGGCCCCGAGCTTGAGGATCGAGAGAATGGACATGTCGCCTCGCTGCCTGGCTGCAGTAGAAATGTTCGGCGGGCAGGGCGGTGCGGTCTACGCGGAAATGGTGCCGGAACGGGCGTGCAAAGCGGGGGATGCCTGCCGCAGGAGGATTCCGTCAGAGGTACTTCTCTGGTGTGCGGAGCAACGCGCAGAACGGGCAGTGGGGGCGCTCCCTGTCCATGCGACTTGCAAGAAAACTGGCGCGGCACTTGGGGCATGACAGCAGGTCGAACGAGGGTTCGGCAGCACCCCAGCGGGCATCGAACATCGAGATGACCTCGAAGCAGCGGTCGAAGGACAGCGGCGCCACCGTGGGGAACATGGCGGAGACGTGGACGAATGCAGCCCGGACCGCGTCCGCGGGTTCGAAGTCGGCGGCAAGCAGACGGGTGTAGGCGGTTGCGGCCAGAGAGAACTGCGCGCGCTGGACCGTCTTGACCGCGACACCCCAGCGGATCAGGTTGACCGCGCGTCCGATATGCGTGGGCCCCTCGCGATGCCGCGACGATGACCTCCTGTCGGCCGGCGCAGACGCGCCGGTGAGGGTCGCCACCACACGCGGATGCGCGCCCAGCTGTTCGAAGATGCGTTCGGTGCGCAGGGATCGGATCTGCGTCTCCAGTGCAGCAGGGACCGTCAGTGCTTCCGCGTCGGTGCCTGATGCTGGCGACGTGTGGTCCGGAGGCGGTGGCGCACGCGCGGGCGCGCGGTCGGTACGGTGGGGTCGGCAGTAAGGACAGCCGGCCGCCGCCGACGCGGCACCGCGCGGAAGCAGGTGCAGGCAGCCGCAACGGCGGCAGGCGCCGAGTTCGAGGGTGCGGGTGGAGGCGGCCCAGATGCCGTCGAGGTTGGAGACGACGAAGAAGGCCTCGTCGAACGAAAACGATGGCTGGTGGACGACCGACCTGTAGTGCCTGAACGCGGTGATCAGGGCCTGGGCGGGCGCAATGCCTTCAGCGGTGAGCAGACGGTATTTGGCCGCGAACATGCCGACCTCGGCCTGCACCTTCAGCGACGACCGGTAGATGAAGTCCTCGGTGTAGGGCGGGCGCCCGCGTGGCGGCAGGTGTTCAGCGTCGTAGACGTTGTGGAAGATGAAACTCGTCGGCAGACCAGTGAGCCAGGCGATCGTGCGCTGCCGAGCGCCGAGACGCACGCACTCGCGCGCGGTCTCCAGCGACCTGATCCGTGTGTCCGCCAACGCCACGAGCGTGCCCCGCGGCCAGGCGCTTCACGCCGACGCCGATCGTTGCGCCGCGCTCTTCGCTCCACGGGCGGCCGGCAGGCGCGCGGTCGCCGATACGAGCACCGCCGACACGGCGGTCGGTAGCTGGAGCAGTCGGTCGAGATCCTCCCGCGGAAAGAACAGGGCCTCGTTGCCCATGCCGTTGACGATGGCCATCACCCCGTCCGGCGGCAAGTCGCTGATCGCCTTCAACTGCGCGAGCGTCATCCCGAAGCGGCAGCAGGCCGTGCCGGGGTCCGCCCGTGCGGCATCGCGGATCAGGCTAAGGATGATGAAGTTGGCGTGCTGGACGTCATTGAGAGGTGATGAGGCCATGGTGCTCACTCCCGGTCTGCCGACTGGCGGGTCGACGCGGGAGCGGGATGGCCACCGCGTCAGGCCGGCGTTCGCTGTACGTTGCCGGCTTGACGAATAGCGTAATCATGTGGACCGTAAAATGTCAATGATTAGCTTACACACTGTCAAAAACTAGATCGCCGAGCGTAGGCACGGCGGCGGCTGGAACGGGCAAGTGGGCGGCGCCGGGCGGGCGAACCTGGCGTGGTCGGGCGAGGCCGTGTTGCCCGGGCCTCCTCAGCCAGCGCGCGGGGCGGGTTCGAAGCCGAGGTCGAGCGCGGTGAAGAGGCTCAGCATGCGGGTCGGCTTCTCGTAGAGCTGCGCACGGTAGGCGGCGAGCGTCGATTCCAGCTCGTCTTCCTGGGCGCCTCCCGCCTTGATCTGGCCGGTCAGGATGATGATGGGCGCACCTGGACTTCTGGTCCGCACTGCGGGCAGCAGGTCCCTGATGTTGCCCTCACCCAGCATCCAGTCGAGGATGAAGCCGTCGAAACGCGAGGTCTCAAGGGCAGCCAGGAGGTTCTCGCCTGTCCGGTACGAGATCGCGTCGAGCCCTTTCTCGCGCAGGAACTGGACGATGCTGGCGGCCAGGTCGTCGTCGTCGTCAACGATGGCCACGCGCCTGGGGGGCGCCGCCTCGAAGATGAGGCGCTTGATCTCGTGGGCCTGGCGCTCGCCGGCCTCCGCGAGCGGCACGACGTTCCAGTGGTCGGCCGACTCCCCAGCGACGGCGACGAGGGGGCCGATGCGTGTCTTGGGTGGCGCCTGCGGGCCGAGCCAGATCGAACAGGGGAGCGCGACGCCACCAAGATGCAGCGTCGCCTGATGGCCCACGTCGTCGACGAGCGTTGCAAGCAGCCCGAACAGCGGTTCGCCGAAGTGCGAGGCGAGTCGCTTGATCTCGTCGACGTTCCACGGGCTCTCGCCCGTCATCCGCCGGCGCACCTGCTGGTAGGACATTTCAACGGCGGCCTGGAGCGTCGCCAGCCGCTGCCTCTCGGGAACCGCATGCCTGTCGAGGACGGCGAGGATCGCCTTCGAGATGGGCAGTCTGGGCTCGCTGGAACCGGAATCTTGATCCATGTGTTGGACTCTTCTGCTGGTCCTGGAGGTCTGGAAACCGTCGGCGAGTGTACGGCGAGCATGGCTGCGCGAACCCGAAACCGACTGCCGGCGAGTGTCTTGTATCAGAAATGTAACGACAAGAAGCGTCCAAATACTTGAGGCGTCGCATGATCACTTGTTAACGAAAAATGTAAAAACACGGGACACCAACCCTTTGAAGGGCTGGTGTCCCGCGAGGTTCGGACTTCGGTGCGCCTGTCACGCAGGACCGGCGCATCCGGGATTCACGCCGCTTCCGCGAGCGTGTCCCATTCGGCCTTCGATTGCTCGAGCAGCCTGCCGCCCAGCGCCTCGAACTCGGTGGCGCGGTCGTAGTCGTCCACGTCCTGGGCGAAGTGCGTCACGGCATTGACCAAGCCGTAAGCCGACAGGTCGCCGCCTTCGATCAGGTGGCGCAGCAGGCCGGACCGCTCGCCCTCGTTGAGGAGGTAGCGGGTCCCGACGACCTCGATGGTCCGCACCGGGTCGCCTTTCAGGCGGATGCCCATCGTGCGGCGCATCTTCTCGGCGATCTGCTGGAAGGTCGCTTCCGACACGGCGGCCTCGACCACGTCGCGGACCTTCAGGAAGAAGGCCTTGTCCTCGGCCTGCAGCGTGTCGTCCCTGAACACCGTGACTTCGTCGGAGGACGCATCGCTCATGCGGCCCACGTGCGTCTTGCGCATCGCGCGGTCGGCCGCGATCAGGCCGTTGCGGCAGATCAGGCGGTAGACCAGCGGCTGGACTGAGAGCGTGCCCTGGCCCACCTCGGAATTGCTGATCACCACGCCGGCCTGGACGATGTCGCCGGGCTGAATCTCGATCTGCACGCGCGGCGTGACGACCTTCAGGTACAGGCGCGTCGGCGTGAGCTCGGTGGATTCGAACCTGGCGTCGGGCAGGCGCTGCAGCATCGGCAGCACGTGCTCGCACAGGTCGTAGTTGTCGAGCCGGCGGTAGCGGTCCGACAGGAAGGCGCGCGCCTGGCCGTCCAGGGTGCGCACCATGCGCAGTTCCGGTTCGTGGTGCAGCCAGGTGTCGACATTGCGGTCCAGCAGCGGCGCCTGCTCGTTGCGCATGCGCTCGAAGTAGGCGAACGGGATCTTCAGCTTGTCGGCCACCTGGCGGCGGAAGAGCTCCGTCGTGGGATACGTCTTCATGCCGTCCGGCGTCTCGACGCGGATGCGGGTGCTGCCGTCGGCGGCGGTCTCGTGGTGCATCAGGCCGGTGGGCACGATCATGTCGCGCTTGCTGGCCAGTTGGCGCTCGAGTTCGGTTGCCAGGGCAACCAGGGAACGTCCGTTCTTCATGGAAATGCTCCAGATGAAATGCGGTGACGCCTTCGCCCCTGCGGGGGCTGCGTCCCCGCGGGGTGGTGGTCCGGGATGTCCGCAAGGACAGGCCGGGCCGGGATGTACGGCGACGCCAGGGTCGCCGTCGGGATTCGTGTGCTGCTTGCGCCGCGTGTGCGGCCTGGTGCGGCAGCTGCCAGTCGGGAAATCGGGAACCCTCGTCGCTGGGTCCGCCGGGGCGGGCCCACTGAAGAGGGGCGGCGTGGGCTGTCTGCTAGGACAGGAACCCCACGCCGCCCTGGAAATGGCTATGCCGCTCGCCTCGAGGTGGCGAGGCGGGCGAGCCAGATGTCGGCCCAGTCGGTGCCGTCCTGTCTGGGGACGAACACCTGGACCTCGCGGGTCGGGCGATCCGGTTGATCCGGATTGGCGCTCCCTAGCTTCCTGGCGTCGCGTTTCAGGCGGTGCGCCAGGGCATAGGCCGAGGCCTGGCCGTCGAATTCGGCGTTGGCGTCGTTGTCCGCGTAGATGCAGACGCGGGCGACGGGGTCCGGGATCCAGAGCTTCTCCAGGTTCCCGCAGCTCAGTGCGGCCCAGACCGGCTTGCCGGTGCTCAGGTGCACTGCCAGCGCCGTCTCGATGCCTTCGGCCACGGCAAGTTCGTCGCCTGCCTCGAACAGCCTGACGGCCGCGCCGTTGATGCCGGACGACAGCACCTTGCGGGACTGCGTGCCCAGCGCCTTGCGACCGTCCCGCAGGTAGGTTCGGTGCAGGGTGACGGCATGTCCGTCGCTGCCCTGCACAACGGCCAGCATCGCCGGGTACTCGGCGATCTTCTTCGACCGCTGCTGCCCGGCCGGCTTCTCGAAATAGCCCAGTGCCGGATGGAAGCGAAGCGTGCGCGGGTAGGCAGACAACTGCAGCCCGCGATTGCGCAGGTAGCGGTCCACCTCGTCGCCCTGTGTGACGGGCCTGGCTTCGTGCCAGATGTGCTGGCACAGACGCTTCATCTTCTCCGGCGACGGGCCGCCGGGCAACTGCGCCGTCGTGGCGCGCTCGGCGCCCAGCTGTCTTTCCAGGCGGGCGAGCAGTTCGCCGAACTTCAGCCCCAGCGCGCCTTGAGCCAGCTTCAGGCCGCCACCGGCACCGCACGAGCGGCAGTGGTAGTTGCCTTCGCCGAACTTGTCGGTGTACTGGAAGCGGTCGGTGCCGCCACACAGCGGGCAGGGCTGGTTCCTGCCGTTGAGGATGCGCTCGTCGACGCCCAGCGCCCCGAGCAGTGGGGTCCAGTGACCATGCGCGCGGGCCTTGAGGTCCCTGACGCGCGATTCGAAATCATCGTTCATGATGTCCTCGCTTCGATGTTGATGTCACACCGCTGCGGTGCTGCCACAGGCCCGGCGACGGTGTCGTCGCCGTGCCCGTGCTGCTGCAGCCCGCATGGATGCCGCATGGGTGTCAGCCGCAGCTGCCGATGTGGTGGCAGTTCGCGCATCGCAGGCAGCCGTCCACCTTGTGCAATGCGTGCGCGCCGCACTCGGGGCACTTCTTGCCGCTGCTCAGATTCGCGACGTTCGCCAGGTTCGAGTTCTCGACCCCGGCTTGCGCAGTAGCGGCTGCCAACCCGCCCGGAACTGTTGCTTCCGTCGATGCTTGATCCCGCGCCGCCAACCGACGCGCCAGCGCGGCCACCGGCACCTGGTTGCCCAGGCTGTCCAGGAAACCGCGTCGTGCGAGGATCTGCTGCAGCGCATATCCGATGGCTGCAACCTCGGAGTCGTGGAAGCGCGGCGCCTGCGCGCCGTCCTCCCTGGTCACGAAGCCGCAGCGCACCGGGCCCTTGTCCCAGACCACCTCGCACATGTTGGCCAGCGCCTTGGAGATCGACGCACCGGAGCGCGCGACCATCGAAAGCAATCGCATGTTCGACGAGATCCATTGCTGGCCCTCGTCACGCTGGCCCGCCGGCACGAAGAACTCGACCGGCCGCTCGATCACGACCGCTTGGCCGCCCGCGATGCCGGACACCCGCACGAAGTTGACGGTCAGGTAGACCGACTTCTTGCCTTCCACGGTCCAGAACTCGACCTTGGAAGTCAGGCCTTCGAGTTCTCCCGCCGGACGGCTGGCGAACTGCCTGCACAGCGGATCGTCCTCGGGCACGGCATCGACTGCCGCCGCTGAGTCGACCGACAGCACCGCACCCGTGACCGCGTTCGGCCGGTAGGTTGCCAGGCCCTTGAGCCCGGCCTTCCAGGCCTGCAGGTACAGGCCCCTGAATGCCTCGAACGGATAGTCGGCGGGCACGTTCACGGTCTTGGAGATCGACGAGTCGATGAACGGCTGCACCGCCACCAGCATCTGCAGGTGCTGTTCGGCCGTCATGTCCAGCGCGGACACGAATGCGGCGGGCAGGCACTGCGCGTCGCCGCCGCGCTCCCGGAACAGCCGGTAGGCGTGATCCTCGACCGCGTATTCCTGGGTCGAACCGTCGGCCATGCGCTTCCTGCGGGTGTAGCTCCAGGCGAACGCCGGCTCGATGCCGTTCGACGCGTTGTCCGCGAAGGCCAGTGCGATCGTGCCCGTCGGCGCGATCGACAGCAGATGGCTGTTGCGGATGCCGCGTTCGGCCACCGCGCTACGGATGTCGTCAGGCAGGCGCCTGGCGAACCCGCTCTGCAGGTAGCGCTCCGCATCGAGCGCCGGAAACGCCCCCTTCTCGCCGGCCAGATCGACCGAAGCGCGGTACGCCTCGTCGCGCATCGCCTGCGCCACCCGCGCACCGAAGGCCAACCCCTGTTCGGAGTCGTAGCGGATGCCGAGCATCACCAGCGCGCTGCCCAGGCCCAGGAAGCCCAGGCCGATGCGGCGCTTTGCCATGGCCTCGCGGCGCTGTTCCGGCAGCGGCCACCATGTCACCTCGAGCACGTTGTCCAGCATGCGCACCGCGGTGCGGACCACGTCCTTGAATCCCGTCCAGTCGAAGCCGGCATCGGACTCGAATGCCCGCTCGACGAACCTCGTGAGGTCGATGGAGCCGAGACAGCAGCAACCGTAGTCGGGCAGCGATTGCTCGCTGCACGGGTTCGTCGCCTCGATCACCTCGACGTACCAGAGGTTGTTCTCCTGGTTCATGCGATCCAGGAAGACCACGCCGGGGTCGGCATGGTCGTAGGTCGCGTGCACGATGTCGTCCATCAGCGCGCGGGCGCGGACCGTGCGGTAGACCCACAGTCCGTCGGACGGGCGCTGGTGGGCGCCTTGCTCGATCAGGGCCGCACCCGGTTGCGCCGGGTGCACCAGTTCGAATTCGGCGTCGTCTTCGACGGCCTGCATGAACGCATCCGTGACGCCAACCGAGATGTTGAAGTTGGCGAGGCCGTTGTCGTCCTTGGCGTGGATGAACTCGTCGAGGTCCGGGTGGTCGCAGCGCAGGATGCCCATCTGGGCACCGCGGCGCGCACCGGCCGACTCGACCGTCTCGCAGGAGCGGTCGAAGACACGCATGTAGCTCACCGGTCCGGAGGCGTTCGAGTGCGTGCCCTTGACCATCGCACCCCGCGGGCGGATGCGGCTGAAGTCGTAGCCGACGCCGCCACCGCGACGCATGGTCTCTGCCGCCTGCGCCAGCGCCTTGTAGATGCTGGGCTTGCCGGCCACGTCTTCGGAGACGCTGTCGCCGACCGGCTGCACGAAGCAGTTGATCAGCGTGGCCCGGATGTCGGTGCCACCGGCCGAGTTGATGCGGCCGGCGGGGATGAAGCCGCGGGCCAGCGCGGCGAGGAACCGCGCCTGCCAGTGGGCCTGGTCGGCCGGGTTTTCGACCGCGGCGAGCGCGATGCTGACGCGGCGGTGGATGTCTTCTGCCGAGGACTCGGTGCCCTTGGCGTACTTCTCGAGCAGCACATCGGTCGAGATGGCTTGCGGCGCGAGCGCCGCATCGATCTTGGGAAGGTCATTGAGTTTCATGACGAACTCCTGAAGAAAGGAGATAAGGGGTCGGATGGATACCCACGCGGCAAGGCCTGTCCGGGGCGGCATCGCACGCGGCGACGCAGCAGGACGGGCTCGAATGCGCTGTGTGGGCGGGGAGGGCGCCAGGTGCGGATGCCGGCGCGACGCAGAGGTCGCGACGGTGATCTGCCTGGTGCATGGAAGACGGGCGTATCGCCCGATGCGGTCACTTGCGCGCGAGCTTTCTCGAAGGGCGCTCGTGGACCGTGAGGCTTCGTGCTGCCGACCCTTGAAAGGGCAGCAGCGGGGATGCTTGGGCTGACTTCGCGCCGAGGGCGCCAGGTGCGTCAGCTACCTGTGGGGAAACCGTTCTTTCCGGAGCGGGCTGCCGCTTTGTGCAGGCCCGCTCTGGAAAGAACCACCCGGGGGCAGTTCTTTCTTGAGGTCGATCAGGTCATGAGACCAGGTCGACCGAGGCTTCATCGGCTGACGTTCCGAGTGCGACGCGGAAGGTCCGTCCGACCAGGGCCGCGTAGTCGTTGAGCGGCAGGTCCTGCAGCAGGCAGCGCAGCATGCTGGCGGGATCCGGACAGCGCAGGGTGCGCACCAGCCGATCCAGTCGGCGCATGTCCTCGTCGCAGGCCGTGTCGTCGAAGTGGTCGTATTCGCCGGTGTAGGCCGAGACCTGCTTGACGACGGCCCCGCCTCGACAACCAGCAGGGCAGAGGATCACTTCGTCGTGGAACAGCGCGTCGTCGCTGATCGTCACGACATCGGTGCCGTGCCGGATCTCGAAGCGGTCGCACAGCCGGACCAACTCGCAGATGAAGATGCCATCGAAACGCTCCTCGGCGCCAGGCTCGACCGCGACGACTTCGATGTCCTCGACATCGAGATCACGCAGCTCGCGTGTCACCCAGTGCTCGGAGCCGAGCAGGTAGGTGTGCACCAGGGTCAGCCCGGCCGCGCGCGCGTACATCAGCGTCGCGTGGGATTCGTCCTTCTGGTACGGGCTGAATGCGGCCAGCCGGATCGTTCCGTTCTCGACTTCCTCGCGTGTCGGATGGCTGTCCGGGCTCTGCAGGTATCGCCCCTGCTCGTCTGCCGTGGTCGGGTAGTCGATCACCACGGAACAGGCCTGGCGCGGCACCACGGGGACGTCGTCGAAGACCTCCAGCAGGTTCTGCCGCCGGGCAACCGCGTAGTAGCGCTCGACGAACTCGGCCGGCGGCAGCTTGTGCTTCATGTCCTCGAGGACCGTCCGCCACAGCTGCCTGACCGCGCCGTCGATGCGCTTGCCCTGTTCCTCCGGATCGATCAGTTCGGTGCGGTCCGGCATGCGGGCCATGAAGAGCGCGGAATCCAGGTGGATCACGTCGACCTTCTGATGCTCCCAGTGGAGATGACGATCCGGACTGCCGATCAGCAGCCCCTGGAGGTACATCGCACTTGCCGTTGCCGGCTCGCCGCCGTCAGTGCCCCAGAGATGCACCTGCCCGATGTCGGTGGCGGTGAATGCCATCGCTGCCAGGCTGTGCTGCCGGGCCTGCGGCACCCCGTTGTAGACCACGGGAAGCGGAAACCCGCGCGTGATGCGGTCGATCAGCTGATCCAGTTGCGGCAGGTCCGCGCCTTCGAGCTCCACCGTGGTGAGGCCCGGGTCGGCATCGGGCGCCGGCTCGACGTCGAGTTCGGCCTGGTCCAGGGCGTCGTCACACTGGAAAGCCAGGCGCTGCCCGCGCGAGGCCACCGTGACCCGACTGGCGGCGTACAGGCACTTCGAGAAGCCGAGCCCGAAGGCGTGCTCCGTCCGGATCGTGTCTTCGTCCCAGCCACTCTCGTTGAAGGTCAGCAGCCGCTGGAAGTCCTCGATGCCGCAACCGTCGTCGACGACGGTCAGGCGCCTGGCCGTCGCGTCATGGTTGATGCTCACCTGCGTCGCGCCGGCGCGGCGTGCGTTCTGCAGCAGCTCCGAGACCAGCGTGAGCTTGTTCGTGAAGGCGAAGCGCCCGTTGCGCAGGGCGCCGCGCTCGTTGACTCTGACTTGCACTTTCATGAATCTCTCCTTGTGCAAGCGGGTGGGCACCCAGAGGGGTGACCCCCACTCGGGGTGATGAAGGGCGTCCGGCCGTGCGCGCATGGTGGAGACCTGCGATATGCTTGCCGGACGCCGTGGGGATCAGCTGGCCGATGCCACTGCTGCTGTGCGATCCGAACCGGCACGACGACCAGGAGCGGCTGGAACGTTGGCGGAATCCTTGATCCGCCACACTGGCGCGACGACGTAGCCGGACGGCACGCGCCTGCCGGTGTCCTCGAACAGGCCGGTGGCGAGCATCGGTGCGACGAGGACCTCGTTCTCGCTCCAGGTCTTGACGCAGAACTCGTCCTCGGCCACCGACGCACCGTAGGGCACGAGGTTGGTCGAGAACGTGGCCATGGGCTCGGACGGATCCTCGTCGTCGACGAGCTGGATGGCGATCGCGCCACCCGATGGGTAGCGCCCGACCAGGATGGCGGCGTTGCCGTAGATGGTCGAGATGTGACCGATGCAATGCTGGGGTGCGCTCATGGGCGACTCTCCTGAAACGGGCTGTCCGACCTGCCGCTGCCGCGTGTGCTCGAGTGCACTTCCGCGGTCGTCGCCGGACCGGACAACCCGGGTTGCAGATGTGGCGCTCACTGCAGCGCCGTGGTGAAGAGCTGGCCGCGTGTCAGGGCATCGCCCAGGGCGTGCTGGACCAGCTCAGGTGCGGTCGCGCAGACTGGCGCCGCCGCTTGGTCGCCGCGGTCAACGCGGGCGATCTGGTAGCCGACGTGGTCGAGATGGATGCGGAAAGTCGGCCGGTCGGCACCGGCGACGACGAACTCGCGGCCGGGGTTGCCGGTGATGATTTCGCTCTCCTTCACGAACCAGTCGAGGTCGTTCAGCGAGCGGACGAGCAGCAGGTCCCGGAGGGGAGCGCTGCGGATTGGTGTCTGTCGATCCATGGTGATCTCCTCATTCGTCGATGACGAAGCAGCGCAGGGAACGGGAGGGCCATTCGGTTTGCCGGTGTCGATCTCCCTGCGATTCACGAAAGGACACCAGGCGGATGAGCGGCTCGCTGCGCCGATCTCCCGGCCGCGGCGTTCCCGGCCCCTCGGGTTCGGGGTGACATCGCAGGTGCAGCAGTGGTTCGGCGGGTGCCGGCTGTTCGATGGCAGGGCCCTCGAAGGGCTCGCCGTCGTCCAACGGCTGATCCAGCGCGCCGGCCAGCCCCCACAGAAGGGCGATGGCGACAAGCGCCCAACCCAGACTGATGGGGGCCGGGTTCATGACGGCACCTGGCTCGGCAGGCCGGCATCACAAGCGGCGAACAGGTCGTCCTGCTGCGTCGCCTGGCGCGCCTTGATCTGCTCGTTGACCCACTGCGGGTTCCTGGCGAGCTGCTTGGCGACCCAGTCGGGCTGCGCCTTGATCAGCGACTGGACCCAGTCGGGATAGCGGGCGATGGTGGCGTCGATCCACCTGCGCGAGTTGGTTCGCAGCCAGGCCCGGATCTCGTCGACCTGGATCAGGCCGAAGTAGGGCGTGGGCGACATCGGGCTGGTGCCGACGACGCGCAGGCAGTTCGCGAAGGAGAACGGCCGACCGTCGAGGCTAGGGTCCGTGAGGGCCCAGGCCAGGGTGTCGAGCTTCTCCTCCAGCGGCGTCTCCGGGTCGGGGAGCCTGCGCAGTTCGAGGAGCAGACGCCAGTGCAGGTGCACGACGTCCTCCTCGGTCCACTCGGGCGCGGCATCTGCGTCGCCCGGGTCGTCCAGGTAGGCGCTTATCGCGCGCTGCGCTTGCGGCGGCATGTCCTGCAGCCGTACCGGGTCGGACGTGACCGCAGATGCCTCGGGATTCGCGAAGAACGCCTGCAACAGCGGATCGCGCGGGGGATGGTGAATCGGATGGGGATGGGTGGCGCTCGTTGCGAGCATGGCAGCCTCCGGTGCGGAAGCGGCGGCAATGCGCGGCCCATGCGGGGCGCAATGCCCCGCGGGGTGATGTGAAGTGCCGGTCGTGAACCGGCCGCCTGGACTGGCTTGATGGCGGCGTGAGCCGCTGGATCGGTGTGCCAGCTACCGATCAGGGAAACCTTTCGGCGCGAACCAGCACGTGGTCACGCCTCGAAAGGTCGATCGGCAGGGAGGATGTGCCCCGAGAGGCAGCGCAGGCGGGGCCGCGCGTTTGGAAGGGCTTGCCGGGTTTGAGTGCGAGGCCAGCTATCGCACGGACGAAACAGTAATTCCGGCTTTGCGGGCTGTCAATAGGAAATGGCAGCGCAACGCCTGGACGCGCGCTGTCCCCCGGTTTCCGGGCCTGAAACGACGGGATTTCTGCTGGCGCGGGTTGGTGCTGGTGTGGAAGATCGAAACCATGTCACCACCCACACGCGCAGGGAGACCCGGCATGAGCAAGATCCAACTCGCGGTGATGGACACAGGTGAGGCGAACCGCCGCATCCTGAACAAGGACGAGTACCGGGCGGACTTCAGGCGTGTCGAGGCAGCGTCGCTGAAGCGCAAGACGCGGCTCGCCAGTGCCGAGGGCAAGCGCATCTTCGCCCGCTGCTTCTACAGCTTCCAGGCGAGCCTGTACTTCGTGTCAGCGCTCGGCCGCACCAAGGTGCCGCACGAGTACGTCGAGCAGATCGAGCAGGCCGTCCGCAACAAGATGGACGAGGGCACCAAGGAACTCAACCAAGCCATCGATGGCGCCGAATTGCTCTTCAAGAACCACAGCATCGAGACGGTGGCGACCTACGACACGGTGCCGCTGGAAGTCGAGGTGGGCATCACGTCGGCCCTCGGACGTCGCTACTTCGAACTGATCCACAAGCTGGACCAGTTGATGCCGCTGCTGCAGACCCTCGAGATCGAGGAGGTGATCACCGAGAAGCAGGTCGAGCAGCAGCGCTCGAGGTTCAAGCGGATCGTCCTCGCGCTGTCCTCGATGATGCGAAACTTCGCGATGGGTTGTCGCAGGCGCATGAATGAGGCAGATAGCAAGAAGGACGAGGCGGATGCCAAGAGGGCCAAGACTGGTACTGCAAGGCCTGAAACTGCCGAAGACGACACGCAGGTCGAGGGATCTCGGGCATCAATTCCGCTGATCGACCTTGAACCATCTAGGCAAGGGCAGGCGACGCTCGAGCAAACCGCAGCGGATGTCATCAGCTGATCTCATCGGGCAATTTGCATTGCGTGCTTGCTTGACGGGGATCGAGGCGTCGCCGGCCGGCTCGGTGCTGACCGCCGCGCCATCGCAGGCTTACCGATGTGAATTTGCGCACAACGTCTTTGACTTGAAGCCCCGGACGGCGCGGGCGCGGAGTTCCATGAGCGCCGCATCGCTCTGGTTGCGAAACCCGG
The DNA here is from genome assembly GCA_040386375.1 of Pseudomonadota bacterium. Lineage (GTDB taxonomy): Bacteria > Pseudomonadota > Gammaproteobacteria > Burkholderiales > Burkholderiaceae_C > Pseudaquabacterium. The sequence goes on from JAZKFQ010000003.1 coordinate 50,953, forward strand.
TGCTGAAGCGGTCACCGACGAATAGGCGCTGGCTCGACAGCCCAGAGCCCACTTCATCGATGACTTCTTATCCTTCGTAGTCGGCAGACACTGCTACCTGGCTGCAGTCATGGCGGTACGGCAACTGCCGCGGATCGAGCACCCCAGGCGCGCCCGGCACGGATCGGCGCGGCCCAGTCCGACGTGCACTTCCAGCCCCTCGTGAAAACTTCGCTGGCTCCAGGCCGCGATCCAAACGCGTGCTGCCTGCCGTGGGCGCGGAGCTTCCGCCACGCGGGGGATCGGTCCACACAAGCGTCGCTCGGGGCTCAGCCCACTCTCGGCGGCGCACTTCGGCAGGTTTTGCTCTCCTAGGGTCTCCGCACCCTGGTTGGGTGCCTCTTTGCCGGGTTACGCTCAGCTACATTTAGGGGGGCCAAAGAGCAACGGGGAGGGAGGGGTTGACAACGACACGCGGTGAGCAGATCGCGATTGGTTCTTTTGTCAAGGTGGCGTCCGAGTTGGGCGGCGTCCTCGGGATCGGAAAGGTGACGGAACTCGGGGGCAACCGTGCCACGGTCACCTACTTCGACGTGCCCGGGGAGATCACGCCTTTTCGCATCGAAACACAGGTCTCGGCGCTGCGCCCGGTCGCTTTACCCGAGCAGACCCGCGTCTTCCGACAGGACGAAGCGACCGGACGCTGGCAGGTCGGGCGTGTCGTCGACGGCGAGGGTTCGATCTGCCTGGTCGCGTTCCCGAACCAGCAAGCTGGCAATGTTCCGCGTACCGAATTGCAGGTGCGCTGGCGCAAGCCCATTTCCCATCCCACGGAATTCCTTGCTCGCCATGTGACGGAGACACCGCGCTTCGCCGAGGCGCGTTCGCGATTCATGCGAGCAGTCACTGCGCAACGTGCAGCCTGCCGCGGCATGAGCGCACTGCTGTCGTCATCCGTTCAACTGGCGGACTACCAGTTCAACGTTGTGCAGCGAGTGCTGCAGGATCCGGTGCAGCGCTATCTGCTGGCCGACGAAGTCGGCTTGGGAAAGACCGTAGAAGCGGGGCTACTGGTGCGCCAGTATGTGCTCGACTCGCATGACGCCCGCGTGCTGCTTGTTGTGCCGGCGCCGCTTGTCGGCCAGTGGCGCCAGGAACTGACGCAGCGCTTTGGCTTGGCGGATTGGCTCGACGACTTCGTGTTCGTCGTTTCGTCCGAAGACCTGGCGACGATCGAACGCCGCTTGCCGACCACCGGAATGCTGGTGGTCGACGAAGCACATCACCTCTCCCGCGCGACCCGGAAGGGCGGCAATCCCCTGTATGCGCTGCTGCGCCACTATGCGGCAGAGGTGCCACGACTGTTGCTGCTGTCCGCCACGCCGGTGTTGTCGGACACCGCCGGCTTCCTGCGCATCCTGCATTTGCTCGATCCGGTGGTGTTCCCTCTCGACGACCTGGCCGGCTTCGAACGCCGCCTGCAATCTCGCCAGTTGGTAGCGGAGATGGCGGCGTCGCTGGTCCCTGAGAACGTACTGTCGATGGAGAACGACCTCGACCGCCTGGAGGAGACTTTCCACGACGACCCGACGTTGATCCGGCGAGTCGCGACGCTGCGGCCCGTCGTCCAAGCGCTGCCCGACGAGGACGATCAGGTCTTTGTCACAGCCCTCAACGAACTGCGCGCACATCTCACCGAAACCTACAAACTTCACCGCCGCATCCTGCGAAATCGTCGCAAAGCAGTGCCATGGGCCACGCCTCGCCGCAGCGGGCTTGAAGCGCTGCCGTACGCCTGTGCTTGGCGCCGTGAGCGTTACGGCGTTCTCGACGAACTGCGAGTGCACCTGGTCAACGCTGACCTGATCGGGCCGGTCGCTCAGCGACTGTTTGCCGCCGCGGTGAACGCTACCGGGGGCGAGTCGGTCGCCGCGGCGCTGCGCGCCGCTGGCATCGAGGACACCCGGGCCGGTGAACTGGCGCGGCGCGTAGACGCGCTTGCCGGCCAGAGCATTGAGGGAGAGGCTCGGCAGCGAGCGACGGTCGACGCGGTTCGTCGCTGCCTGGCGACGCCCGGACAGCAGGTCGTGTTGTTCTGCGACCGGCCAAAGGTGGCGGACGACCTATTTGAGATGCTGCAAAGCAGCCTTGGACGTGAAGTCGAGGTTCTGCGCCACGCCTGCCTTGATCAGGAGACTGCGGAGGAAGACATTGTGGAGTCGTGGCGCCGCTTTCTCACCGAACCTGAACGTTGCCGGTTGCTGGTTTGTGACGCGCGCGCCGAGGAAGGCCTGAACCTGCATGGCGGCCGCAAAGTGGCGCTGCACTTCGACCTGCCGGAGACGCCGAATCGTGTCGAACAGCGGCTGGGACGGCTTGATCGTTTCGGTGCTGGAGATTCAATCCGCTCGCTTGCGCTGGTCTGCCTGGACGATCCGGCTGAGCAGGCCTGGCTGGCCTGCCTCGCCGATGGCCTGCGGGTTTTCGACGCGTCGATGGCAAGTCTGCAGTACCTGGTGGAGGAGACCCTGCGCACCACCGTCGCTGACTGGTGTAACGAGGGCGTGGGCGGCCTGCTACGCTGGAAGACGCAACTCACCGGGCCGAGAGGCTGGGCCGCCCGCGAGAGCCGTCGCATCGACCAGCAGGATGCGCTCGACGCGATGGGTGACCCTCAAAGTAACGCCTTTGACGAATTGGAGGCGGTGGACTCTGATTGGAGGCCATGGCGGGAGGCATTCGACGGCTTCGCGCTAGGCACGCTACTCTTCCGTCGCCGGCCGGAAGAGTGGACCAGCACGTTGCCATCAGGAGAGCAGGTGTTCCGCCTCAACTACACGCGGGACAGCAATCACCACACGCTGCTTTCGCTCACCGACTTCGTCAGCCAGTTCCTTGGCACGATCGACACCGAGACACGGCACAGCACGGCGCGTTCGCCGCTGACCTATCCGTACGCATTCCGGCGCAACACCGTGCTGTCGAAGGAGGGGCAGGTGCGCGGCCTTCGCTCGCTACGGTATGGCGATCCACTCGTCGAATCATTGCAATCGTTCTGCCAATCCGACGATCGAGGCCGGGTGTTTGCGATGTGGCGTCATCGACCGGACTTTGAGGCGCGTGACGCTAGCGGCATCGATCTCTGGTTCCGTTTCGATTTCCTGATCGAGGCCGACCTGCCGGCGCCTAAAGACGACGCTGCACGCGCGCTGTTCCGGCGCGCCGAACGGCACTTCCCGCCACAGTTCTTCACCGTATGGGTTGACCTGGCCGGCGGCGTCACGATGGAACCGCCGGTCAAACTCGCTGAAGCATACCTACCTGAAGATGACGGGGGCGGACGCGACTTCAACCTAAATCCCCGCCGTTGGCAGATATTGCTGATGCAGGACGACGTTCCTTGGACGGTCGAGTGGCGCCGGCACTGCGAAGTAGCCACGCAACGCGCACGCGCGTTCATCGAAACGCATGAGTTGCTGCGCGAACATTCTGAGCGTGGCCTGCTCGCCCTGCAGCGCCAACACGAGACCCGAGTGGCGCAACTTGAGTCGCGCATGACACGCCTGACTGGAGCGGCGCGGTCCGCCGAACGCCGCGACCTCGATTCAGAAGTCGTCCTGCGTGCGTTGCTCGCCCAGGCGATCCGCCGCCCGGCCGTGCACACCGACGTTGCGGGCGCAGTCTTCCTCTCCGCGATCACGCCGTTCGTGCGATGAGCAAGACCGCAACGGTATTCGACGTTGCCGCGCTCACGGAGCTATGTGCTCGATGGCCATGCCAGGCGGTCTCAACGGAGGTGGCGGAAGATCCGCTGCTCGAGCGAGTGCGCCAGGTGCTCGAGGGGTTGCGTCAGTATGGAGTGACAGCCCCAAGCGCCGACCTTGTTCCGTTAGTTCGCCATGTGCTGCTGCGCGCCGCGGGCGAAGAGAACCCGGTGCCGTGGCTGCGGGTGCCAGTCGGGGCCGGATGGCCGACAGTTGCGGCCTGGGAAGAGGCCCAATTCGACGTGCTCAGCGACAACGCAAGCTTGCGTATTCAGCCGCGATGGCCGCGACTGTCGTTCTTGTCGGTTCAACCCGACCTGTTCGACGACGCATTCAAGGGAATCGTCTCGCGTCCGCTGGCCGGTGTGCGGGCGGATCCGCTCCTCCGCGATACCTTAGGTCTGCCAACCTACACCGGCGAAGGGCAGCGCGAGGCCGTGCGTGCGTTGCTGCATCTACCCGCCGGCGAGACCTTGATCGCAAACCTTCCCACAGGCAGCGGCAAGAGCTTGCTGGCACACCTGCCGCCACTGATCGAAGTTGAGGGCCTGCTGACGCTAGCGATCGTGCCTACCGTGGCACTCGCGATTGACCAAGCCAACCGTATGCGTGGGCTGCTGCAACGGCGATACCCGAATCGCGAGCTGCCTCCACTGGCCTTCCACGGCGGCCTGACGCTAGACGACCGGAATGCTGTGCGTCGCGCGATTAGCCAGGGCGCGCAACCGGTCCTGTTCACGTCGCCTGAGTACGCGGTCGGCGGCCTGCGAGAAATTCTCGAGGATGCCGCAGCGAACGGCCGGTTGAACCGGGTGGTGATCGATGAAGCGCACCTGGTGATCGGCTGGGGCAACGGCTTCCGACCTGCATTCCAGTTGCTGCCGGCGCTAGTAGGCATGCTCCGCGCGAAGGCGCCCACTCGCGAGATAAGGGTGGTGCTTTCATCTGCGACGCTGACCGGCAACACCATTCGCGATCTGCAGCACCTATTCGGACCGCCGGAGCGCACATACGTCGTATCGGCGGTGCATCTGCGTCCTGAGGTCCGCTATGCGTTCCTGCGCTGCGAAAAGGACGAACGTTCTGCCCGCGTGTTGGAGGCAGTTCGACTCGCGCCGCGGCCATTCATCCTGTATGTCACCCGGCCCGACGAGGCAGACGCCTGGCTGTGCTCGCTACGCGAGGCTGGCATGTGCCGCGTGGACAAGTTTTCCGGTGAGACCTCCGCGCCAGATCGCGAACGGTTGCTCAAGCAATGGGGCGCGAATGAACTTGACGGCATGGTGGCGACATCCGCGTTTGGATTGGGCGTCGATAAGAGTGACGTGCGCACAATTCTTCATGCCACGCTGCCCGACTCTCTGGACCGCTACTACCAGGAAGTTGGTCGCGCTGGACGTGATGGACGCGCCAGCGCAGCCTTGCTACTACACACCAGCGTTGACCATGTCCAGGCGCGAGACTTGGCGTTTCCGCGCCTTATCAGCGACGAGAAGGGCTACGAACGCTGGACCGTGCTCATCGACCATGCTGAACGGCATGCCACCATGCCGGACGTGTCGTGGGTCGAATTGGCTCGCCTGCCGGCGCACCTGCGCATGCGGTCCGACGCCAGCAGAGATTGGAACGTACGCGCGCTCACGTTGATGGCGCGTGCCAGGCTGATCGAACTGGTGGCGCTCGCCGCTCGCCAAGGAGGCAGCGACGAGGCGCCGCAGACCCTGGGCGATGCAACCCATGCCGCGATCCGCGTCATCGACGATGGGCACCGAAACCCGGACGTGTTCAACGTCCGCATGGCGCGCGCCCGGCAGGAGGTCCGCCAAGCCGCCGAGCGTGGCCTCAATGCGATACAGGCGGTGGCGGCCGGCGACGTTGAAATCTCCGAGGCTTTGTGCCAGATGTACTCAGTCAGCCGGGGCGTCTGGGTGCCAGTCACTGTCTGCTGCGGCGGATGCCCTTACCACTGGGCCGACCGTGGCGAAAGCGTGCACTACCGGCCGCCAGTGGTGCCGCGCTTGCCGCGCTTCGAACGCCGCTCGCTTGGGACACTCGACCGTACCTCGCTGCCGCTGGCGGCGTCGCAGTTGCTTGTGATAGACGTGTCGCCAGAACTCGCCTATGCCGCTACCTGTGCAGCCTTGGTGAAGGTGTTGGCCCTCGCCGTGGAGTGCCACACCGTCGCGCTTGAGCGCAGCTTCGCACGCCAGCATGCTGCTGTCATTGAACGTGCCTTACCACGCGGCCGCAGCGCAGACGTGTTTGTCGACATCATCGATGCCGATGCGCCAGAACAGTGGCCTGCAGGTGCAGGCGAGGTCCGAGTCTTGATCTGGGGTAACGAGCGTCCGCCGGCCGTGCCGGACGGCCTGCGCCTGTCAGAGGCGAACTTGGAAATCCTCGTCGTGCCATCGGAACTACCGCACCCGCATCATCCGGCGCGGCGCTTCATCGACACCACGCCGCATGTTCACGCGACCAATCTGTTGCAACTGCTGACTACATGAGCCTGCTCAATCTGCCTTCTGATGGTCTGCCCAATGTGCTCGTCGTGCTCTATTCGACTGTGGCGCTCTCCCGGGCACCTCTTACTCCTGATGAAGTGCTCGACAGGGTGGCGCCAACGGGCGTGATAACTGATCCGCGCATGGCGCGGGTGACGCTAAATCGCTGGATCGAATTGGGACTCTTCCAGATGGAGGATGCCGACCAGCGCGTCGTGCTCGCCCGGGCGCCTGAGACGGATATGAAGAGCGATGTCGACATCGTCCGCGCTGCACGCATCGCTGCCCGCCAGTGCGCGCTGTCCGAGGTGAACAACCCATCACTCTGGGCGCGCGAAAGTGCTCGCTCAGCCGACCTTACGCGCTCACTGGCTTGGTTGCTCGCACAGGACGTGTACCGGCTCCGTTTCAACGACGCTCAGGCACTCGAAATACGGCAGATCGCTAATGATGACCTGCGTTTGATGCAGAACGACACCCGCAAGAACGGTCTTCAGTTCTGGGGCCACTTCCTTGGTTTTGTGCGCCAGCCCGGCGGCGGAGACGTGGATCCGACGCTCGCCGTCCGTGAGACGCTGCCGGCCTGTATGGCAGCCGGCGAGGAGATGCCTGCCGCCGAATTCGTCGAACGGCTCGCGCAGCGCTTGCCGGTGCTTGATGGCGGCGTCTACCGCGTTGCCGTCGAGGCACAACTTGAGAGGGATGCGTTGCCTTTCCTGCAGGAGGGCCAGCTGTCGACCTCACTTTCGCGCGCGTTGTTCAGCCTCATGTTTGACCAAACCCTCCAGTTCGAGAACAAGGCCGATGTCGGCCGCAGCGTCGTTTTCACTGGGCGTGACGGCCTACGGCCGGAGCATCGCTACAGTTGGGTGCGGCGCCCGCGGAGGGGTGCCTGATGACTACGCTTGACAGATATTGGCCCGTCGTCCGGCAGGTGGACGATTGCATCCGCACCGAAGCCGAGGTCGTCGACGATGCCGTGCTGCTGGCGGTACACGAACCCGGCCCGCTGCGCACCCGTTCGGCGAACGGCGCGGCCGAGGAGTCCGCTACCGAGCAGGACCTGCTCGAAGCCTTGATGCGCCCGGCGGACGACGGCAGCGCGGTGCTAGTTGCCATCACCGGCGATTCCGGCGTCGGCAAGTCGCACATGGTGCGTTGGTTGCACGCACAGTTGCAGCGGCACCCGAAGCGTGATCAATTGGTCATCGTCTTGGTTCCCAAGACTGCCAGCCTGCGGCAAGTCGTTGAGCGCATCCTTGCGCCGCTGGAAGGGGATGCGTACCGCCACCTCCAGGCGGAGTTGACCAAAGCGGTCGAGCAACTCAACACCCGCGATGCAAGCCTCATGCTCGCCACGTCGCTCAGCATCGAGCTTGAGCACACGTACGAAACAGGAATGCAGGCGCTAAGGGATGGCGGCGCGGAAGACCGCGGCGCCCGCGATCGCCTGGCTCTAACGAAGATCCTGCGGGACCTGGTGCGTGATGCTGACGTGCTGGACGGTTGGTTCGCTGCCGTACTCGAGCGCATCGTGCGCCAGACGTTGGAAGGCGGTAGCGAATCGCAGACCGGCGAACTGCGGCGTTTTGTGCCGGACGACCTGGTCGTGCCCGAAACTTGGTCATCATCCGATGCCAAGCGTTCGACGATGAATGCCTTGCAGCAACTTTCCAGGGACGACGGCGCTCGCCGCCCGCTTGCCGCGGACATCCTGCAGGAGGCGCTGGATCCGGCACTGCGCACAGTGTTCCGTTTCTCCGAGGCGCTGGGCCAGCGCACCATCGAAGAAATCGTCGACGAAATCCGCCGCAGCCTGCTGGTCGATGGCAAAGACCTGGTGCTGTTGATCGAGGACTTCGCGGCGTTGGCCGGCATCCAGCAACCGCTGCTTAACCTGATGATCGCCGAGAGTGACCACGGCGGAGTACGCATCCGGTCTCCGCTGCGCACGGCGCTCGCCGTCACCGACGGCTTTCTCCCCAGCCGGCAGACAATTCTGACCCGCGCCAAGCGTGAGTGGTTCATTCCGAACTCCACGCACAACGATGAAGAACTGATCCGTCGCTTCATCGACCTAGCGGGTCGCTACCTCAACGCCGCGCGCTGGGGCGTGGCCGCGCTTCGTGAGCAATTCCAAGCCAATACCGGTGACGACCTCAATGGTTGGGTGCAGGCCTTCGACGATCCGCTAAGCGCCGAGGAGGCGGACATGTTGAGCGCCTTCGGCCGCAGTCGGCATGGCCACCCGTTGTTCCCGCTGTCGCCTGGTTCTATTGCCTCGCTGTGCCGGCGCGAACTCAAGTCCGCCTCTGGGCTGCGCTTCAACCCGCGCGCGTTTATCAATAGCGTATTGCGCGACACGCTGCTGCTGCGCCCGCTTCACGAAGCTCGGGCCTTTCCGCCGCCTGACTTCAAAGGTGCGGCGCCAGTTGCCTCGGTCGCCTTGGCGCTCGGCACCCGCGCAATGCCGACGGAGCAACGCGAGCGGCTCGGACCGGCGTTGGTCTATTGGGCGAATAACCCGACCGACCTGACGGCCGCGCCGACCGTCGGCGAGGGGGTTTTCAAGGCGTTCCACCTGCCCTGGCCGTTCGCGCCGGGCGCCAAGCCGTCTCCACCGGCACCTTCACCGCAACCCGGAACGGGAACGGGAACGGGAACTGGGACGCCGCGATCTCCTCCACCTCCGCCGCTTCCCCCGCTTCCCGTGCTCGACTACATCGAGGCTTGGGCGACGGGAGACATCGACCAGGTTAAGGCTCGTCATGTGCGCAACCTTTTTGAGACGGCGCTTAACGACCGCATCGACTGGAATACCGGTCGAATGCGCGGCCGGCGCGTCGAGGCTGCGCAGATATGGCTGCCTTTCGCCCGAACCGGGAACCCTGGCACCGGAGCGAGTTTCGTTGTGGCCGAAGCCAAGCGGCCCTTGTGTCCCGTCCTGCGCGCCGGCCTCGAGGCTCTTGAGCGCTGGAAGGCAAACGACAAGTCTTGGGACTATCTCGGATCGGAGGATGGCTACTCCTATGCCCAACAACTGCTCGATCGGGTCGAAAGCCAGGTGGTCGCTTGGCACACGGCAGCAGCAGAGGCCCAGGCCAGCGCCGCTTTGCAGATATTGCATCGGCAAGCGCTGTTGTTGCGCCTAACGCGTTCGGCCCAGCCACGCCTGCCGCCTTTGACAGACTACTACACAACACTGTCTAAGCCGCCCTGGGTTCCGGACGAGTCCGACACCAGCCCTGCCGCGATGGTCGCCGCCGCCGCTATCCGCGCCAATGTCTCACGGCCTGACGTGCAAAGGTTCCTGGCCGACGCCGTCGGTTGCTACCAGGGCACTGGCGCCTACTTGTATGCACTGGACCCGCGCCGCGTCAAGATGGCCTGGCGCCAAGGTGTGCCCGATTCCATAGCCCTGCAGATAAGAGCCGACCAGGGCCAAGCCCGCGCCGCTGCGGACGACATGCTGTCCCGCATCGATAGCTTGCTCACCCGCTATCGCAATGCAGTCGAACCGCTCGTTCCGACGATCAAGGCGCTTATCGGCCAAGACGGCGAAATCGACATCGGCCCGCCGCTGCTCGCGCAGATCGAGCAGGCGCGAAACGCCGGCTCATTTCCGCAGACGGTCTGCACTTCTGCAGAGGCGAAGAAGGCGACCGAACTGTTGAGCTCCGCCGAGGCTAGAACCTTGATGCGCCAGGCGCTGTCGTTCGAAGCGCCGGCTAGTACGGCCTCAGTCGACGCCCGCCTCGCCGGATGGGCGTGTCTCGACATAGAGCAACTCGTCAAGGTTCATGGTGCGCTGGCCCTTCTGGACAAGGTATTGCAGGGGATCGAACGAGACATCGACTCGAAGTTGCTGGCGAGTGGCGGCGGCGATATTGGCGCCATGGTGGCCGCCCTGCAACAAGACCTCGTCCAAGCCAGCCAGGAGGACGCGGCATGACCACGCTGCTGCAACGTTGTAAGGAGGTCACCGCCAAAGTCGAGCGGCTCACGCTTGCCCAACGCCACGCTAACCAGCAAAGGCAGGTGCAAGAGCGCACGCGGGAGTGGAAGAGCCTCTACGACAAACTGACTGCCGTGAATGCGCGAGCCGCCTACCTGCAACTGAACGGCACGGCACGTACCAGCGTCGCCGAAAAGCGCGCGCACCTGCGTCATAACGCGACCCAGATTCTCGAGCGCCTGAGGTCACATGACGACATCGCGCAACTCACCAGCGATGCTTCATGGACGCGCCTGCTGGCATCCGTCGAAGGGCTCGCCGAGGAGCTTGAAACTTCCGTCAAGGCCGCCTGGAGGTCGTACGTCGAGGAACAGGGCACGCTGGAGGACCCGGCTTGGCTACGCAACCGCGCGCCTTCGACCCCAATCAACGACGCTGCGATCGCGGCCTACCAAACGCAACATGTCGCATATGCCGTAATCGCGAAGAGTGCGATGCCGCGCAGCGCCAACGATCTTGCCCAGTTGTCGCAAGTCATCGCCCGCTGCCGAGCGGAAGCCGCCAAGATCACATTCGATGTCCCCCCCGATGTACAACGGTTCTTCCAGGCCATCCAACTGGGCACCGCCACCTTAGCATCGTTGACACCCGGCGTTTTGCAGTGGTTAGCGGAGAACGGGCAGCTGGAGCGCTACAAGATTCGGAGCGCTGGCCAATGACACTGAAGCCCGACCTTGCCCTCGTCGAGAAGGCGATCGACCAGCTTGAGCGCCGTGAAGTCCGGGTGCTGGTCTGGGGCCTTGTGGACACCGCGCTCAGCGGCGAAGAAGTCGACGGCACCCTGCGCGATATCCTCAATGAGAACCAGGATCTTGCCGCCCACTCCGATTGCACGCTCGACACCGAATCGAGCTTCCGCCAGAGATTGCTAGACCTTGGCCATCTGATTGAAGTGTTGGGCCGGCCACTGGCTCCTGTTCATTACCGCACGCGCATGGCCGAGGGCGTCCGTCTCTTTGCGCGGTTACGTCAACTGTTTCCCGGCAAACACGAGGGAGCTGGCTGGGTCAGCGGCGCGACTCTTGTGGCCGACTATCGGCTGCTATGGCGGCCTCGGAAGTACCCCGCGCGCGACCTTACGCCGGATGACGCGCACGCGGCGATCGCCGCTCGGGTCGCCGATCCTCGGCTGCTTGCAGCCGTCAAGCGCTGGCTCGACGAAGGTGACGCAAGTTGGAGGTTCGCTCGGTTCCAGATCGATGCCTCGGCCCGCATCCTCGACGGCCTGTCAATGCGCAGTCCACGCGGCACCCTCGTCGCGGCTGGAACCGGAAGCGGAAAGACGCTCGCCTTCTACTTGCCGGCGCTTGCCTGGCTTTGCGCCGAGCGCAAGGCGCAATCGCGCAGCCGCGGGGTACGCGTACTCGCTCTGTACCCGCGGAACGAGTTGCTCAAAGACCAACTTGCCGAGGTCTATGGCCAGGCTCGCAAGTTCGACGAAGAACTTGGCCGCGTTGGCACGACGCTGAGCGTCGGCGTGCTGTTTGGTGACACACCCACCACCGTACGCCAGATCAGGCCGCAGTGGGAGAAGACGAAGGGCGCTTGCCCGTTCTTCCGTTGCCCGCGATGCAACGGTGAACTGCACCTGCAGAACGACCAAGTCGCCGAGGCGGATGCGCGTTTGACTTGCCGTTCCTGCGGTACAACTGTTGACAGCCGCCAATTGCGCTTCACACGAAGGTCGATGATGGATGATCCGCCGGACATCCTGTTCACCTCGGTGGAGATGATGAACCAGCGAATGGCGGATTCGTCCATGCGCCATCTGTTCGGCCTCGGCCCGCTCGCAGAGCGTACGCCGGCGTTGATGCTTCTCGACGAGGTGCATCTCTACACTGGCACGTTCGGGGCGCAGGTGGCTCACCTACTTCGCCGCTGGTCGCACCTCACGCGTCGGCAAACCCAGTTCGTCGGCTTGTCGGCCACGATCTCGGAGGGTGCAGCCTTCTTCGCGTCGCTTGTCGGACTCGACCGTAGCGTGGTTGAGGAGATTACCCCAAGCGCGGACCATATGGCGAGCGAAGGTGCCGAGTACATGCTTGCGCTGCGCGGCGATCCGGTCTCGCAGGCGGCACTGTTGTCCACCTCGATCCAGGCGCTGATGCTCGCTTCCCGCCTGCTCGACAGGCGCGAGCAGTTCGGCAAGGACAAGCGCCCGTTCGCTGGTTGGCGCAGCTTCGCCTTTACCGACCAACTCGACGCGACCAACCGCCTCTTCTACGACTTGCGTGATGCCGAAGGGCTGACGGCTCAGGGATACCCCGCCACACAACGCGCGCCGAATGGCGGGCTTGCGTTCCTGCGTCGCAGCAGTCCCGATCAGCGGCGCTACGAAGGGGGTCAGGACTGGCGCATGCTCGAAGACAACGGGCATGCGTTGACGACGCGCCATCGTGTCGAGCGCACTACCTCGCTCGATACTGGCGTCAGCCACGAGGCGGAGATTGTGGTCGCCACCGCAGCCCTAGAGGTTGGTTATGACGATCCCGCCGTCGGCGTGGTGCTGCAGCACAAGGCGCCGCGCGACATGGCGCAGTTTCTGCAGCGCAAAGGCCGAGCCGGGCGGACGCGTCACATGAGGCCGTGGACGATCATGGTGCTGTCCGACTACGGTCGGGATCGACTGGCCTACCAAGCCTACGAACAGTTCTTTGATCCCGAACTTCCGCCACGCGAATTGCCGCTTGGCAACCGCTACATCCGGCGTATGCAGGCGACTTACGCGCTGATCGACTACCTCGGTGTCGACATGCAGGCGGGCGAGCCTACCGGTTCAGTGTGGCGCGATCTGGCCGAACCGCAGATCCAACGCTTCGAACACTGGTCCGTGGCAGCGGTGGCTGGCGTGAAAGCGCTGCGGCCCGACTTTCCCCTGACACCACAGGAGTGGAAGTCGTACGCCAGCCGAGCGCTGCAGCAATCACCCGACAAGAACAAGTGGGATGGCAAGAACTGGCTCCAGGCCGACATCCGCCGCCGCCATCTGGTGGCGCGGTTAGCCGAGATACTCAAGGACCCGAACCGTTCCGACGAACTGGCCCGGCACCTGTCGCATGCCCTGGCGTTGCCGCGTGAAGACGTTGATGTGCTGCTTTGGGACCATCCTCGTCCATTGCTGCTTTCGGCCGTGCCTACGGCGCTGCGGCGGCTCGCGACGAACTGGCGCGCACACGGCGAGCCGCAGGCGGATCGCGCCGACCGGCACCCGCTGCCCGAGTTCATCCCTGGCACCCTGTTCAGCGACCTGGCGCTGCCCGAAGTGCAGTTGCTTGGCGGACGCTACGACGACGTCGCGCTGCCCGTTCTGCAAGCTCTGAACGAGATGGCACCCGGAAAGGTTTCAAGGCGTTTCGATGATGCGCTTTGGCTCGGCCCTACCGAAGCGGAACTCACCGCCGAGCTAGATGCCGGCACGAATGCCCGCGACGTCGACCTGGACCCGTGGTATCAACTCGATCCCCAAGTTTCGTTCCACCGTGTCGAAGGTGGGCAAGTGACTCTGTGCGACGCCTGGCGCCCGCGTGCCCTAAATCTCGGCCGCACGCCGCAGCATCCAGAGCTGCGCGACTCGTCGAATGCCCGACTGCGTTGGCGTTCTCAACTCTTCGGTCGCCGCGCAGGCAATGCGTTCGATGCGCCCGCAGACAGGGTAGGGATCGCCCGCCTCGTGCGCAAGGTCGTCGTCCACACCCATGCCAGTCAAACAGCCGCCACCGTTCGACGTTACGCCGTGGCGTCGAACGTGGGCCTGCGCATCAAGCGCGGCAATCTGATCGTCGACCATAGTTCCCAATGGCGCTTCACCAAGGACGGCCGCCCATGCGGCATCGGTTTCGAGATCGAGGCCGACGCGCTGTGCTTCGTGATGAATCTGCCGACGTCGCCGAGCGATGCCTTGCGCGCTTCAGATGTCGCCAGTCAGCGTGCAGCCCGCACGGCGCGCTTCCAGTGGGAGGCGCAACACGGCCCAGCGCTCGTCGGCGTGACCGACAACGTCTTCCTGCGCAATTGGCTTGCGCAGGTGTACCAGGTCGCAGCGGTCGCGCTCGCGCAAGAGCGCGTCTGTACGCTCGACGAGGCCATCGCTCAACTTCAACTGCCGACCGAGACTGCGCGCCTGGAGGCAGTGTTGGTGACGATCTTCCAGTCTCCGGACGCACCAGATGACGACGGTTCGCACGGTTCGGCGCACGAACCACGCCTACGTAGGAAGCTTTCGGCATCGCTCGCTGACGCCATGACCCGCCAGGCGCTTACGGCACTTGCGGCTCGGATCCTCACCGGCCCGATCGACGCCGCGTGGGATGACTGGCTCCGCCGTGCGCAATTGCAGACCTTTGCAGCCGCATTGCTCGACGCCATCCAGCAAGCCTGCCCACAGGTGGACTCGGACGATCTGGTGGTAGACACGGACCCGGGAGCCCGCGAGGACGGCAAGCTGCCCCGCGATCCAGAGCTTTGGCTATCCGAGGTCAACCCTGGCGGCAACGGCTTGATTGAGCAGGTCATTGAAGCGATCGCCACACATCCGGACCACTTCTACCGCGGCATTGAGGCTGCGTTGGCACCCTCGGAGTTCGAGCAGATAGATATTCAACTGCGCGAGTACGTGCGGCACATCGGCGGTCCGTCGCCTGATACCGATTGGGTGGACGTGACCAACGCCGTGCGCGCTGCAGATTCTGCAGGTGAAGCGCAAGCGGCGTTGGCAGGGCTGCGTCAGTTCCTGGCTGAACGCGGTCACGCCGTGTTCCATGGCTACGTATCCGCCCTCAGCAACAGGCTATTGCGCCCTGGCAGCCCGCCGGGACTTGACGTCTTGCTCTCGGAGTTGCTTGAGGCATGGAGCGAGCTTGAGGCGCGCCTTGGCATCGAGGTTGACGCGCGAGTAGTGTGTGCAGTGTTCAGCCGCAACGCACGCATCGACGCCGCGTTCGAGACTGCCGGCTTTGAGCCGCCCGCCCATCAGATTGAAACTTGGCGATTTGGCATGCTGCTCGGAGTCCTGTGGGCGCGCGGCCATGCGTTGCGCACGCATGCGCTGCCAGTCTCGGAACGATTTGCCGAGACGCCGATGGTCACCGATCGACTGCTGCTCGCGCCGTGGCTGTCAGGAGCCACTGAGTCGATCGACGGTCAGGCGTCCGACGCCCTGGAAGAACTGCATCGCCGGCTCAAGGACCAAGGCCATGCAGTGGTATCGCTGACGCCAGATGCCGCGCTGCTCAACAGGATCATGGCATTCGCCGTTACCGTGCCGGTGCAACTCGAGTATCTCAACGTGTATCCGCGCCTCGCCGCCGTGGAGCGAGGCCAAGGTGCGATCGCCTTGCATTTCGAGTTAGAGGCGACGGCATGAGTGGTAGCAGGAAAATATTCAAGAGTGCAGTCACTTCGCAGCACGCAGTGCGCGAAGTGCTCTCCATGGTATTTGCGCAGGAACTGCTGGCACCCAGCCGCGAGGTCTTTATCGTGGCGCCCTGGATCAGCAACATCGTTATCTTTGACAGCCGACTTGGGCAGTTCGCCACGCTCAACCCGGAATGGGCCAAGCGCGAGATCCGCCTTGTGGAAGTGCTGGTGGCTATCGCGACCAACGGCACGGCTTTGCACATCCACACCCGCCCCGACGACCACAACAGGACGTTCAAGCGCCGGATCACCGAGGCGATGACCGACGCCGGCCTTCAAGACTACCTACGCTGGTCCGACAAGGACGCGCAACTGCACACCAAGGGCGTGCTCACCGGCCGGGTACTGGTTGATGGCTCGATGAACCTCACCGAAAGCGGCGTGGCACTCAATGACGAGGCCGTGACCGTCTCCTTCGAGCCTGAACAGGTCGCCACCGCACGCATTCACTTCGAACTCTATGGACAGCCCTGATCGCAGCGAGAGCGCCAGCCGGGCACAGGCTCTGCAAGCCGCCTTCTTTGCCACGCCGAATGGCTGTACGCCTTCCTCCCTTGGTGGCGACGCTGATGTGCAGCGCACTTACGAAGCTTGCCTGCGCCACCATGCCAGTGGCGAGACTGATCGCGCCGTGTTACTGCCCTTCCGCGCCAAGGCCGACGGACCGACCGCTTGGTACGCCTGCGCGGCTACCCCGCAGATGGTCACGGCGCTTCAGGAAGAGATGCGTGCCTTCCTTGGCCCTAGCTTCGTCACTGAGCGCCCAACTGGTCGAGTACACGACGAGGCCGATCAGCATGCGCTGCCGCTGATCGAGGACTCGCTTTGGCACGCGATCCGTTTTGACGCACCCCAAGCGCGCACCGACGAGGTGGTTCTGCGCCGGTGGAGTCTTTACGACGAACTGTTGCGGCGCCGGCCGCGAGTCGCCTCCTACGTGGCGAGCACCTTCCACCAACTACGAGCGTCGTTCGACCGGGCGCTGCTTGCGCGCAATGAGCCGCACGCGCGAGCGGCAATGGCCACGCTCCGCGAGCGCTTTGGCGTTTCTGCTGAGAACCGCCGCTTCCTCGAGATCCGCCTTGACGCCGCGTTCGAGCGCTGGGACTCGATCGTTGCGCACCCATTGCTGCCGCAGTTGCTTCACGTTCAATTGCCCCCTGAGACCTACGGCGACGTGATGGAAGCGCTGTATCGCGTGCACATACAGCCTTACGAAGCGGTGACCTCGCTCGATCCGGTTCTGGAGCAGTTCAAGGAGACTGTGGCCGGCCCCGCTCAGCCGCTGTTCAGCACACGCCGGACCTCTCGCCGTCCAGCGGTACTGAAAGCGTTCCTTCTGTATGAACTGCTGCAACCCGAGCCGCAACTGGCGGTGTGCGAGAGCCTGCTGCAGGAGTTGCCGGCGGGCGCCTTCGGCGCCATTGATCGCCTGCTTCGTGAGACTTGCGCCCGGCGACCGCTAGTAGACGAAATCGAGCCAGCGAACAACGCGCTGGCAAACGAACAGTTCGACCGCGCCTGGGACCTGTACTGGCCGCTGCCCGATGGCGTCGACGTTCTGCGCGGTCTCATCGCCTGCGCCAGGGAGTCAGCCGACCCGGCTAAGACGGACGCAGTGCTCAACCGTCTAGAGGCCACTGACGCACCGATCCGTGCCGCGGTTGAATCCGCATCCGCTACCCGGTTGGCCAACCTGCGAGCAACCTACCGCGAGCCGCCGCTACCGAAAAAGTTGTCCGATCAGTTCAACCGAATGCTGAACGAACCCACCGACCGCTACGTCGAGCGCTGGGCCGAGTTCGCGCGCAGCGTTGAACCGGCTCGACTGCTCGCCGAAAACGGTATGGTCGACGCGGCGGTCGACTGCCTCGTGCGCCAAGCCATCGACGATCCGGCACTATTTGAGCGGCTATACCCGCTCTGGCACGAACTCTTTATCGAACGCATCGACCCGGATCGTCGCCTAGCGCCGCTGTATCTGGAGATGATGGAAGCGCTGCGGGTGCGCGACGTGTTCCAACGCACCGACCAGGAGTTGCTGCACCAGACCTTGGTTGCCATCCTCGATAGCGGTGACGATGCAGCCTACCGGCAGTCGGTCCACGTCATTACCAAGATCTTCGAGGACATACGTTCACCCCAGGCGATCGGCTGGGCGCTTGATGTGTGCGACTCGCTGGCCCTTCGCCGTACACGCGATGTCGACGCCCGAATGCGTCTGCTCACAGCGGTGGTTCAGGCCTGCCGGGATTTCAGCGGGCGCATCGAACGCATGCAGACCCAACAGCTACAACTTCTGGCCCGCGAGGCGCAGATAGAACTACCGCCATTTGGCCCGCCGCCCGAGGAAACGACTGCCGTTGATCCCGCGGACGATCGGTCGTACCACGTCGTCTTCTACAGCCTGGACGAGGGAGCCACGCGGCGCGCGGTCAATTTGCTGCGTACCCTACATCCCGGTTGGGTTATCGACACGAACGCCGACCACGTGTGTTCGGATCGACTCAAGTCACTAGCCCAGCATGCGCAGGTGTTTGTCTTCGCGTGGCGCTGCAGCAAGCATGCGGCTTACTATTGCGTCAAAGCCAATATTTCGAAGGCATGCTTAGTGATGGCACGCGGCGTTGGCACCACCAGCCTAGTGGCCGCTGCGCTGGAACAGTTGAATATCGTGGCAAGCTAAGGGAAGATCTGGGCGCGAGGTCAATGATGCATTTCCGACGACCAACACTGATACTTTGACCACACGAGATGCTTTGGTCACCATTGGCTACCTGTTTCCCCAAACCTCGCCACGTCAAAGGTTTCCCTCACTGGGAATCAGTCAGGGGGCAGTCCGACTGACCTTTCCGCGACGGGCGAGTCAAGCGCACTCGGTCGCCGATCCTATTGCGGTGACGGGGGCATCAATCGTTCGGCTTCGACTTGCGCACTGCCTTCTTCTTCGAAGCAGCGTATGTCTGCCCGAAGAGCAGAGCTGGATCGACCATCGATACGCTGTCGTACCAGTTCCGCTTGAAGCGAACATTGGACTCGATGACATTCAGTGCGTCCAACAAGAGCTTTCGACCCAAAGTCGTATCGAGTTCTTTGGACCTCCATTCGGTGGTCCAAAACTCTAAAGGAATTCTTTCAACGACTCGTGTAACCAACTCATCGAGTGTCGTAACGTCTGTGAAGTCGATGGCCTCGTCGGTGGTTCTCAAGCGCGCCACCATCGTTTCGAGGATAAAAACTGTCAGAGCGTAGATCGACGCCTTGTGAAGCAATCGAGATCCTGATTAGCAATGAACCTCAGCATTCATACGGATAGCCCGCTGAGCCATCGGTTTGGCGCGGGTGACATCGACGATGAGCCGTGCGACGAGGCCGCGCAGATCGAAGCGCCGGTTGAATCGGTAGGCGAAAGCGGCGAGGTAGGTGGCAGCGTACTTGCGGTAATTGAAGGCATGGAAGGCGCCGGCCAGGGTGGTCTTGAGATTGCCCAGCACGGTGTTGACCCAGGCGAACTCTGGCAGATCGCGGGGCTTGCGAGAGCCGACGACGATGGGCATGTGCAGACAGCGGGCATCGGCCACAGCGGCAAAGCAACCCAGACCGTCACTGGTAACAAGAGCACCCGGGGCCAGATGGGTCTTGGCCCATTGGCCAATCGCCTCCAGCGTGAAGCCGGCCACCGGAGTGAGCTTCATGTACAGGGGATGCCCTTGCTCGTTGAGCGAGACAGCAGCGACGAAGGGGACTTTGTTCTCCGAGCCCCGGCCGGGCTTGCCACCCGTGCGCTCACCGCCGAGATAAGCGTCGTCGAGTTGGACAGCCCCTTCGAGCCGGTGGGTGTCTTCGCGCTGCGCCATGGCCAGGTTGATCTTCTGGTGCATCAGCCAGGCGGTGGGGTAGCTCACGCCCAGATGGCGCTTGAGGGCCAGCGAGGACAGGCCGGTCTTGGCCTGGCTGATCAGGTAAATCGCCAGGAACCAGGTGGTCAGTGGCAGCTTGGTGCTGGCAAACAAGGTACCTGCGATCAGAGAGCTTTGATGCCGGCAGGCGTTGCACTGGAACAGTTTGCGGGCACCGTGGCCGACGATGTAGTGGGCCGAGCCATGGCAGCGTGGACACACGAACCCCTCAGGCCAACGAGCAATCTTGACCGCCTGGGCACACTGCTCTTCGGTGCCGAAGCTGCACATGAACTCGGGCAAGGACAGGCCGTGCTGAAACTGGATTCGGTTCATCGCCATGGTGTTCGCTCCGGTAGCTGGAGCACCCAGATTACGTACCCACTGGCTCATGGCGTGAGCCAGGCTGAGCATCGTTGCTAATCAGGATCGAGATTGACCGTTCCAAGCAGCGCCGCGAATTTCCTTGATCTTTCGCCAAATCTGTAAGAACACGTCGGTCTCAAGTCCTTCGATGCCAAGCAGAGCAGCGCGTTCCCTTGTCTCCGTAAGCGCACTCTCCAGGGCCGTGGCGGCAATGAAACCGTTTGCATTCGTTGGCCACTGGATCAAGCCGACGAACGGCTCCTCTTTATCGAATACTTCTAGATCAGCATATTTGGAGTCGCTAACTCCCATGGTGGCGCCGGAACTTTCCAACAGTCGCTTGTTTAGAGCGTCGGGGTCGAACTGCAGATTGAGCGCGCGGATATGGTCTTTAGAGACCTTCGCTGCGCTGTTATTGATGACCACAAACTGAAAGGCGCGTTCAGCGTCATTGCCACCGAGGAACGCGACTACGTTCAACTGAACGTCGCCTGGATGCTTCAATGCCCCATAGACTCGATGTTGACCGTCGATAATCAGCCCTGGCCTCTTCTCGTTAGCCATTGTCAGCTTAATCGTCAACAGCCCGCTCGATTGACTTTGCGGAGACGCCTTGAAGTCAACCGACTTCGTGTCCAAGGCAATTACAACTGCGGTCGGGATCGTATTTTCCGGACGCCTCAGGAATTTCGCTACCTTGGCGGCCTTAAGTTCTTGTAACGGCCTTTGAGCACCGGTCTTGTTGTCGTGCGCCAATCTGTCAACGTCTGCCCAACTGGCTATCTCCTGCGCAGGGGCATGGAAGAGAACGAAGCGCGGAGCATTTTCATTTGATCGCTGGGCGTAGGACAGAGCTTCGTAAGTGAAAGAGTTGCCAGCTTTGGAGATCGATGCACCTTTCTTCGCGACTGCTGCCTTGGCAGGCGCAACGGAATGTGTGGGTTTAGCCGTTGGCGCCATTTTAGTCAAAGTGTCACTCCTGCATGGTGAATCATCTCGAAGAACACGTGAGACCTTCCGACGGAAAGATCCAAGTCTGGTATTGCTGGTCGCACGCGCTGGACAGCTTCCTTCAGAGTCATCTGACGCCCTTGACCATTATTGTTGGCTGTGGCGTAGATTCGTGCCAAAGCAAGTGCGAACCGAACGGGCTTTGGTGGTGTCTTCACATCTTTCGTTGGTGTAAAGTGAGTTGAATGGACCGGGCCAGTCGCCCACATCGCGATGCTCGCGCGTTCCTCGTTGCAGTCTGCGCACGCCGCGACTAGGTTTTGAAGTTCAGTCTGGCCGCCATATACCAATGGCCAAAGATGTTCCGTCGTGCGTCTCGCGAACTTGATGGTTTCATCGAATGGCACACCGCAAAGATAGCAATATGGTGGCTCATCAGCCGTCAATTGCTCCGAGATTTCCCGCGTGTATTCACGCTTTTTCTGGGCGACGACCTTTCCGGCTTGCTTGAGTACTTCGCCGAACACTTTCTGTCGCGTTATTGCGGATGGTAAGTCGATCTCATACCGCAACTCGCTCACGAAGCGATCAGGAGGCAACTCGGGCGCCGTGCGATAGGTGGCCTTTGAAAAGCTCAGAACGCGCTCAAAGACCTCGAACGTTGCGATAAGACGAGAAAAACTCTCGAAGCCAGCACGGTCGGCAAGGAATGCCATCTCCCTGTCGCCATCGTGCGTGAGTTTGAGACTCTGCCCGGTGAATGCGTGAAGCATCAGAAAAAGTTGTTCGCCGTACGTACTGGGGCGCCACAAACTCACCATGGATGGTTTCCTCGCATGACAATGCCTTCAGCATCGTCTCCCTTGGACGAGGCTTTGTGGACGCCTATCAGCCACAACTGCACGGCGTGGTCCTTATCGAATTCCCAGCATCTTGTGCGTCTGAACTGACAGGCGCCATTGTGGGTGCGCCTGGCAATAGGCCACCGCGCTGGCCGTGGCCTGCGCAACGCCTGGCCCGTCCATTGGTTGTAACAAATGGTGCTCGAAGCGCAGCGCTGACCAGGGTAACGTGTCTGGCATGAGGTCGTGCTGTGGGTACACCAATTTGAGTTCGTGACCGTACGTCTGCACCCATGGCGCCCCGGCTTTAGGGCTCACGCAGATCCAATCGATACCTCGAGGTGCGACGATCGAGCCGTTTGTTTCCACCGCGATCCGGAAAGAACGCGCATGAAGCGCTTCGATCAGCGCATCGTCAAGTTGCAGCAGCGGCTCTCCACCAGTCAGTACCACCAACCGGTGCCGGTTGTCACCTTCGGGCCAGAGCGCCACGATGCGATCCGCAAGGCTATCCGCGGTCACATACTTTCCGCCAAGCGTACCGTCCGTTCCGACGAAATCGGTGTCGCAGAACCGGCAGACCGCAGACGCTCGATCGGATTCGCGCCCGCTCCAAAGGTTGCAACCGGCGAAGCGACAGAACACGGCGGGCTTGCCCGCCTGCACGCCTTCGCCCTGCAGCGTGTAGAAGATTTCCTTGACCGTGTACGTCATTGCCTTACACCGGCAAAGCCGGCCCGCTAAGGTCCACTCCAATCAGCGAGCCACAGCCCTCGGACTCGAAGAGGTCCACCCGGGCGAGTTGCGGCAGTTCCCGCCGCGTCGTTTCATGCAGCCAGCGCGCAATGGTGGTGGTGTCGCCATCCGCCAGTTCGGCCTGCTCATGTAGCGGGTGATGGTCGAGCGACTTGAAGATCGGATCGAACACGGTTTTCACGTCGCCGAAGTCGACCGTCCAACCCATCACCTGATTGATGGGCGCGCTCAGGTGGAGGCGCAGCGTGTAGGTGTGGCCGTGGATGGCATGCCGCGGGTCGCTGGTGGGTGCGCGACGGTGCCTCACCGCGCTGTCGATCGTGAAGTCCTTCCAGATCCGGTAGTTCGACCCGTCGAATGTGGAACCGCACGACGCCGTTTCGTAGACGGTCACCCACGATAGTGCCGGAAGCGCCGGCTTAAGTCGTTCCCACAACCAAGACGAGATCATTTCGCTGGTGGGGTTCTCAAGTCCTGGCACTTCATTGAGGCAGCGGTAGTTGACCTGCGCCGCGATTGGAGCCCAGAGATCGTCGAGGTGGTCGTAGTCGATACTCAGGTCGGCGCTGGCTAGGTCCTGGTTGGCATGCACGATCACCTCGAAGCCGTGCCCGTGCAACCGGCCGCACTTGTGCCCAAGCGGCACGTGCGGCAATCTGTGCGCCGCCTGGAACCGGTAGCGCCGCCAGACGTGCGCGTGGTCTCGCGCATCGACCTCGACCCCTTGGTTTGGCGTGCTCTGCACCGCCACCCGATCAATCCCCGGTGCGTCGAGCCGTTCACGGATCCAGCGCGCCAAGTTCTCGTCAGTTGGCTGCGCCAATCGCTCGTTGAGTACGCCATAACTCAGCAGGTCGGCGCAACGATCGACCTGCCGCTGCAGCGCCGCAACCTCGCCTCCTGGATATGCCACCCACTCGGCCGGCACGGTCGCATAGGCTGTGGTCGTAAAACCGTGGCCGTGCATGCGTCTGCAGCGATGGCCGGCTGGCAACATCTCGACTTGCCGTGCGGCCTCGAAGCGGCTGCTTGCTGCATGCAGGACCGCGAGAGTAGGCGTGGTGCTGTTCATGCTGACTCCGTTCGCGTGAAGGCTTCATAGCCGGTGCGCCGCAGTTCGCAGGCCGGGCAATGCCCACATCCGTAACCCCAGCGGTGCAATTGAGTGTGGTCGCCCAGGTAGCAGGTGTGCGTCTCGGTGCGGATCAGTTCGACCAGTCCGTCGCCACCGAGTTGCTTCGCCAAGTCCCAGGTCTGCTCCTTGGTCAGCCACATGAGCGGCGTCTCGACGACCATTGGTGCATCCAGACCCAGGCTCATGGCTACCTGCAACGCCTTAAGCGTGTTATCCCGGCAATCCGGGTAGCCGGAATAGTCGGTCTCGCACATACCGCCGACTAGCGTCGTCAGCCCTCGCCGGTAGGCTATCGCTGAAGCGAAAGTGAAGAACAGCAAGTTGCGGCCAGGCACGAAGGTGGAGGGAAGGCCGGACGCCTTGAACGAAATCTCCTGGTCTTGTGTGAGCGCTGTGTCGCTGATCTGCCCGAGCAGCGCCAGGTCGAGCATGTGATCCCCGCCGAGCCGTTTCCCCCAAGCCGGAAACTCTGCCCTCAACCGGTCGAGCACCACCTTGCGACACGCAAGCTCCACTGCGTGCCGCTGCCCGTAGTCGAAGCCGATCGTTTCGACATGCGTGTAGCGCTCCAACGCCCACGCCAGGCATGTGGCGGAATCCTGCCCACCGGAAAACAGAACCAGTGCCTTACGTTCCATTGCATCACCCATTGACGACTCGGCGCGGCTTGCGCAGCGCCTTTTTGAGGGAGCTGACCAAGTAACGGGTCAGCAGATCGATGTCACTCGGCGTGTTCTGGATACCGTTCCATGGCCTGTTGTCCCACGCCTCAAGCGGCCACTGCCCGCTGGTCCACGCGGTGTAGGGCGCCAGCAGGCGCAGACCCTGCTCAAACTGATGACGCTGTACAGCGCCCTCAGCGCTGTATAGATGGTCCATGACGAAGCCCATGGCGACGATGCCGGCACCGTGCCGCAAGCGCGAGAATCGCGGTGTCATGCCTGCCCATGCGGGTCCGTAGACGCCTGCCACCGCATGGAAGAACTCACTCACGAGGTGGAACGCGCGCGCGTCCCGGTCTTCGTACTGCACCAGGTCGCGGATGGCGCCATCGGAAGCCGAATTCATGATCAGCCGCTGCATAGCCGTGTCGCTGATCACGCCGGTCGGGTTGGTGTGCTGTCGAATCTCGCCGTGCAGCGAACTGCCGCGCGTGAAGTTGAGTAAGTCAACGATGCGCGCCGAGAACTTGCGTTGCGTGAACCGTTCCGGCAGACCCTCTACGTTGGGCAGCAGTTCGTAGATGAGCGTTTTTGGCAGCGGGCGGGTATTGTTGATTAGCACAAACTGCTGGCGCAGTTCGTTGTAGTTCTTGCAGACCAAGGCTGACACGAACACCTGGAAGTTCGGCTTGTCGATGCCGGACAGCGCCGTTAGCCGCTGCTGCCCGTCAACCACGAAGCCAGGCTTCTCGCCGAGAGGTGCAGAGATCTCGACCTGCACCACGCCGTCAGCGAGGTCCTTGACCTTCACGCCGTCGAGGAACGCCACAATCACCGCGTTGGGCAAGAGTGCATCTTCGCGCGACAGGTAGTCGCGGATGTCGCGAATGTGTGAGGCCACCTGGTGGCGCTGGAATCCCTTCAGTTGCCCATCGTCTGCGCGGGAGACTCGCTCGATCGCGGCGAACGCCAGGACATCTGTTGGGTGCGCAGCGAATACAAACACGTCGTGCCCCGAGGCCTGCCGTGCCCGAACAGCCTTAAATTTGTATGTGGTCACGCGGCCTCCTCCAAGGTTTTGCGCAAGTGGCGGTGGTACACGCCGAGGTTGTGGAACCCTCGGCGCTTATTTCGGTTGCTGGATCGAAAGATGATCACTTCGACGCCGATGCTGCGGCAGACATCGCAGCCGCACTCTTTCCAAGGCTGGTGTTCTAACGTGCGCTGGACTAACGCTGCGGTCTTGTCCAATCCCTTGTCTTGCTGCTCCGCGCCGGTGCCATCGCCGCGCACCAGGAACTGGTGATAGTCCATCACTGCATCCAGCGTCGCCGCCACGGTGGACGCGCCGCGGTCGAACGCGCGCATCTCATCGAGCGCTCTGCGCTCGCGCTGGTGCAAGTCCTCTGCGCTGAAAGCGCCGCGCTTGATACCTTGCATAAGGCGCGCGTTCTCAATCGCCTGCGGTATGCGGATCGCAGTGTAGTAAACGAGCTTGCCGTCCGAACCTTCGCTGTAGTAGTTTGCCTTCTCGTCTTTGAACGCACGTATGAGAGGTGAAGTGGAGTCGAAGCTAGTAATACCGAAGTCGGTGAACTCTCGGATGCTGTCTGCCTTCGCGAACCCGAGCAGATGAATTTTCGTATCGGGCTTGATGCGCTCACGAATTGCAGACAGCACCGTCTTGATTGCGTCCACCTTCAGCGGTACCAGTCCGCCGATCGCCAAGTAACGGTAGCCCATTCGCTCCAGTCGGTGTGCAGCCTCGGCCATACTCTGGGGCGACCAGCCCTGAACCGGCCCGAGCGGCTCGAACGGCATGCCTTCGCGCTGCACAAGTCCAAGGAATGCCTCGGCATTGGCTAGCGTGATAGCGAAGCGCTGCCGTACTGCGGCATCCACGGACCGCTCCGGCGGGTTGTTCAGGTCGCAGTCGAAAATGATGTGGTCTGGCGACACACCATGTGTGAAGCCGGCCTCTGTGTAGAACTCCACCACCTCTTCGGGCGTATACGCCGGTACCGGATGTTCGACATATGCGAAGGCGCCGCAGTCGCCCATCAGCATCGCATCCTTGAAGCGCGGACCACCGTAGCGCAGAAATCTGCGGGCACCATCGCGCAGCAATCGCTGCTCTTCACGGGTCGAGTAGCGCACCTTTGAGGAGGCGACCCCGGTGGCCTGACGCACAGCGCTCATCGACACCAACAGCCCGTCATACGGCGCCGGTTGCATGAACTCGTGGGCATAGACATCGGACCAGTAGCGCTCCCGGCCCGGGCTGCTTCGATCGTTGAGGAAGTCATACCCTGGGTCGACGTAGTCCTGCGTGTCCGAATAGAGGAATTTCATAATTTCTTGGGATGGTTGCTGGCGGCATAGGCGCGCACCAGCGCGTCTTGCAACTTCTTCACGTGCGGGGGCGTGTTCTGGATCTCATTCCAGGCAAGGCCCAGCGTCTCCCAAGTCCCCTTCGTCCACCGGCATGCAGGCGCCACTTTCTCGATCTCCCGCTGCACCGTCGTCACGTCAGCATCCGGCGCAACCCGTGCGTAGATTGCGTCCATCAGCAGGCCCATGGCAAGCAGCCCGGCCGAGTGCATCAGCCTGCTGTGTTTCGGATCCTTGCCCCAACTGTCGGCAAACACCACCTTCACAGCCGTCCAGTACGTGATGAGGATGCGGTACATCCCAGCAACGTCGCCGCTGCCTTCGCGCCCAACCGGCTTGAACGGCGCCAGTGCCCCCAACGGACTGGACAGGCTGTTCTTGATCACCGACACCAGAGCGGTGTCCGTCACTACGGCGTCGGACGAAGCTCGGTCGGATGCGCGCTTCACGATTCGATGGAACGGCGACGCGGGGTCTTGGTTCAGCAAGTTCACCAGTTCGGCCGGCACCTTTCTCGCGACCAAGTCGCGTGGCAGCACGATGGCGGCCGTCTCTGGCAGAAGTTCATTGATTAGACGCGTCGGGAGTGGCTTGGCCTTGTTCACCAGGATGAACTGTTCGCGCTGCACGGATAGGTTGTCTGACACGAACCCGATCACAGGCACCGCCAGGTCCTTGTGCTGAGCTTGGGACAACGCGATCGACCGCTGCTGCCCGTCCACGATCCATGCCACGCGCTGCCCTTCGTCATATATCGGCAGGGTGAGCGTTCCGCTCTCCGACACCCTTGCATCCCCCTCCGGCCGACTGCCCCGTGAGGCAGCGAACTTCACATCCGGCGACATTGCCAAGATGATCGCGTTGGGGAACAGCACCTGCCCCTGGTTGAGGTAGTCCACGATCCCTTTGACGTGCTGACGGATTTCCGGCCGCTGAAAGCCCTTGAGCGTGTCGGTCGCGTCCCGCTCAATGCGTGAGATGTCCGCCACCCGCACAATGTCCCCGCCCTGAATGAAAAAGGCATAGACGTCCAACCCCGCGCCCTGGGTGGTGTGTAGTGCGCGCACGACCAGAGCCTGCTGAGCCAACGACTTCTTCTTGGACATGTTGACCCTCAGGCCCGCAGTTCTGCCGACAGCGCCTGCCAGATCCGGCTGAACCGCTTCTGTTCACAAGCAATTCGGGCTTCGTCCCGCAAGTACCGCAGCAGACGCGTGCTGCTGCCTGCATGCCGTGCCCACTGGGCTGCAAGCGCCCGCCGGATCTCGTCATCCGACATCCGACTGCCCGGCAAGCGGAGCGGCCGCGGCCGCCGGGCGAGCGCCGCGGTTACCTTGGCGCGTGCCTTATCCAGCGGAAGCGGCGCCGCCTCTAGTGCCTCCACGAAATGCCGCAGTGCACGCTGAGCGAAGTCAGATCGTGTGCCGGCGTACCTCGGCACAGACTCCAGACGGTCATCGTAGGGCATGACGCAGTCGGCCAAGTGCTCTGGCACGAATCGTGCCCCAGCCGTTGAAGTGAAGATACGAAGGTGCTTGGCCTTAGCAGTGGACACATGTGCCAAGTCATCATGGACCATGCGCAGGTACGTGCTTGGGAGTGCAAGGAGGGTCGGGCACTTCGCAATGAGACGCGCCAACGGGTGCGGTTGCGAGGAAGTGATAGCGTTCCACCAATCAACTGTCGTCGCACCTGACCGTTCCAACCGACCGCTAAGTTCCGAACCCGCTGCAACCGTGCACTCGTACGCTGGCACAGGCTGATCCGAGCGAACTATGCCAAGCCCAGCGGAAACAACGAACCACGATGATTCCAGGTAGGCTGCGGCAGCGGCCGTGTCGGAAATCGAACGACCTTGATACAACGACTGCGCAGGACCATCTGGAGGTGCACGACCGACGAGGAGTCGCCACGCCTCGGCCAGTTGCTCAACTTCCCGCATACGAGGTAGATGCGCTAGGTCTACCACGCTCAACCGAGACTTTCGGTGGGTACAGTTGGTGATGACAACGGCAGTAATAGTCACTGATGACTCGCCAGATGGCTGCAGTTGTTTCGGACGACTTGAGTGTACACCACGCAGTTATTCGGCGCGTCTGGCTGGAAGAGGCGGCATTAATCGACTCCACGGCGCCAGGACTTCGATGGCTCCTTCCGGTCTACATAGGCCGTAGGTGGACGATCCGGCCTACCCTCCGGTGACACACCAACCCCGACTGGCTCAGCAACCGGTCCGCATTGCGATCCCACCCACCGTTGTGGGAATGCGAGAGTTCCTCGACGCGGTTGGCGCCCCAGCCTGCAAGCAGAGGCGTGCGGAAGTGCCGAAGTCGTTGATCACCCGGGGCGGCGATAACTGGTCCGAGTCGTGCTGCCTGTTGCCGCTGGTGCTTGTGTGTGGCACCGGCCCGATCTGAATCTGGCACGACAGGCAAGCGTGCAGCAGTGGCAGGGCGACGCGATCGGATGCATGCGTCGGGGCACGTGAGCGCGCTGCCGCCGAGCACAGATATCAGACAACTGTCTGATATTTCGGCCTCGCGCCAAAGAAAAAGGGGTTACGTTCGCACGTAACCCCTTGATTTTTATGGCTCCCCGACCTGGGCTCGAACCAGGGACCTACGGATTAACAGTCCGGCGCTCTACCGACTGAGCTATCGGGGAACTGAGCCTCGCAGTATAGCCCGGTTTTTCAGCCCCAGTCAAAAATTGAACTGCGCAGACGCGTGCAAAGTGCGCGGCGCCAGGGGGTAGAGGTAGGCGTGGTCGAACTGGTAGGGAGCCTCCTGCCACGCACGCCGGTTGGCCAGGTTGCTGACACCCGCCCGCCACACCACCACCCGGCCAGCCAGGCGCTGGCTGTAGCGCAGGGCCAGGTCGATGCGTGTCCATCCCGGGGTGGCCGTGCTGTTGTCGGGCAGCACCATGCGCTGCGCCTCGTGGGTGATGAAGCCCAGCAGGGCCAGGCCGGGCACGGCCCGCACGTTGTAGGCGGCCTGGGCCTTGAGGCTGGCGGCAGGCACGTTGGTGGGCCGCAGGCCGTTGAGCCCGGCATCGGTGGCATCCTGGCTGCGCGCCCGCAACGCCATCGCGCTGGCGCGCAGGTTCCAGGCACCCGCGCGCCAGTCCAGCTCGGCCTCCAGGCCGCGGTGCTGCCACTGGCCGTCCACACGGCGGATGCAGGTGTCGGCCAGGTCGCAAGTGCCCACGTCGCGCCAGGCCGGACGGGTGATGTCGAACGCTGCCACCCGCCAATCCAGCGTGGCCGCACTGTGCTTGAGGCCGATCTCGGTCTGCCGGCTCTTCAGGGCCGGCAGTGGTTCACCCGCATTGGTGTAGCGTGCGCGGTTGGGCGCCACCTCGGATTCCACGCCCTGGCCCCAGCTGACATAAACCGTGCGCTGCGCGTCCAGCGCATGGCTCAGTGCCAGCCATGGGGTGGTGAAGCGCTGGTCGTAGTCGGTCGGCCTGCTGCCGTCGGTGCGCACGCTCTCCCGCTGCAGGCGGCTGTGGCGCAGGCCCAGCCAGACGCTCCAATCCGGCGCTAGGTTGATTGCGTCCTGCAGATGCAGTTCGGTGCTGCGCTCGCTGCGGTTGGTGTTGGGGTCGATGGCGTCCGGCGCCGCCGGCACCACCGCGGTGCCGCCGATGTTGCCCGGGCCGGCGTAGTTGTAGGCCTGGGCCTGGAAGCGCGCCTGGTAGCGGCTGGCCAGCAGGCCGATGTTGAACCGGTGCTGCAAGCCGGCCAGGCTCGCCCGGCCTTGCAGCGACACATCGGCCGCGTCGCTGGTGCGGCGCTCGTTCTCGCTGCGGTAGTCGTACAGGTCGAAACTGCCATCGCTGCAGTAGCGGTCGTAGTTGTTCTCCGCACTGCAGCCGAAGGGGAAGGCCACCCGGTCGTCGCTGTCCAGGCGCTGGCGCATCACATGGGCCACCAACTGCATGTTCCTGTCCAGGGCCTGGGTGAAGCGCAGGGATGCGGTGGCCCCATCCATCACCACCGGCAGGCTCCAGGCCTGGTTGTTGAGGTTAGTGCGCGGGTTGATGCGGCTGGCATCGGGCAGCCGGTTGCCCAGCAGGCTGAAGCCGGGCGTGCTGGGCTGCGATTGCCGGCTCATTTCCACCTCCGCCTCCAGCAGGCTGCCACTGGCCAGCTGCGCCTCCACCGCCAGCGCCAGCATGCGGCGCTGGCCTTCGCTGCCGAAGGTCTGCGTATCCAGGTGCTCGATGTCGGCGTTCACCCGCCAGCCCAGGCCGCCCGCGCTCCGGCCCAGGTCGACGGCCAGGCCGGTGCCACCACCCTGTTGCCAGATGAGGGTGGCCGTGCCCACCTGCGCACGCGGGCGCTTGACGATCAGGTTGACCAGGCCGCCCGGCGCGCTGGTGCCGGCCTGCAGGCCGCTGGTGCCCTTGAGGATCTCGATGGCCTGCTTGTTGGCCTGGGCGATCACTGTTTCGGCGTTGATCGGCAAGCCGTCGCGGCGGTAGTTGAAACGGTTGTCCAGCGTGAAGCCCCGCACCGCCAGCTGGCCCCAGTACCCCGGGGCGTTGTAGGCGTCGGTGATGCCGGCGTCCAGGCGGGTGAGGTCGGCAATGCCGTTGATGCCGGCATCCTGCAGCGCGCCGGCATTGATCACCGTGGCCGAAAACGGTGCCTTCGCCAGCGGCACATCGCCAAAGCCGGCGATGCTGGCCGGGCCGGCGCTGCGGCCGCTCACTGTGACTGTTTGGATGGACTGGGCCTGGCAGGCCAGGCTGCTGGCCAGCAGCAGGGCGGCGGCTGCCAGCGTGGTGTGTGGATATTCGGGAACGGAACGGGATGCCATCGTGGTTGCTTTCAAGGCGATGGCAGGTGGGCAAACCGTGGACCCCAGCACACGCAGAACACGTGGCCGAATCAGGCTGCTTCCCTGCGCGAGGATTACCTCAATCAGGTTCAAAGGGACTGTCTCAGTCGCACCGCTTGCACGGTGCAACACCCCCAGCGAAGTGCTGCGGCCCGCAGGCCGCAACGGCGCGATGATAGCGGCTCGCGTCAGCCGGCCGGCTTGGCCGGCGTGGCCACACCCAGGCGCTGGTGCAGGCGCGTGCTGGTGGTGGTGTACTGCAGCAGCGCCGGCTCGTCGGGCCGCAGGCGGGCCAGCGCGGCAAAGGCCGCCAGCGTGGCCTCGTGGAAGCCGCACAGAATCAGCTTCTTCTTGCCGGGGTAGCTGACCACGTCGCCCACCGCGTAGATGCCCGGGACGCTGGTCTCGAAGTGCGCCGGGTCCACCACCAACTGGCGGCGTTCCATGGCCAGGCCCCAGTCGGCGATGTGGCCCAGCTTGGGGCTGATGCCCAGTTGCACCAGCAGGGCATCGGCGGCCAGGGTCTGGGCCTGGCCCTCGCCGTCGACCAGCTGCACGCCGGCCAGGCGCCCGGCATGGGCATCGACGGCCACGATCTGGCCCACCTGGAACCGGATGCGGCCGGCTTGCACATGCGCCTGTAGGCGCGCCAGCAGGCCGGCGTCGGCCGTCAGGGTGGCCCGGCGGTGCAGCAGGGCCACGGCGGCCGGGCCTGGCGCCGCGGGCTGGGTGTGCAGGGCATCGGCCAGACTGACGGCCGCCTGCACCGCGCCGTCTTCACCGCCCAGCACCAGCACCCTGCGGCCGGCCAGCGTGGGCAGGGCGGGCAGACGGTAGAACAGCTCGGTGGCGCCAAGCTGCTCGGCGCCCGGGGCCTGCAGCTTGCGCGGCTGGAAGGCACCGACGCCGCCGGCGATGAAGACGGTGCTGGTGATGAAGGCCTGGCCGGTGCTGGTGGCCACGTCGAAGCGGCCGTCGTCACGCGCCTGCAGCTGGCTCACTTCCTGGCCCAGGTGCCAGCCCGGCTTGAACGGAGCGGTCTGCCGCAGCAGGCGCTCGACCAGTTCACGGCCAGTGCACACCTGCACTGCGGGGATGTCGTAGATCGGCTTGTCGGCGTACAGCTCGATGCACTGGCCGCCCGCCTCCGGCAGGGCATCCACCACCTGGGCATGGATACCTTGCAGGCCCAGCTGGAACACCTGGAACAGGCCCACCGGGCCGGCGCCG
Source organism: Pseudomonadota bacterium (assembly GCA_040386375.1). Classification (GTDB taxonomy): domain Bacteria; phylum Pseudomonadota; class Gammaproteobacteria; order Burkholderiales; family Burkholderiaceae_C; genus Pseudaquabacterium. The sequence goes on from JAZKFQ010000003.1 coordinate 83,709, forward strand.
ATGACCAGCGCCTCGCAGTCGATGGTGGCGCCGGACTGCGCACCGGCGCTGTGGCCGATGGTGGCGTCAGGCTCCGGCATGCCGGCTCAGCGGATCAGCTCGGACAGCTTGTCCTTGCGGTCTTTCCAGTCGTCCGCGTCAGGCAGGGGCGACTTGCGCTTGGTGATGCTGGGCCAGTTCTTCGCCAGGTCGGCGTTGAGCTTGATGAAGGCGATCTGGTCGGCCGGCACGTCTTCCTCGGGCAGGATGGCGTTGACCGGACACTCGGGAATGCACACCGCGCAGTCGATGCATTCGTCGGGGTCGATGGTCAGGAAGTTCGGGCCTTCACGGAAGCAATCGACCGGGCACACGTCGACACAGTCGGTGTACTTGCAGCGGATGCAGGATTCGAGGACGACGTGGGTCATGGGGAACTGGTGTTGTGGGAATCGTGGGTGCCTGCAGCAGGGTTGGTGCGGGCATGAAACTGCAGGATTTTATGCGGCGCACCGGGCTGTGCCGGTTTGATGCCGCGCATGTGCAGGGGTCTTGGCCGCCGTCGTGGTCATTCGCGAGCCTTGGCCACCGGCATGGCACCGGCGCCCACCGTCACCACCGCCGGGCGGTCGGCATGCGGCGCGGTGGCATCGGCCAGGCTGGCCACGCTGTGGTCGGTGGTGATGGCGTCGGGCCAGCCCGCGCGCGAGACCACGCACACCGGCGTGTGGCCCGGCCAGCCGGCCTGCATCAAATGGGCCGACAGGGCGGCCAGCTGGCGGCCGGCCATGTAGAACACCTCGGTGTCGGCGGTGCGCGTGGCCTGCAGCGTGCCCAGGTGGGTCATGGCCGTGGTCAGGCTCACGCTGCGCCCGCTGCCGCGGCGTGTCAGCGGGCGCTGGGTGCCGGCCGCCGCCGCCAGCGCGGCGCTGATGCCGGGCACCACCTCGTAGGCGATGCCGGCCTGCTGCAAGGCATGCATCTCTTCTTCCAGCCGGCCGAAGATGCTGGGGTCGCCGCCCTTGAGCCGCACCACGCGGGCGCTGGCCTGTGCCGCCTGCACCAGCAGGGCATTGATGGCCTGCTGGCCGGTGGCATGGCCGAAGCCGCGCTTGCCCACGTCCACCCAGCGCGCCTGGGGTGCCAGGGCCTGCAGGGCGGGGTCGGTCAGAGCGTCGAACAGCACCACCTCGGCCTGTGCCAGGCGCTGTGCCCCACGCACGGTGATCAGGTCCGCCGCGCCAGGGCCGGCGCCGATGAACACCACCCGGGCGCCGGCCACGGGCGCAGCCACATCGGGCAGCGCTTGTGCGGGCGTCGGCGCGGGCATCGGGGCAGGCTGGTCCACCCGGGTCAGCGTACCAGCAGGGCGCCGCTGGTGCGGTTGCTGGCGGGGTCGACGACGATCAGCGCGCCGCCCACCCGGTTGCTGGCGTAGGGCTCCACCGGCAGCGGCTGCTGCAGCTCGATGCTGACCTCGCCGATCTCGTTGACCTGCAGCGCATCGGCATCCACAGGCTGCAGGTTGTGGATGTCCAGCCGGTGGCTGATGGCGCTGATGCGCGCCTGCACCCAGCGGTTGCCATGGCGCACCCAGTACTTGCGGCCCACGGTGGCGGGCTCGGTGTCCAGCCAGGCCAGGGTGGCGTTGAAGCGCTGGGCCGGCTGCAGGCCACCCGGGCTGGCGATCCAGTCTCCGCGTGAGATGTCGAGCTGCCGGTCCAGCACGATGCCGGCGGATGTACCGGCCTGGGCGCTGTCCACCGTGCTGCCGGCGCGGCGCACGGCGGCCACCACCGCCTGCTCGCCGCTGGGAAACACCTGCACCGCATCACCCGGCTTCACGCTGCCATGGGCGATGCGGCCCCAGAACACACGCGGCTGGTGGCCGGCGCCCTGGGCCGTCTGGCCTTCTTCGGCCTCGTCGCGGGCCACGTACTGCACCGGCTGCAGCAGGCTGCCCTCGGTGCGCTCCTGCGTGGTGGGCAGGCGCTCCAGCAGCTGCAGCAGGCTGGGGCCGCTGTACCAGGGCGCGTCCAGCGGCAGGGTGACGTTGTCGCCGCGCAGCGCGCTCACCGGGATGATGGCTGCCACGGTGGTGATGCCGGCGTCGGTGGCAAAGGCCTGCAGGGCGGTCTGGGTGGCCTCGAAGGCGGCCTGCGGATCGTCCACCGCATCGAGCTTGTTCACCGCGAACACGATGCTGGGCACCCGCAGCAGATGCGCCAGCAGGGCATGGCGGCGGGTCTGCGGCAGCAGGGTGACCGGGGCACCGGTTGTTGCGGACGCTCGCCAGTCGATCTTGGTGATGTCCACCAGCACCACGGCGGCGTCGCTGCCGGCGGCAGCCGTCACCATGTTGCGGGTGTACTGCTCGTGGCCGGGGGCGTCGGCGATGATGAACTTGCGGCTGCGGGTGGCGAAGTAGCGGTAGGCCACGTCGATGGTGATGCCCTGCTCACGCTCGGCCTCCAGGCCGTCGGTCAGCAGGCTCAGGTCCACCGGCGCACCGGCGGCACGTGTCTCCAGGTTCTGCAGCTGGTCGGCCAGGATGGCCTGGCTGTCGAACAGCAGGCGTCCGATCAGGGTGCTCTTGCCGTCGTCCACACTGCCGGCGGTGAGGAAGCGCAGGGCCCGGTGGTCGGCCACTTGCTCGGCGGGTTTCAACACGGCGCTCATCAGAAATAGCCCTCCTTCTTGCGGCGCTCCATCGATGCGTCGCTGGTGCGGTCGTCCATGCGGGTGGCGCCACGTTCACTCACCGTCACGGTGAGGGTCTCGGCCACGATGTCGGCGGCGGTTTCGGCGTCGCTTTCCACCGGGCAGGTGCAGGTCATGTCGCCCACGGTGCGGAAGCGCACTGTTGCCGTTTCGACGGTTTCGCCCGCCTCGGGCGGCGTCACATCGGTCAGCGGCACCAGCAGGCCCTTGCGGCGGATCACCTCGCGCTGGTGGCTGAAGTACAGCCCCGGCAGCGGGATGTTCTCGCGGGCGATGTACAGCCACACGTCCAGCTCGGTCCAGTTGCTGATGGGGAAGCTGCGGAAGTGCTCACCCGGCCGGTGGCGGGTGTTGAACAGCGTCCACAGCTCGGGCCGCTGCTCCTTGGGCTGCCACTGGCCGAAGCTGTCGCGGTGGCTGAAGATGCGCTCCTTGGCGCGGGCCTTCTCCTCGTCGCGCCGCGCGCCGCCGATCAGGCAGTCGAAGCGGTGTTCCTCGATGGCCTCGAGCAGGGTCACGGTCTGGTGGCCGTTGCGTGATTCCAGCGGATGCGCCAGGCGCACCGTGCCGCGTTTCATGCTGTCTTCCAGATGGCCCACCACCAGGCGCTCACCCATCTCGGCGACCCGTTGATCGCGGAATTCGATCACCTCGGGGAAGTTGTGGCCGGTGTCCACATGCAGCAGCGGGAAGGGCAGCTTGCCCTTGAAATCATTGCCGCTGATACGCGTCTTGAAGGCTTTCTCGGCCAGGCGCAAGACCACGCAGGAATCCTTGCCGCCCGAGAACAGCAGGGCAGGGCGCTCGAACGAGGCCGCCACCTCGCGCAGGATGAAGATGGCCTCCTCTTCCAGCCAGTCCAGGTGCCGCTGGTCCAGCTCGGGCAGCAGGGTGTCGAGGTTCACACGGGCGTTCATGCTTGTTCTCCAATCATCGAGACGGCGCCGTCCTGCTTCACATGCAGGCCGCATTCCTTCAGCGATTCGTCCTCCCACCACCAGCGGCCGGCACGGAAGGGCTCACCCACCGCGATGGCGCGCGTGCAGGGCGCGCAGCCGATGCTGGGCATGAACTGGTCATGCAGCGGGTTGTAGGGCACGTCGTGCTGCTGGATGTAGTGCCACACATCGGCCCAGCTCCAGTCGGCCAGCACATTGAGCTTGGCGCGGCCGGCATCGTCGGTGTCGGCAAACGGCACCTCGCCACGCGCATTGCTCTGCTCGCGCCGCAGGCCCGTCACCCAGGCGGTCTGGCCGGCCAGCATGCGGGAGAGCGGCTCCATCTTGCGGATGCCGCAGCAGGCCTTGCGCAGGTCCAGGCTCTGGTACATGGCCTTGTCGCCGTGCGTCTTGACGAAATGGATCACCGCCTCGGCCTGCGGCTTGTAGACGTCCACCGGCAGGCCGTAGTGCTGGGTGATGGTGGTGATCAGGGCCACCGTCTCGGCATGCAGGGCGCCGGTCTCCAGCGTGGCGATGCGGATGGGCAGGGCATGGCGGGCGGTCAGGTCGGTGACCACCATGTCCTCGGCGCCAAGGCTGGTGGACTGCACGATGGTTCCGGCATGCGCGGCAGCGGCGTCGCGCAGGCGCTGCAGCGTGGCGGCCACGCGCTTGTCGAAGCCGGCGGTGGCGCGGGCGTAGAGGGCAATGGCAGTCATGGTCAGATCCCCTGGCCGGCATGCAGCTCGGCGCGGGCGCGTTCGGCAGCGGGGCCGGCTTCCTGGTTCAGATCGCGGGCGAAGGCGGGCTTGGGCTGCAGCACGTCGCCCTGGTAATGGCCGGTGAAAAAGCCCAGCGCACGTTCGGCCACCGCGGTCTTCTGGTCGGCCCGCAGCTGGGCCTGGTCGAAGCCGGTGCGCGCCAGCAGCGGCACCATGTCGACCAGCACATCGCCGCTGGCGCGCACCTGGCCTGCAAACCGATACCGGGCGCGCAGCAGCCGGGCTTGCGTGTAGGCACGGCCGTCCACCCACTTCGGGAAGTGCAGCACCACCAGGCCGAAACGCGGCAGATCGTCGGCCAGTGTCTCGATGTCGACGGTGTTGGCCAGGCTGATGCCGGCGGGCACGCTGGCCGGCCAGTTGTCACGCACGGCGTGCCACTGTTCCAGAGTCAGCAGGCTGTGGGCGCGCACCGGCGGGTGGGGCTGGGGGCCGTCTTCGCCCAGGTCGGCATGCCAGGGGTCTTGGGCAGTGTTGATGAATTGCATGGTCTGGCCCTGGGTTCAGTGGGCGGCGGTCAGGTGGCGCTGGGCGTCGGCGGCGGCCTTGAAGGGCGGCAGGCCGATGCGGCGCACGGTGTCGATGAAGCGCTCACCGGCCAGGCGCTGGGCACGGAAGACGTCGATCACGGCCTCGATCACATCGGGCACTTCCTCGGCGGCGAACGAGGGGCCGATCACCTTGCCGGCCACCGCCGCACCGCTGATGGTGCTGCCATCGCTGCCACCCAGCGACACCTGGTACCACTCGCTGCCGTCCTTGTCCACGCCCAGCACGCCGATGTGGCCGCTGTGGTGGTGGCCGCAGCTGTTGATGCAGCCGCTGATGTGCAGGTCGATGTCGCCGATGTCGTAGACCTCGTCCAGGTCGGCAAAGCGCTCGGTGATGGCCGCGGCCACCGGGATGCTGCGGGCATTGGCCAGGGCGCAGAAATCACCGCCCGGGCAGTTGATCATGTCGGTGATCAGGCCGATGTTGGGCGTGGCGAAGCCGGCCGCGCGGGCGGCCTCGAACAGCGCCGGCAGATCGGCTTGCTGCACCCAGGGCAGCACCAGGTTCTGGTCGTGGCTGACCCGCAGCTCGCCCAGGCTGTAGCGCTCGGACAGCGCGGCGGCCGCATGCATCTGGTCGGACGTGGCATCGCCAGGCGGCAGGCCGGCGCGCTTGAGCGACAGCGTCACGGCCTTGTAGCCCGGCACCTGGTGGGCGTGCACATTGCGCTGCAGCCAGCGCTGGTAGGGCAGGGGCGCATCGCTGGGGGCGGGCAGGTCGGTGCCCGGCACCACGGCCGCCGGGCGGGCAAAGCTGGCGGCGATGCGGTCGAACTCGGCCTGCGGGATCAGCTGCAGGCCGGCGCCCACGTCCTCGGCCAGCACACGGGCGAACTCGGCCTCCACCGCGTCGAAGTACTTCTGGCCCTCGGCCTTGACCAGGATCTTGATGCGCGCCTTGTAGGCGTTGTCACGCCGGCCATAGCGGTTGTAGACCCGCACGATGGCTTCCAGGTAGCACAGGATCTGGTTCCAGGGCAGGAAGCTGCGGATCTCGCTGCCGATGATGGGCGTGCGGCCCATGCCGCCGCCCACGAAGACCTGGAAGCCGATCTCGCCGGCCGCGTTCTTCTTCAGCTGCAGGCCCACGTCGTGCCAGCCGATGGCGGCGCGGTCTTCGGCCGCGCCGCAGACGGCGATCTTGAACTTGCGCGGCAGGAAGGCGAACTCGGGATGCAGCGTGCTCCACTGGCGCATCACCTCGCAGTAGGGGCGCGGGTCCACCAGCTCGTCGGCGGCCACGCCGGCCAGGGCGTCGGCGGTGATGTTGCGGATGCAGTTGCCGCTGGTCTGGATGCCGTGCATGTCCACCGCGGCCAGCTTGTCCATCACGTCGGCGGCCTGGGTCAGCGGGATCCAGTTGTACTGCAGGTTCTGGCGGGTGGTGAAGTGGCCGTAGTCACGGTCATGCACCCGCGCGATGTCGGCCAGGGTGTGCAGCTGCGCCGCGTTCAGCACGCCGTAGGGCACGGCCACACGCAGCATGGGGGCGTGGCGCTGCACGTACCAGCCGTTCTGCAGGCGCAGGGCGCGGAAGTCCTCGTCGGGCAGCTCACCGGCCAGGTGGCGCTGCAGCTGGTCACGGAATTGCGCGGCACGTGCGTGCACGAACTGGCGGTCGAAATCGGTGTAGGCGTACATGGCAGGTCAGCAACGGTTCAATGGATCACTTTGAGGCCGGCGGTCACCAGCGACACACACAGCAGGGCGCGCACCAGGCGCTCGGGCATGCTCTTGGTGAGCTGCGCACCCAGCCAGATGCCGGGCAGGCTGCCCACCAGCAGGGCACCGAGCAAGCCCCATTCCACATGGCCCAGGGTGGCATGGCCGATGCCGGCCACCAGGGTCAGCGGCACGGCATGGGCGATGTCGGTGCCCACCAGGCGGTGCGCCGGCAGGCGAGGGTACAGCAGCAGGATCAGGGTGGCACCCAGTGCGCCGGCACCGATGCTGCTGAGGCTGACCAGCACACCCAGCAACACACCGGCCAGCACGGTGAGCACGGCCTTGCGCCGCTCGGGCAGCCAGCGCTCCAGCTTGATGCCCAGTGCCTGCCAGGCCTGGCGGTAGGCCACCACCACGGCGGTCACCAGCAGGGCGATGCCCAGCGAGAAGGTCAGCGCCTGGGCCCAGCCCTTGGTGACACCGGTGAAGTGCATCAGGCCGATGGTGGCCAGCGCGGCGGGGATGCTGCCGGCCAGCATCAGGCCGGTGATGCGGTAGTCCACATGGCCGTGGCGCTGGTGCGCCCAGGCGCCGCCGCTCTTGGTGATGGCGGCAAACCACAGGTCGGTGCCGATGGCCACCGCCGGGTGCAGCTTGAACACGCTGATCAGCAAGGGCGTCATCAGCGAGCCGCCGCCCACGCCGGTCATGCCGACGATGGCGCCGATGCCGAAGCCGCTTGCAACCGCGATCCAATCCATGAAGACGCCTGGTTTTGCTGCAGGGCAACATGCCACTGCGAAGCGCGCGACTGTAGCGGTGGTCTATATGTTTTGAAACGACTGAGTTGTTGGTTGCTCATTCCAAAATGGAATAAGCAGCTGCGGATTCCGCGTTGGGCTTCCTACAATCGGTACATGCACCGACGTGAGACTTGCCGCCGCCTGCTGGCGCTGGCGGCCGTGGCCAGCCTGGCGGGTTGCCAGACCCGGCCTGCCGCACCCCCGGCTGCGGCGCCGCCGCCCATCCCGCCCGCCCCACCCAAGCCGCCCCGTCTGCCGCGCATCGGCCTGGCCCTGGGCGGCGGCGCGGCGCGGGGCTTTGCCCACATCGGCGTGATCCAGGTGCTGGAAGAAGCCGGCATCCAGATCAACCTGGTGGCCGGCACCTCGGCCGGCAGCCTGGTGGCCGCGCTCTATGCCGCCGGGCGCAATGGCGCCACGCTGGCCCGGCTGGCGCTGGCCATGGACGAGTCGGCCATCACCGACTGGGCCTTTCCCGGGCGCGGCCTGATCCGCGGCGAGGCGCTGGCGCGCTATGTGCGCGAGCAGACCGGCGGCAAGACCATCGAGCAGATGCCGCTGCCGCTGGGCATCGTGGCCACCGATCTGGACAGCGGCCAGGGTGTGCTGTTCCAGCGTGGTGACGTGGGTGCGGCGGTGCGCGCCTCCAGCGCCGTGCCGGCGATCTTCCAGCCGGTGCGGATCGGCACGCGTGAATACGTGGACGGCGGCCTGGTGTCGCCGGTGCCGGTGCGCTTTGCGCGGCAGATGGGCGCCGAGCTGGTGATCGCGGTCGACATCTCCAGCCCGCCCGACGGCAATGCCACCGGCGACGCCTTCAAGCTGCTGCTGCAGACCTTCGCCATCATGGGCCGCAGCATCAACCAGCTGGAGCTGAAGGACGCCGACCTGGTGCTGCGGCCACGCCTGGTGGGCGTGGCCAGCGCCGATTTCAGCGCCCGCCAGCGCGCCATCGACGCCGGCCGCGAAGCAGCCCTGGCGGCGCTGCCGGCGCTGCGCCAACGGTTGGCCGCGTTCGGCCTTTGAACGGCCGCGCCCATGAAAAAAGCCCAGCGGCAAGCCGCTGGGCTCAAAGGTACCCGGAAACCGTTTTCGGGGGTACCGAGGAGACAATCCTCGCCAGCGCTGCCGCAGCAGCGCTGGCATCTCGATCAGGCAGCGCGCTTGGCGGTCTTGGCAGCGGCTTGGCTGGCCTTCACGGCGGTGTTGGTCACGGCGGTGAAGTTGGCTTCGGCGATGTCAGCGGCTTGCTTGGCAGCCTTGTGCACGCTTTCGTAGGCGTTGTTGGCGGCGGTCATGGCCGACTTCACCAGGGTCACGGCCTGCTCGCTGCCGGCGGGGGCGTTCTTCAGGGCGCCGTCCACCAGGCCGGCAAAGCTCTTCTGCAGCTCGGCCATTTGCGCTTCGGCGGTCTTGGTGAATTCGCCGGTGGTGCTGGTGGCGATGTCGTACAGGTGGCGGCTGTAGGCAGCGGCCTTCTCGGCCGACGGCTGCAGCAGGCTGGCTTGCAGGGCCAGCAGCTCTTGTGCGTCCTTCACCGACAGGGCAGCCTTGGCGTTTTCGGCGCCTTCGGCCAGGGTGGCCTTGGCCACTTGCAGGTTCAGTTCCACCAGCTTCTCGACGCCTTCGAAGGCCTTGCTGGTCAGACCGAACAGGGTCTCGAGGTTGGCCTTGTTGGCGGCGGCGAATTGGTCAGCGGTCAGGAAGTTCATGGTGTGCTCCAAAGGGTGGGGGACGAGAAAACAGATCTGTTGTGCAGTGGGCGGTTTCGAGGTGCCTTGCGGCCCTTGTCTGAAACATGCTGCACTGCAACATGAAGCGAAGTATAGGCACCGCACCGGGGATTGCAAGCACTTTTTGTTGCGGTGCAGCAAACTAGGGGTGAAGTTCTAGAACCGGTGGGCTGGGCAGAATCGGCCGATGCATGTCTACAGCAACGCCCGCTTCTCGATGGACCTGCCGCCGGGGCACCGCTTCCCCATGCCCAAGTACCAGCTGCTGCGCGACCGGGTGGAGGCCGAATGCCCGGGCCTGGAGGTGACCGAGGCGGCGCCGGCCAGCGAGGGGGAGCTGGCGCTGGCGCACACGCCGGCCTACATCGCTGCGGTGCTGCAGGGCACGCTGAGCGCGGCGGCACAGCGCGAGATCGGCTTTCCCTGGAGCGAGCGCATGGCCGTGCGCAGCCTGCGTTCGGTGGGCGCCACCATCGCCGCAGCGCGTGCGGCGCTGCACAGCGGCGTGGCCCTGCACCTGGCCGGTGGCACCCACCATGCCTATGCCGACAAGGGCTCGGGCTACTGCGTGTTCAACGACGTGGTGGTGGCCGCGCGGCTGATGCAGGCCGAGGTGTTCCGCCACCAGCGGCGTGGGCTGCGGGTCTGGGTCATCGACCTGGACGTGCACCAGGGCAACGGCACGGCCGCCATCCTGCGCGACGACCCCTCGGTCTTCACCCTGTCGCTGCACGGTGCCCGCAACTTCCCCTTCCGCAAGGAAGCCAGCGACCTGGACGTGGACCTGCCCGACGGCTGCACCGACGGGCCCTACCTGGACGCGCTGGACCAGGCCCTGGACCAGGCCTGGCAGCGCCAGCTGGCGCGGGGCGAGGCGCCCGGCCTGGCCTTCTACCTGGCGGGCGCCGATCCCCACGAGGGCGACCGCCTGGGGCGGCTGAAGCTGAGCGACGCCGGCCTGGCCGAGCGTGACCGCCGGGTGTTCGAGCTGCTGGGCCGCCAGCGCGTGCCGGTGGCCGTCACCATGGCCGGCGGCTACGGCCACGACATCCACACCACGGTGGCGGTGCAGCTGCGCACGGTGCAGCTGGCCCATGCCGCCTGGGTGGCCTGGCAGGGCGGTGCCTAGAATCGCGCCCGCTCCGGTTCACCAGAGCCGCACAACAACAACATCCTGGAGACGCCATGCATGCTGGCCGCCTGTCTGTTCTGCTCGGCCTGTGGGCCGCCTCCGGCCTGGCCCAGGCCGCCGAGATCGACGGTGCGGCGCTGACAGCCTGGTGGGGCCTGCCGTTTGCCGGCATGCTGCTGTCGATCGCGCTGATGCCCTTGCTGGTGCCGCGGTTCTGGCACCACCATTTCGGCAAGGTGGCCGCTGGCTGGTCGCTGGCCATGCTGCTGCCGTTTGCCGCACTGTTCGGCGCCGGCACGGCGGCGCAGGCCCTGATGCACACCCTGCTGGCCGAATACATCCCGTTCATCGTGCTGCTCACGGCGCTGTTCACCGTCTCGGGTGGCATCTACGTGCGCGGCAACCTGCATGGCAGCCCGCTGCTCAACACCGGCATGCTGGCGCTGGGCGCGGTGCTGGCCAGCCTGATGGGCACCACCGGCGCGTCCATGCTGCTGATCCGCCCGCTGATCCGCGCCAACGACAACCGCCGCCACACGGTGCATGTGTTCGTGTTCTTCATCTTCATCGTCAGCAACATCGGTGGCTCGCTCACGCCGCTGGGCGACCCGCCGCTATTCCTGGGCTTTCTGAAGGGTGTCAGCTTCTTCTGGACCGCCCAGCACCTGTGGCCCGAGACGCTGTTCATGCTGGTGGCGCTGCTGGCCATCTTCTTCGTGCTGGACAGCTTCTGGTACCGCCGCGAAGGTGTGCTGCCGCAAGACCCCACACCCGACAACACCGTGCGCTTCGGGCAAGACGGTGCGGTCAACGCCGTGCTGCTGGGCGCGGTGGTGGCCCTGGTGCTGATGAGCGGCACCTGGAAGCCGGGATTCGCTTTCGACGTGGCCGGCACGCCGCTGGAACTGCAGAACCTGGTGCGTGATGTGCTGCTGGTGGGGGTGACCGGGCTGTCGCTGTGGCTGACGCCGCGCTCGGTGCGCCAGGACAACCAGTTCAGCTGGGGGCCGATGCAGGAGGTGGCCAAGCTGTTCATCGGCATCTTCGTCACCATGCTGCCGGTGCTGGCCATGCTGAAGGCGGGCGAGGCCGGGGCGTTTGCCGCCGTGGCCCGCGCCGTCACCGGGCCCGATGGCCAGCCCCTGCCCTGGGCCTATTTCTGGTTCTCGGGCGTGCTGTCCTCGTTCCTGGACAACGCGCCCACCTACCTCGTCTTCTTCAACCTGGCCGGTGGTGACCCCACCACGCTGATGGGCCCGCTGGCCACCACGCTGGCGGCGATCTCGGCCGGCTCTGTGTTCATGGGCGCCAACAGCTACATCGGCAATGCGCCCAACTTCATGGTCAAGGCCATCGTCGAAGACCGCGGCCTGCGCATGCCCAGCTTCTTCGGCTACATGGCCTGGTCCTGCGGCATCCTGGTGCCGCTGTTCATCGTGATGACCTTGATCTGGATGTGACGACATGACAACCCCCACCCGTCCCCGCGTGCTGGTCACCATACCGATGTTTGCCGAGGTGCTGGCGCAGCTGGGCCGGCAGTTCGAGGTGGATGCACCGTGCGGCACCGCCACCCACATCGACTGGACGGCCGAGACCCTGGCCACACGCGCCCAGGGTGCGGCCGGCCTGCTGGTGGCGGGCACGCCACGCATCGACGCCGCCCTGCTGGCCGCCGTGCCCAGCCTGCGTGCGGTGTGCAGCATGGCCGTGGGCTACAACAACATCGACCTGCCGGCCTGCACCGCAGCCGGCGTGCTGGTGAGCAACGCGCCCGACGTGCTCACCGAGACCACGGCCGACTTCGGCTTTGCGCTGATGATGGCCACCGCCCGGCGCATTGCCGAGAGCGAGCATTTCCTGCGCGCCGGGCAATGGACCCACTGGTCCTACGACCTGTTCGCCGGCGCCGATGTGCATGGTGCCACGCTGGGCGTGCTGGGCATGGGCCGCATCGGCCAGGCGATTGCCCGGCGTGGTGCGCTGGGCTTCGGCATGCCGGTGCTCTACCACAACCGCAGCCGGCTCGATGCCGCCACCGAGCAGCAGCTGGGTGCGCGCTGGGTGGACAAGGCCGGCTTGCTGCGCGAGGCCGACCACCTGGTGATCGTGGTGCCCTACAGCCCGGCCTCCCACCACCTGATCGGTGCGGCCGAGCTGGCGCTGATGAAACCCACGGCCACGCTGACCAACATCGCCCGCGGTGGTGTGGTGGACGACGCGGCCCTGGCCCAGGCGCTGGCCGACCGCCGCATCGCCGCGGCCGGGCTGGATGTGTTCGAGGGTGAACCCCAGGTGCACCCGGCCCTGCTGGCCGTGCCCAACGTGGTGCTCACGCCGCACATCGCCAGCGCCAGCCTGCGCACCCGCCGCGCCATGGCCGAGCTGGCTGCTGCCAACCTGGTGGCGGCGCTGGCTGGCACGCCCGGCGGCGGCCAGCCGCCCACGGCGCTGAACCCGCAGGTGCTGCCGCTGCGCGCCGCCGGTTGATCCAGTTTGGGGCAGCCGCGTGCTGCATCCGGGCGCCTGGGCTCGGGTTTGCCCTCTCGGTCGGTGCGGAAGCAGACCCCACCATCGCTGCGCGCGCTCATGCAGGGCGTTACGCGATCACAACGACGAGGAGACCCCATGAGCACCGCCTTCAAGATCAATGGCAAGCCTGTGCAGGCGAAGTCCGAGCCCGACACCCCGCTGCTGTGGGTGATCCGCGACGAGGTGGGCCTCACCGGCACCAAGTTCGGCTGCGGTGCGGCGCTTTGCGGCGCCTGCACCGTGCACCTGGACGGCGAGCCCATCCGCTCCTGCCGCACACCGCTGTCGCGTGTGGCCGACCGCCTGGTGTCCACGGTGGAGGGCCTGTCCAAGGACAACGGCCACCCGCTGCAGAAGGCCTGGATCAAGCACGACGTGCCGCAGTGCGGTTATTGCCAGAGCGGCCAGCTGATGAGCGCGGCGGCCCTGCTGGCCGGCAACAAGAACCCCAGCGACGCCCAGATCGACGAAGCCATGGCCGGCAACATCTGCCGCTGCGGCACCTACACCCGCGTGCGAGCGGCCATCAAGACGGCTGCCGCCGAAATGCGCGGCGCCAAGGCCTGAGGAGCACCGCGATGACCAAGACCCCCACCAACCTGCACACCAGCCGCCGCGGCTTCCTGCAAACCTCGGCCGCCTTCAGCGGCGGCCTGATGCTGGGCTTCAGCCTGCCGGCCAGCGGCCCGGCCCAGGCGGCCGGCCTGCTGCACACACCCAGCGCCTGGGTGCACATCGCCGACGACAACACCATCACCCTGATCTCGGCCCGTGCCGAGATGGGCCAGGGTGTGTACACCAGCATGCCCATGCTGATCGCCGAGGAACTGAACGTCGACGTGCAGAAGGTGCAGGTCGCGTTTGCGCCCCCGGGCAAGGTCTACGGCAATGCGCTGATCTACGGCCTGCAGCTCACCGGTGGCTCCACCTCGGTGCGCGAGGGCTACGACAAGCTGCGCCTGGCCGGCGCCCAGGTGCGCGAGATGCTGGTGGCCGCCGCGGCCAACCAGTGGAAGCTGGATGCCAGCACGCTGAAGGCCGAGAACGGCGTGGTCAGCGGCCCGGGTGGCAAGAAGGCCACCTACGGCCAGCTGGCCGAGGCCGCCGCCAAGCTGCCGGTGCCCGAGAAGCCGGCGATGAAGGACCCGTCGCAGTTCCGCATCGTCGGCAAGGCCACCACCCGGCTGGACACGCCGGCCAAGGTCAATGGCACGGCGCGCTTCGGCATCGACGTCAAGCTGCCCGGCATGGCCTACGCCACCATCGCCATGCCGCCGGTGCAGGGCGGCAAGGTCAAGAGCTTCGACGCCGCCAAGGCCAAGGCCGCGCCCGGCGTGCTGGACGTGGTGCAGATCCCCGATGGCATTGCCGTGGTGGCCGACACCTACTGGCATGCGGTGAAGGCGCGTGATCTGCTGCAGATCGTCTGGGACGAGGGCGCCAACGCCAACCTCAACACCGCGGCCATGTTCGCCGGCACGCAGGCCGCACTGGCTTCGGGCAAGCCCATCCCGCACAAGAAAGTGGGGGATGCCGACGTGGTGGTGGCCGCCGCGGCCAAGGTGGTGCGTGCCGAGTACCGCACGCAGAACCTGGCCCATGCACCGATGGAGCCGATGAACTACACCGCCCACTTCCAGGGTGACCGCATCCACCTGGTGGGCCCCACCCAGTGGCCGGATGCCGTGCAGGGCGCGGTGGCGAAGATGCTGGGCCTCAAGCCCGAGAACGTGGCGGTGGAGAACACCTTCCTGGGCGGCGGCTTTGGACGCCGCATCGATTTCGACTACATCCTGCAAGCCGCGCAGATCGCCAAGGCCGTGCCCAACAAGCCGGTCAAGCTGGTGTGGAGCCGTGAAGACGACATGCAGCATGACTTCTACCGCCCGCTGTCGGTGCACCAGCTGGCCGCGGCCCTGGGTGCCGACGGCAAGCCCACGGCGCTGACTTGGCGGGTGGCCGCGCAGTCGGTCACCGCGCGGGCCTTCGGCCTGCCGCCCGAGGCGCCCGACGCCACCATGGTGGAAACCGCCACGCCGCTGTATGCCTTCCCCGCCATCCGGCAGGACGTGGTCAAGCATGATGCGGGTGTGCGGGTGGGCTACTGGCGCGCCGTCAGCCACAACATGAACGCCTTCGCCAACGAGTGCTTCATCGACGAATGCGCCGTGGCTGCAGGCCAGGACCCGGTGGCCTACCGGCTGTCGCTGCTGGACGCCCAGCCGCGCATGTCCAACGTGCTGAAGCAGGCCGCGGCCAAGGGCGGCTGGAGCACACCGGCGCCGGCCGGGCGCTTCCGCGGCGTGGCCATGATGGAGGGCTACGACACCTACATGGCCCAGGTGGTCGAGATCTCGCTGAAGGACGGTGCGCCGGTGGTGCACAAGGTCACCGTGGTGGCCGACCTGGGCGCCATGGTCAATCCCGACACGGTGCTGGCCCAGATCGAATCCAGCGTGATCTTCGGCCTGTCGGGTGTGCTGTGGAGCGAGATCACGGTGGACAAGGGCCGGGTGCAGCAGTTCAACTTCGACCGCTTCCGCGTGATGCGCAACAACGAGGCACCGCAGATCGACATGGTGCTGGTGCCCAGCACCGAGAAGCCTGGCGGCATCGGTGAGCCGGCCACCGCCCTGGTGGGCCCGGCGGTGGCCAATGCGGTGTTTGCCGCCACCGGCAAGCGGGTGCGCAGGATGCCGCTGACGGCCGAGGCCATCACCCAGGCCTGAACCACCCAGACCTGATCCAGGTTGCCTGAGGACGGGCCTGCGGCTGCGAAGCCGCAGGCCCGCGTTGCATGGGGCGCCGGGCCGGCCTGACACAATGCCTTGATGAATGATTGGTGGTTGCCCACGCTGCTGGGCCTGGGCTTGCTGAACCTGCTCGGCCTGTTGCTGGGCATGTACTGGCTGGCCAGCCGTCGCACCGATCCGGCGGCTGCGGCCGAGCCGCTGCGCCAGGCGGTGCAGGCTGCTGCCGAGGCGCAGCGTGACCAGGCCGAACGCGCCGCCCGCGACCTGCGCACCGAGCTGCAGGACAGCGCCCGCGCCGGCCGCAGCGAGCTGCAGGGCACGCTGGCCACCTTCCAGCAGACCTTGCTGGCCCAGAGCGGCGATGTGGCCCGCACCCAGAACGAGCAGATCGACAGCTTCCGCACCCAGCTCGCCACGCTGCAGCAGCAGGTGGTGGCGGCGCTGGCCCAGGCCGGCAGCCAGCTGGCGACCCAGGGCCAGGCGGCGCGCGAGGCGCAGGACGGTGCGCTCAAGCGCCAGGCCGACAGCACCACCGAGGCATTGCAGCGCTTCGGCAGCAACAGCAGCGATGCACTGCAGCGCCTGTCCAGCACCCTGACCGAGCAACTCAAGGCGCTGAGCGAGGCCAACGAGCGCCGCCTGGCCGAGGTGCGTCAGGTGGTGGAAGGCCGGCTCACCCAGCTGCAGCAGGGCAACGAGGCCAAGCTGGAGCAGATGCGCGCCACGGTGGACGAAAAACTGCACGCCACGCTGGAGCAGCGCCTGGGCGAGAGCTTCAAGCAGGTGGCCGAGCGGCTGGAGCAGGTGCACAAGGGCCTGGGCGAGATGCAGACCCTGGCGCGCGACGTGGGCTCGCTCAACCGCGTGCTGACCAATGTGAAGAGCCGCGGCATCTACGGCGAGGTGCAGCTGGCCGGCCTGCTGGAACAGGTGTTCACGCCCGAGCAGTACGCCGCCAACGTGGAAACCGTGCCCGGCAGCGGTGCGCGGGTGGAGTTTGCGATCCGTCTGCCCGGCCGGCATGGCAAGGAAGGTGGCCCACCGCTGTGGCTGCCCATCGACGCCAAGTTCCCGCGCGAGGACTACGAGCGCCTGCTGGACGCCCAGGAGCGCGCCGACGTGCCGGCGGTGGAGGCCGCCGGCAAGGCCATCGAGCTGCAGTTCCGGCTGGAGGCCAAGACCATCCGCCAGAAGTACATCGCCGCGCCGCACACCACCGATTTCGCCATCCTGTTCGTGCCCACCGAGAGCCTGTATGCCGAGGCCCTGCGCCGCCCCGGCCTGATGGAGGCGCTGCAGCGCGAGCACAAGATCACCCTGGCCGGCCCCACCACCCTGCTGGCCACGCTCACCAGCCTGCAGATGGGCTTCCGCACCCTGGCGCTGGAGCAGCGCAGCGCCGAGGTCTGGGAGGTGCTGGGCGCGGTGAAGACCGAGTTCGGCAAGTTCGGCGACGTGCTGGCCAAGACCAAGAAGAAGCTGGACGAGGCCAGCAAGACCATCGACCAGGCCGAGGTGCGCACCCGGGCCATGGCGCGCCAGCTGCGCACGGTGGAACTGCTGCCCGAGCACAAGGTGCAGCAGCTGCTGCCCGGCCTGCTGGCCGACGAGGTGGACGAGGCCGAGGACCTGGCTGACAACGGCCGCGCCGGATGAGCGCCACCACGCCAGCGCCGGCCGCTGCACCCGGCACCACCCGTGCCCTGGTGCTGTTGATGGTGGGCCAGATCGCCCTGCACGCGGCCATGGCCGGTCAGCGCATGGCCACGCCGCTGCAGGCGCTGGAGGCCGGCCACAGCGCCTGGGCAGTGGGCGTGCTGCTGGCGCTGTTTGCGGCGCTGCCGGTGCTGATCGCCATGCCCGCCGGCCGCATGGCCGACCGCCACGGCTACCACCGGCCGCAGTGGCTGGCCGTGGGCCTCAGCTTCTTCGGCGTGGGCTGCGCGCTGGCGGCCAGTTTCCTGGCCGGCTGGTGGCAGTTCGGCCTGCAGTGCCTGGGCGCCGCCTCCTCGGGCGCCGGCACCAACGTGGGGGTGATCGTGGTGCTGCGTGCCGCCGGCCTGCTGGCGCATGACAGCACGGCGCGGCTGCGGGTGTTCAGCTGGCTGGGCATGGCGTTTTCGGGCGCCAACGTGCTGGGGCCGGTCACTGCCGGCTTCCTGATCGACCTGGGCGGTTTTGCCGCGGCCTATGGCGTGCTGCTGGCCATGCCCCTGGTGTCGGTGTGGGTGATGGGCCAGATCCCGCGCCAGCCGCGCCAGGCCGCACCTGCCGCCCGGCCCGCGGGCACCAGCCGCTGGGCGCTGCTGGCCACGCCCGGCCTGAAGCGCCTGCTGTTCATCAACTGGCTGCTGTCGGCCAGCTGGGACGTGCACAGCTTCGCGGTGCCGGTGCTGGGCCATGCACGCGGCTACAGCGCCAGCACCATCGGCCTGGTGCTGGGCATCTTCACCGCAGCGGTCACCGTGGTGCGCTTCATCATCCCGCTGCTGGCGCACCGGTTGCAGGAGGTGACCGTGCTGCGCGCAGCCATGGTGATGACGGCGGCGGTGTTCGCCATCTACCCGTTTGCCGGCACGCCCTGGCTGATGGCCGGCTGCGCCACCCTGCTGGGCCTGGCGCTGGGGGCGGTGCAGCCCATGATCATGAGCACCCTGCACCAGATGACACCGCCGCACCGCCATGGCGAGGCGATCGCCATCCGCTCGATGACCATCAACTTCAGCAGCAGCGTGATGCCGCTGGCCTTCGGCGTGGCCGGCACGGCCCTGGGGCCGGGCGCGGTGTTCTGGCTGATGGGCGCTGCCGTGGGGGGTGGCAGCTGGGCAGTGCAGGGCTTGCGGCGGGTGTTTGCCGCGGCCGAGCCGGTGGACGTGCCGCGCCCCTGATCAGAAGCGGATGCCGCTGGCCGGTGCCGCCTCGGGTGGCGATGGCGGCGGGTCCTGGCGCACAACGGGGGGCGCCACCGCATCGGCCACCGGTGCACGCGCCACCAGCGGTGTGGCCGGGCCGGCCGACCAGCCGCGTGGCAGTTTCGATTCCTTGGGGTAGCCGGCCAGGTCCAGCGTGCCCTGCCAGTCGGCATTCAGGAAGCCGCGCAGGGCTTGGGCGCCCACGGTGAGCGCCGGCACGGTGCGGCCGGCGGTCAGGCGCTGCAGCGCGCTGATGTCGTCGTCGCTGCTGACCACCCGTTCGGCAAACGGGATGCCACGCTGCTGCAGCAGCTGGCGGCCGCTGTCGCAGGGGCTGCAATCGGCGCTGGTGTAAAGCGTGACCGGGAAGCGTTCGGCCACGGCGCGCAGCTCCAGCGGCAATGGCGCCCGGGCGGCAGCGGCTGCCGCGGCGGCCGCCCGCATCGGCTGCACCTGGCCACCGGCGGGTGGTGTCACCGGCCGGTCGGTGTAGGTGATCTTGCCGTCGGGGCCGACCACCTTGTACTGGGCCAGGGCGGGCAAGGACAGGCCGACGGCCAGCGTCAGCAGCAGGGGCAAGCGCAGGGCAGGGTGCATGGCCCTGAATCTAGCCGATCCGGCTGCGCCGGCTCAGGCCATGCCTTGGTGGCGCAGCAGGGCGTCGATGCTGGGCTCGCGGCCGCGGAAGGCCTTGAAGCTGTCCATGGCCGGCCGGCTGCCGCCGGCTTCCAGGATCTCGCGCCGGAAGCGCTGGCCCACCTCGGGGTTGAACACGCCCTGTTCCTCGAAGGCGGCGAAGGCGTCGGCCGACAGCACCTCGGCCCATTTGTAGCTGTAGTAGCCGGCCGAGTAGCCACCCGAGAAGATGTGCGAGAAGCTGTGCTGGAAGCGGTTGAAGGCCGGCGGCGGGTTCACCGCCACCTCGGCGCGCACACCGTCCACCACCGCCTGCACCCGGCCGGGGGCATCGGCCTCGGCATGCAGGCGCATGTCGATCAGGGCGAACTCGATCTGGCGCAGGGTCTGCAGCCCGCTCTGGAAGTTCTTGGCCGCCAGCATGCGCTCGAACAGCGCCCGCGGCAGCGGCTCGCCGGTGTCCACATGGGCCGTCATGCGTGACAGCACGGCCCACTCCCAGCAGAAGTTCTCCATGAACTGGCTGGGCAGTTCCACCGCGTCCCATTCCACGCCGGAGATGCCGGCCACTGCCAGCTCGTTCACCTGGGTCAGCATGTGGTGCAGGCCGTGGCCGAACTCGTGGAACAGCGTGATCACGTCGTCGTGGGTCAGCAGGGCCGGCTTGTCCCCCACCGGCGAGGCGAAGTTGCACACCAGCTGCGCCACCGGGGTCTGCAGGCCCTGGCCGTCGGGGCGCTGCCAGCGGCCACGCACCACGTCCATCCAGGCGCCGGGGCGCTTGCCGGGCCGGGCATAGGGGTCGAGGTAGAACTGGCCCACCAGCTGGGGGGCGGCATCGCCGGGGCCCTGGGGAGAATGTCTCTCGATGCGGTAGAAGCGCACGCTGGGGTGCCAGACCTCGGCCACGTCGGGCCGGATGCGCACGTCGAACAGGGTCTCGATGATGTGGAACAGGCCTTCCAGCACCTTGGGCTCGGTGAAGTACTGCTTGACCTCCTGCTCGCTGAAGGCGTAACGCGCCTCCTTCAGCTTCTCGGCGGCGAAGGCCTGGTCCCAGGCCTGCAGATCGGTCAGGCCCAGCTGCTCCGCGGCAAAGGCCTTCAGCTCGGCCAGGTCACGCTCGGCATGCGGCCGGGCGCGCCGGGCCAGATCCCGCAGAAAGCCCAGCACCTGGGCCGGTGATTCGGCCATCTTGGGCACCAGCGACAAGTGGGCGTAGCTGGGCTGGCCCAGCAGCCCGGCCTCTTCCTGGCGCAGCTGCAGCAGCTCGGTCATCGGGGCGCTGTTGTCGCGCTCGGTGGGGCCCAGCTCGCTGGCGCGGGTGGCATAGGCGCGGTAGAGCTGTTCACGCAGCGCACGGTCGGTGGCGTACTGCATCACCGGCTGGTAGACCGGCATGTGCAGGCTGAGCTTGTGGCCGGTCTCGCCTGCCGCGGCTGCGGCCTCGGCCGTCTGCTGCTGCACGTCGGCCGGCACGCCGTCCAGGCGCGCGCCGGGCACGGTCAGGCTGAAGCCGTCGGTGGCGTCCAGCACATGCTCGCTGAACTGCTGGCCCAGTTCGGCGCCGCGCTCCTGGATGGCGGCAAAACGTGTGCGTGCCTCGCCCTGCAACTCGGCGCCGGACAGCACGAAATCGCGCATCGCATGCGCCAGCGCCTGGCGGCGTGCCGGGCTCAGGGTGGCGGCGGCGGGGCCGGCCGACACGGCCTTGTACTTGGCATACAGGCGCTCGTCGGCGCCCAGGCGGGTGTGGAACTCGGTGACGCGGCCCAGGTTGGCGTTGTAGGCCTCGCGCAACTCGGGGGTGTTGGCCACCGCGTTGAGGTGGTTGGCAGCGGCCCAGGCGCGCGACAGCCGCTCCAGCGGCACGTCCAGCACGGCCGACAACGCGTCGTAGTCGGCGGGCACGGCATCACCGACGGCCTGCTCCAGCGCGGCGTCGGCGGCGGCCAGCAGCACGTCCAGCGCGGGCGTCAGGTGCTCGGGCCGGATGGCGGCAAATTCGGGCAGCGGGGCGGGGGAGAGCAGGGGGTTGTGCATGGTCTTCACTTTCGGCATGGGCTGCCAGCGTCAGACTGTAGTGTCGGCCCGCCAACCCTGGCAGGCTCAGGCGCTTACTTGGTGACGCGTTCCGCGGATTCCAGGGTGTTCACCAGCAACATGGTGATGGTCATCGGCCCCACACCGCCGGGCACCGGGGTGATCCAGCCGGCCACCGGGCTGACCCCGGCAAAGTCCACATCACCGCACAGCTTGCCGGCCTCGTCGCGGTTCATGCCCACGTCGATGACGATGGCGCCGGGCTTGACCATGTCGGCGGTGACGGTGTTGCGCCGGCCCACCGCAGCCACCACCACATCGGCCTGGCGGGTGAACACGCCCAGGTCGGGCGTGGCGCTGTGGCAGATGGTGACGGTGGCATTGGCCTGCAGCAGCAGCAGGGCCATGGGCTTGCCCACGGTGTTGCTGCGGCCGATCACCACGGCGTGCTTGCCACGCAGGTCCACCCCGGTGCTCTCGATCAGCTTCATGCAGCCGTAGGGCGTGCAGGGGCGGAAGCCCGGCAGCCCGGCCATCAGGTCGCCGGCGCTCTGCACCGAGTAGCCGTCCACGTCCTTGGCCGTGGAGATGGTCTCGATCACCCGCTGCGGGTTGATGTGTTTGGGCAGGGGCATCTGCACCAGGATGCCGTGCACGGCCGGGTCGCTGTTCAGGGCCTGGATGCGCGCCAGCAGCGCGGCTTCCGACAGGCTGGCCTCGTACTTCTCCAGCACCGAGTGGAAGCCGGCCTCGGCGCAGGCCTTGACCTTGTTGCGCACGTAGATCGCAGAGGCCGGGTCTTCGCCCACCAGGATGACGGCCAGCCCCGGCCGGGTGCCGCGGGCGGTGAGGGCGGCGGCACGCAGGGCCACGTCGGCGCGGATCTGCTGCGACAGGGCGGTGCCGTTGATCAGTTGGGCGGGCATGGTGGATGGTCTTTCAAGCAGGCCGTCAAAAGCAAGCAGGCCGCTGGGTGGCAGCGGCCTGGCAGGGGGCGGGTGCGCGGGAATCAGGCCTTGGCGGCGCTGGCGGCAGGGCTGTTGGCGCCCAGGGCGATCTTCAGCAGATCGGCCACGGTGTTGGCGTTGAGCTTTTCCATGATGTTGGCGCGGTGCGCCTCCACCGTCTTGATGCTGATGCCCAGGTCGTCGGCGATCTGCTTGTTCAGCCGGCCGGCGACGATGCGCTCCAGCACCTGGGCTTCACGCGTGGTCAGGCGGCTCAGCAGCGCATCGCGGCTGGCCTGTTCCTGGTGCTGGCTGAAGGCGCTGCGCGCCTGGTCCAGCATGCGTTCGACCAGGCCGATCAGCTCTTCTTCCTTGAAGGGCTTCTCGATGAAATCCATCGCACCCTTCTTCATTGTCGTCACCGCCATCGGCACATCGCCATGCCCGGTGATGAAGACCACCGGCAGCGGGCTCTTGCGCTCGAGCAGACGGTCCTGCAGTTCCAGCCCGCTCATGCCGTCCATGCGGATGTCGGCGATCAGGCAGGCCACTTCGCGCGGGTCGAAGCGGGACAGGAAGGATTCCGCCGAGTCAAAACACTTGACGCGGTAATCCTTGCCTTCCAGCAACCATTGCAGGGAATCACGAACGGCCTCGTCGTCATCGACGACATAGACCGTGCCCTTCTTGGGAATCAGGCTCATGGGGTGGTTTTGGTGACTGCCGGGTTTGCGACGGGGCCGCTGGCGTCGAGCGCTGTCACATCGGGCGGATGGATCAGCGTTGTCTCCTCGTGCCGCACGGTGGTTTCCACAGGCAGGGTGAAGGCAAACCGACACCCTGTCACAGAATTGCCATTGTAGAGGTTTTGCGCTTTGATCCGGCCCCGGTGGCTCTCCACGATGGACCTGCAAAGCGACAGGCCGATGCCCATGCCTTCGGCCTTGGTGGAGAAGAAAGCCTCGTAGAGCCGGGCGATCACTTCCTCGGGCAGGCCGGGGCCCATGTCGGTGACGGCGAACTCGATCACCCCCCCTTCATCCGGGGTGTGGCGCGGGATCACCCGCAGTTCGATGTGGCGGCGCGCGGCCGGCATCTTGGCCGAGTCGATGGCCTCGGCGGCGTTCTTCAGCAGGTTCAGCAGCACCTGCTCGATCAGGATGGGGTCGCACTGCAGGTCGGGCAGGCGCTGGGCCACGTAATGGTGAATGGCCACGTTGCGCCGGCGCAGCTCGATGCTGGCCAGCTCCACCGCCTCGTCGACGATCACCCGCGCCTGGATGGCCATGCGCTGCGGCTCGCTCTTCTTCACGAAGGCGCGGATGCGGTGGATGATCTGGCCCGCCCGCTCGGCCTGCTTGGCCGTCTTGCCCAGGGCGGTGAGCAGGGAGTCGCGGTCGATGGTCTCGGCCTTGATGCGCGAGACCATGCCGTTGCAGTAGTTGTTGATGGCGGTGAGCGGCTGGTTCAGCTCGTGCGCCACCGAACTGGCCATCTCGCCCATGGTGATCAGCCGGCTGCTGACCTGCGCCTTTTCGGCCTGCTGGGCGGCCAGTTCCTCGGCGCGGCGGCGGGCGGTCACGTCGGTGGCGATCAGCATCTGCGCCAGCCGGCCGTCGGTCCACTGCAGGTAGCGCGCGCGCACATCGAACCACTTGTCCAGCTGGGCGGCATAGACCTCGCGCGGGTTGGCGCCCTGGCCGGCCAGCTCCTGCGTGGGAAGGCCCGACAGGCCGTCCTCGTCGTCGTGGCCGCTCAGGTCGGTCGTCAGCTCGCCAGCCACGTTCGGCACCGCGCCGCTGGCCAGCAGCGCATGGCCCCGTGCATCGGCGCCGAACCACAGCCGGTAGCTGCGGTTGGCGAACAGCAGCTCGCCCTGCTGCACGCTGAGCACCGACACCGCCGCCTCCAGCCCTTCCAGCACGGTGGTGAAGCGCTCGTGGCTGGCCGAGAGCTGGTCGCGGATGCGCTTGGCCTCGGTGATGTTGGTCATGCTGGTCATCCAGCCGGTCTGGTGGCCCCGGGCATCGACCAGGGGCGAGACGTACATGCGGGCATCGAACAGCGTGCCGTTCTTGCGCATCACCTTGACCTCGATGCCACCGGCCGGGCTGCGGCCCTGCAGCTCCTGCTGCAGCAGCCGGCTGTTCTCGTCGATGCGGTCGGCCGGCCAGTAGGGGTAGGGCGGCAGACGGCCGATCAGCTCATGCTCGGTGAAGCCGGTCATGGCGCAGAAGGCCGGGTTGACGTAGCTGACCCGGCCCTCGATGTCCATGGCCCGCATGCCGGTCAGCATGGAGTTCTCCATCGCCCGGCGGAAGTTGGTCTCCTGCACCAGGGCACCCTGGATCTGCCCACGCCGGCGCACATGGCGGAAGGTGCCCAGCAGCATCCACAGCGTCAGCACCGACAGCGCCACCACCATCCAGAACAAGGTGTTGCCGATCAGGCCCACCGAGGTGCGGTAGCCGCTGCCACGCAGCACCAGGCCGTTGGCGGCGGGCGCCAGCGGCACGTCGTGCAGGATGGCGGCGCGTGGCCGGGCCTCGCCGGGCATGGGCAGCACGCTGCTGGCGATGGTCTGCTCGCGGTCGTCGATCACCGCGATGGCATGGCGGCGGGTGACCTCGGTGGGCACGAAGTGGCGCAGCAGCACGTCGATGCTGTAGTCGGCCACCAGGTCGCCGTTGAACTGGCCACGCGCCAGCATGGGCACGTGCACCTGGAACACCATGGCGCCGTGGCGGTCCTTGAACACCCGGCTGTAGATCGGCTGGCGCAGGTCGCGCGCGGCGATGAAGGCCCATTCGGTCTCGGTGCGCCCGGGCAGCTTGGCCAGCGGCGCGGCGCCGGGTGGCACCAGTTCTTCGCGGTCGGCCTGGGCCGAGTGGCGGGCGCGCATGCTCTGGTCGGCCGCCAGCCAGAGGAATTGCGTGATCTCGGGCCGGTCGTTCATGAAGGCCGCGGCCTGGGGCGTGAACTCGCTGGCGTCCAGCTCCCGCGTGACCAGTTCACGCGCCATGCGCACCAGCTGTTCCTGGTTCTCGATCAGGCGCAGGCGGATCTGCTGCTGGGCGATCTCGGTGTCGCGCTTGACGGCCTCGGTCTCGCGTTCGATCTCTTCGTTGCGCAGGTACCAGAAGGCCGAAATGATGGCCGCCAGAAACAGCAGCACCGAGGCCAGCGGGCCCAGCGTGGCGAAACGGTCCTGCCGCGCGGGCGACTGGCGGCGCCACCAGCGGCCCAGCAGGCGGCGCTGGCCTTTGGCCGGCGCGGCCGGTGCGGGCGGGGGGGAGGGCGCGGTCATGGGCGGGATTATCCCGAGCGCGGTGCGGCTTCCGCTCGCGCAACCTGCGCATGTGGTCACCGTTGTGGTTTCCCACAATACGAAATCAACTCGCACGATTTGAAAATTCGCAGGCTTTGTGCAACACTGCGCGCCGTTCGAGACCACACCATCCCCCGGAACGAGGAGACAACCGATGTCCGCCATGCCCAACAACCCTGGCAATGCCAGCGCCTTCGACACCGACGCCCAGGAGACCCGCGAGTGGCTGGACGCGCTGGACGCCGTCATCAGCGCCGAGGGCCCGCAGCGCGCCCACTTCCTGCTGGAGCAGCTGATCGAGGAAGCGCGCCAGCACGGCATCGACCGGCCGTTCTCGGCCACCACCGCATACGTCAACACCATCGAGGTGGTGGACGAGGAGCGCAGCCCCGGCAACCTGGAGATCGAGGGCCGCCTGCGCGCCTACATGCGCTGGAACGCGATGGCCCTGGTGGTCAAGGCCAACCGCCACGACCCCGCCGACGGGGGTGACCTGGGCGGCCACATCAGCTCCTTCCAGAGCGTGGCGCACCTGTTCGCTGCCGGCTTCAACCACTTCTGGCATGCCGACGACACCGACAAGGGTGGCACCCACGGCGGTGACCTGCTCTACATCCAGGGCCATTCGGCGCCCGGCATCTACGCCCGCGCCTTCATGGAAGGCCGCCTGAGCGAAGAGCAGTTGCTGAACTTCCGCCAGGAAGTGGACGGCAAGGGCCTGAGCAGCTACCCGCATCCCAAGCTGATGCCCGAGTTCTGGCAGTTCCCCACCGTGAGCATGGGCCTGGGCCCGATCATGGCCATCTACCAGGCGCGCTTCCTGAAGTACCTGCATGCGCGTGGCATCGCCGACACGTCCAAGCGCAAGGTCTGGGTGTTCTGCGGCGACGGCGAGATGGACGAGCCGGAAAGCCTGGGCGCGATCGGCCTGGCCGCGCGCGAGAAGCTGGACAACCTGGTCTTCGTCGTCAACTGCAACCTGCAGCGGCTCGATGGCCCGGTGCGTGGCAACGGCAAGATCATCCAGGAGCTGGAAGGCGAGTTCCGCGGCTCGGGCTGGAACGTCATCAAGCTGCTGTGGGGCAAGCAGTGGGACGAACTGCTGGCGCGCGACAAGGACGGTGCGCTGCGCAAGATCATGCTGGACACGCTGGACGGCGACTACCAGGCCTTCAAGGCCAACGACGGCGCCTTCGTGCGCAAGCACTTCTTCGGCCGCGACCCGCGCACCCTGGAGATGGTGGCCAAGATGAGCGACGACCAGGTGTGGAGCCTGCGCCGCGGCGGCCACGACGCGAGCAAGGTCTACGCCGCCTTCCACGCCGCCAACAACAACACCCAGGGCCAGCCCACGGTGCTGCTGGTGAAGACGGTGAAGGGCTACGGCATGGGCCGGGCCGGCGAGGGCAAGAACACCGCCCACCAGACCAAGAAGCTGACCGACGACGACATCCGCTACTTCCGCGACCGCTTCAACATCCCCATCCCCGACAGCGAGCTGCCCAAGATCCCGTTCTACAAGCCGGCCGACGACACGCCGGAGATGAAGTACCTGCACGAGCGCCGCGAGAAGCTGGGCGGCTACCTGCCGCACCGCCGTGCCAAGGCCGACGAGAGCTTCACCGTGCCCTCGCTGGAGACCTTCAAGGCCGTGCTCGACGCCACGCCCGAGGGCCGCGAGATCAGCACCACCCAGGCCTATGTGCGCTTCCTCACCCAGCTGCTGCGCGACAAGGCCCTGGGCCCGCGCACCGTGCCCATCCTGGTGGACGAGGCCCGCACCTTCGGCATGGAAGGCCTGTTCCGCCAGATCGGCATCTACAACCCGCTGGGCCAGAACTACACGCCGGTCGACAAGGACCAGGTGATGTACTACCGCGAGGCCACCGACGGCCAGATCCTGCAGGAAGGCATCAACGAGGCCGGCGGCATGTGCAGCTGGATCGCTGCGGCCACGAGTTATTCGACGAACAACCGCATCATGGTGCCGTTCTACGTCTACTACTCGATGTTCGGCTTCCAGCGCATCGGCGACCTGGCCTGGGCCGCCGGCGACATGCAGGCGCGCGGTTTCCTGCTGGGCGGCACCAGCGGGCGCACCACGCTGAACGGCGAAGGACTGCAGCACGAGGACGGCCACAGCCACATCCTGGCCGGCACCATCCCGAACTGCATCAGCTACGACCCGACCTATGCCCACGAGGTGGGCGTGATCCTGCACCACGGCCTGAAGCGCATGGTGGAGAAGCAGGAGAACGTGTACTTCTACGTCACCCTGCTCAACGAGAACTACCCCATGCCCGGCCTGAAGCCCGGCACCGAGGAACAGATCATCAAGGGCATGTACCTGCTGGAAGACGCGGTGGCCACCGCCGGCCAGCCGCAGGTGAACCTGCTGGGCTCGGGCACCATCCTGCGTGAATCGATCGCCGCCCGAACCCTGCTGGCCACCGACTGGGGCGTGGCTGCCAAGGTCTGGAGCTGCCCCAGCTTCAACGAGCTGGCACGTGACGGCCAGGACGCCGAGCGCTGGAGCCTGCTGCACCCGACCGAGACACCGCGTGTCCCGTTCGTGGCGCAGCAGCTGGCGGCCCACGCCGGCCCGGTGGTCTGCTCGACCGACTACATCAAGGTCTATGGCGAGCAGATCCGCGCCTACATGCCCAAGGGCAGGACCTACAAGGTGCTGGGCACCGACGGCTTCGGCCGCAGCGACTTCCGCAGCAAGCTGCGTGAGCACTTCGAGATCAACCGCCACTACATCGTGGTGGCCGCGCTCAAGACCCTGGCCGACGAGGGCACGCTGCCTCTGGCCAAGGTGGCCGAGGCGATCAAGAAGTACGGCCTGAACGCCGACAAGATCAACCCGCTGTACGCCTGACGCACCCGTCCACGAACCTGGAGACAAGAACATGGCATTGGTAGACGTCAAGGTCCCCGACATCGGTGACTTCAAGGATGTGGCGGTGATCGAGCTGATGGTGGCCGTGGGTGACACCATCGCCGTCGATCAGAGCCTGGTGACGGTGGAGAGCGACAAGGCCTCGATGGAGATCCCGTCCAGCCACGCCGGCGTGGTGCAGGCGATCAAGGTCGCCATCGGCGACAAGGTCAACGAAGGCACGCTGCTGGTGGTGGTCGAGGCTGCCGGTGCGGCCGCCGCGCCCGCACCGGCGGCAGCTGCTGCAGCACCAGCAGCTGCCGCGCCGGCGCCTGCTGCCGCAGCCCCGGCTGCACCTGCCGCACCCGCCACCACCGGCCTGATCCAGGTGCTGGTGCCCGACATCGGCGACTTTGCCGAGGTGGCCGTCATCGAGGTGATGGTCAAGCCCGGCGACACCGTCAAGGTCGAGCAGAGCCTGATCACGGTGGAGAGCGACAAGGCCTCGATGGAGATCCCCTCGTCGCATGCCGGCGTGGTCAAGGAAGTCAAGGTCAAGCTGGGCGACAAGGTGGCCATGGGCTCGCTGGTGGTGGTGCTGGAAGGCGCCGTCGGTGGTGCTGCCGCTGCCGCGCCCTCGGCGCCTGCTGCAGCCCCGGCTGCGCCCGCCGCTGTAGCCGCACCCGCAGCGGCCACCTCACCCGTCGCCAGCCCTGCGGCCGCGCCTGCCGCATTGCCTGCCCACGCGCCCACGGTGGCACAGGCCGGCCTGCCGCATGCCTCGCCCAGCATCCGCCGCCTGGCGCGTGAGCTGGGCGTGCCGCTGGCCGAGGTGGCCGGTTCCGGCCCCAAGGGCCGCATCGTGCAGGCCGACGTGCAGGGCTTCGTCAAGCGCGTGATGGCCGGCGACGTGCAGACCACGGCCCAGAAGGCCAAGGCGCCTGCTGCCGCCGCTGGCGGCGGCGAGGCCTTCCCCGGCCTGCTGCCCTGGCCCAAGGTGGACTTCGCCAAGTTCGGCCCCATCGAGCGCAAGGACCTGTCGCGCATCCAGAAGATCAGCGGCGCCAACCTGCACCGCAACTGGGTGGTGATCCCGCATGTCACCAACCACGACGATGCCGACATCACCGAGCTGGAGGCCTTCCGCGTGGCCACCAACAAGGAGCACGAGAAGGCCGGCATCAAGGTCACCATGCTGGCCTTCATGATCAAGGCGGCGGTGGCCGCGTTGAAGAAGTTCCCGCAGTTCAATGCCAGCCTCGATGGTGAGCAACTGGTGCTGAAGAGCTACTACCACATCGGCTTTGCGGCCGACACGCCCAACGGCCTGGTGGTGCCGGTGATCAAGGACGCCGACAAGAAGGGCATCTTCCAGATCAGCACCGAGATGGGTGAACTGGCCAAGAAGGCACGCGACGGCAAGCTGGGCCCGGCCGACATGTCGGGTGGCTGCTTCAGCATCAGCAGCCTGGGCGGCATCGGCGGGCGCTATTTCACGCCCATCATCAACGCACCCGAGGTGGCCATCATGGGCGTGTGCAAGAGCACGATGGAGCCACGCTGGGACGGCAAGGCCTTCGTGCCGCGCCTGATCCTGCCGCTGAGCCTGAGCTGGGACCACCGTGTCATCGACGGTGCCGCCGCCGCACGCTTCAACGTGTACTTCGCCAGCCTGCTGGCCGACTTCCGCCGCATCGTGCTGTGACGGCCCGGCGAGCAGACAGCAAGGACAGGAGACAAGCATGGCGTTGATCAATGTGGTGGTGCCCGACATCGGGGACTTCAAGGACGTGGCGGTGATCGAGCTGATGGTCAAGCCCGGCGACACCGTGGCGGTGGACCAGAGCCTGGTGACGGTGGAGAGCGACAAGGCCTCGATGGAGATCCCCTGCAGCCACGCCGGTGTGGTGCAGGCGCTCAAGGTCGCCATCGGCGACAAGGTGAACCAGGGCAGCCTGCTGCTGACGCTGGAGGCGGCGGGCGCTGTGGCGGCCACGCCTGCTGCGGCAGCGCAGGCACCGGCCGCTGCGCCTGCGGCACCCGCCGTGGCCGCACCGCCCGCCGCGAGTTATGCCGGTGGTGCCGACATCGAGTGCGACATGCTGGTGCTGGGCGCCGGCCCGGGTGGTTACTCGGCCGCCTTCCGTGCGGCGGACCTCGGCCTGAAGACGGTGATCGTCGAGCGCTACGCCACCCTGGGCGGCGTGTGCCTGAACGTGGGCTGCATCCCGTCCAAGGCGCTGCTGCACGTGGCCGCGGTGATGGACGAGGTCAAGCACTTCGCCGACCTGGGCGTGAGCTTTGCCGAGCCCACGGTCGACCTGCCCAAGCTGCTGGGCCACAAGAACAAGGTGGTGGGCAAGCTCACCGGCGGCCTGGCGGCGATGGCCAAGATGCGCAAGGTCACCGTGGTGCGCGGCTACGGCAGCTTTGCCGACCCGCACCATGTCACGGTGGAAGAAACCAGTGGCGACGCACAAGCCAAGACCGGCAAGTCGCAGACCATCAAGTTCAAGCAATGCATCATCGCGGCCGGCTCGCAGGCCGTGCGCCTGCCCTTCCTGCCCGACGATCCCCGCATCGTCGACAGCACCGGCGCGCTGGAACTGCGCCAGGCACCCAAGAAGATGCTGGTGGTGGGCGGCGGCATCATCGGCCTGGAGATGGGCACGGTGTATTCCACCCTGGGCGCCCGGCTCGACGTCGTGGAGATGCTCGACGGCCTGATGCAGGGCGCCGACCGCGACCTGGTCAAGGTGTGGCAGAAGATGAATGCGCCGCGCTTCGACAACATCATGCTCAAGACCAAGACCGTGGCGGCCGAGGCCACGGCCGAGGGCATCCGCGTCAAGTTCGAAGGCCTGGACGGCAAGGCCAGCGAGGGGATGTACGACCTGGTGCTGCAGGCCGTGGGCCGCACGCCC
Source organism: Pseudomonadota bacterium (assembly GCA_040386375.1). Taxonomy (GTDB): domain Bacteria; phylum Pseudomonadota; class Gammaproteobacteria; order Burkholderiales; family Burkholderiaceae_C; genus Pseudaquabacterium. Next base: position 114,972 of record JAZKFQ010000003.1, read on the forward strand.
AACGGCAAGAAGATCGCCGCCGACAAGGCCGGCGTGGTGGTCACCGACCGGGGCTTCATTCCGGTGGATGTGCAGATGCGCACCAACGTGCCGCACATCTTCGCCATCGGTGACTTGGTGGGCCAGCCCATGCTGGCGCACAAGGCGGTGCACGAGGCGCATGTGGCGGCTGAAGTCGCCGCCGGTGACAGCAAGGCCCAGTTCGACGCGCGTGTGATCCCCAGCGTGGCCTACACCGACCCCGAGGTGGCCTGGGTGGGCCTCACCGAAGACGAGGCCAAGGCCCAGGGCGTGAAGGTCAAGAAGGGCCTGTTCCCCTGGACGGCCTCGGGCCGGGCCATCGCCAACGGCCGCGACGAGGGCTTCACCAAGCTCTTGTTCGATGCGGACACCCACCGCATCCTGGGCGGCGGCATCGTCGGCACCCATGCCGGCGACATGATCGGCGAGGTGGCCCTGGCCATCGAGATGGGCGCTGACGAGGTGGACATCGGCAAGACCATCCACCCCCACCCCACGCTGGGCGAGAGCATCGGCATGGCGGCCGAGGTGGCGCACGGCAGCTGCACGGATCTGCCGCCCGCACGCAAGTAGCCTGGCCGCAGGCAGGGCTGCGGCCAGCGCCGCGCGCAGGGCGGCCGGTTCAAGTTCCACGGGGGCGGGCCGACAACTCCGTCAGACGATGGTCCGGCAGCCCGTGCGGGTGGCGGGCGGCTGGGCCATCACCCGCCCCGCTGCCGCCCGGTGTGCCCGCCGCACGCCATCTGTTCCATGCCCGTGCCTGCGCACACCGCCGCCGTCCATGTTCCCGCGCTGTCGGCCGGGCGCGTGGCGGCGTGCCTGGCCTGCGCGGGCCTGGCCACCGCGGCGGTGCTGGCCGACCAGCCCCTGCTGGCCGCCCTGGCCGGCACCGGCCTGGGCGCGCTCAGCGGCCTGTGGCTGGGCCGCCGCCATCTGGCACTGGCAGCGGCCCGCCTGCTCGTGCCGCCACCGGGGCCGGGCCAGGACGGCCGCGGGCCACGCACCGAACTGCATCTGGTCGACCGCGCACCGGCCGGCCCGGCCGAGCTGCGCCCGCTGGCCGCCGCGGTGCGGGCCTTGCTGGTGCGCCAGCAGGCCTTGTTCGAGGTGCAGGCCGAGCAGCTGGAGGCCTTGCGCCGTCAGGCCCACAGCGACCCGCTGACCGGCCTGGCCAACCGCCGCCATTTCATGGCCATGCTCGATGCCGTGCTCGATGGCGGCGAGCAGCCGGCCGAAGCCGGCCTGCTGCTGCTGCGCCTGCAGGATCTGCAGGGCCTGAACCAGCGCGTGGGCCATGCCGCCGCCGACCGCGTGCTGCTGGCGGTGGCCGAGGCCTTGCAGGCCTATCCCGACCGCATCGCCCGCTGCTTTGCCGGGCGGCTCAATGGGGCCGATTTCGCCCTGCTGTTGCCGGTGGCCGGGATGGCCAGGGAAACCGCCGCCGCGCTGACGCAGGCGCTGGCGCTGCCGCTGGTGGCCATCGACGGCCAGGCGCGGGTGTTCGCCGGCGCGGTGGAGCTGAACCGGCCGCTGGACGCCACCCAGGCCCTGGCCCTGGCCGACGCCGCGCTGGCCAGGTCGGAAGCCGCCCACAGCCCGTCCGACCGGGGGCCGCCCACCGAGCCGGGCCGGTTGGACACCGATCCGCCCCAGGGTGAACAGTCCTGGCAGCGCCGCATCAGCCGCGCGCTGGTGCAGGGCCGGGTGGCGCTGGCCGCCTACCCGGTGCGCACCGGCGACGGCCGCCAGCTGCACCTGGACTGCCCGCTGCGGGTGCAGCTGCGCGCCGACGGGCCGATGGAGCCGGCCAGCCGCTGGCTGTCGCTGGCCACCCGCAGCCGGCTGTGCGCGGCGGTCGACGAGAAGGCCGTGGCCCTGGCCCTGGCCGCCATCGCCGCCGACGGCCTGGCGCGCTGCGTCAACGTGGCGGCACAGTCGCTGGCCTCGGCCGAGTTCGTGGCGGCGGTCTCGCGCCGCCTGGAAGATGCACCCGCCGCCGCCTGCCGGCTGTGGATCGACCTGCCCGAGGCCCTGGCGCTGGAGCGGCCGCTGCTGGTGCGCGAGGTGTCGCGCCGCTGGCGCCCGCTGGGCGTGATGCTGGGGCTGGAGCATGCCGGCGAAGGCCTGGCCCGCATCCCGCGGCTGATCGACCTGGGCCTGGACTGCGTGCGCATCGACAGCCGCTTCGTCAACGGCATCACCGGCGAGGGTGCGGCCGATGCACGCCGCCATCTGCAGGGGCTGGTGCGCCTGGTGCAGGCCGTGGGGCTGCAGGTGACGGCCGAAGGCGTGCGCACGGCGGCCGATCTGGACGCGCTCTGGCAGCTGGGCTTCGACGCGGCCACCGGCCCGGTGCTGGCGCCAGAACCACAGGCCGAGGCCTTGCCCGCCAGCGCCGGCTGAGACCCTTCAGATGCTGCTGCAGTGCAGCGGGTAGGCACCCGCGCGGCGGCAGGCAAAGAAGTGCTGCAGCGTGTCCTTCACAGTGCGGAAGGCGATCTGGTCCCAGGGCACCTCGTGCTCGTGGAACAACCGGGCCTCCAGCGTCTCGGGACCGGGGTCGAGCACGGTGTCGGTCATGCGGGCGCGGTAGAACAGATGCACCTGGCCCACCCGCACCACGCTGATCATGGTGAACAGCTCCTGCAGCTCGATGTTGGCGCCGGCCTCTTCCACCGTCTCGCGGCGTGCGCCGTCTTCCACCGTCTCGCCCAGTTCCATGAAGCCCGCGGGCAGGGTCCAGAAGCCGTGGCGCGGTTCGATGGCGCGCTTGCACAGCAGCACCTGCTCGCCCCACACCGGCACCGTGCCCACCACGTTGAGCGGGTTCTCGTAGTGGATCAGCTGGCAGCCGGGGCAGACGGCGCGCTCGCGGTTGTCGTCGTCGGGCACCTTGTAGCCCACGGGGGTGCCACAGGCACGGCAATGCTTGATACGGCGCAGCTCGATCATCGGCAAAGTGTAGCGGTGGCCCATGGCATCATCGTTGGCCGCCCGCCTTCAACCCCTTGCCCAGCCTGCCGCCATGTCCTTCGTCATCCCTGTGCCCGCCGTTGCGTCCGTGCCCGTTGCCGGCGGCGGCCTGTTCCCCGTGCACCGCATCTACTGCGTGGGCCGCAACTATGCCGAGCATGCGCAGGAGATGGGCTTCAGCGGCCGCGAGCCGCCGTTCTTCTTCCTGAAACCGGCCGACAGCGTGCTGCCGGTGGCCGATGGCGCCGTGGGCGAGATGGCCTACCCGCCGCTGACGGCCAACCTGCACCACGAGATCGAGCTGGTGGTGGCCATCGGCACCGGTGGCAGCAACATCGCCGCGGCGGATGCAGCCCGGCACATCTGGGGTTATGCCGTGGGCCTGGACATGACCCGGCGCGACCTGCAGAACGAGATGAAGAAGCAGGGCCGCCCTTGGTGCATCGGCAAGGGCTTCGACGAGTCGGCACCCATCGGCCCGCTGCAACCCATCGCCAGCACCGGCGAACTGACGCGGGGTGCGATCACGCTGTCGGTCAACGGTGTGCAGCGGCAGCAGGGCGACCTGTCCGAGCTGATCTGGAATGTGGCCGAGACCATCGAGACCCTGTCCCGGGCCTGGGCCCTGCAGCCCGGCGACCTGATCTTCACCGGCACGCCGGCGGGCGTGGGGGCGGTGGTGGCGGGTGATCTGCTCGAAGGGTCCATCGCCGGGCTGGGCAGCTTGAAGCTGCGCATTCGCTGATGCGCATTCCCGAGGAGGCCGCTGCATGAAGCTCTACAACTACTTCCGTTCCTCGGCCTCCTACCGGGTGCGCATCGCGCTGGCGCTCAAGGGGCTGGACTACGACTACATCCCGGTGCACCTGGTCAAGCGCGAGCACCTGGAGCCGGCCTACAGCGCGCTGTCGGCGGCGCGCCTGGTGCCCACGCTGCAGGATGGCGATGCGCTGCTGTCGCAGTCCCTGGCCATCGTCGAGTACCTGGACGAGACCCACCCGCAGCCGCCGCTGCTGCCGGCCGATGCGCTGGGCCGGGCGCGGGTGCGCGCCATCGCCCAGGACATCGCCTGCGAGATCCACCCGCTGAACAACCTGCGGGTGCTGCGCTACCTGACGCACGACCTCAAGCTCAGCGAGGACGACAAGAACCGCTGGTACCGGCACTGGGTGGAAAGCGGCCTGGAATCGGTGGAGCGCCAGCTGGCGGCGCAGCCGGCGCGCTACTGCCACGGCGACCAGCCGGGCCTGGCCGACCTGACCCTGGTGCCGCAGATCTTCAATGCCCAGCGCTTTGACTGCCGCACGGAACACGTGCCGAACGTGATGCGGGTGTTCGAGACCTGCATGCAGCTCGACGCCTTCAGCAAGACCCAGCCTGCGGCCTGCCCGGATGCCGGCTGAGCTGCTGCCCGATGCCATCCGGCCCGACTGGCCGGCGCCGGCGGGCATCGTTGCGCTGATCAGCACCCGCGCCGGCGGTGTCAGCGTGGCGCCGTTCGACAGCCTGAACCTGCGCCCCCCGGCACTGGGCGGCGACGCCCAGGACGTTCCCGAGGCCGTGTTGGAGAACCAGCGCCGTTTTACCGGCGCGCTGGGGCTGCAGCCGGTGTGGCTGCAGCAGGTCCATGGTGCCGACGTGCTGCGCCTGGGTGCCGGCCACCTGCAGCAAGGGGCCGCGCTGCCCCAGGCCGATGCCAGCATCTGCACCGAGCCAGGCATCGCCTGCACCGTGCTGGTGGCCGATTGCCTGCCGGTGCTGCTGTGCAGCCGGGATGGCCGGGCCGTCGGCGCCGCCCATGCCGGCTGGCGCGGCCTGGCCGGCGGTGTGCTCGACAACACCGTGGCCGCGCTGTGCGGGGCCGCCGGCTGCGGGCCTGACCAGCTGCTGGCCTGGCTGGGGCCCTGCATCGGGCAGCAGGCCTTCGAGGTGGGTGCCGACGTGCTGCAGGCCTTCGGCGCCGACCCCGCCAGTCTCGGCCCGGCCGACGCCGCGCTGTTCCGGTTCAGCCCACGTGCCGATGGCAGCCCACGCTGGCGGGCCGATCTGGCCGGCCTGGCGCGGCGGCGGCTGGCGGCGCTGGGTGTGGCCGCGGCAGGTGGCGGTCACTGGTGCACCGTGGACCAGCCCTCACGGTTCTTCTCCTTCCGCCGAGCGCCCCGCACCGGGCGCATGGCGGCTGCCATCGGGATCGCCCCGCGCTGAATCCGCAGGCCGTGCTGCTGCGGCCTCGGCCCGCCGCCTGGCCTGCCAGCGTGCCGGCGTGCCCAGCAGGTACATCACGATGGCCAGCGGGATCAGGCCATACAGCACGAAGGTGAAGAAGGCACCGAGCACGGTGCCCTGCGTCGACGTGGCCTCGGCCACGGTCATCAGCAGCACCACGAACATCCAGGCGATGGGAACAATGTGCATTTCAGATGGCGGTACGTAATATCGCGTATCGAAAAATAGAGTCATCATCGGGTAAGCTAGAACCCGTACAACGTGCGATGTGGCACAGCATCGCACAAGGGCACGCGGCTTGCGTGGCCCGGCACAGGTGGAGACAACCCATGACCAAGAAGCCAGTTCCCGCCGTTGACCCCATCGGGCAGGCAACACAGGCCCTCCCGGCCAACGTCCAGGCCATGGGCAGCGCCATGACCGACATGTGGAAGACCATGTCCGGGCTCAGCCTGCCGGTGGACGCCATGGCCAAGCTGCAGCGCGACTACATCAGCCAGGCCACGGCGATGTGGAACAACAGCCTCACCGCGTTCCAGAAGGAAGGCACACCTGCCGCGCCGGTGGGCGACAAGCGCTTCTCGGCCGACGCCTGGGCCAAGAACCCCGCCGCAGCCATGGTGGCGCAGGCCTATCTGCTGAACGCCCGCACCCTGCTGCAGATGGCCGAGAGCGTGCAGGGCGACGCCAAGACCAAGGCCAAGATCCGCTTCGCGGTGCAGCAGTGGGTGGACGCGGCCAGCCCGGCCAACTTCCTGGCCACCAACCCCGAGGCCCTGGCCAAGGCGGTGGAAACACGCGGCGAGAGCATCACGCAGGGCATGCAGCTGCTGTGGAAGGACATCGAGCAGGGCCACATGTCGCAGACCGACGAGAGCGTGTTCGAGGTGGGCCGCAACGTGGCCACCAGCGAAGGCGCCGTGGTGTTCGAGAACGAGCTGTTCCAGCTGATCGAGTACAAGCCGCTCACCGCCAAGGTGCATGAGCGGCCGATGCTGTTCATCCCGCCCTGCATCAACAAGTACTACATCCTCGATCTGCAGCCCGAGAACTCGGTGATCCGCTACACCGTGGAGCAGGGCCACCGCGTCTTCGTGGTCAGCTGGCGCAACCCCGACGCCAGCATGGCCGCCAAGACCTGGGACGACTACATCGAGCAGGGGCCGATCGCCGCCATCGCCGCGGTGCAGGACATCAGCGGCGCCGAGCAGATCAACACCCTGGGCTTCTGCGTGGGCGGCACCATCCTGTCCAGCGCGCTGGCGGTGCTGGCTGCCCGCGGCGAGCAGCCGGCGGCCTCGATGACCCTGCTGACCACGCTGCTGGATTTCAGCGACACCGGCATCCTCGACGTGTTCGTCGACGAGTCCAGCGTCAAGCTGCGCGAGATGACCATCGGCGCCCAGGCGCCGGGCGGCCCGGGCCTGCTCAAGGGCAAGGAACTCGCCACCACCTTCAGCTTCCTGCGCCCGAATGACCTGGTGTGGAACTACGTGGTGGGCAACTACCTGAAGGGCGAGGCACCGCCGCCGTTCGACCTGCTGTACTGGAACGGCGACTCCACCAACCTGCCGGGCCCGATGTACTGCTGGTACCTGCGCAACACCTACCTGGACAACGCGCTGCGCCAGCCCGGTGCGCTCACCGTCTGCGGCGTGCCGCTGGATCTGACCAAGATCAGCTGCCCGGTGTTCATCTACGGCTCGCGGGAAGACCACATCGTGCCCTGGCAGGCCGCCTACAAGAGCACCGGCGTGCTGTCGGGCAGCAAGGACAAGACCTTCGTGCTGGGCGCCTCCGGCCACATCGCCGGCGTCATCAACCCGGCCAACAAGAACAAGCGCAGCCACTGGGTCAACAACAAGCTGCCGGCCACTGCCGACGACTGGTTCAAGACCGCCACCGAAACCCCCGGCAGCTGGTGGCCGGTGTGGGCCGACTGGCTGGGCCGCCAGGGTGGCAAGCAGGTGCCTGCGCCCAAGGCCTATGGCAACCGCAGCCACAAGGTCATCGAGGCGGCGCCGGGCCGCTACGTCAAGCAGAAGGCCTGACCCCCTGTCCATCTCGGCATCAGATCGATTCACATCCCATCTTTGGAGACTTCCACCATGAGCACCGACATCGTCATCGTCGCCGCCGCCCGCACCGCAGTCGGCAAGTTCGGCGGCACCCTGGCCAAGACCCCCGCCCCGGAGCTGGGCGCCACCGTGATCAAGGCCCTGCTGGAGCGCAGCGGCCTCAGCGGCGCGCAGATCAACGAGGTGATCCTGGGCCAGGTGCTGACCGCCGGCTCGGGCCAGAACGCCGCCCGCCAGGCCGTGGTCAAGGCCGGCCTGCCGCTGGAAGTGCCGGCCTTCACCATCAACAAGGTGTGCGGCTCGGGCCTGAAGGCCGTGATGCTGGCGGCCCAGGCCATCCGTGACGGCGACAGCGAGATCATCATCGCCGGCGGCCAGGAGAACATGAGCGCCGCCCCCCACGTGCTGCCCAACAGCCGTGACGGCCAGCGCATGGGCGACTGGAAGCTGGTCGACACCATGATCACCGACGGCCTGTGGGATGTGTACAACCAGTACCACATGGGCATCACCGCCGAGAACGTGGCCAAGCAGTACGGCATCACCCGCGAGCAGCAGGATGCACTCGCTCTGGGCAGCCAGATGAAGGCCGCCGCCGCGCAGGAAGCAGGCCGCTTCAAGGACGAGATCGTGTCGGTGTCCATCGCCCAGAAGAAGGGCGATCCCCTGCTGTTCGCCGCCGACGAGTTCATCAACAAGAAGACCAACGCCGACGCCCTGGCCGGCCTGCGCCCCGCCTTCGACAAGGCCGGCTCGGTGACCGCCGGCAACGCCTCGGGCCTGAACGACGGCGCCGCCGGCGTGGTGCTGATGACGGCCGCCAAGGCAGCCGCCCTGGGCCTGAAGCCGCTGGGCCGCATCGCCAGCTACGCCAGCGCCGGCCTCGACCCCAAGGTGATGGGCATGGGCCCGGTGCCCGCCGCCCGCAAGGCGCTGGAGCGTGCCGGCTGGAAGGCCGCCGACCTGGACCTGCTGGAGATCAACGAAGCCTTCGCGGCCCAGGCCTGTGCCGTGCACAAGGAGATGGGCTGGGACCTGGACAAGGTCAACGTCAACGGTGGCGCCATCGCCATCGGCCACCCGATCGGCGCCTCCGGCTGCCGCATCCTGGTGACCCTGCTGCACGAGATGCAGAAGCGCGACGCCAAGAAGGGCATCGCCAGCCTCTGCATCGGCGGTGGCATGGGTGTGGCCTTGACGATCGAGCGCTGAAGGTCCGCGCGCGCCTGGAACTTTGACGCCCGGGCAGGGCGAACCCGGTTGACCGCCTCGGGCGGACCGGACACCCTGCAACCCATGCCGCACCGGGCGCGGCATCCATCAACACAGGAGAGAGAACACCATGGCCAACAACAAGGTTGCATACGTCACCGGCGGCATGGGCGGCATCGGCACCGCCATCTGCCAGCGCCTGCACAAGGAAGGCTTCACCGTCATCGCCGGCTGCGGCCCCAGCCGTGATTTCACCAAGTGGCTGGACGAGCAGAAGGCGCTGGGCTACACCTTCTACGCCTCGGTGGGCAATGTGGCCGACTGGGAGTCCACGGTGGAGGCCTTCAGCAAGGCCACGGCCGAGCATGGCGCCATCGACGTGCTGGTGAACAACGCCGGCATCACGCGTGACCGCATGTTCCTGAAGATGTCGCCCGAGGACTGGAAGTCGGTGATCGACACCAACCTGAACAGCATGTTCTACGTCACCAAGCAGGTGGTGCCGGGCATGGTGGAAAAGGGCTGGGGCCGCATCATCCAGATCAGCTCGGTCAACGGCGAAAAGGGCCAGGCCGGCCAGACCAACTACTCGGCCGCCAAGGCCGGCATGCACGGCTTCACCATGGCCCTGGCGCAGGAAGTGGCGTCCAAGGGCGTGACGGTGAACACCGTGAGCCCGGGCTACATCGGCACCGACATGGTCCGCGCCATCAAGCCGGAAGTGCTGGAGAAGATCGTCGCCACCATCCCGGTGAAGCGCCTGGGCACGCCCGACGAGATCGGCTCGATCTGCGCCTGGCTGGCCGGCGAGGATTCGGGCTTCACCACCGGTGCTGATTTCAGCTGCAACGGTGGTCTCCACATGGGCTGACCCGCGCAGCGGGCCAGCCCATGTGGCGCCCGCGGCGGTGAACGTCCGGCTCCCCCGAGTCCCCTCCGCGAGGGGGCTCCAGCTTGTTGGACGAAAACGGGCCGGCTTTGCCGGCCCGTTTTTACTCCACGACGCCGGCGAGGAAGTACTTGATCACGCCCTTGGCGGCAAAGCCCAGCAGGCCGAAGCCCAGGGCCAGGAACAGCACGAAGGTGCCCAGCCGGCCGGCCTTGGACTCACGCGCCAGCTGGAAGATGATGAACACCATGTACAGCATGAAGGCGCTGACGCCGAAGGTCAGGCCGAAGGTGGCGATCTGCTCCTCGGTGTAGCCGAACATGCTCAGGCCCGCTCTTCCAGGCCGCTGGTGCTGACCAGGTCGCGGTAGGCATGCCAGCTGGCATGGGCCAGCCAGGGCGCCACCACCACCAGGCCCAGCAAGGCGGTGGCCATGCCCAGCACGGTCAGGCCCATCAGCAGCGCGGCCCACAGCGCCATCGGCAGGGGATGGGCCTGCACCACCCGCCAGCTGGTGAGCACGGCCGCCAGCACGCCCACCTGCCGGTCCAGCAGCAGCGGGATGGCCACCACGCTGCTGGCGAACACCGGTGCCGCCAGAAAGGCGCCCATGGCCAGCCACACCTCGAACAGGTGGGATTGCTCGTTGAGCACCACCACGCGCAGGAAGTCCAGCGGCGTGCGCACCGGTGCGGCGGCAAAGCCGGTCACCAGCGAGGCCGAGGTCAGCACCCAGCCGGTGCCGGCAAAGGCCAGCAGCAGGCCGAAGACCATCAGCCGGCCCCCTTGCACCCGATCGGGTTTCCAGGCCGCCAGGGCCACCGACAGATCGGCCCGCTGGCCTTTTTCAAGCGCCCGGCTCACCGCGTACAGGCCGGTGGCCAGGATGGGCGCCACCAGCAGAAAGCCGGTGAAGGCGCCCGAGAGCAGCCAGAACTTGTCATGCGCCAGCAGGATCAGCCCGGCGCCGAACAGCGCCAGCGCCAGGCCGTGCAGCAGGCCGGGCAGGGGGCAGCGCACCAGGTCACGCCAGCCGCGCGCCAGCCAGCCCAGCGGGCGCAGCAGCGGGATGTTGCGCACGCCGAACGCGCGGGATTCGATCAGGGCGGGGCTTTCGCGCATCGGGGCAGTCTCGGTCTCAGGGCATGGTGGCCAGCAGCCCGCGCGCGGCGCTGGCCAGTGCGGCTGGCCCGCCATCGGCCAGGTCCACCGGCTGCGCCTGGGCATAACCCGCGTAGTGGCGGTCCATCGACCGGTTGTACAGCGGGTCGTAGTGCTGCAGCATCATCTGGCCGAACACCTCGGCCCATTGGCCGTCGCGCGCCAGGGCCTGCCAGCGGCCCACGGTCTCGCGGCCGCGCAGCGTCACCAGGCCGTCGAGCAGGCTGCAGAAGCCGGGCACGTCGTCGGCGAAGAAGCCGTAGTCCTCCAGCAGCAGCTGCACCCGGGCGGCATCGGGCATCTGCACCCGCAGCACCTGGCCCTGGGCATGCATGTGGTTGATCAGCGCATCGGGCAGCTGCAGGCGGCCGATCTTCTTGCTCTCGCTCTCGACGAACACCGGGCGGCTGGCATCCAGCGCGCGCAGGGCCTGCCACAGCCGGTTGTCGAAGGCCTTTTGCGTGGGCTGGGGCCGGCCGGGCAGGCCGCCCAGGATGGAGCCGCGGTGGGCCGCCAGGCCTTCCAGATCCAGCACCTGGGCGCCTTCGGCGGCCAGGGCGTGCAGCAGCCGGGTCTTGCCGCTGCCGGTGCGCCCGGCCAGCACCTGGAACCGGTGGCGCGACGGCCAGGCCTCCAGGTCTTGCCGCACCACGGCGCGAAAGCCCTTGTAGCCGCCGGCCAGCTTGGTGGTGCGAAAGCCGATCTGGTCCAGGAACCAGGCCAGCGAACCCGAGCGCTGGCCACCACGCCAGCAGTACACCAGCGGCTGCCAGTCACGCGGCTTGTCGGCCATCCAGCGGTCGAGGTGGTTGGCGACATTGCGCGCCACCATGGCCGCGCCCAGCTTGCGCGCTTCCAGTGCCGAGGTCTGCACATACAGCGTGCCGACGATGCGGCGCTGTTCGTCGTCCAGCACCGGCCAGTTGACCGCGCCGGGCAGGTGGTCCTCGTCGAACTCGGCCGGTGAGCGGGCGTCGATGATGGCGTCGAAGCCGGCCAGGTCGGCAGCGGCTTCGGCCGGCGTGAGTGAGCGCAGGGACATGGTCAGCGGACAGGTGCCAGGGCGTCCAGCAGCTCGCTCTCGATCTGCAGCTGCGCGCGCGTCTGCTGCAGCGCCGGGCCGTTGACCAGGAAGGTGTCTTCCACCCGCTCGCCCAGGGTGCTGACCTTGGCCAGCTGCAGGTTGATGCCATGGCGCGCCAGCACCCGGGCGATGGCATACAGCAGGCCGGAGCGGTCGCTGGTGCTCACGCTCAGCAACCAGCGCTGGGCGCGCTCGTCGGGCTGCAGCGACACCCGTGGTGTGATCGGGAAGGACTTGACGCGCCGCGAGACCCGGCCGCGGCTGGGCTCGGGCAGGGGCTCTTCGCTGTTCATGGCCTTGGCGAGCTGGGTCTCCACCAGCGAGATCAGGTCGCGGTAGCCGCTCTGGTCATTCGCCTCCACCCGGGGGTGCACCACCTGGAAGGTGTCGAGCGCAAAGCCGGTGCGGCTGGTGTGCACCTTGGCGTCCTGGATGGAGAAGCCGGCGCCGTCGAAATAACCGCAGATGCGCACGAACAGGTCGGGCCGGTCGGGTGCATGCACCAGCACCTGCAGGCCATCGCCGATGGGGCTGGGCCGGGCGCACACCACCGGCTGCGGCGGGTCCAGGTGGCGCCACAGCGCACGTGCATGCCAGGCGATCTCGCTGGCGTCGTGGCGGGCGAAGTAGCTCAGCTCCAGCGTCTTCCACAGCGGGATCTCGGTGCCGGGCAGGGCGCTGTGCAGGGCCAGGATCTGCCGCGCCTCCTGCTTGCGCGCCTCCAAGTCGGCATCCAGGTTGGGCCTGGCACCGCCCAGGGCACGCAGGGTGTAGCGGTACAGGTCTTCCAGCAGCTTGGCCTTCCACGCATTCCACACCTTGGGGCTGGTGCCGCGGATGTCGGCCACGGTCAGCAGGTAGAGCGCGGTGAGGCGCCGCACATCACCCACCTTGTTGGCGAAGTTGCGGATCACGTCGGCGTCCGAGAGGTCTTCCTTCTGCGCCACCGTGCTCATGGTGAGGTGGTGCTTGACCAGGAACTCGGCCAGCGCCGTGTCTTCCTTGCCCACGCCGTGGTCGCGGCAGAAGCGGCGCACCTCCACCGTGCCCAGCAGGCTGTGGTCGCCGCCGCGGCCCTTGGCCACGTCGTGGAACAGCGCGGCCACGTACAGCACCCAGGGCTTGTCCCATTCGCTGGCCAGCTGGCTGCAGAACGGGTACTCGTGTGCATGCTCGGGGATGAAGAAGCGGCGCATGTTGCGCAGCACCATCAGGATGTGCTGGTCCACGGTGTAGACGTGGAACAGGTCGTGCTGCATGCGGCCCACGATGCGGCGGAACACCCACAGGTAGCGGCCCAGCACTGAGGTCTGGTTCAGCAGCCGGAAGGCGTGCGTGGTGCCACCCGGCTGGCGCAGGATGTCCATGAACAGCTCGCGGTTGATCGGGTCGTGGCGGAAGCCGCTGTCCATCACCTCGCGTGCGTTGTACAGCGCGCGCAGCGTGCGTGCCGACAGGCCCTTGATGCCCGGCGTCTGCTGGTAGACGAGGAAGGTCTCCAGGATGGCGTGCGGGTTCTCCAGGTACAGGTCGTCGTCGGCCACTTCCAGCATGCCGGCGCGGTCGAAGAAGCGGGCATTGATCTGCCGCATCGGCGCGGCCTCGCTGCCGTTGATGCGCTCCTCGATGTTGAGCATCAGGATCTGGTTGAGCTGGGTCACCGCCTTGGCCGCCCAGTAGTAGCGGTGCATCAGCACCTCCGACGAGCGCTGGGCCTTGCTGCTGGCATACCCGAAGCTCTCGGCCACGGCGGTCTGCAGGTCGAACACCAGGCGGTCTTCACGCCGGCCGGCCACTGCATGCAGGCGGGCGCGGATCAGCTTGAGCAGGCCTTCGTTGCGCTGCAGCTGCTTCACCTCGAAGGGCGTGATCAGGCCGTTGGCCGCCAGCTCGCCCCAGCTGCGGCCCAGGCCGGCGGCCCGCGCCACCCACATCACCACCTGCAGGTCGCGCAGCCCGCCCGGGCTTTCCTTGCAATTGGGCTCCAGCGCGTAGGGGGTGTTGTCGTACTTGGTGTGGCGCTGGTGCATCTCCAGCGTCTTGGCGCGCAGAAAGGCCTTGGCGTCCATCAGCGCGCTGATCTCGCGCTGGAACTGGGTGTTGAGCTTGCGTGCACCGCACACCAGGCGCGACTCCAGCAGCGAGGTCTGCACCGTCTGGTCGGCACGCGCCTCCAGCACACATTCGGCCACGTTGCGCACCGACGAGCCGATCTCCAGCCCGATGTCCCAGCAGGCGGTGATGAAGGCCTCCACCCGCGATTTCAGCGGGCTGCCGGTGAGCACCGAGGCTTCGTCGGGCAGCAGCAGCAGCACGTCCACGTCGCTGTGCGGCAGCAGCTCGCCGCGGCCGTAGCCACCCACCGCCAGCAGGGCGGCGTTGGCCGGCAGGTTGCACTGCTGCCACAGCGTGCACAAACAGGCGTCCACATGCCGGGTCAGCGCCTTGATCAGCCGCGTGGCGGCCGGGGCGGTGGCCCGGGCCTGCATGAAGTGCGTGATCAGGGCACGCTTGCCATCGCGGAACTGCGCGCGCAGCACCGGCAGGTCCAGCACGGGTGGCGTGTCGTCCGGCACCAGGGCCAGGGGGTCGCGCTGGTTCACGCTGGGGTCAGGCTGCGCTGGTGGCGGCCGGGGCCACGAAGGCCGGCGGCGGCGGCGAGCCGGCCGAGACGGTGAGCACCTCGTAGCCGGTCTCGGTGACCAGCACGGTGTGCTCCCACTGCGCCGACAGCGAGCGGTCTTTCGTGACGATGGTCCAGCCGTCGCCCAGCTCGCGGATCTCGCGCCGGCCGGCGTTGATCATGGGCTCGATGGTGAAGATCATGCCCGGCACCAGCTCTTCCAGCGTGCCGGGGCGGCCGTAGTGCAGCACCTGCGGCTCCTCGTGGAACTTGTTGCCGATGCCGTGGCCGCAGAACTCGCGCACGATGGAAAAGCCCTGCTGCTCGCCGAACACTTGGATGGCATGGCCGATGTCGCCCAGGCGCGCCCCGGGCTTGACCTTGGCGATGCCCTTCCACATCGCGTCGTAGGTGATGGCGCACAGCCGCTTGGCGGCGATGCTGCCCTCACCGACGATGAACATGCGGCTGGTGTCGCCATGCCAGCCGTCCTTGATGACGGTGACGTCGATGTTCACGATGTCGCCGTTCTTCAGCGGCTTGTCGTTCGGGATGCCGTGGCAGACCTGGTGGTTGATCGAGGTGCAGATCGACTTGGGGTAGGGCACGTAGCCGGGCGGTGCATAGTTCAGCGGTGCGGGGGTGCCGCCCTGCACATGCACGATGTGGTCGTGCGCCAGCTTGTCGAGTGCGTCGGTGGTGACCCCGGGCACCACATGGGCGGTCAGCATGTCCAGCACTTCCGAGGCCAGGCGGCCGGCGGTGCGCATGCCGGCGATCTCGGCGGGGGTGGTCTTGAGGGTGATGGCCATCCAGGAATTATCCCACCGCCACTTAGAATGCCGGGTTTTCACGGGCATGGGCCCGCCAGGGCCCCAGCGTGTGGCACGGCGGTGCGCCAGACCAATCCCACGGTCGCCCGCAACTTCACCGGTCCGCCATGCCGCAAGCCCCTCAGAACGCCGTCCATGCCCTGTCCTTCGAGGGCGGCAACGCACTCTCGGCCTTCCGCGCCCAGGCCCTGCTGTCGCAGCTGCAGGCCGTGGCCGAGCGCATCCAGGGCGTGGTGGCGCGCCATGTGCACTGGGTGCTGCCCGAGCCTGGCGAGGCGCTGGATGGGGACAAGCTGGCCGGCCTGCTGCGCTATGGCGAGGCCGACACCGGCGGCAACGATGGCGCCCTGGTGCTGGTGATGCCGCGCCTGGGCACTTTGTCGCCCTGGGCCAGCAAGGCCACCGACATCGCCCGCAACTGCGGCCTGGTGCTGCACCGGGTGGAGCGGGTGACGGAGTTCCGGCTGCAGCTGAAGAAGCCGCTGCTGGGCTCGGCCAAGCCGCTGTCCACCGCCGAACTGCAGGCCTGTGCGGCCCTGCTGCACGACCGCATGACCGAGAGCGTGGCCTTCGAGCGCGACGCCGCCCGCCACCTGTTCGACGCCCGCGCCGCCGAGCCGCTGGCGCATGTCGACGTGCTGGGCGCCGGCCCGAACGGGGGACGGTCGGCCCTGGTCGCCGCCAACACCGAATTCGGCCTGGCGCTGAGCGCCGACGAGATCGACTACCTGGTCGACGCCTTCACCACGCTGGGCCGCAACCCCAGCGACGTGGAGCTGATGATGTTCGCCCAGGCCAACAGCGAGCACTGCCGCCACAAGATCTTCAACGCCGACTTCAGCATCGACGGCCAGCGCCAGCCGCTGAGCATGTTCGCCATGATCCGCAACACCGAGAAGCTGCTGGACGGCACAGACCACCAGCACAGCATCGTGGCCTACAGCGACAACTCGGCGGTGATGGAAGGCGGCCCGGTGCAGCGCTGGCTGCCGCAAGGCTTCACCAACGCACCGGTCTACGCTGCCCGCGACGAGGTGGCCCATGTGCTGATGAAGGTGGAGACCCACAACCACCCCACGGCCATCAGCCCCTTTCCCGGCGCGGCCACCGGTGCGGGCGGCGAGATCCGCGACGAAGGTGCCACCGGGCGTGGTGCACGGCCCAAGGCCGGCCTGACCGGCTTCTCGGTCGGCCACCTGCACCTGCCCGGCCTGGCCGAAGCCTGGGAAGCCCACCCCATCGGCAAGCCGGCCCACATCGCCAGCGCGCTGCAGATCATGGTCGACGGCCCGCTGGGCGGCGCGGCCTTCAACAACGAGTTCGGCCGGCCCAACCTGGCGGGCTACTTCCGCGTCTTCGAGCAGCCGGTGGCCGGTGTGCAGCGGGGTTACCACAAGCCCATCATGATCGCCGGCGGCCTGGGCGCCATCAGCGCCGGCCAGACCCACAAGCTGCCCTTCGGCGCCGGCACCCTGCTGGTGCAGCTGGGCGGGCCCGGCATGCGCATCGGCATGGGCGGCGGTGCGGCCAGCAGCATGGCGGCGGGCACCAACACCGCGGCGCTGGATTTCGACAGCGTGCAGCGGGGCAACCCCGAGATCCAGCGCCGCGCGCAGGAGGTCATCAACCACTGCTGGGCGCTGGGGGAGAACAACCCCATCGTCGCCATCCACGACGTGGGCGCCGGTGGCATCAGCAATGCCTTCCCCGAACTGGTGGACGGTGCCGGCAAGGGCGCCACCTTCGACCTGCGCCAGGTGCCACTGGAAGAGACCGGCCTGGCGCCCAAGGAGATCTGGTGCAACGAGAGCCAGGAGCGCTACACCCTGGCCATCAACCCCGACCTGCTGCCGCTGTTTCAGCAGATGTGCGCCCGTGAG
Organism: Pseudomonadota bacterium; assembly: GCA_040386375.1. GTDB lineage: Bacteria > Pseudomonadota > Gammaproteobacteria > Burkholderiales > Burkholderiaceae_C > Pseudaquabacterium. The sequence continues at coordinate 131,952 of JAZKFQ010000003.1, forward strand.
CGCTGCCCCTTTGCCGTGGTGGGCGTGGCCACCGACGCACCCGACCTGATCCTGGAAGACGGGCCCGGCGGCGAGCGTGTCATCGACATGCCCATGCAGGTGCTGCTGGGCAAGCCGCCCAAGATGCACCGCGATGTGCAGCGGGTGGCCCGGGTGGAGAAGCCGCTGGACCTGACCGGCGTGCAGCTGGCCGACGTGGCCTTCAGCGTGCTGCGCCACCCCACCGTGGCCAGCAAGCGCTTCCTGATCACCATCGGCGACCGCACGGTGGGGGGCCTGAGCCACCGCGACCCCATGGTCGGCCCCTGGCAGGTGCCGGTGGCCGATTGCGCAGTGACTCTGGCTGACTACGCCGGCTTCCGCGGCGAGGCCATGGCCCTGGGCGAGCGCACGCCCCTGGCATCGCTGCATGCCCCGGCCAGCGGACGCATGGCGGTGGCCGAGGCCATCACCAACCTGCTGGCCGCGCCGATTGACCTGCCACGGGTCAAGCTCAGCGCCAACTGGATGGCGGCCTGCGGTGAACCGGGTGAAGACGCCGCGCTGTACGACACGGTGAAGGCGGTGGGCATGGAGCTGTGCCCGGCACTCGGCATCGGCATCCCGGTGGGCAAGGACAGCCTGTCGATGCGCACCAAGTGGCGCGACGCCGGCGGCGACAAGCAGGTGACCGCGCCGGTCAGCCTCATCATCACGGCCTTTGCCACGCTGGACGATGTGCGGGGCACGCTGACGCCGCAGCTGCAGCCCGGCGACACCACCCTGATCCTGATCGACCTGGGCCAGGGCAGGAACCGCATGGCCGGCAGCATGCTGGCCCAGGTGGTCGGCCAGTTCGGCGACGAGGTGCCCGACGTGGACGACCCGGCGCAGCTGAAGGCCCTGGTCGCTGCCATCAACCAGCTGCGCAGCGAGGGCAAGCTGCTGGCCTACCACGACCGCAGCGACGGCGGCCTGTGGGCGGCTGCCAATGAGATGGCCTTCGCCGGCCAGCTGGGCATCAGCCTGAATGTCGACCTGCTGGTGACCGAGGGCGACGGCATCAGCGACAGCCGCGCCGAGGTGGGGGATTCCAAGAACTGGGCCAGCCAGATCGGCGCGCGCCGCGACGAGCTGACGCTGAAGGCCTTGTTCAACGAGGAACTGGGCGTGCTGATCCAGGTGGCGCGCTCCGAGCGGGATGCGGTGATGGGCGTGCTGCGCGCCCACGGCCTGTCACGCCACAGCCATGTGGTGGGCAAGCCAAACGACCGCGGCGTGGTGGAGGTGTGGCGCGATGCCAAGCTGCAGTTCAGCGCGCCGCTGCGCGAACTGCAGCAGGCCTGGGATGCCGTGAGCTGGCAGATCGCCCGCCTGCGTGACAACCCGGCCTGTGCCGATGCCGAGCATGCCGCCGCCGGTGCCGCGGGCGACCCCGGCCTGCACCAGCATCTGACGTTCGACCCCGCGGACAACCCGGCTGCGCCGTTTGTGCACCTGGCCAGGCCCCGGGTCGCCATCCTGCGTGAGCAAGGGGTGAACTCGCATGTCGAGATGAGCTATGCCATGGCGCAGGCCGGCTTCGAGGCCTATGACGTGCACATGAGCGACCTGCAGGCGGGGCGGGCCCGGCTGGACCAGTTCCAGGCCCTGGTGGCCTGCGGCGGCTTCAGCTATGGCGACACCCTGGGCGCGGGCGAGGGCTGGGCGCGCAGCATCCTGTTCAACCCGGTGCTGGCCGAGCAGTTCGCCGCCTTCTTCAACCGGCCCGACACCCTGGCCCTGGGCGTGTGCAACGGCTGCCAGATGATGGCCGCGCTGGCCCCCATCATCCCCGGCACCCAGGCCTGGCCACGCTTCACCCGCAACAAGAGCGAGCAGTTCGAGGCCCGGCTGAGCCTGGTGGAAGTGCTGGACAGCCCCTCGCTGTTCTTCGGCGGCATGGCCGGCAGCCGCTTGCCGATCGCGGTGGCGCATGGCGAGGGGTTTGCCGACTTCTCCCAGCGCGGTGATGCCAGCCGGGTGCGGCAGGCGATGCGCTTCGTCGACCACCACGGGGCGGCCACCGAGGCCTATCCGTTCAACCCCAACGGCAGCCCTGGCGGGCTGACGGCGGTGACCACCGACGACGGCCGCTTCAGCGTGCTGATGCCCCACCCCGAGCGGGTGTTCCGCAACGTGCAGATGAGCTTTGCGGCCGGCGGCGACGTGTCGGCGCGCAGCCCCTGGATGCGCATGTTCCAGAACGCGCGCCGCGCCTTGCGCTGAGGCTTCAGCGCGGCGCCAGGCCGCGGCCGGCTTCGGCCAGCAGTTCGTAGCTGTGCAGCCGCGCTGCGTGGTCGTGGATGGAGCCGGCGGCGATCAGCTCGTCGGCGCCAGTCTGGTCGACGATGGCCTGCAGCTGCTGCCGCAGGGCGGTGGGCCCGCCCACGGCGCTGGCCACCAGCATGCGCTGCACCGCGGCCTTCTCGCGCGGGTTCCACATCGCCTCCATCAGCGCCGGCTCCACCGGCCGCGGCAGCGGGCCACGCACGCCGCGCTGCATGCCCAGGAAGCGCTGCTGGATGGAGGTGAACAGCCGCGCCGCCTCGTCGTCGCTGTCGGCCGCCACCACGTTGATGCCCACCATGGCATGCGGCTTGGGCCAGTCGGCGCTGGGCCGGTAGCTGCTGCGGTAGATGTCCAGCGCCTGCATCAGGTAGTCGGGTGCAAAGTGCGAGGCGAAGGCGAAGGGCAGGCCCAGGTAGGCCGCCAGCTGGGCGCTGTAGAGGCTGCTGCCCAGCAGCCAGATCGGCACATGCGTGCCCATGCCCGGAATGGCGCGCACCGCCTGGCCGGGCTGGGCATCACCGAGGTAGGCCTGCAGTTCCTGCACATCCCGCGGGAAGGCGTCTTCGTCGCGCACCAGGTTCTGGCGCAGGGCGCGGGCGGTCATCTGGTCGGTGCCGGGTGCGCGGCCCAGGCCCAGGTCGATGCGCCCCGGGTAGAGCGTGGCCAGGGTGCCGAACTGCTCGGCGATCACCAGGGGTGCGTGGTTGGGCAGCATCACGCCACCGGAGCCGACGCGGATGGTCTTGGTGCCGCCGGCCACATGGCCCACCAGCACCGCGGTGGCGCTGCAGGCCACGCCGTCCATGTTGTGGTGCTCGGCCAGCCAGTAGCGCTGGTAGCCCCAGGCTTCGGCGTGGCGCGCCAGGTCCAGCGCACGCTGCAGGCTCTCGGCGGCGTTGCTGCCTTCGACGATGGGGGCGAGATCGAGGACGGAGAGTGTGGTCATGGCCTGCATGATGCCCGCGGCCGCCCGGCAGTGCAGCGCCCAGGGCTTGCCCGGCAGCAACACCGGCGCCGCCGTGCCGGTGCAAGATGCGGGAACGGGCTGCCGCTGGCGGCCGGGAGCGCCGGAATGCCCAGTCTTGCCTTGCACCGACCCACCACCGCAACAGGCCACCTGGCCCGCCGCACCGCCGCCCTGGTGCTGGCCGCGCTGGTGGCGGCCTGCCAGGCCCAGCCGCTGGCCAGCGGTGGCCCGCCGCAGAAGGCGCCCGCCGGCGGTGGCCGGGCGGCAGAAGCCGCGCTGCTGCAGCGCATCGAGGCCGAGATCGGCCAGGCGGCCTGCAGCAGCAGCACCGACTGCCGCACCCTGGCCATCGGCAGCAAGGCCTGCGGCGGGCCGGCGCGCTGGATGGCCTGGTCGGCCACGGCCAGCGATGGTGAGCGCCTGCAGGCCTGGGCCCAGGACCTGGCGCAGCGCCAGCGCCGCCGCGAGGAGGCCGAGGGCCTGATGTCGACCTGCAGCATCGTGCCCGACCCCGGCGCCAGCTGCAGCGCCGGCCGTTGCACCCTGGCGCGCGGCGCCGCGGCACGCTGAGCGCGCAGCGGCCGGCCGCCGCTCAGGCCGGTTTGCTGCGGTAGAACGTGACCGGCTCGGCCGCCAGCTGCTGCAGCACGTTCTTGCGCATCTTGCCCACCACGTGCATCTCGCAGGGCTTGCAGTCGAAGCGCAGGGTCAGCACATCGTTGCCATGCTTCAGCACCAGCGGTTCGGCGCGGATCGTGCCCTGCACGCCGGTCACCCCCTTGGCCTGCTTGGGGCACAAGCTGAGGGAGTAGCGCACGCAGTGCTTGGTGATCATCAGGCTGGTCTCGCCCAGTTCCTGGTGGCTTTCATAGGCGGCGGCGATCACCTGCACACCATGGCGGGCATAAAAGTCGCGCGCCGCATGGTTGTAGACATTGGCCAGGTAGCTGAGGCTGTCGTCGGGGTAGGGCGCGGGCGGCTGCACCGGTGTGGCGCGTGGCAGGCGCTGGCGGCGCGCGGCGCGCTCGGCCACCAAGGCGGCCACGGCATCACGCCGCAGCTGGTTCAGCAGCGCCGTGGGCACGAACCAGGGCTGGCGCAGCGCCAGTTCCACCGCGCTGGCACGGAAGTCGGTGCCGCCCAGCCTGGCCAGGCCGTCGTGCAGCGCCTGCTCGGCGCGGGCGGCATCGCGCGCCGGCTGCAGCGCCAGGGCCAGCTCCACCTGGGCGCTGTGGCCGTCCTCGTCGGTGATGCTCAGCAGCAGGCCGGCATCGGTCTCGTCCAGCCGCAGCTGCACGCCGATGTGGCGCTCGGCCGACGGCCGGTCGAGCTGGCGGTCCCAGGCCATGTCGCGGTTGCGGAACAGGGCCGTGTGCTTGCGCAGGTCCTTCAGCCCGGCCATGGCCTCGTTGGGCCACAGGCGCCAGCGCAGTGGGTCGGCGGGGGCCAGCTGCTTCGCGACGTTGATCGGCACGCCGTTCAGCTCGCCCTGCAGGTCCCACCAGGTCAGGCCGTCGCCGTTGTGCAGCGCGCCGGCCTCGGGCGTGACCAGCACGTCGAAATGGTCCGGCCCCACCCGCAGCACCTCGCCCAGCGGGATGCCGGCATGCTTGGGGCTGTCAAAGGCGCCGATGTCGTCTTGGCGGCCGTTGACGAAGTAGTCGGTGGCGCTGCGGTTGAAGTTCTGCGCCGGGTCGGGCCGGAAGAAGTGCGTGCTGCGGCCCGACGAACTGCGGCGCAGGCCCCGGTCACTGTCGATGAGGGCATCCAGCAGCTGGCGGTAATGGGCGGTCACGTTCTTCACGTAGCCCATGTCCTTGTAGCGGCCCTCGATCTTGAAGCTGGAGATGCCGGCGTCGACCAGGGCGCGCAGGTTGGCGCTCTGGTCGTTGTCCTTCAGGCTCAGCACATGCTTGTCGTGGGCGATGATGTGGCCGGCCAAGTCGGTCACGGTGTAGGGCAACCGGCATTCCTGGCTGCAGTTGCCACGGTTGGCGCTGCGCCCGGTGTGGGCATGGCTGATGAAGCACTGGCCGCTGTAGGCCACGCACAGCGCGCCGTGGATGAAGAACTCCAGCGCCGCATCCTGCACCTGGGCGCGGATGGCGCGGATCTGCTTCAGGTCCAGCTCACGCGCCAGCACCATCTGGCTGAAGCCCACGTCCTGCAGGAAGCGCGCCTTCTCGGGCGTGCGGATGTCGGTCTGGGTGCTGGCATGCAGCTGGATGGGCGGCAGGTCCTGCAGCAGCAGGCCCATGTCCTGCACGATCAGCGCGTCGGCACCGGCTTCGTAGAGCTGCCACACCAGGCGGCGTGCCGGCTCCAGCTCGTCATCACGCAGGATGGTGTTGAGGGTGACGAAGATGCGCGCGTTGTAGCGGTGGGCATGGGCGCACAGGCGTTCGATGTCGGCCACGGTGTTGCCGGCATTCGCCCGGGCGCCGAAATCCGGCCCGCCGATGTAGACCGCATCGGCGCCATGGGTGATGGCGGCGATGCCGATGTCGGCGTCGCGTGCCGGCGCCAGCAGTTCGATGGGGCGCTGCCTTGCCGCCACCGCCGCCTCCTCAGGCCGCCAGCAGGCGCGCGGCGGCGCCCTCGATGCTGGCCTTCAGCTCGGCATAGCTGCGGTTGACCGGGTACTGCGGGAACTGCGCCACGATGCTCTCGGGCGGGTGGATGAAGAAGCCCGCGTCGGCCGCACCCAGCATGCCGGTGTCGTTGTAGCTGTCGCCGGCGGCAATCACCTGGTAGTTCAGGCTCTTGAGCGCATTCACCGCATGGAACTTCTGGTTGGGCTGGCGCAGTTTGTAGTCGGCCACGAAGCCATCGGCATCGACCACCAGCTTGTGGCAGAAGAGTGTGGGCCGGCCCAGCTGCACCATCATCGGGTCGGCAAACTCGTAGAAGGTGTCCGACAGGATGATCACCTGGAAGCGGCTGCGCAGTTCATCCAGGAAGGCCTTGGCGCCGTCCATCGGCGCCATGCCGGCGATCACCGCCTGGATGTCGGCCAGCTTCAGGCCATGCTGGCGCAGCAGGCCCAGGCGGTAGCGCATCAGCTTGTCGTAATCCGGCTCCTCGCGCGTGGTGCGGCGGAATTCGGCGATGTCGGTGCGCTCCGCAAAGGCAATCCAGATCTCGGGAATCAGCACGCCTTCGAGGTCGAGGCAGACAACTTGCATGGTGGGAACCGGTGGGTGAAAAAAGCGCGGCGATGGTAACTGACGGGGCCGGTCACGCCACGCGCTGGCCGCTCATTCACCCGCCGCCAGCACCGCCGCCACCTTGCGGCTCTTGCCCGCGCGCCACACGCCCAGCTGCACGGTGTCGCCGGGCTGGCGCTTCTCCAGCGCGGTGAGCATGTCGTCCAGGCTGGCCACCGGCTCGTCGTTGACGGCGGTGATCACGTCGCCGGCGATGATGCTGCCGTCGCGGGCACGCGCAAAGGGCTGCAGGCCGGCCTTGGCCGCCGGCCCGTTGGGGCTGACCTGCACCAGGGCCACACCCTCGGGCAGGCGCAGCGCGCGCTGGATCTGCTCGCTGGCCGCGGCAATGCCCAGCGCCGGCCGGGTGATGCGGCCGTCGCGGATCAGCCGGGGCACCACGCGGTTGACCTCGTCCACGGGGATGGCAAAGCCGATGCCGGCACTGGCGCCGCTGGGGCTGGCGATCTGGGTGTTGACGCCGATCAGCCGGCCGGCGGAATCCAGCAGCGGCCCACCCGAGTTGCCGGGGTTGATGGCCGCATCGGTCTGCACCACGCCACGGATGCTGCGGTTGTTGAACGACGGGATCTCGCGGTTCAGCGCACTGACGATGCCGGTGGTCAGGGTCTGGTCCAGGCCGAAGGGGTTGCCGATGGCATAGACCCGCTGCCCCACCTGCAGGTCGCGGCTGCTGCCGATGGGGATGGGCGGCAGCTTGGCCGCCGGCGCTTCGATCTTCAGCACCGCCAGGTCGCGGTCGGGGAAGGCGCCCACCAGCCTGGCCGGCCAGCTGCTCTGGTCGGCCAGGGTCACGCGGGCGCCGCTGCCTTCCTCGATGACGTGGTAGTTGGTGACGATGTGGCCGCTGCCGTCCCACACGAAGCCGGTGCCCGTGCCACGCGGCACCTGCTGCACCGGGCGGTTGAAGAAATCACGCTCGGTGGCCAGGGTGGTGATGTGCACCACGCTGGGCGAGATGCGCTTGAACACGTCGATGTTGGCCAGTTCGTCGGCGGCCAGCGCCCCGCGCGGCGTCACCGCCCGGGGCGCGGCCTCACCCTTCTGCGCCTGGCCGTCGATGCAGGCGGTGCTCAGCAGCAGGGGCAGGCCCAGCAGCAGGGGCCGGCGGCGGAGCAGGGCGATGGGGGTGGCGCGGGTGTTGGGAGCGGGCATGGCGGCGCAGGCGGCTGTGGTAACCGGGATGATAGGCAGCGCCGGCTATGCTCGCTGCATGAGTCTTGTCCCGTCCTTGCCACGCCGCAGCGCCGCCGAGCAGCTGCAGCTGGATGCAGAACTGACCGAGCTGATCGAGCAGCGCATCACCTTCAACCAGGTGCTGGGCCTGAAGGTGCAGGCCCTGCAGCCCCAGCTGCAGCTGCGCTTCGACATGCGGCCCGATCTGGTGGGCCATGCCCACTACGGGCGCCTGCACGGCGGCGTGATCTCGGCCGCCCTCGACGGCCTGGGCGGCGGCGCCATCATGGTCGGCCTGGGCGAGCGCCACCCGCATGAAACCGCGGCGCAGGTGATGCACCGCTTCCTGCGCATCGGCACCATCGACCTGCGGGTGGATTTCCTGCGGCCGGGCCTGGGCCAGCACTTCATCGCCAGTGCCGAGGTCACCCGCCTGGGCGGGCGTGTGGGGTCCACCCAGATGCGCCTGCACAACGACAGCGGTGAGCTCATCGCCACCGCCGCCGCGGCCTACATCGTGAGTTGATGCCGCCCGGGCCGGTGCCGGCCTCAAGCCCGGGCCGCTGCGGCCGAAAGCCCTGGCATGACCGCGTCTGCCGCCCTGCTGTTCCCCAACTCCGCCCAGCCCCGGGCCTCCGCCGCTGCGCCATCGGAGGCCTGCCCATGCTGAAACTGCTGCTCGCCTTGTTGATGGGTGGCGCCAGCGCCGCCTGCGGCCTGGCTGCCGTGGGCTGGACGCTGTACGCCCACAGCCCGCATGTGGTGTGGGTGGCGCAGTGCTTCGCTGCCTGGGGCTTTGCCGCCGGCCTGGCCTGCGGTGTGCTGCACCTGCATGTGCACGGCCAGCCGGCGCAGGCGCCCGCCAGCCTGCCACCCGATGAACTGGCCGGCCTGGTGCGTGCCGCGCTGGCCAGCGCCGCCGCCGAGCGCCAGGCGCGGCACGGCAGTGCAGCCGACCGCCGACCGCCTGTTCACACCGCGGCCGTGCCGGCCCCGGCCCTGCAACCCGCCCCCGCAGCCTTGGTGGTGGCGCGGCTTGAGGAGGTGACCAGCCCATGATCCATGTGCAGATTGCCAGCCAGATCACGCCGCAGGGCGTGAGTGGCGTGCGCTGGGTGCTGGTGGAGGCGGTGGATGCCGCGCCGGCCGTCCAGGCGCTGCCGACAGCGGCGGCGGCCGCGCCCGGAACAGCGCCCCTGCCCGATGGCGCCGTGGTTGCCGACCTCGCCCCCGCCAGCACCACGCCGGTCGCCGACGGCCTGCGCCTGGGCGCGCTGAAGCTGCTGGTGGTGGCCCTCGGCCTGGGTGCCGCGCTGTGGACGGCGGCGGTGCAGGTCGGCCGCCCGGTGCAGCCCGCCGCGCCCCAGGCCAGGCCCGCCAACGCCGGGCCGGCACCGGCGGCTGCTCCCGCTGTGCGCCTGGCACCGGCCCCCGCTGCCCCCGCCACATCCCCACCCGCCGCCGCGCCAGCCCAACCGGCCGAACCCGCGGCGTCCGCTGCGTCCAGCGGCCCGCCGCGCCTGACCGCCGCACTCTGATGACCACCTCGCTGACACCACCAACGCCCTTGCCCTGGCACGACGAAGCCGAGGTGCTCGGCGTGCGGGTGCGGGTGTTCTTCTTCGATCCCGCCGAGGCCGATGCCGGCCCCGACTTCGTGGCCCGCCAGCTGCCCATCCTGCGTGGCAGCGGCGCCACGCTGCTGGCCCCCGAGGGCCAGCGCCAGAGCTACCGCGCCGGTGGCCTGCTGGCCCAGCCCGATGCGGTGCTGGCCCATGGCGACGGCCTGCTGTGCCTGAGCTACAAGGGTGGCGACGGCCGCCTGCACCAGCCGGCGCAGTGGCGCGCCCAATGGCGGGTGGACGTGATGCTGCAGAGCATCGCCAGCGCGATGGCGGTGGCCGGTCAGTGCCAGCAGCCCACCGCGGCGCTGTGGCGTGGCGCCAACCTGCTGTGCCAGTTCGACCCCGGTGTGGCCGTGCTGGAGTGCCTGGCCACCCACATCAGCGCCGCCCGCCACTACTGGCGCGAGGCCCAGGCCGTCAGCCCGGCTCAGCTGGCCGCGTTCTGCGAGCCACGCTTGCGGGCGCTGCCCGGCCTGGCCACCAGCGCCGCACCGGCCGCGGTGGACTGAAGCGCGGCGGGGCCGTCGCCGCGGCGCGCGGCCGGGCGGGCCGGCGCGGCCAGTGCCCAGCCCTCGGTGGCCGCAGCGGCGCTGAGCCAGCGGCCACCACCCACCACCAGGCCACGCTGGCTGGCGCGCTGCAGCAGCTGCTCGCAGTCGGCCGCCTGCAGCCGGCTGGCCAGGCGCTGCCAGCGCCGCTGCACCAGCACGTCGGCCCAGGTGTCCTCCATCGCCTGGCGCAGCTGCAGTGGTGTGGCCTGCGTGCCCACCGCCAGGCGCCGCGCCAGCAGGGTGTGCATGAAGATCTGGAAGGCCTGGCGCGCCTCGTGGCCCGGCACCAGGGCCGACAGCCCGAGCAGGCGCCGGGCGTAGCCCGCCTGGCTGAACTGCAGCGTCAGCATCACCTGCAGGGCCTGCACCGGGTTGATCACCCGCACCCGGTTGGGCGGCAGCACCCGCAGCGGCAGCTGGGCGGCCTGGGCATGCGGCAGCGGGGTGGCAAAGCTGGCCAGCACCACCAGGCGCTGCCAGGCGCCGGCGTCCAGGCCGTGGCTGGTGGCCTGGGCCGGACCGTGCGCCACCAGGGCATCGGCCTGGGCCTGCGCGGCCTGCCAGTCGCCGCAGCCCCAGGCCTGGGCAACCTGGCGGCTGACCACCGCCAGGTTGCCGGCCGCATAGGCCGCGGCGGTGTTCAGCCGCAATGCCGTGGCGTCGTTGGCCGCGCCGGTGGCCAGCATCAGCGGCACCCGGCTGACCGGGCAGATGTCGGCGTCGATGCGGGCCAGGAAGGCGGGGTTGACCTGCTGGTCCTCGAACACCGCGCCCTCCTGCCAGGCCTGCAGGCGCAGCGCCAGCCACTGGCGCACGGCGGCGGTGGCGCGCAGGCGGCGCTCACCGAAGGCCGCGCGCCCGGCGGCCCAGCCCTGGCCCACCGGGTTGTGGCTGTTCAGGTGCGCCAGCGGCGGGGTGATGCGGTGGTGGGCATGGTCCCAGCCGATGGCGAAGCCGGTGTCGTCCAGGCTGGCGGCCGGTGCGGCTGCGGCATCCACCAGGGGGCTGAAATCAAGAGCGGCTTGGGCCATGGGAGAACTCCAGAAAGAGGCGCCAGGACATTCCGGCCAACACAGTCTCGGCGCTGGGTGGCTCATGACGTGAGCTACCAAGAGACAGGCGTGGCAGACTGGCGCGCATGACCAAGACCGCCCGCCTCTACAAGATCGAGCAGCTGATCCGCCACCGCGGCAGCGTCAGCTTCGCGCAGATGCTGGAATCGCTGGAGGTCTCGCCCGCCACGCTCAAGCGCGACCTGGACTACCTGCGTGACCAGCTGGGCGCACCCATCGAATACGACCGCGACAGCAATGGCTACCGCTTCGCCACCACCACCGCCGGTGGCGCTGCCTGGCGCGGCGAGAAGCACGAGCTGCCCGGCCTGTGGTTCAGCGAGCGCGAGCTGTATTCGCTGCTGATGGCCCACCAGCTGCTGGCCGGGCTGGACGCCGACGGCACGCTCAGCCGCCACCTGCAGCCGCTGCTGGAGCGCATCCACGAGCTGCTGGGCCCGGGTGACGACAGCGACGCCCAGGCGCTGATGAAGCGGGTGAAGATCGTCAGCGCGCTGCGCCGGCCGGTGGCGCCGGACTGTTTCGAGCGCATGGGCGAGGCCCTGCTGCGGCGCCGCCGCCTGCACATGCGCTACCTTACCCGGGCGCGTGGCCAGGTGGGGGAGCGCGAGGTCTCGCCGCAGCGCCTGGTGCACTACCGCAACACCTGGTACCTGGACGCCTGGTGCCACAGCCGCGAGCGCCTGCTGCGCTTTGCACTCGATGCGGTGCAGGAAGCGCGGGTGCTGGGCACCGCGGCCAAGAACGTGGCGCTGCGCCAGGTGCAGGCCGAGATGGACGGGGGCTACGGCATCTTTGCCGGCGGCACCCGCCAGCAGGCGCTGCTGCGCTTCAGCCCGCAGGCCGCGCCCTGGATCAGCCGCGAGGAGTGGCACCCCGACCAGCAAGGCCGGTTGCTCGACGACGGCAGCTGGGAGCTGCGCCTGCCCTATGTGGACGAGACCGAGCTGGTGATGGACCTGCTGCGCCAGGGCGAGCAGGTGCAGGTGCTGGCGCCCGACAGCCTGCGTGCCGCCCTGCGCCAGCGGCTGGTGGCGGCGCTGGCGGCCTTGTCGGCCGGCGAGGCGGCGCCCACGCCGGCATGACCGTGATCAGGGTGCCGGCGCCCAGTGCAGGATGCCGCCGTCGGCCATCAGCGTGAGATGCAGCTGGCCATCCAGCAGCAGGTAGCCGCGCACGAAGGGCAGGGCGCGCACCAGGCGTGGTTCCAGCGAGCCGGCCGGGCACAGGGCCCGGGTGCTGGCGATCACACCGAACTGCAGGCTGCCCGACCAGCGGCCCGGCGCATCGCTGCGGGGCGGGTCGGCACGCCAGCTGGCACTGCCGCGGTTGCAATCCAGCTGCAGGCTGGCGCGGCCATCGGCGGCGAAGACCAGGGTGTAGCGCGCCGGTTCGGCAGGGCGGGCCGTGCCCTGCGCATCGTCCATGGACACCAGGGCCTGCAGCTGCCAGCGGCTGCCGGCCAGCGTGGGTGGTGTGGAGGAGGCCGGTGGTGCTGGCGATGGCGACGGCGGCGGTGGTGGCGAGGACGTGGCACAGCCACCCAGCAGGGCCAGCACCGCGGCCGGCCCGGCCAGCCAGGTGGTCAGCGCGGCCATTTGGCGCTGTCCGACCAGTGCAGCAGGCGCTCGTCCAGCCAGCCGCTGTCGCGCTGCAGGCCCAGCCAGGTGTTGATGAAGTGCAGGAAGTCGGGATCCCCCTTGCGCACGGCCATCGCCGTCGGCGTGCTGGCCAGCGGCGTGCTGCGTGGCAGGTAGAGCTTGCCCGGCGCGGCCTGCAGCAGGGTTTGCGGCAGCAGCGTGGGCACCAGGGCTGCCTGGGCCTTGCCGTCCAGCACCGCCTGCAGCGGGTCGTCGGCGGTGGCCAGCAGCCGTGCCCGTGGCAGCAGCTTGCGCGCCAGCGCCTCCTGCGGCGTGCCGGCGTACACCGCCACGGCCATGGCGGGCTGGTCGAAATCGGCCAGCGACGACTTGCCGGGTGCGCTGGCCTGGCTGGCCACCAGGTGCACGGCGTCAAACGCCGTGGGCCTGCTGAAATGCACCACCAAGGCGCGTGGCAGCGTCACCCACAGGCCGCTGGCGATCAGGTCGCACTGGCGCTGCAGCAGGTCGGAGACCACCAGGCCCCAGCTCGACGGCAGCAGCGCCAGGCCCACGCCCAGGTCCTGCGCCAGCTGGCGCGCCAGGTCGACGCTGTAGCCCACGAAGCCGCCATCGGCGGTGTTCATCACCATCGGTTCGGCCGGCACCACGCACACCCGCAGCAGGCCACGCTGGCGCACGGTGGCCAGGGTGTCCACACCCGGCGCACGCCAGACCACCCCGTCGTCGGCAGGCGCCGGCCGTGGTGCGGGGCGGGCCGGGTCGGCAAAACCGGCGCCCGGGGCACGCGTGGCGGGGTTGCCCTGGGCCCAGGCCAGGGGCGCCGCGGCTGCCAGCACCAGGCCGGCAAGCAGCGCGGAGCCGAGGGTTTGCAGGGGATGTCGCATCAGTAGCCTCCACCTTCCTGGGTGCGCTGGAACACCACGCGGTGGCTGGCATCGCGCTCGTCCACCGCCACGAAGCCATTGCCCGAGCGTGACACGCGGAAGCTGTGGCGGCCGGCCTGCAGCCGGCTGCCGTCCAGGCTGCCGGAAAACGCATGGCTGCCAGCGCTGCCGGACACCGCCCCTCCGGGCAGGATGCGCAGCTGCACGTCCGTGCCTTCCACGTCGTCGTAGCCGGAGAAGCTGCCCACCGCCCAGGCGCCGACATCCTGCTGCTGCTGCCGGTGCTGGCTGTTGGCCGCGGCGGCGATGGCCGCCAGGCCCACGATGGCCACGCCCAGGGCCGCCTTGTCGCTGCTGCTTCCGCCGCGCCCGACACGGAACTCGGCGCCGCAGCCGCGGTTCACCCACACACCGTTGCGCTCATAACCCCAGTTGTGGTTTTCGCGGCAATCGGTGTGGGAGATCTGGCGAACCAGTTCCACCCGGTGGTCGGTGTCTGCGCGGCAAAAGCGGTAGCCCATGCTGGGGCTCTCGCAGCGGATGGTCTGGCTGGCACGCGCCGGCAGGGGGCCGGCCACCAGGGCCAGGCAGAGCAGCGGCGCCACGGTGCGCGCCAACGGTCGAGCATGCATGGTGAGGACTCCGGTGGTTTGACAGTGGCAGCCAGGCGGTGCGTGCTGCGGCGGCAAGGCCAACATCTGTGTTGCACTGGCTGCTTGCGGCGGCGTGGCGGTGCTTTCCCGGCCATGCCGCCGGCCTGTCTTCCTGTTGCAGCCCTGCCTCGCATCCCATCCCCCTGCGCTGCAGCCGCCGCGGCTGAATATTTCATTCGCCGGCCCGGCTTCCCGGCGCACTTAAGCTGTCGCCCATGCGCACCACGCCCCGCCTGATCGCCCTGGATGCCGACGACACGCTCTGGCACAACGAGCCCCTGTTCCGCATGACGCAGGCGCGCTTCGACACCCTGCTGGCACCCTGGGCCGATGCCGCCACGGTGGAACACACGCTGGCCGCGGTGGAGCGGCAGAACCTGGGGGTGTACGGCTACGGCGCCAAGGGCTTCACGCTGTCGATGCTGGAGACGGCGCTGCAGTTGAGCGCGCGGCAGGTGGGCGCCGATGTGCTGGGCGAGATCCTGGACGCCGGGCGTGTGCTGATGCAGCACCCGATGGAGCCGCTGCCCGGCGTGCAGCAGGCGCTGGAGCGCCTGGCCGAACTGGCGCCGCTGGTGCTGGTCACCAAGGGCGACATGTTCCACCAGGAGAGCAAGCTCGCGGCCTCGGGCCTGGGCAGCTTTTTTGCCGATGTGGCGGTGGTCAGCGAGAAGACACCCGAGACCTACCAGCGTTTGCTGGCGCGCCACGCCGTGCCGGCGGCACAGGCCTTGATGGCCGGCAACTCGGTGCGCTCGGACGTGCTGCCCGCGCTGGCCGCCGGCTGGCGGGCGGTGCTGGTGCCCTATCCGCTGGTGTGGGCGCATGAAGACGCGCCCGCCCCGGTGGACCACCCGCTCTACCGCGAATGTGCCTCGCTGCAGGCGCTGGCCGACTGGCTGGCGGGTGGCGCGGCGTGAGGGCTGGGCGCAGGCAGGCTTTCCACCAGCCGCACGAAGCTGCCGTCCGACAGCTGCAGGCGCACCCAGCGAATGTGGCAGGCCAGGATGGTCAGGTCGTCGCTTTCCCGCGCACCGGTGTGGAACTCGACGGCCGGCGGCTGCGGGCCGAACCAGCCCAGGTCGGCCAGCCTGGCCTCGGCGGCCACGATGTCGGGGCTGGCGCAGCGCCACAGCGACGCACCCAGCAGCTGGCTGGTGGGCACCTTGAACTGCGCCTCGCGTGCGGGCGACGCGGCCAGCAGCCGGTGGGTGAGGTCGCACACCAGGTGCACCGGTGCGGCCGACTGCTGCACCAGCCGGGCCAGCACCCGGTCGCCCGCGCTGTCCAGCCGGGCGGCCAGCAGGCTGCGCAGGCGCTGGGCTTGGTCGGGTGCGGGTGGCGCCTGGCCGTTCTCCCAGCGCGACACCGTGGCCTGCGACACCCCCAGCAACCGCGCCGCATGCGCCTGCTTGATGCGCCGCAGCGTGCGCCAGGTGCGCAGGGAGCGGCCCAGGCTGCGGCTGTCGCCACTGAAGATCGGCTGGGTGCTGCTGTCCATGCTGGCAGGCATGGTAGCGCCGGTGTGGCGGCCGGGGCCTGGCGATGAGCCGGCCGCAGGCGTCGCCCTGGCCGCTGGTGGGCCTGCTCTACCTGTGCGGCCTGCTGGCCGCGGCCCAGCTGGGCAAGCTGTCGGCACTGGCGCCGCTGGTGGCCGTGGCCCTGGGCCTGGGCCTGCCGCTGGTGGCGCTGGCGATCTCGCTGATCGAGGTGGGCGGTGCCATGCTGGGCGCGGTGGCCGGCCTGCTGGCGAACCGCCTGGGCCTGGTGCGCTGCCTGCGCTGGGGCGTGGGTGCGCTGGCCGTGGCCGGCCTGGGCGGCGCGCTGGCCCAGGGGGCCACCAGCCTGTTCGGCTGGCGGCTGCTGGAGGCGGCAGGCTACCTGGGTGTGATCGTC
This sequence comes from Pseudomonadota bacterium, assembly GCA_040386375.1. Taxonomy (GTDB): domain Bacteria; phylum Pseudomonadota; class Gammaproteobacteria; order Burkholderiales; family Burkholderiaceae_C; genus Pseudaquabacterium. The sequence goes on from JAZKFQ010000003.1 coordinate 147,918, forward strand.
AGCGCGCCGGTGCTGATTGCCCGCCATGCCGGCGAGGCCGGCCCGCGCACACAAGGCCTGGCACTGACGCTGTGGAGCACCTTCGTGCCGGTGGGCCTGGCCCTGGGCGCCTGGGGCAGCGCCGGTGCCGCGGCCTGGCTGGGCTGGCGCGGCGCGGTGGCGGTGGGCGGTGGGGTGGCGCTGCTGCTGTGGGGGGTGCTGTGGCGGGCGCGGCTGCCGGCGGATGCGGCCGCACCCGCTGCGCCACAGGCGGGCGATGCCACACCGGCCGCGCGCCTGAGCCCCGCGCTGTGGTGCCTGGCCCTGGCCTTCGGCGGTTTTGCGCTGTTCGAGGTGGGCATGCTGGGCCTGCTGCCCACGCTGCTGGTGCGCGAGGCCGGGCTCGGCGCTGCAGCTGCCGGCCAGTGGGCCGGGCTGGCGGCGCTGGCGGCGGTGGGGGGCAGCGCGGCCGCGGCCCTGCTGCTGCGCCATGGTGTGGGCCTGCGGGGGCCGGTGCTGGTGTCGCTGGGCCTGCCGCCGCTGCTGCTGTTCGGCGTGTTCACCCCGGCGCCGCAGCCGGCGCTGGCCATCGGCCTGGCGGTGCTGCTGAACATGCTGGGCGGCGTGTTCGCCAGCCTCACGTTTGCGCTGCTGCCACGCCTGGCGGTGGGGCCGGGCCAATTGGTGCGGGCCAACGGCCTGCTGGCGCAATGTGGCGCTTCGGGCTCGCTGCTGGGTCCGCCTGCCATGGCCGCCTGCGTGCAGGCCGGAGGCTGGACGGCCGCTGCCGTGCTGGGCTTGGTGGTGTCGCTGGCGGCGCTGCCCTTGGCCTTGCGCAGCCTGCGCAGCACCTGAGCCCCGCCGTCAGGGCACCCCGTGCCCGCCGGCCGCGGTCCAGATTCGCCACCAGGCCTGGGCGTCCAGCGCCAGGGGCAGGGCGGCCATGGCGTCCTGCGCCACGCCGATGCGGCGTGATCCCAGGATGGGCAGGGGCTGGCTGGGGTGGCGCAGCACCCAGGCGATCACCAGGGTGGTGACGCTGATGCCGCGCTCGGCGGCCAAGGTTTCCAGCGTGCTGCGCAGCCGGCAGGCCGCGTCGTCCTGCGCAGTGAAGATGCGTCCACCGGCCAGGGGCGACCAGACCATGGGCCGCAGGCCCAGGTCCTGGCACTGGTCGAGCACACCGTCGTGCAGGGCGCTGCGCTGCAGCGGCGACAGCTCGATCTGGTGCGTGGCCAGCGCAAAACGCCGGTGCAGCGGCGCCAGCTGGGCGGGCGTGACGTTGCTGGCGCCGAAGCTGCGCACCTTGCCCTCGCGGCGCAGGGCCTCGAAGGTCTCGGCCAGTGCGTCGACATCCAGCAGCGCATCCGGGCGGTGGATCAGCAGCAGGTCCAGGTGGTCGGTGCGCAGTGCGCGCAGCAACTGCTCCACCGAGGCCCGCACATGGGCCACATGGGCCGCCGGGCTGTTGCCGTGCCTGGCACGCTGGCCCGGGCGGACGGCGCTGACCAGCTGCAAACGGCTGCGCAGCGCCGGGCGCAGCGCCAGCGCTTCGCCGAACAGCGCCTCCACGTTGTCGCTGCCGCCGGCATCGGCATGGTCGAAGCTGGTCACGCCGATGTCGAGATTGCCTTCGATCCAGGCCAGGCGCTGCTGCGCCGTCCACTGCCATTCGGCCAGGCGCCAGGCACCGGCAACCACCGGCGACAGCCCTGCCGGGTTGTGCATCAGGGCCACCGGGGTCCGATCAGGCCTTGGGCGTCTTGGGCAGCCGGCCCATCAGGAAGAACTCGTCGTTGGGCCGCATGCCGGTCAGGTTGGCCATGCGGTTGCTGAGGCCGAAGAAGGCGGTGATGGCACCGATGTCCCAGATGTCCTCGTCGTCGAAGCCATGGGCGCGCAGGGCCACGAAATCGGCCTCGTCGATCTCGGCCGACTTCAGGCACACCTTCATCGCGAAATCCAGCATCGCCCGCTGGCGCGGCGTGATGTCGGCCTTGCGGTAATTGGTGGCCAGCTGGTCGGCGATCAGCGGCTTCTTCTCGTAGATGCGCAGGATGGCGCCATGCGCCACCACGCAGTACAGGCACTGGTTGGCGGCCGAGGTGGCGACGATGATCATCTCGCGCTCACCCTTGCTCAGCGTGCCGGTGTCCTTGAGCAGCAGGGCGTCGTGGTAGGCCATGAAGGCGCGCCACTCGGCCGGCCGGTGCGCCAGCGCCAGGAACACATTGGGCACGAAGCCGGCCTTCTCCTGCACGCCCAGGATGCGTTCGCGCAGGTCGTCGGGCAGGTCCTTCAGTTCGGGCACGGGGTAGCGGCTGATCGCGGTGGTCATTGGCAGGGCTCCTTCAGGTGTGCAGTGTCGGGTGGGTCAAGCGGGCGCCGCGGAGCCGGCTTTGCCGGGCCGCCGGGGCCGCCCCCTGGGGGGAGCGCCATCGGCGCTTCGGGGGGGTCATGTCCGAAATTGCATGGCGTGCAGACGGGCATAGAGGCCGCCAGCGGCCAGCAGGCCGGCATGGGGGCCTTGCTCCACCACCCGGCCTGCGTCCATCACCACGATGCGGTCGGCATGCTCGATGGTGGACAGGCGGTGGGCGATGATCAGCGTGGTGCGCCCGCGCATCAGCGCGTCCAGGGCGGTCTGCACCGCGCGCTCGCTCTCGCTGTCCAGCGCCGAGGTGGCCTCGTCCAGGATCAGGATGGGCGCGTCCTTGTACAGCGCGCGGGCGATGGCCAGGCGCTGGCGCTGGCCACCCGAGAGCTGGTTGCCGTTGTGGCCGATCACGGTGTGCAGGCCCTGCGGCAGGCCGTCCACAAAATCCAGCAGGTTGGCGCCGGCCAGCGCCGCGCGCACGCGGGGCGCGTCGACCTCGCTGCCCAGGGCCACGTTGGCGGCGATGCTGTCGTTGAACATCACCACGTCCTGGCTGACCAGGGCGAACTGGCGGCGCAGGGCATCGATCTGCCAGTCGCCCAGGGCCACGCCGTCCAGCGTGATCTGGCCGCTGGTGGGCACCACGAAGCGGGGCAGCAGGTTGATCAGCGAGGATTTGCCGGCGCCCGACGGGCCCACCAGGGCCACCGTCTCGCCGGCGGCCACGCCGAGCGTCAGGCCGTTGAGCGCGGGGGCCTGGTCGTCGGCATAGCGCAGCACCACGTCCTGCAGCTGCAGCCGGCCCTGGGCGCGCTGGGTGGTGGTGGTGCCGGGCATGCCGGGCGTGCCGGCCTGGTGGCTGCCGCCCACCTCGGCCGGGCTGCTGTCGAGCAGCTCCATGCCACGCTCGATGGCGGCCAGGCCGCGGGTGATGGGTGCCATCACGTCCGACAGGTGCTTGACCGGCGCCACCAGCATCAGCATGGCGGTGATGAAGGCCACGAAGCCGCCCACGGTGCTGCCGGTGGCGCTGCTCTGCCACAGCGCCACCACGATCACCGCCGACAGCGCCACCGCGGTGAACAACTGGGTCAGCGGTGTCATCATCCCGGCCGACGCGGCAGCCTTCAGCAGCACCCGGCGCAGGGTGAGCGCATGGCGCTCGAAGCGCTGGGCCTGGGCCGGCGCGGCGCCGTGCAGGCGCACGATGCGCCAGGCCAGCACGTTTTCTTCCACCACGTAGGCCAGGCCGTCGGTGGCGTCCTGCCCCTCGCGCGCCAGGCGGCGCAGGCGCTTGCTGACGCTGCGCATCAGCAGCGCCACCGCCGGAAACAGCACACCGACAAACAGCGTGAGCTTCCAGTTCAGCCACACCAGGTAGCCCAGCAGGGCCAGCAGGGTGAGTGAATCCTTCAGCAGCACCAGCACCGAATTGACCAGCTGCAGCGCGCCGCTCTGCACCTCGTAGACCAGGGTGTTGGTGAGGCTGCTGGCCGAATGGCGGGCGAACATCGCCGGCTGGGCGCTGAGGATGCGCTGGAACAGCGCCTCGCGCAGGTCTTGCACCCCGCGGTGGGCAGCCCAGGACAGGGCGTACTGGGCCACGAAGCCGGCCGCGCCACGCAGCGCAAAGGTGCCGATGATGGCCACCGGCACCAGCCACAGCGGCAAGGCGCCGGCGCTGAAGCCCTGGTCCAGCAGCGGCTTGAGCATGGCCGGGATCAGCGGCTCGGTGAGCGCGCCCACCAGCGACGCCAGAAAGGCCACGCCCACGGCCAGCCGGCTGTGGCGGAAGTAGGGGGTGATGCGGGCGAAGCGCTGCAGCAGGCTGGGCATGGGACGGCGGTGGGGCCTGCGGTGCGGTGGTGTGCGGGGGGTGTCGAACGCTGAACCCGGATTATCCGGTGTCGGCCAGACAGGCCCTGCCGGGGGGGGGGGGGGGGGCGCTGAAGGGCGGGCGGCCGTCGTCGCACACCCGGACCATGGCAGCGCCGGTGGGCGGCGGCCCCCACAGCCAGGGGGCACAGCCGGCGGTCCGGGCATGGCTTGCCGTCATCACTGTATGAACGTACAGTCTTGATGTGAATCTGTCCCTGCCCTTCTTCGACGCTGACGATGCGCTGCATGACGCTGTGCCGGGTGCTGTGCCCGGCGCTGCGCCCGGTTTTGCACCTGGCGCCGCGCCGCTGGAGGGTGGGCCGCATCCGGCAGGCGGCGGTGTGCCACCGCCGCTGGCAGGCAGTGTGGCCGCATCGGCCGCTGAGATGTCGCACGAGCCCCCTGGCCTTGACCTGGCCCTGCATCCGGCGGTGTGGCGCGCCAGCCAGCTGGGGGCTGGTGCCCAGCCCGCCAGCCCCAGCGGTTTTGCCGACCTGGACGCCCAGCTGCCCGGCGGCGGCTGGCCGCATGGGGTGCTGACCGAGCTGCTGCTGCCGCAGCCGGGCATCGGCGAACTGCGGCTGCTGGCACCGGTGCTGGCGGCCGTGTCTGCGGCGGTGCCCGCTTCGGCCAGCGCCGGCCGCTGCGTCATGCTGTTCGACCCACCGGCGTCGCTCAGTGCCTGGGCGCTGGCCCAGTGCGGGCTGGACAGCCGGCACTGGCTGGTGGTGCGCTCACGCCCCGTCGGCCAGGGGCGGCCCGGCGCCGCTGGGGCAGCGCCCTGCGCACCGGCCTGGCAGCCCGACACCGCACCCGGCGTGCCGCGTGGCGCCAGCCGGCTGGCGCCGCTGCTGCCGGGGGCCGACCTGCTGTGGGCGCTGGAGCAGGCGCTCAAGAGCGGCCAGGTGGGCGCGGTGCTGGCCTGGCTGCCGGTCAACCTGCGGGCCGATGCGCTGCGCCGGCTGCAGCTGGCGGCCCAGGCGCAGGACGGGCCGGTGTTCCTGTTCCGCGACGCCCTGGCCCGCGGCCGGCCCAGCCCGGCGCCGCTGCGCCTGCTGCTGCAGCCCGCGGGGGGCGATGGCCTCACTGTGCGCCTGCTCAAGCGGCGCGGGCCGCTGCTGGCCCAGCCGCTGCGGCTGCAACTGCCGCCGGTGCTGCCCGCCGCGGTGCAGGCCCAGCTGCTGGCGCAGGCGCAAGCACGCCAGCTCGGGCGCGGCCTGGCCGGCCGCACTGCAGCCGGCACCTCCCCGCGCTAGCGGGCCTGCTAGCCGCCATGCCGACCATGTTGTGGGTGGCCCTGCACCTGCCGCAGCTCTCGCTGGAATCCTGGCAGGCCGCCGCGCCGCCCCGTCGCGCCTGCGACGCTGCCTGTCAGGCGGACGGTGCGGCCGCAGCGCCAGAGCCGCCGGCGCAGTGCGCGCCCGAGGCGCCGGCGGTTCTCATCGCCGAGCACCGGGTGCAGCATGCCGATGCCGCCGCGCTGGCGCGCGGGGTGCGTGTGGGCATGCAGCGTGCCACCGCGCTGGCGCTGGTGCCCGATCTGCGCCTGGGCCAGGCCGATGCCAGCCGTGATGCCCGGGCACTGCGGGCCGTGGCCCATGTGGCGCTGGGCTTCAGCCCGTCGGTGGCCTGGCTGCCGGCCGCCACCGCCGACGATCCGCCGGCCCTGGTGGGCGTGCGGCTGGAGGTGCGCAGCTGTCTGCGCTACTGGGGCGGCCTGCCGGCGCTGCTGGCCCGCTTGCGCGCCGCCCTGGCGCCACTGGGCCACCAGGTGCGCATCGCCTGTGCGCCCACCGCACTGGGCGCGGCCCTGCTGGCCGGCTGGCGTGACGGCCTGGAGCGGGGCGCGCATGTGCAGGACCACGAGGCCTTGCAGCAGCTGCTGGACCGCCTGCCCTTGCACTTGCTGATCGCCGGTGCCGCCCGTCTGCAGGCCCTGGCCGGCATGGGTCTGCGGCGCCTGGCCGATGTGCGCCGCCTGCCGCGTGACGGCCTGGCGCGCCGCTTCGGCCCCACGCTGCTGCACCGCATCGACCAGGCGCGCGGCCAGGCGCCCGAGGCCCACGGTTGGCTCACGCTGCCACCGCGCTTTGCCAGCCGGCTGGAGCTGATGCACCGCGCCGACACCAGCGCCCAGGTGCTGGCAGGCGCCCAGGTGCTGCTGGCGCGGCTGGTGGCCTGGGTGCAAGCCAGCCAGGGCTGCGTGGCGCGCTTCAGCCTGGTGATGCACCATGGCCCGCGCCACCGCAGCGAGCGCAGCACGCCCACCCACACCCCGCTGGACATCGCCCCGGCCCGGCCCTCGGCCGACGCGGCCCATCTGCACGGCCTGCTGGCCGAACGCCTGGGCCGGCTGCCGCTGCCCGCGCCGGTGCTCGATCTCAGCCTGCATTGCGACGAGCGGGTGGATGCCGCGCCGCCCAATGCCGAGCTGTTTGGCGCCCAGTTCGCCAGCGCCGAGAGCCAGCGTGCCGGCCTGGCCCGGCTGGTGGAGCGGCTGCAGGCCCGGCTGGGCAGCGAGCAGGTGCAGCGCCTGACGCCGGTGGCCGATTACCGGCCGGAGCTGGGCACCTGCTGGCAGGCCGCCGATCCGGCGCAGCTGGGTGTGCTGTCACGCGGCCAGGCCGAGTTGCTGCGTGATCCCCAGGTGCTGGGCACCCAGCCGCTGTGGTTGCTGCCCGCTCCCCAGGTGCTGGCCGAGCGCGACGCAGCGCCGCTGCTGGCCGGCCAGCCGCTGCAACTGCTGGCCGGACCCGAACGGCTGGAATGCGGCTGGTGGGACGGCGCGCTGGTGCTGCGCGACTACTTCATTGCGCAATCTTGCAGCGGGGCGCTGGTGTGGGTGTACCGCAAGCGGCTGCCGGTGGCGGCGGATGAGCCGGGGTGGTTTTTGCAGGGGTTGTTCGCTTGATCGGTGCAGCGCCGGTCTCGGTGGGCTTGAACCATCGGGAGCCTTCATCTGGCAGTGGGTGGAGCTTGCTGGTTCATCCTTGCGAAAGCTATTGCGCCAGTGCGCGCCCGATCATGCGCGTGGTTGCGCAGCCTAGGACATCGGCGACACCTGTATTAGTTTCTCCCGCGCGACATGGGGCCCCGGTCTTTCATTCCGACCTCGCACCCGACTGAGAACTTCGCGCTCGCGCGACCAATGCAACATCATGTCCCCTGGCTCAGCAACCGCGCTATGTCAGTGCGCCAAGTCGCCCATGACAACACCGCCGTGCTCTCGGGCAAGTCTGGCCAGCGGATGGCCTTTGCTTCCTTCGTGATGCGCGCAAGTTTTTCCTTCTCGATGATCCTGAACGACGGATGGGCGTAAACCTTCAATGACTGAGTCTCCACAAGCAGACGGGCGGTCACTGGACGTTGCGGAATGAAAAATCGCAACCAACTCTCTTGATACGCCAGTGGCATCACATAGAGCTTGAGTGTTTCCTTGCCAACAACTTCGACGTGCCATTCGCCGCGGCTGTTCTGCCACGAGACGTGCACATCGGCCACGCCTTGCAGCAGAATTTCTTCACCTTGATCGCTGGTGTATTTCTGCCCCCAATAGTGACCCTCAGGTAGCACACCAAGCTTTCTCTCAATCACACTCCAAGAATTTGGAAGCGATTTTGCGATCTTAGAGGCAAGCGTCTCTCCCGCACTTTCTGCCTTGGTGTCATTTGTAAAGCACAGAATCAGCACGCTTGCAAGCACAAACCAACGTCTTGTCTTCAATGCTCTCTCCTGTGCTTGCCTGCAAATTTTTCTTCAGGAAACTTGCCTAAAATAATGATGAGCACGGATTTACAAGACTTGGCGTCTATCCAGCCATACCCATTCCGCTACGGAATTTATTTGAAAATATTATTCATGCATGCCGGACATATAAAAGTATGAAACAAAGCAAATGATTGCATAGCTGAATTTCTGATATATCTCGACGGTGACCCATGCCGAAGATTTTTAGGTTGCTGAAAAAAGGCTGAACCGAGGCAGCCGAATGAGATTAAACCGAGACCACGCTATCCATCAGCAAGAGCGTAACAGAGCTCATAAATAACCTTTCGCCATCGCCTAGGCCTCAGCTCGGTAGTATTCCTGTCAATGCCGGCCATCGCCAAGCGCCAGATCACACCAATCGCCTCACCCGCGAAGCATTCGCACCTCTCGAAGGACTTGATATCGACATGCACAAGCTTTGACTCATCACCGCCACGTGCAATCGACGCGATGTTCAAGATCCGGTGCCAGATTCTCGCTTGGGGCTCGGTCTCAGCGCGGCGAAGGGTACGAGCCACAGCCCCCCCGAGTGACTAATCAACAGAAAGTCTGTTTGTTGACCAGCAGTAATGAAGAACCCAGTGAGACGCTTGATGATGTGTAGGCGATTCTCGTTGCCAATTATCGATTTGTCCTCAATGACTCGGAACGCTAATCCATAAGCGAGAGCGCAGTACAAGGCAGCTGCTACTCCAAATACCCCGACCAGGCCCATGTAAATCCAATCGGTCAAGGTGCCGCGCAAGGATGCTGGAAGCCGTTGCACGAATACGAAACTCAAAACCATCAGCATGACTGCGAGGAGCGCACAGACCAAAGAACCCGCTGCAAGTTTCCGGTATGAGTTCATTTGGCTGGGATTTCAAAGTCAGCAAGAACAATTGCTCGCGCCTAGCGCGGTGCCGACAACGCCACTCGCGGTGGACATCGCTGAGCCGGATGTACCAGCCATACAACGCTGTGCAACTTGAGACCCTAATGAGCCAGAGTAAGTGTTGGCTGCCATGCTTGCCGCGCGAACACCGGCCGCCGCGCCGCCGATGGCGCTACCAGCCAAAGAGCCGACATTGATGCCGCAGAAGCATTTGTCGCCGATCCGCGTTCCCTGGCCCATTGCATTTCCGAGAACACCTGTCACGGATCTCAAAAATGCCTGACCTCCAGCGCTTGAGCCTGCCCAAGGCCCGAGGATGCCGCCAACAACGGCGCCGCTAATTCCACCGATGATTGCGCCGGTGACCCAACTCCCGCCATTGGCGGACGCTCCAAGGCCGCCGCCTATCGCACCCATGACGCCGCCGGCAATCGAGCCAGGCAGACCAAATAGCCCTTCTGGATCGACGTAGCTGATGGGATTCCCACCCACGTATGCGTACGTGTTAATTCCTCCAGAAATTCCTACAGGGTCGGATTGGGTGTATCTTCCGATCGAAGGGTCATAATACCTGTTCCAATTGAAATAAAATCCAGACTCCGCATCGAAGTACTGCCCTGGAAACCCAAGATTCAAGCCGCCAAACACATCGGCAACCACGGTGCGGTCAAACGCGCTGTTGTTGGCGCGCCAGACGGTCTGCGCGCTTGTGTTGGTCACCACCTCGGGGCGCCCCAGGTGGTCGTTGTGGCTCGCGTAGAACTGGCCGGCGCGCACGATGCCAAACAGGCTTCCGGCCACCCACACATAACTGGTCGTGCTGGCGCCTTGCTCATGCAGGAGTTGGCCGTCCGGCCCGTGGACAAATGTCGTCAACTGCCCGGCCGCGCGTTTCCAGCTGCGCTGGTTGAAGGCGTTGCTGCCGTAGGTTGCAAGCAGGCTGCCCGCTGCATCGATCCTGGACAAGCGGTTGAAGGCGTCGTACCCGAATCGCCTGGCGCCCTTGCTGTCCGATGTCAGATTGCCCTTGGTGTCATGGCCGAACTGGCGCGCATCGCTGCCGCTGATGCTGGTCAGGCGGTTGGATGACGGGCTCAAGGTCACAGTCCAACTGCTGGTGTTGCGGGCGTGGGCCGTGCGGTTGCCCACCTTGTCGAGCCAGAAGTTCTGGTTGTCACCAGAACGGGCCGCGCCAGTCAGCCGGTCGTTGTCGTCATAGGTGAACGTGGAACTGAGCGCCGGTGCCATGCCGTCGGTGATCGAGCCGATGGTGTCGGTGTTGTTCCAGCCATAGGCCAGAGTTTGCACGCCAGCAGTCATGATCTGGGTCAGCCGTCGGTCTGCGTCCAAGGTGAGTGTGCGTGGCAGATTGTTGCCGAAGCGCCAGCCATACAGTTCGCTGGTTGCCGGCTGGTACAGGAACGAATCACCCACAACCGACCAGGCACCGCCGTGGTTGCTGCGCACACGTTGCAGGCGACCGTAGGAATCATGCTCGAAGCCCAGCATCAGCCCGCCCGGATAGGACATCGTGCTCAGCCGCCCCAGGCTGTCGAAGGCCCAGGCCACGGTGCTGGTGCTGCCCATGATGGTGCTGGTCTGCTGCAGCAAACGGCCGTCTGCACCGTGGCTGAAGCTGGTCTGGCCGGTGGCGTCGACCACACGCGTCAAATGCCCCTTGCCGTAAGGCCCCTCGTCGTAGACGAAGGATTCGGTCAGGCCACCAGCGCTGCGGCTGCGCATGCGGCCGAGCTTGTCCCAGGTGTAGGTCAGCACACTGCCGTCGGCACGTGCCTCGCTGGCCAGGCGGCCGGCGCTGTCCAGGGTGTAGACCGTGCTGCCCGTGTCAGGGCTGTTGCGCTGGATGAGCTGTCCGAGCCCGTTGTAGCTGAAGCTGGTGACCAGGCCGCGTGGGTCGGTGATGCTGGCCAGCATGCCCGCGGCGTCGTAGGCCTGCTGGATCACACCGGTGTCGGGGTGGTGAACGGCGGTGATGCGGTCGCGTGCATCGTAGGTGAACCGTGTGGTCCGTCCTCGCACATCGGTTCTGCTAAGCAGGTTGCCGTTGGCGTCGTGGCGGAAGTTCAGTTCCTGCCCGCCGTTGCCGCGGCTGGTGTAGGGCCTGCCCAGGCTGTCGAAGCGCAGGGTGCTGACGAACTCGCCGGCCGCCGTGCCCACCGGGGTCGACCCTTGCACCGAGGGCACATGCCGCGGTGAACGTGTCGTCGCGGTGATGCCTGCAATGTCGTAGGGCAGCTGGGTGAACGCACCCAGCGCATTGCCGATCTGGACCAGTCTGCCCGAGGCGCTGTAGCGGAAGCGGTCCACGGCGCCATGGGGATGGACCACGTCGGTGACTTGCCGATTGCCGTTGTAGCTGTAGTGGGTGGTGAGCGTTCCTGCCGGCAGCAGCAGGCTGCTGGATGTCAGGTTGCCCTTGGCGTCGTGGGTGAAGGTGGTGCTGACGCCGTTGGCATTGGTCGCCCGTGACGGCAGCCCCATGGCGTTGTAGCCCGACCAGGTGGCCACGTGCCCCACGGCATTCACCATGGACGTGGTGTTGCCTGCCGTGTCGAAGCTGGTGGTCGACACGGCCGAATCCCCGCCCGGCAGGCTCTGGCTGGTCGAGCGTGATGCCAGCACGCGGTTGGCATGGAAGGCATAGGTCTGGGTGACGGTTTGCACCACGCCGGTCCGCAGGTCGGTGGTGGTCACGCCCGCCACCTCGCCGGCTGCCGGCCCGCTGCCCACATAGGTGTAGGCGGTGCGGCGCAGTGCGACGCCGGCGCGGTCCAGCCAGGTGGTGTGGCTCAGGTTGCTGCCCGACCAGGTGTGGAGCTCGGTGCTGGCGGCCGCCGTGCCAGGGGCGATGGTCATGGACAACAAGCGGCCCGCGCTGTCGTGGTTGTAGTCGGTCTTGTTGCCGTTCCAGTCCAGCGTGTAGTCCACCCAGCCATTGCTGTCGTAGACCGTGGATGCCGCCGCGGCCAGGCAGGTGCCGGTGCTGGCGCGTGACACGGATGCCAGCTTCAACCCGCCCTGCGCCGGCACGAACTGGTAGGTGACGCTTTGTCCACGGGCATCGGTGACTGTGGTGGCATTGGCGCCATAGGCAAAGGTTTCGCGTTCCTCGCCGCCCGCGAGCCCGCTTTCGATCACCCGGCGGCTGCTGTCATAGCGGTAGGTGCTGTAGCGCACACCGTTGATGACGATGCCCGTCAGCAGTGAATAGTCGATGCCCGGCAGCTCGTACAGGTAGTCGCGCACATCGGCATTGGGCCCCGGTGAACTGACGGACCGCAGCAGGTTGACGTTCTGGTAGCTGTAGTTCCATGCATTGCCGGCCGCGTCCCTGGCCTGGACGACCTGCACATCGGCGTTGTAGGTGAAATCGATGGCGCGCCCGGCCGCGTTGACCACCCTGCTGGGAAAGCGTGGGTTGCCGGCATAGACGAAGCTGAGCAGCGGGTTGCCACCGCGGCTGTGGACCGACTGGATCACGCCGCTGGCGTCGTAGTTGTAGACCGCCGCGTCGGTGAGCACCTGGTAGCCGCCATAGGGGTCGTAGGACATGCTGCCCGTGGCCGCAGCATTGCCCACGGTGTAGCTGAAGTTGTAGCTCGGCGGCGACTTGTAGGTGTAGGCCGATCCATCCGGCAAGGTCATCTTGACCGAGGTCGGCAGGCAGCGGTTGGGGTAGTCGCTGTGCTTGGCGCAGCCCGCTGTCACCAGCTTCGGATAGTCGAAGTTGGACAACCAGCGGCTGCCGAACATGCCACCGGTGCCGCGGCTGCGGTAGGTGCGTGTCAAGCCCAGGCCGTATTCACCGTGGGCCAGGATGTCGGTTTCCGTCTGGACCTTTTCGCCGGTGGCGATGATCACCGGGTTGGGCGAACTCGGGTTGCCTGAGCAATCCGAGGCAGCCGTGTTGTCGGTGGAAGCGGGCTCGACCGCCTTGGCGGATCTGGGGTTGCGCTTGGCCACCGCGCTGCTGCCCCCGCTGGTTTCGCCGATGCGGCCCAATGACGTGCCGCCGATGGGCGGCCGTATGCCGGTGATCAGGATGATCTGAGGCGATGGCGAGGGCGCCGGTGGTGGTGGGGGCGGCGGAGGAGGAGGCGGCGGCGGCGGTGGTGGTGGCAGCTTCGCCCCGATGACGACGACCTGCTGCGGCTGGCCAGCCGTGTCGGCAGCCTGGATGGCGGCACCCTTGGACTCGACTTCGCTGGCCGCGGTGGGCGGTGGGCAGAGCCCAACCAGCGCTGCCACCGCCGGCACCCAGGGACGCGTGCGCAGCGGCCCTGGCGTGCCGCCTCCACGCAGGGCAACACATTGAACGGCCTCGAACAAGGCAGCAAGTGCGGTAGCCATGGCATGACCCTCCCAGGATGTCGAACCGGCCTGCAACACACTGCAGCGCCGTTCGACGGTGACCACAGTCTGAAACTGCAGCCGGGTCCGGGAGAATCACCAGAAAGGGTGGGCCGATGGTGGCCCCCATTGGGGGGCCACCGGGTTCAGGTGTCCACCGCCCGCGCCTTCACCTTCTTGCCCTTGACCTTGCCGTCGTTTAGGGCCTTCAAGGCCTTGGTGGCAATCTCGCGCGCCACCGCCACATAGGTGGAGAACTCGTTGACGTTGATCTTGCCGATCTGGGCTGCCGGCAAGCCACCATCCCCGGTCAGGGCCCCCAGCACATCGCCGGCGCGGATCTTCTCCTTGCGCCCGCCCAGGATCTGCAGCGTGACCATGGGCGCACGCAGCGGGCCGCTGCCGGTGGGCGTCAGCCCGTCCAGCGGGAACCACTCGAACTCGCGGCCCTGCAGCTGCTCGATGCGGCCCACCCGGCCCATCTCGTCCAGGCTGGCCAGGCTGAAGGCCCAGCCCTCGGCGTCGGCCCGGCCGGTGCGCCCCACGCGGTGGATGTGCTGCTCGGCGTCGGGCGTCACGTCGACGTTGACCACCGCCTCCAGGCCCACGATGTCCAGCCCGCGCGCGGCCACGTCGGTGGCCACCAGCACCGGGCAGCTGCGGTTGGTGAACTGGATCAGTACCTGGTCGCGCTCACGCTGTTCCAGGTCACCATGCAGCGCCAGCGCGGCAATGCCCTGGGCCTGCAGCACCGCCACCAGGTCCCGGCAGCTCGCCTTGGTGTTGCAGAAGGCCAGGGTGCGCTCGGGCCGCCAGTGGTTCAGCAGCAGGCCCACCGCATGCAGGCGCTGGTCGTCGGCCACCTGGTAGAAGCGCTGGCGGATCTTGGCGGCGCTGGGCTGGGCGGTCAGCGTCACCTCCTGCGGGTCGCGCAGGAAACGCCGGCTGATCTGCGCCAGGCCATCGGGGTAGGTGGCCGAGAACAGCAGGGTCTGCCGCACTTTGGGGCAGCGGCTGCCGATGGTGGCGATGTCCTCGGCGAAGCCCATGTCCAGCATGCGGTCGGCCTCGTCCAGCACCAGGGTGGCCAGCGCGTCCAGCTGCAGGCTGCCGCGCTCCAGGTGGTCGACGATGCGCCCGGGCGTGCCCACCACCACCTGCGCCCCATGCGCCAGGCTGTCGGTCTGCGGCTTGATCGGCGTGCCGCCGCACAGGGTCAGCACCTTGGTGTTGTCCTCGGCGCGCGCCAGGCGGCGGATCTCCTGCGTCACCTGCTCGGCCAGCTCGCGGGTGGGGCACAGCACCAGGGCCTGCGTGCGTGGCGGCCCGTCCTGCCGCCGGCCGTCCAGCCGGTGCAGCAGGGCCAGGGCAAAGGCGGCGGTCTTGCCGCTGCCGGTGGCGGCCTGGGCCACCAGGTCGTGCCCGGCCAGGGCCAGGGGCAGGGCGGCGGCCTGGATCGGCGTCATCGCCAGGTAGCCCAGGGTCTGCAGGTTGGCCAGCATGGCCGCCGAGAGCGGCAGCTGGGAAAACGATGGGCCTGCGGCTGGGCCTGCCGGCAGCGCGGCCGGGGAAACGGGATCGGTCATGCCGGATTGTCGGCGATGCGCCGCATCAACCGGCGGTCGCGTGCGGGCTGGGTGGCAGCCAGCGCTGCAGCGTGGTGCGCAAGGCGTTGATGTCGATGGGCTTGCTGACATGGTCATCCATGCCGGCGGCGAGGCAGTCGGCGCGGTCCTGGTCGAAGGCATCGGCCGTCATCGCGATGATGGGCAGCGACGCCCAGCCCGGGTGCTGGCGCACGCGGCGCGCCGCCTCGTAGCCGTCCATCACCGGCATGTGACAGTCCATCAGCACGGCGTCGAAGCGGGCGCCGCTGTGCAGCAGCTCCAGCGCCCGCAGGCCGTTGTCCGCCTCCACGCAGCGGCAGCCCAGCACCGCCAGCAGCTCGGCGGCCACCAGCCGGTTGACCTCGTTGTCGTCGACCACCAGCAGCGTGCAGCCCGGTGCCAGCGGCAGCGGGCTCTCGGCACCGGCCAATGCCAGCGCATGCTGCATCGCCTGGCCGGGCGCCGGCCGCGCCAGCCGCAGCTGCAGCATGAACACCGAGCCCGCACCCGGCGTGCTGCTCACCGTCAGCTGGCCGCCCATCAGGTCGACCAGCCGGCGCGAGATCGCCAGACCGAGCCCGGTGCCCTCGAAGCGGCGCGCCGCCGAGCTGTCCACCTGGCTGAAGGCCTGGAACAGCTTGGCCTGCTGCGCGGCGCTCATGCCGATGCCGCTGTCCTCGACGTGCACCTGCAGCGTGGTGGTTTGTGCATCGCTCGCACCGCCGATCAGGCGCAGGCGCACCTGGCCCTGGTCGGTGAACTTCACCGCATTGCCTGCCAGGTTGATCAACACCTGGCGCAGGCGAAGCGCATCTCCGCACAGCAGGTCGGGCAGGGCAGGGTCGTGTTCGACACTGAACTGCAGGCCCTTGTCGCGCGCCGGCTGCTCCACCGCGTCGCACACCGCCTCGACCACGCCGGCCAGGCTGAACACGCTGTCGTCCAGCACCAGCTTGCCAGTCTCGATCTTGGAGAAGTCGAGGATGTCGTTGATCACCCGCAACAGGCCCTGGGCGGCGCGGTGTGCCTTGCTGATCCGGTCGCGCTGCCGGGCGTCGAGCGAGGCGCGCAAGCTGAGATAGAGCATGCCGATCACCGCGTTCATCGGCGTTCGGATCTCGTGGCTCATCATCGCCAGGAACTCGCTCTTGGCCACGTTCGCCGCCTGCGCCTGGTTGCGTGCCTCCACCAGTTCGTCCACTTGCGCGGCCAGGCGCTGGTTGGCCTCGCCCATCGAGTCGGCCATCTGCTTGAAGGCCCGCGCCAGTTCGCCCACTTCATCGGCGGTGTCCAGGGTGGGCGCCAGCGACAGGGGCACACCGCTGGCGGCCTGGCGCGACAGCAGCGCCAGGTCGTTCAGCGGCGCCACCAGGCGCCGCGACAGCCGCAACGTGAACGCAGTCGCCAGCGCGGCCAGCACCATACCCAGCGCGGCATAGCCCAGCACCACCGGTGTGAACGGCAGCTGGCCGGTGCCCGGCGGCAGGCTCACATGCACCACCAGCTGCAGCGGCAGCAGGCTGCTGTCCTCGGCCAGCTGCACCCGGCTGTCCAGCACCGATGCATCGGCCACCGCCCTGGCCGGCTGGCCGGCGCGCTGTACCTGGGCTTCGCCAAAACCCAGGCGCTGCAGCGGCAGCGTCGCGACCACCACACCTTCGTGGGTGCCGGTGAGCGGAAACCGCACCGGCACCAGCAGGCTCAGCGCCGCGTCGTCGGCATGTCCGGTCAGCGCGGCCAGCGGCCGGCCAGAGGCCAGCACCGCGGCCACGCTGGCGGGGGCGGCGCAGGCGCCGCCGGCACCGGCACGGTCGCGGCCGTCGCTGCCGATGCGCAGGTTGGCGCTGTCGCACACCCGCAGCGACGCACCCAGGTGGTGCAGCGCATGCTGGTTCAGGAAGGGGCTCAGGTAGGCATCGCGACCGGTTGAATCCGACAGTGCGTTGATGACGAAGGTGCTCTTGGACAGCGCCAGCACGCCGGCCTCGAAATCGGCCAGCTGCCGCGCCACGCTCTGCGAGGCATGGGTGGCGCGCAACTCCAGCAGCGACCGGGTGTAGCTGTGCGCTGTCCAGCGGGTCAGTGCCAGGCCGGCCAACAGCCCCAGGCCGAGCACCCCCAAGGTCAGCAGCCCCGCCCACAGCATCAGGCGGTTGGCCACCCGCTGCGCGCTCCAGCGCTTCAGCCGCGCCACCAGTGGCAGCGGTGGGCGTGCTTGGTCCACCCCCGCTGTCCGCGCCATCAGCGTGCCCGCAACAGGGTGCCGTCGCTGTTGAACCGCGCCAT
The DNA here is from genome assembly GCA_040386375.1 of Pseudomonadota bacterium. GTDB lineage: Bacteria > Pseudomonadota > Gammaproteobacteria > Burkholderiales > Burkholderiaceae_C > Pseudaquabacterium. The sequence continues at coordinate 165,058 of JAZKFQ010000003.1, forward strand.
GTACAGATCGCCCGGCCTCAGTGCATCGTGCCGCGCCGGCGTGAACGGCGCCGGGTAGTAGCGGATCAACCCGGCATAGGGTGCCGAGCGCTCCAGCGCGTCGCGCAGGGCGGCGCGCTCGGCGCTGCGTCCGGCGCTGATGGCCCGCGCCGTGATGTGCATCAGGTCGTAGGCCTGGGCCAGGCCTGCGGCCGAGGGCACGTCACGGCCACCGGGGGCCAGGCGCTTCAGCGCGGCGGTGCGCACCCGTGCCGCGCTGGGGCGGGTGGCGCCGGCGAAGCCGAAGGTCTGCACCACATCCACCTGCACCCGTTGCAATGCGTCGCCGCAGGCCGCGCCGAAATCGCCGCCCATCACGCCGGCATGTGCCAGCACCGGCCTGCGCTCGCTGGCCGGCAGCGCGGCGATGGCATGCACCAGTTCGGCACCTTCGCGGAAGTTGCCGATGAAGACGATGGCCTCGGCGCCGGCCTGTACCAGTTCCTGGTACTTGACGGCGAAGACCGCCGGGCTGTCGGTGTAGTTGTACCAGCGCGCGGCGGCCAGGCGCACGCGGTCGCGGCGGGTGGACAGGTGCGCCATCAGGGCCTGTTCGGAGCTGCGGCCCCAGCTGGTGTTGACGGCCAGCATGCCCAACGCACGCCGGCCCTGCCGCATCGCATGGTTGCAGATCACCGGCATCGCCCAGCTGTCGCTCATCGACAGGCGGAAGGTGTAGCTCGGCCGCATGCCGTGCGCGATGACGCCATCCGCCGAGGCCCAGGGGTCGAGCAGCGGCAAGCCCAGTGCATGCACCAGCGGCAGGGTCTCCAGCACCGTGGGGCTGTAGCGGCCACAGAACACGCCCACCAGTGCGGGCATCGCGGCAAACTCCCGCAGGTTCTGCGCCGAGCGCGCCGGCATGGTGCGGTTGTCGCGCACCACCAGGGCCAGTGGGCGGCCGCCCAGCACACCACCGGCCGCATTGATCTCGTCGATGGCGATCTCGATGCCTGCCTGGATGGCCTGCGCCGAGGTGCTGCCTTCGACGCTGAGCTCACCGTCAAAGCCCAGCAAGACAGGATCGCCGGCCAGCGCCGGTCCCGGCGACAGCATGGCCAGACCAGCACCCGCGGCGGCACAGCCCAGCAGGCGCCGTCTGAGAGCGCTGCCACCATCCACCACTGGCGCAGGATCAAGCATGGGCATGCGAACCATGATAGGACTGCGGTGCACCGCCAAAGCTGTGACAAACACGGTGATCGGGACCCAGACGGGTGCCGCCGCGCCCGCGAGGCTCGGGTGTTAACCCGCGGGCTCGCCTGGCGCGCAAATCGCTATGGTCTGTGCGGGCTGCCCGCACCGGCGGTCGGCCCTTCCACAAGGTTGCAACCGCAAGGAGCTGGGCATGGGTCGATTCGAGGGGTGGCGCAGCGCGTCGCTGGCAGCATGGGTGAGCGCACTGGCGCTGCTGGCCGCGGGCTGCGGCGGTGGTACGGCCGACGACGAGCAAGCACTGGCGGCCTGCCAGACCACCACCGCCGACGGCTCGGTGGTGGTGGGTTCGGGCGCCGCGGGTGACCCGGCCGCGCCAGAGCCGGCATCGGGCTACCGCACCGGCAAGACCGTGGTCAACGCCAAGAGCTACATGGTGGTCACGGCCAACCCGCTGGCCAGCAAGGCCGGTTGCGAGGTGCTGAAGGCCGGCGGCAGCGCGGTGGACGCCGCGGTGGCGGTGCAGGCGGTGCTGGGCCTGGTCGAGCCGCAGAGCAGCGGCCTGGGCGGTGGCGCCTTCATGCTGCACTACGACGCCGCCAGCAAGACCGTGGTCAGCTACGACGGCCGCGAGACGGCGCCCGCCGCAGCGACGGAAGACTACCTGCGCTGGATCAGCGATGCCACCCGCAGCTCACCGCTGCCCAATGCCCGCGCCAGCGGCCGCTCCATCGGCACGCCCGGCGCCGTGCGCCTGCTGGCCCTGGCCCATGCCGACCACGGCAAGCTGGCCTGGTCCGGCCTGTTCGAGCCCGGCATCGCCCTGGCCACCGGCGGCTTTCCGATCAGTGGCCGCATGGCCGATGCCATCGCCGGTGCCCGCACCAATTTCCTGCGTGATGCCGAGGCCAGCGCGGCCTACCTGAATGCCGACGGCACGGCCAAGGCCCTGGGCAGCACCTTCACCCTGCCCGCCTATGCCGACACCCTGCGTGCCATCGCCAGCGGCGGGGCCGATGCCTTCTACACCGGGCCCATCGCCCAGGCCGTGGTCGACAAGATCGGCGCCACCGCCGGTGCCAACGGCGCGGTGATCACGCCGGGCCTCACCACCATGGCCGACATGGCCGCCTACCAGGCCAAGAAGCGCGAGGCGGTGTGCACCAGCTACCGCGCCCACATCGTTTGCGGCATGGGGCCACCCTCGTCGGGCGGCATCACCGTGGCCCAGAGCCTGGGCATCCTGGAGAGCTTTGACCTGGCCCAGCTCAGGCCCACGGCCATCGACATCGAGGGTGGCAAGCCCACCGTGATGGGCGTGCACCTGGTGGCCGAGGCCAACCGCTTGGCCTATGCCGACCGCGACAAGTACATCGCCGACACCGACTTCGTGGCCCTGCCCGGCGGCAGCTGGAACGCCATGCTCGACAAGACCTACCTGCGTGGCCGGGCCGACCTGATCAGCTTCTCCCGCAGCATGGGCACGGCCTTGCCGGGAGACCTGGGCGCGGTGCCGCTGGGCGTGGGCGTGCAGCCGGCCGAGGCCGGCACCACCCACATGACCATCGTCGACAAGTGGGGCAACGTGGTGAGCATGACCACCACGGTGGAATCGGGCTTCGGCTCCTGGCACATGGCGCGCGGCTTCATCCTGAACAACCAGCTCACCGATTTCAGCGCCGCGCCCGCCGATGCCAACGGCGTGCCCATCGCCAACCGGGTGCAGGCCGGCAAGCGCCCGCGCAGCTCGATGGCACCCACCCTGGTGTTCAAGCAGGCGGCCGATGGCTCCATGGGTGATTTCGTGATGGGCACCGGCTCGCCCGGTGGCGCCACCATCATCCAGTTCGTGGTCAAGACCGTGGTCGGTGTGCTCGACTGGGGGCTGGATGCCCAGCAGGCCACCTCGATGGTGGATTTCGGCGCCGGCAATTCGGCCACCACCAACGTCGGCATCGAGCATCCCAACATCCTCAGCGCCAACAGCGGTGCCAACGATCCGCTGATCAGCGGCCTGCGGGCCCTGGGCCACACCGTCACCGGCACCACGGCGCAGAGCAGCGGCATCAGCACCATCGTGCGCACCAGCCGTGACGATGGCCGGCCGGCCTGGGCCGGCGGTGCCGACCCACGCCGCGAAGGCCTGGTGCTGGGCGACGGCTACTGATCGGCGGCGATTGATCGGCGGCCGGGCACGTGCCCGGCCTGCAGGCGGAACTGGGGCACCAGGCAGGTGCAGTTCGGGTGATGCCCGCTGTCGGCGCTCGCCAGAATCGGGCGCGTCGTTCTCTCTCCGGGGCCACCGCCTGCCCATGCCGCTCTCGCCTGCCAACCACCGCCGTGCCCGCCAACTGGCCGTGTTGGTGGCCGCGGCCTATGCGGTCTTCGGCAGCCTCTGGATCCTGCTGTCCGACGCCGCGGTGCGCATGGTCTCCACCGACCCCGGCTGGCTGGAACTGGCCCAGCGTGGCAAGGGCCTGGCCTTTGTCGCGCTGACGGCCACCGCCCTGCTGGCCATGGTGCAGCTGGGCAGCCGCCGCCTCCTGCTGGCGGTGCAGCAGGGTGCGCACAGCGCGCTGCGGGTGCAGGACCTGTTCGAGCAGCACCCCCAGCCCATGTGGTACTACGCCCCGGGCAGCCTGGCCTTTCTGCGGGTGAACGAGGCGGCGGTGCGGCTCTACGGCCACAGCCAGGCCGAGTTCCTGGCCATGACCGTGCCCGCGCTGCGCTGCCCCGGCGAGCAGGCGGCCTTGGCGCAGCAGCTGCGCAGCCGCGCACCGGGTGTGGTGGGTGCCGGCCGGGCGCGCCACCGGTGCAAGTCGGGCGCCTGGCTGGACGTGCAGATCAGCGCCCAGGCCGCCAGCTACGACGGCCAGCCCGCCGTGCTGGTGCTGGCCGTGGACATCAGCGCCCAGGTGGCGGCCCAGCAGGCGCAGCAGCGCCAGGAACAGCTGTTCCGTGAGCTGCACCAGAGCCTGGCCGAGGTGCTGTGGATGGCCAGCGCCGACGGCCAGCAGGTGCTCTACGTCAGCCCTGCCTTCGAGTCGGTGTACGGCCTGCCCGCCAGCGCCTTCCAGCGCGACCCCTCGCTGTGGCTGGCCCATGTGCACCCCGACGACCAGGCCGTGGCGCTGGCCTCCGGCCAGGACCTGATGCAGCGTGGCAGCGTGGCCTGCCAGTACCGCATCTGCCGTCCCGACGGCCAGGTGCGCTGGGTGTCCGACCGCAAGAAGCTGGTGGTCGACACGCAGGGCGGCGTGAGCATGATCGCCGGCATCGCCGAAGACATCACCGAGCGCCGGCTCGACCAGGACACGCTGCGCCGCAATGCCGCGGAACTGGCCGATCGCTATGCCGAGCTGGCGCGCTTCAACCAGGCCGCGGTCGACCGCGAGATCGACATGATCGCCCTCAAGCGCGAGGTGAATGCGCTGGCCGCTGCACGCGCGCTGCCGGCGCGCTACCAGGTGGACTTCGCCGTCACCGCACCCGGCATGCTGGGGGTGGGTTGAACCGGCAGGTGCCGACCCCGCCCGGCTGGCGCCACCTGCTGCGGGCCGTGCTGCCCGGGCCGGGGCGGCGGCCGATGTCGCTGCAGTGGTTCTTCACGCGGCTGTTCTGGCTCTGCCTGGCGCCGCTGGTGCTGCTGGCGGCCTGGCTGGCCTGTGAGCAGGTGCAGGCGGTGCAGGCCAGGCAGGCAGCGCTGGCCGGCCAGCTGGCCGCCGACGTGGCGGCTGCCGTCGACCAGCGCCAGGCCAGCCGCATGGCCGCCCTGCGCATCCTGGCTGCATCACCGGTGCTGGACGATCCCGGCCAGCTGCAGGCGGTGCTGGCGCTGGCCCTGGCCTACCGGCGTGCGCTGGGTGACGACCTGCTGCTGGCCGACGCCGACCTGCAGCCGCTGGTGGACACGGCGCAGCCGACCGGCACGGTGCTGGCACCGCTGCGTGGCACGGCCGTGCGTGCGGCCGCGCAGCGCGCCATCGAGACTGGCCAGCCGGTGCTGGGCGATCTCGACAGCGATCCGCTGTCGGGCCGGTCGTCGCTGGCCATGGTGGTGCCGGTGCTGCGGGCGGGCCAGGCGCCCCGGCTGCTGGTGTTGCCGATCGACAAGCACGGCGTGCAGCAGCGGCTGGCGCAGCACAGCCTGCCCGCGGGCTGGGGCCTGTCCCTGCAGGACGGCCAGGGTGTGCAGCTGGCCCAGCATGGCTGGGCCGCCCCGCCCGCCGGCACTGCGCCGGCGGCGGCGGCCGATGCCGGCCTGGTGCAGGCGCTGCGCTCCCCGCTCACCGGCCACAGCGTGGTGGTGTCGGTGGCGCCCCGGGTGCACCAGGCGCCGGCGCTGGCGGCCGCCTTGGCCATGGCCGCTGCGGTGCTCTCGGCCAGCCTGCTGGGCCTGGTGGGTGCCCATCTGGCCAGCCGCCGCCTGGGCCGCCTGCTGGCCCAGCTGCTGCAGCCCGAGCACAGCAGCCCGCCCGAGCCCGGCGTGGCCGAGATCGAAGCCATCCGCCAGGCGCTGCTGGACGCGGCGCGGCGCCGCGACGAGGGCGAGGCCAGCCTGCAGGCCAGCGAGGCGCGGTTCCGCCAGCTGTTCCACCACTCGCCACTGCCCCAGGTGCTGGTGGACGGGGCGGGCCAGGTGCGCGACCTGAACCAGCAGTTCAGCGGCGCCTTCGGCTACACCCTGGCCGATCTGCCTTCGCTGGCGGCCTGGTCGCGCACGGCCTACCCGGATCCCGCCTACCGCGCCACCGTGCTGGCGCGGCGCCAGCTGGCGCAGCAGCAGGCGCGTGGTGGTGCGGTGGTGGACTGTGGTGAGTACCGCCTGCGCTGCAAGGACGGCAGCGACCGGCAGGTGGTGGTCAAGCTGGTGATGATCGGCGATCAGATGCTCACCAGCTGGCTGGACGTGAGCGCCCAGCGCGACGCCGAGGCGCGTGACCAGCAGGCCCGGGCTGCCGCCGCGGAGGAACAGCGCCGCGCCCGCCTGGCCTCGCTGAACCTGATCGAGGACGCCCTGGCCGCGCGCCACCGGCTGGAGGCGGCCAATGCCACGCTGCAGGACTTGTCGCAGGCCATCGAGCAAAGCGCCCAGGCGGTGGTCATCACCGACCGGGACGGCCGCATCGCCTATGTCAACGCCGCCTTCACCCACCAGACCGGCCATGCCCGCGACCAGGCCATCGGCCAGCCGGTGCAGCTGCTGAAATCCGGCCAGACACCAGCGGCCACCTATGCCGCCATGCACGCGACCCTGGCGCGTGGCGAGACCTGGCGCGGCGAGTTCATCAACCGCCGGCGTGACGGCCGGCTGGCGGTGGACGCGGCCATCATCACGCCGCTGCGCAGCCACGACGGCGGTGCCGTCACCCGCTACCTGGCCCTGCTGGAAGACGTGACCGAACAGCGCCGCCAGGGCGAGGAGCTGGCGCGCCACCGCCACCACCTGGAAGACCTGGTGGCCAGCCGCACCGCCGAGCTGGAGACCGCACGCGCCGCCTCCGACGCCGCCAACCAGGCCAAGAGCGCCTTCCTGGCCAACATGAGCCACGAGATCCGCACGCCGCTGAACGCGGTGATCGGCCTCACCCATCTGCAGCGGCTGGACCCCCTGACCGACAGCCAGCGCGGCCGGCTCGACAAGATCGATGCCGCGGCCCAGCACCTGCTGTCCATCATCAGCGACATCCTGGACCTGTCCAAGATCGAGGCCGGCGAGATGCAGCTGGAGCAGGTGGACTTCGCCCTGGCACCGCTGCTGGACGGCGTGCGCAGCATGATCGCCGGCAGCGCGGCCGCCAAGGGCCTGGCGCTGCAGGTGGAGATCGACGCCATGCCGCTGTGGCTGCGCGGCGACCCGACGCGGCTGCGCCAGGCGCTGCTGAACTTCGCCAGCAATGCGGTGAAGTTCACCCCGCAGGGCCAGGTGGCGCTGCGGGTGCGGCGGCTCGCCGCCCACAGCGGCGGCGTGCAGCTGCGCTTCGAGGTGCAGGACAGCGGCATCGGCATCGGCGCGGCGGCGCTGCCGCGGCTGTTCCAGCCCTTTGCCCAGGCCGATGCCACCACCACCCGCCGCTTCGGCGGCACCGGCCTGGGCCTGGCCATCACCCGGCGCCTGGTGCAGCTGATGGGTGGCGAGGTGGGTGCCACCAGCACGCCGGGGCAGGGCAGCACCTTCTGGTTCACGCTCACGCTGGCGCTGGGCCAGGGCCAGGCGCCGGCCCTGGCGCCGGGCCGGGCCGACGACCCCAGCGTGCTGCTGCGCCAGCGCCACCCCGGCGCCCTGGTGCTGGTGGTGGAAGACAACCCGATCAACCGCGAGGTGGCCAGCGCACTGCTGCAGGCTGCCGGCCTGCGTGTGGAGACGGCGGACGACGGCCGCCAGGCGGTGGACCGGGCCCAGCAACGGCACTACGACCTGGTGCTGATGGACATGCAGCTGCCCGAGCTGGACGGCCTGGAAGCCACCCGGGCCATCCGCGGCAATCCGGCCCTGGCGCGCCTGCCCATCCTGGCGATGACGGCGAATGCCTTTGCCGAGGACCGGCGGGCCTGCCTGGCCGCCGGCATGAGCGATTTCGTCGCCAAGCCGGTCAACCCGCCCGACCTCTACGCCGCCGTGCTGCGCTGCCTGGACAGCGCAGCGCCCGGGCCGGCGCAGCCGCTTGCCGCAGCCATCGGCGCCGAGGCAGGCCCGGCCGCTGCCTCGACCGCTGCCACGGCTGCCACCACAGTCGCCACCACGGCCGCCGCATCCGGCAGCGGCCTGGCGGCCCTGGTGCAGCTGCTGGGCGACGAGGTGCCGGACACGCTGGTGCGGCTGCGCGGGGATCTGCCGCGCTACCAGCGGCTGCTGCGGCAGTTCGTCGCGCGCCAGCAGCAGGACCCGGCGCGCATCCTGGCCCTGCTAGGGCAGCAGCAGGCGGCCGAGGCCGGCCGCCTGGCGCACGACATCAAGGGCGCCGCCGCCACCCTGGGTGCGGCCCGGCTGGCCGCACTGGCCGCCGAGGTGGAACGTGGGCTGCGGCCCCGGGCCGTCAGCAGCGACGCTGCCGCCGTGCCGGCACTGGCTCGCCAGCTGCAGGCCGAGATGCAGCGCCTGGTCTGCGCGCTGGACGCACCGGCCGATGCCCCGGCCTGAGCCTGGCAGGGCTCAGCGGCCGAGCTTGCGGTAGAGCGTGTTGCGGCTGATGCCCAGCCGCCGTGCCGCCTCCGACAGATTGCCCTGGCACACCTCCACCACCCGGGCCACGGTGTGGGCCTGCTGCAGGCGCAGGTCGGCTTCTTCGTCTGCCAGCTGCTCGGGCGGGCGGCGCGCCCTTGCGGCCTGCAGGTCGGCGGCCAGGTCGTCGGGCAGCTGGGCCCAGCCGATCTGCAGCTCGCCGTCGCCCAGCAGCGCGGCGGCGGTGCGCAGGGCGTTGTGCAGCTGGCGCAGGTTGCCCGGCCAGCGGTAGGCGGCCAGCGCCTGCGCCAGCGGTGCATCCAGCACCAGGGGCCGGTCGGGCGCGATGTCGGCCAGCATCTGCGCCACCAGGCCCATCAGGTCGCCACGCTCGCGCAGCGCCGGCAGGTGCAGGGTGAGGCCGTTGAGCCGGTAGTACAGGTCGGCGCGGAAGCGCCCGGCGTCCAGCTCGCTGCGCAGCGTGCGGTGGGTGGCGCACATCAGCGCAAAGTCCACCGGCACCGGCTTGCCACCGCCGAGCGGCACCACGGTGCGCTCCTGCAGCACCCGCAGCAGGCGGGCCTGCATGGCCAGCGGCATGTCGCCGATCTCGTCGAGGAACAGAGTGCCGCCATGGGCTTCGCGGATGCGGCCGGGCGCACCCTCGCGCCGGGCGCCGGTGAAGGCGCCGCCCTGGTAGCCGAACAGCTCGGCCTCGATCAGGGTCTCGGGCAGGGCGGCGCAGTTCACCGCCACGAAGGGGCCGGCATGGCGCGGGCCGCTGGCATGGGTGGCCCGCGCGAACACCTCCTTGCCCACGCCCGATTCACCCTGCAGCAGCAGGGCGATGGGCTTGTCGACCACCCGCCGGGCGCGCTGCACCGCAGCGGCCATGGCCGGGTCGCCGGTGTCCAGCGCGGCCAGGGCGTCGCTGCGTTCCGGGGGCAGGGCGGTGGGGACACCGTGCACCACGGCAGCCGCTGCCCGCATGCTGCCGACCAGGCTGCCACCCTGCACCCGGGCCCACAGCGGCGTGCCGTCGCTGCGTGCCAGCACGCGTGGTGGGCTGCTGGCGCTGCGGCTGGCCTGCAGGGCCCAGTCGAGCAGGGCGTCCAGGCCGGTCTGCAGGCAGTCGGCCAGCCGCACCCGGCCGATGGCGGCGCGGCCCAGGCCCAGCGCGGCCAGGCCGGCGGCGTTGGCGCCGATCAGCAGGCCGCCGGCGTCCGCCGACCAGGCCAGCAGGCCTTCGCCCAGGCTGCCCAGGCCTTCGGCCTGGGGGTGCACATGCAGGCGCAGGCTGGCCGCATGCCAGGTGTGGAACAAGCGGTGCTCGACCATGCCTGCGGCCGCGCGCGCCAGGCCCAGGGTGTGGCCCAGGCTGGACGGGTGGTGGGCACGCTGTTCGCCCGAGATGTCGAAGGCGCCCATCAGCTTGCCGGCGGGGTCGATGATGGGCGCGGCGGCGCAGGTGAGAAAGCCGTTGCGCTCCAGGTAGTGCTGGCCACCATGCACCACCACCGGCGCTTCTTCAGCCAGTGCGGTGCCGATGGCATTGGTGCCGCGCCAGGCCTCGGCCCAGTGGGCGCCGGGGCGCAGCGCCACCCGCTCGGCGCGGCCGGCCACCTCGCCATCACCCAGGGTGCGCAGCAGCATGCCCTGGGCGTCGGCCAGGATCAGCAGGCTGGGTGTGCCGGCCACCTGCTGGGCCATGTAGTCCAGCACCGGCTGGGCATGCGACAGCAGCTCGTACTGGCGCTGCAGGGCGCGCGCCAGCTGGGCCGCCGAGGCATGCGGCGCACCGGGGCGCCGGCCCTGCGGCGCCAGGCCGGCCTGGGCACTGCGCTGCCAGCTGCGCGCCAGCAGGTCGCCCAGCAGCGGCGTGAGCTGCGGCGCCAGGGTGTCGGCCGCGCCCCCGGCCTGCGCCGCCAGGCAGCGCCGTGCGGCGCGCAGATCGGCCGCTATGCACGGCCGTGCATGGGGGTTGACCCGGGGTTGGTCGGCGCTGGTGGAGCGGTTCAACGGCATGTGGGGCCTCGTGTGTGCTGCTTCGGAACAGCCTGTGCACAGCACAGGCCGGTGGCACAGCACAGCGCAGGAAGCGGGCCTGGCTTGCGCCGGAACAGGCGGGTTTTGCGCTGAACCAAGCCTGGCACGGGCGATGCAAATGCGGCCGCCCTGCGGTGACGGGCCGGACGGTTTCGCCACCAGCGCCTGTGACCACCGTTCAACCCCTCAGGAGACAACCATGACCCTCTACGCCGCCCCCGGCACCCCCGGCGCCAAAGTCAGCTTCAAGCCGCGCTACGACAACTTCATCGGCGGCCGCTTCGTGCCCCCGGTCGAGGGCCAGTACTTCGACGTGATCACGCCCATCACCGGCCGGGTCTACACCCAGGCCGCCCGCTCCAGCGCCGCCGACATCGAGCGCGCACTGGACGCCGCCCATGCCGCCAAGGACCAATGGGCCGCCACGCCGGCCGCGGCGCGCGCCAACATCCTGCTGCAGATCGCCGACCGCATCGACGCCAACCTGGAGCTGCTGGCCTATGCCGAGACGGTGGACAACGGCAAGGCCATCCGCGAGACGCTGAACGCCGACATCCCGCTGAGTGCCGACCACTTCCGCTACTTCGCCGGCTGCCTGCGTGCGCAGGAAGGCTCGCTGACCGAGGTGGACGGCAGCACCATCGCGTACCACTTCCACGAGCCGCTGGGCGTGGTGGGCCAGATCATCCCCTGGAATTTCCCCATCCTGATGGCGGCCTGGAAGCTGGCGCCGGCCCTGGGCGCGGGCAACTGCGTGGTGCTCAAGCCGGCGGAATCCACGCCAATCAGCATCCTGGTGTTGATGGAGCTGATCGCCGACCTGCTGCCGCCCGGCGTCTTGAATGTGGTGAACGGCTACGGCAAGGAGGCCGGCATGCCGCTGGCCACCAGCAAGCGCATCGCCAAGATCGCCTTCACCGGCAGCACCGCCACCGGCCGGGTGATCGCCCAGGCCGCGGCCACCAACCTGATCCCGGCCACGCTGGAGCTGGGTGGCAAGAGCCCCAACATCTTCTTCGAGGACATCGCCAGCGCCGACGACGACTTCTTCGACAAGGCGGTGGAAGGCCTGGTGCTGTTCGCCTTCAACCAGGGCGAGGTCTGCACCTGCCCCAGCCGCGCGCTGATCCAGGAATCGATCTACGACAAGTTCATGGAGCGGGCCCTGAAGCGCGTGGCCGCGATCAAGCAGGGCAGCCCGCTGGACACCGACAGCATGATGGGCGCCCAGGCCTCGGCGCTGCAGATGGACAAGATCCTGTCCTACCTGGAAGTGGGCAAGGCCGAGGGCGCGCAGGTGCTGATCGGCGGTGGCGTGGCGCAGATGCCGGCCGAGCTGGCGGGTGGTTACTACATCCAGCCCACGCTGTTCAAGGGCCACAACAACATGCGCGTGTTCCGCGAGGAGATCTTCGGCCCGGTGCTGGCGGTGACCACCTTCAAGGACGAGGCCGAGGCGCTGCAGATCGCCAACGACACGCCCTATGGGCTTGGCGCCGGCGTGTGGAGCCGTGACGGCAGCCGCGCCTACCGCATGGGCCGTGCCATCCAGGCCGGCCGGGTGTGGACCAACTGCTACCACGCCTACCCGGCGGGCGCGGCCTTCGGCGGCTACAAGGAATCGGGCATCGGCCGCGAGACCCACAAGGCCATGCTGGACCACTACCAGCAGACCAAGAACCTGCTGGTCAGCTACTCGCCCAAGGCCCTGGGCTTCTTCTGACCGGTCAGTGCTTGTGCGCGCCGTGGCCACCGGCCTCGGCGCCCAGCGGCTTCACTGGTGCCTTGACCGCAATCGTCTCCTTTTTGCCGTCCCTGGCTTCCACCACCAGGCTCAGGTCCACCGAGTCGCCCGCCTTCAGCGGCGCCTTCAGGTCCATCAGCATGACGTGGTAACCGCCGGGCTTGAGCTCGACCGACTTGCCGGCCGGCAGGTCCAGGCCTTGCGGCAGGGCGCGCATCTTCATGGTGCTGCCGTCCATGGACATCTCGTGGATCTCGACCACGCCGGCCGCCGGTGAACTGACCGACAGCAGCTTGCCGCCACCGGCGGCGCTGATCTGGAAGAAAGCACCGGTGGCCTTCTGCTGGGCCACGGTGCCACGCACCCAGGCGTCTTTCACGGTGGTCTGGGCGAGGGCCGCGGTGCCGAGCAGGCTGCAGGCGGCGGTGGCGAGGAAGCGGGCGAAGTTCATGGCAAGTCCTGGGGAAAAAGGCGGGCGGTGCGATTGTCGGCCCAGCCCCCGCCCGCCGGCGGGGATGGGCTGCGTGGAGAAGCCGGCCGTGCCGGGCGTGGCCGGCGCAGGCGGCGCCAGCCGGTCAGCACCGCCGTCAGGCTCAGGCCCAGGCCGGCCAGGCTGAAGCCCAGCATCCAGGCGTCCCAGGCGGGGCGGGCGGCCAGCAGCAGCGGCAGATCAAAGCTGTGCGGGAAGGCGAACAGCCAGCGCTCGGCGCGGCGGTGGCGGTCGCTGGTCTGCACGATGGCGCCGCTGCGCGGCTCGATGGTGATCCAGCTGCGGTTGGCATCGTCGAACCGCAGCCGCCACACCGGCAGCGGCCGCGCATGGTGGCCGGCCATGGTGTGGGCTTCGCGGGCGGCATAGTGGGCGTCGTACGCGTCCAGGCGGGTGGCCGCCACCAGCCGCGCGCCCGGCAGCAGGCGGGCGGCGGCGTCGCGCCAGCGCTGGTCGGGGATGCCCTGGTCGAGCACGCCGCCGGCATCCACCACCCAGGGCCCGCCCGGCCCGCCGGCCAGCACCTGGTGCACACCGCCCACACGCTGCCAGTCCAGCTCCAGCACCGTGTGGCCGCGCTGCGCCAGCTGCTGCAGCACGGCCTGGGCGCCGGGCGCCGCGGCGGCCTGCAGCGGGCCGCCGGCATAGGCGGCGCGGTCGGGCGGCGCGCCCGGGGCGTTGAACAGCTGCCAGGGGTTCATCGACAGCAGGCCGCTCACCACCCAGGTCAGGGCCAGCACACCGCCGCCCAGGCCCAGCCGGTGGTGCCAGCGGGCGGCGGCGCCGGGGTAGGGCGTCTTGCGGCCGCTGCGGTAGCGGCCCTGCCAGCGCCAGCGCCACAGGCCGACCACCAGGCCACTGAGCGTGGCCAGGCTGCCGGCGATGGCGAGCCAGACCACGATGTCGGCCCACCAGGGGTTGAAGCCGTTGCCGCGGAAGATGTAGAGCCAGTGCAGCCAGGCACCCACCCAGCCCCAGCGGCGCTCGGTGGCGCTGGCATCACGCACCACCTCGGCCGTGCGGCTGCTGACATACAGCCAGCGGCCGGCCGGGCCGCCATCCAGCGCCACCACATGCAGCGGGCGGTGGGCGTCCAGCGCGCGTGAATGGGTCCAGGCATCCTCCTGCACCAGGCCCAGGTGGCGGGCGCTGCCGCTGCGGGCAAAGTGTTGGGCCGAGGCCAGCGCCCGCCCTGCGTCCACGCGCTGCAGGCGCTGGCCGCTGCGTGCATGCACCGCCACCGCGGGTTGCCTGCCCTGGCTGAACAGGTAGTGCGGCACACCGGCCACGTTGGCCAGGCGCCAGCTGCCGGGCTGGACCGGACCGGCAGCCTCCAGCGCCGTCGCCAGGCCCACGCAGCAGCCCGCGGCCTGCAGCGGTGCCAGGCCCTGGTGGCGTTCGTCGGGCGTGAGCTTGGGGTAGCCCACGTACAGCATCACCATGCCGGAGAAGAACCACAGCGCCATCAGCAGGCACAGCGGGATGCCCAGCCAGCGGTGGCCCAGGAACAACCAGCGTTTCATCGCCAGGCCCCGGTGCATCAGAACTGCCAGTCGCTGCTGATCTGCAGCGTGCGCGGCGGGCCCAGGTAGGCCATGCCGGTGCCCACCGTGGCGGCGTAGCGGGTGTCGGCCAGGTTGGCCACGCGCGCGCGCAGCAGGCCGCGTGGGTGCAGCTGCCAGCTGGCGTTCAGGCCGACCAGGGCATAGGCGCCGTCCCAGACGGTGTTGGCGCTGTTGCCATAGCGCTTGCCCAGGTGGCGCCAGTCCACCGCCAGCTGCACCGCTGGCAGCGGCTGCCAGCTGGCGCTGAGGCCGGCCACCCAGCCGGGTGTGTTGGCCGGCCGCTTGCCGGCACGCGAGACCGTGGCCGTGCCCACCGTCTCGACGAAGCGGTCGTACTGCGCGTCGGTGTGGCTGGCATGGCCGGCCAGCTGCCAGCCCGGTGCCACCCGCCAGCGGCCGCTGAACTCCACGCCGCGGCTGCTCTGCTGGCCCACCGGGACCACCTGCGTGCGGTCGTCGGGGTGGGCCATGGCCAGGTTCCTGCGCACGATCCGGTAGAGCGCCACGCCGAACTCGCCCCGCCCGTTGTCTAAGCTGCCCTTGCTGCCGACTTCCAGCTGCCGCCCGGTGCTGAGGTCGAAACCGCGCAGGGCCGAGAAGCCGGCGGTGGCCAGCACGCCGGCCGGTGGGTCGGCCGCGGTGCTGAGCTGGGCATAGGCCTGCCAGGTCGGGCTCAGGTCATGCACCAGGCCCAGGCGGCCGGTGACAGGGTGGTAGCTGGTTTCAAACAGCGCCGGGTTGGTGGCGGTGGCGGCGCGGTGGTTGGTCACGGCCAGGGTGATGCGGTCGGCGCGCAGGCCGCTCACCAACGACCAGCCGGGCGCCAGCACGCTGCGGTTCTCGGCGAACAGCGCCAGGGTGTGCAGGCGGTTGGTGGCGCCTGGGGTGTAGCTGCGGCGGATGCCGGGGATCTGCAGGAAGTGGCTGGCCGCGGGCGTGTAGGGGTCGGTGGTGTCGAAGGGGCCGTTCACCGACAGCGGAAAGCGTGTCTGGCGGTTGAAGCTCCAGTCCCAGCCGGCGGCGAAGTCGGATCGCTGCCCCGCCAGGCTGCTGGCGAATGTGAGTTCCATCCGGCTGCCCCAGACCTGCTGGTCGTGGCGTTGCAGCAGCGCGGCCGAGCGCTGCACGCCGGCATTGCCGTTGACGAAGCTGTAGGTCTCGACGTTGTCGTAGTCGCGCAGCGCGCCGTAGTGGTACAGGGTGTGGGCCAGGCGCAGCTGCGGCGTGGCCTGCCAGGCGGTGATGCTGCGCAGCCAGCGCAGGTCCTGCTGGTAGCGGCCGTCGTGCACGTTGTAGTTGACGTCCTCGGTGCGGGGGTCCCAGCGCACCTGGCCCAGCACCGCACCGGCCATGTCGCGCAGCAGCGGTGTGCCCCAGTAGGGCTGGGTCACACGCTCGTGCTGCTGCTCCACGGCCAGCGTGTGGCTCAGGCCAGGCGCCAGCGCGGCGCGCCAGGAGGCGCCGAGCTGCCAGGTCTCGCGCGCCCGCCCCTGCGAACGCTGGGCGCCGCGGGTGGCATGGGCATCGATGCGCAGCACATGGGCGCTGTGGTGGTGGGCCTCGGCGCCCAGGCTGCGTTGCAGGCCCAGGGCCAGCTGGCCCTGGTCACCCGCAGCCAGGCGCAGCTGGCTCAGGTCGCCGTGCAGGTCGGCGATCTTGCTGATGGTGTTGATCGAGCCACCGACGGCGCCGGAACCGTTGAGAACGCTGGACGGGCCGCCGATGGCCTCGATGCGTTCGACCAGCCAGCTGTCCAGCGGCCGTGCTGCGACGGCGTCGTACTGCACGCTGATGCCGTTGTAGAGCTGTGCCAGGCTGGACGCGCCGAAGCCGCGGTAGAACACCGAGCCGGCGGCGCCCGGCTGGGCCGAGAAGCTCACGCCTGGAATGCCGGCCAGCGCGTCCTGGGTGTCGATGGCGCCGGCAGCGTCCAGGTCGGCGCGGGTCAGCACATGCACCGAGGCGGGCAGCTCGCGCGGCGTGAGCCCCAGGCGCGAGGCGCTGGCCGCGCCCTGGTCGAGCTTCAGCGGCGCTGTGCTGGCGCTGATCTCCACCCGCTGCGTTGCAGGGGTGTCGGCGGTTGTCTGGGCCTGGGCCGGGGTGCAGGCCAGGGCACACAGGGCCAGGGTGGTGGGCGAGGGGGGGAAGCTCATGGTGGAGTCGGGCATGCAGGCATGCCGGCGAGGCGGCGGCCAGGCCAGGCTTGCGCGGGCCGTGCTGCCGATCAGTCAGGCGGTGGTGCCGAGGCCCAGGCGCAACGCGCGGGGCGTTGCTGCGGGCTCGATGGCGGTGGTGGGCGGCGCGGTCAGGCCGCGGCCGGCGGCGCGCGGGCCTGGGCCGTGGCCCACACCGGCAGCGGCCGTGGCGCCTGCAGGAACAGCGCCGGCACGGCCTCCTGCAGCAGCGGGTGCTGCAGGGCGCTGGCCACGGGGGGCGGCGCCAGCTGGTCGCCGTGCAGGCTGCACCAGGCGCAGTGCTCCAGCAGGTGCACCGCGTCGCGCGCCGGGGCGCCGGCTGGGTCACCGGGGGTGGAGCACACCACCGACCAGGGCGCCAGATGGCCCTGGGCGAATGCCAGCGCCCGCGACACGCCCGGCGCCAGGGCTGCCACCACCAGGGTGAACAGCAGCACCCAGGCAAGTCGGCGGCGCAGCAAAGTCGGCATGTTCGTGATTTTAGGCACCCCCACGGCCCGGGGCGCATGAACACGGGCCTGCACCGCCGGTGTGTGCCGGGTGGGGTGCAGGGCGCGACTTACACTCCACAGGTTGTCTGCCACCAGTGGCCACCCCATGGATCTTGTCTACAGCTACGTCGCCTTCTTCATCGCCTACCTGATCGGGTCGATCTCGTTCGCCGTGATCATCAGCAAGCTGATGGGCCTGGGCGACCCCCGCACCTATGGCTCGAAGAACCCCGGCGCCACCAATGTGCTGCGCTCGGGCAGCAAGCTGGCGGCCGGGCTCACCCTGCTGCTGGACGCGCTCAAGGGCTACCTGCCCACCATGCTGGTGCAGTACTACGCCTTCGAGCTGGGCTTCGAGGATCCCACCATCGCCTTTGTCGGCGTGGCAGCCTTCCTGGGCCACCTGTTCCCGGTGTTCTTCAGGTTCAAGGGTGGCAAGGGCGTGGCCACCGCGGCCGGCGTGCTGCTGGCCTACGAACCCTTGCTGGGCCTGGTGACGCTGATCACCTGGGCGGTGATCGCCGCGATCTTCCGCTATGCCTCGCTGGCGTCGCTGATCGCCGCTGCCTTCGCGCCCTTCTTCACGCTGATGTTCTTCGACCGGCCCAGCGTGGCGCTGGCGGTGTCGGTGATGAGCCTGCTGCTGATCTGGCGCCATTGGCACAACATCCTCAAGCTGCTCAAGGGCAAGGAAGCGCGCATCGGCGACAAGGCCACCGAAGCCGACCCCAACAAGGTGCGCCGCCGCCGCAAGATCAAGCGCTTGCACGACGAGGCGGTGCCCGACCTCGATTCCCGTTCCCACCGTTCCAAAGGAAACCCCTGACCATGGTCCAGCGTTTTGATGTCGGCGCCCGCATGTCCGAGATGGCCGTGCACAACGGCGTGTGCTACCTGGCCGGCCAGGTGGCCGTGGGCGGCGCGCCCGACATCGGCGGCCAGACCCGCGAGGTGCTGGGCGCCATCGATGCCCTGCTGGCCAAGGCCGGCACCGACAAGACCAAGATCCTGCGCGCCCAGATCTTCCTGGCCGACATCGCCGACTTTCCCGGCATGAATGCGGTGTGGGACACCTGGGTGGTGGCCGGCCACACGCCGCCGCGCGCCACGGTGCAGGCCGGCCTGGCCAAGCCGGAATGGAAAGTGGAAATCGTCGTCACCGCCGCACTTTGAGCACGCCCTGGCGCGCCCTGGCCGGTGTGGCCGTGGTGGTGGCGCTGGCCAGTGGTGCCAGCCAGTGGTGGCGCGGCCACCTGGCGGGCGGCCTGGGTGAGCAACTGGTGGCGCTGGCCGGGCCGGGCGATATCCAGATGCTGTCGTCCACCACCTGCGTCTACTGCAGCGCGGCACGTCACTGGCTGACGGACCAGCAGGTGCCGTTCACCGAATGCTTTGTCGAGCGTGATGCCGCCTGTGCGGCCCGCTACCAGGCCCTGGGCGCGCGTGGCACGCCCACGCTGCTGGTGCGCGGGCAGGTGCAGCTGGGCTTCAGCCCGCAGCAGGTGCTGGGCGGGCTGCAGGCAGCAGCCGCCCGCGGCGGCTGATCACAGGCCCAGGCGCGCCAGCTCCCCCCGGCCCTGGCGCACCAGGCTGGGCTGCTCGCCGCTCAGGTCGATCACCGTGGTGGGCGACATCGGGCAGGCGCCGGCATCCAGCACCGCGGCCACCAGCTTCTGGAAGCGCTCGCGGATCTGGTCGGGGTCGTTCATCGGCTCGGTCTCGCCCGGGGCGATCAAGGTGGTGGCCAGCAGCGGCTGGCCCAGCTCGGCCAGCAGGGCCTGCGCCACCTTGTGCTCGGGCACCCGCAGGCCGATGGTGCGGCGCGAGGGATGCGACAGCCGGCGCGGCACCTCCTTGGTGGCTTCCAGGATGAAGGTGTAGGGCCCGGGCGTGCCCAGCTTCAGCAGCCGGTACTGGCGGTTGTCGACCCGGGCATAGGTGGCCAGCTCCGACAGGTCGCGGCACAGCAGGGTGAGGTGGTGCTTGTCGTCGACCTGGCGGATGCGGCGCAAGGCCTCGGCGGCGGCCTTGTCGTCCAGGTGGCACACCAGGGCATAGCTGCTGTCGGTGGGCACGGCGCACACGCCGCCCTGGTGCAGCAGCTGGGCGGCCTGCTTGATCAGCCGGGGCTGGGGGTTGTCGGGGTGGACTTCGAAATGCTGCGACATGCGCGGGCCGGGGGCAGGGGCTGGGGTGGAGGAGGCAAGCCCGGCACTCTACGCCTGCCGGCGGCGGTATTGCAGCGATCTGATCAAACCGGCAGGCTGGCGCCGGCAATCCGGGCGCTGGCGGCAGGGGCCAGCGCCTGCCACACCGGCTGCAGCGTGCCGGGCAGGTCGGGCAGGCTGCCCAGATCGGTGCGGCTTTCCTCGGGCGAATGGAAATCGCTGCCACGCGAGGCCAGCAGGCCGAACTCTTGCGCCATGGCGCTGTACTTGGCGGTGTCGGCCTGGCCGTGGCTGCCGGTCAGCACTTCCACGCCCTGGCCACCATGGGCCTTGAACTCGGAGAACAGCGCGTACTCCTCGTTGACCGTGAACTTGTAGCGCCCGGGATGGGCCACCACCGCCACGCCGCCGGCCTGGGTGATCCAGCGCACGGCCTCGCCCAGGCCGGCCCACTGGTGGCCCACATAGCCAGGCTTGCCCTCGGTGAGGAAGCGGCGGAAGACGGCACCGGTGTCGCTGCAGTGGCCGGCTTCCACCAGCCAGCGGGCGAAGTGGGTGCGCGAGACCAGGGCCGGGTTGCCGACGTAGCGCAGCGCGCCGTCGAAGGCGCCCTGGATGCCCACCTGGGCCAGGCCGTCGGCCATGGCCTGGGCCCGTGCCAGACGGCCACCGCGGGTGCGCGCCAGCCCGGCCTGCAATGCCGGGTTGCCGGCATCGAAGCCCAGGCCGACGATGTGCACGGTCTCGCCGGCAAAGCTGACCGAGATCTCCACGCCGTTGACGAAGCCCATGCCCAGCGCGGCAGCGGCCTGCGCCGCCTCGGCCAGGCCGCTGGTTTCATCGTGGTCGGTCAGGGCCCAGAGTTCGACCCCGTTGTCGAAGGCCCGCTGCGCCAGCACGCTGGGGCTCAGCGTGCCGTCGGAAAAACGGGAATGGCAATGCAGGTCGGCGTTGAGAAGGTGCACCTGGGTATTTTCGCAGGCTGGCCGGCCCCGCGCTGGCGCAGGGGCGACGCCCCCGTGCATTCTTGGGCAGGCGGTGCCGCTCAGCCGGCCACCACCCGCACCGGTGCGGGCTGGGGCTCGGGTTCGGCGTCGAAGCGCGCGAAGCCGCAGTAGCAGAGGAAATGCCGGTTCGCCGCGCGGCCGAACAAGCTCATGCCCAGCTGCTCGGCCAGGGCATGGCCCATGGCGGTGACACCGTTGCGCGAGACGATGATGGGCACGCCCATCTGGGCCGACTTCATCACCATCTCGCTGGTGAGGCGGCCGGTGGTGTAGAACAGCTTGTCGGCACCCAGCACGCCATGCAGGCCCATCCAGCCGGCGATGGTGTCGATGGCGTTGTGGCGGCCCACGTCTTCCACCGCCACCAGCATGCGGCTGCCGGCAAACAGCGCGCAGCCATGCACCGAGCCGGCCTTGCGGTGGATGCTGTTGCGCTGGCGCATCTGCTCCAGCAGGGCGTTCAGCGTGGATTGGCGGATGCGTGCCGTGGTGGCGTCGGGCAGCGTGATGCTGTCGAGCTGCGCCATCGCATCACCGAACACCGTGCCCTGGCCGCAGCCGGTGGTGACCACCCGGTGCGCGGTCTTGCCCGCCAGATCGGCGATGCCGGCATGGGTCTTGACGGCCGCGGCGCCCACTTCCCAGTCGACGGTGATGGAGTGCACCTCGGTCACGTCGGCGACCAGGCGCTGGTTCAGCAGCCAGCCCAGCACCAGCAACTCGGGGCAGGCGCCCAGGGTCATCAGGGTGACCAGCTCACGCTTGTCGACGAACAGGGTCAGCGGCCGCTCGGCCGGGATGTGCAGCGTGCGCTGCACACCATATTCGTCCTGCACCGTGACTTCACGCAGCAGGTCGACCTGGGCGCTGCTCAGCCGCGGTGCGCCGGCCACCGGCCGCCAGGCCGCGGGCTCGGCAAAGGCCTGCGGGGGGACGGGTTGGCGCAGCACTATTTCTTGGTGGCGATGGCCGCCGCGGGGGCGTTGGTGCTTGGCGGCGACGCCGCCGTGGCGGTGGGTGAATGTGCGCCGGCCGCCTCGATGGGCTTGGCCTCGGGCGGTGGGTAGACGAAGGCCCCCGGGTCGCCACAGGCGGGTGTGGACACGGCCTCCGGCACCGGCTTGCCGGCCTGCTTGGCGCTGGCCTGGTAGCTGGCGGCCACCCGGTCCATGGCCAGGCAGAGCTTGTAGTTGTCGACCTTGCCGGCGTGGGCGGCCTTGGCTGCGGCCTCGGCCGCCTTGGCCTTGGCTTCGTCGCTGGGGGCGGGCAGCTTGGCCCAGGTGCTGCTGCCCAGGGCCAGCAACAGGGTCGCCAGGGCAAAGCTGTTGTGCATGCGCATCCGATTCTCCTGCCTGCTCAAACCTGTGGTGCAGTGCCGGCCACCGCGGCCGGCGCGCCCACCGACGTGGAGCGCTGCGCCGGGATCTTGCCGGCCTTCACGTCGTCCAGCCACAGCGCATGGTGTTCATGGGCCCAGCCTTCGCTGACATAGCCCTGGCGCATGGCGCGGTAGGCGCCCTTCATGCCGATGGTGCCCATGTAGATGTGGCCGGCGAACAGCGCCATCATCAACAGCGCAGCCACGGCATGCACCATGTGCGCCACCTGCATGTCGCCGCGCAGGTAGGCCAGGCCGGGCACCAGCTTGTCCAGCACCAGGCCCGAGACCACCACCACCAGGCCCAGCAGCAGCACACCACCCCAGAACACCACCTTCTCGCCCGCGTTGAAGCGGTGCGACGGCACTTCTTCACCGCCGAACATGCCGCCGGCCTTCAGCAGCCAGGCCACGTCGGCGCGGCTGGGCAGGTTGTCCTTGACGAAGGTGATGAACACGATCAGCAGCGACACCGCGAACAGCGGGCCGGCGAAGTTGTGTGCCGTCTTCAGCGCATAGGTGATCCAGCCGAACAGCGTGCCACCCAGCACCGGGAGCAGGAAGAACTTGCCAAAGGCCATCACGATGCCCGAGATGGCCAGGGTGACGAAGGCGATGGCATTGGTCCAGTGCGCGGCGCGCTCCAGCGGGGTGAAGCGCTCGATGATCAGGCCGGTGTCGGGGTGGTCATGCCCCAGTGCACCCTTGCGCCAGTAGAACAGGCCCAGGGCGATCACCACGATCAGCAGCAGCGACCCGCCATAGGGCAGCAGCCACTGGTTGCGCACCTGGCGCCAGGCCTCGCCGGCATTGGTGAGGCGTGAACCCGGGTACTGCACGAAGGGCTGGATCAGCACGCCCATCTCGGCCCCGGGCAGGTTGCTGCTGCCGGGCTGCAGGCCGGAATCACGCACGGCGCGCCACATCGGTGCGTTGTTGCCGGGCTGGCTGCGCATGCGCTCGGCATTGCTCTCGCCGGGCTTGGGATCGGCCGGCACCACGAAGCCCGCGGGCGGGCCCTTGGGCACGGGCTCGGCGGGGGTGGCGGCCGCTGCCGGGGCGGGTGCCGTGGCCTGGGCCAGGCTGGCGCCGGTGGCCAGGCACAGCGCCGCAGCGGCCAGCAGCTGTCGGATCGAGGCGTTCATGGCGACTCCTGCGGGGCTCAGGGCTGGGCAGCCGCCCGGGTGTATTCGTTCTGGCCACGCTGCGCACGGGTGCGCAGCTGTTCCTCCCAGGCGGCCTGGTCACCCGCCTTCCAGCCGGCGTCGGCGCTCTGGCCGGCGGCCAGGCCCTGCCAGGGCTTGGCATCGTGCTGCCGGGTGGCGGCGGTCTGCGGTTTCTCGGCGCAGGCCGCCAGCAGCAGAAGGGTGGCCAGCACGGGCAGCAGGCGCCTCATGACTTGCCGCCCTTGGCGGGCGCACCACCGGCCACGGGCTTGCCGTAGGCCGTGCCCCAGCCCCAGACCTCGCTGCCCTTGCCGCGGGTGAGCACCCGGGTGCGGAAGATGTCGGCCACCACGTCGCCGTCACCGCCGATCAGGGCCTTGGTGCTGCACATCTCGGCGCAGGCCGGCAGCTTGCCTTCGGCGAGACGGTTGCGGCCGTACTTCTCGTACTCGGCGGCGCTGCCGTTGGCCTCGGGGCCACCGGCGCAGAAGGTGCACTTGTCCATCTTGCCGCGCAGGCCGAACGTGCCGTTGGTGGGGAACTGCGGCGCGCCGAAGGGGCAGGCATAGCTGCAGTAGCCGCAGCCGATGCACACGTCCTTGTCGTGCAGCACCACGCCTTCGTCGGTGCGGTAGAAGCAGTCCACCGGGCACACCGCCATGCAGGGGGCGTCGCTGCAGTGCATGCAGGCCACCGAGATGCTCTTCTCGCCGGGCACACCGTCGTTGAGGGTGACCACCCGGCGGCGGTTCACGCCCCAGGGCACTTCATGCTCCGCCTTGCAGGCGGTGACACAACCGTTGCACTCGATGCAGCGCTCCGAGTCGCAGATGAATTTCATGCGGGCCATGCTGTTGTCTCCTGCTGCGGCCTCAGGCCGTGGCCTTCTCGATCTGGCAGACCGTGGTCTTGGTCTCTTGCATCATGGTCACGCTGTCGTAGCCGTAGGTGGTGGCGGTGTTGATGGCTTCACCGCGGATCACCGGCTTGGCGCCGTCGGGGTAGTAGGGCGCCAGGTCCACGCCGCCCCAGCGGCCGCTGAAATGGAAGGGCATCCATACTGTTTCCGCGTCCACCCGCTCGGTGACCAGGGCCTTCAGGCGCAGGCCCTTGAACTCGGGCACGGCGGCCATCGGCGGGGTCTTGACCCAGACCCAGTCGCCGTGGCGGATGCCGCGGTCGTTGGCGGCCTTGGGGTTGATCTCGACGAACATCTCCTGCTGCAGCTCGGCCAGCCAGGGGTTGCTGCGTGTCTCCTCGCCACCACCCTCGTATTCCACCAGGCGGCCGCTGGACATGATCAGCGGGAAGGTCTTGCCGATGTCGACGTTTTTGTCCTGCACGCTCTTGAACAGCGTGGGCAGGCGCCAGAAGGCCTTCTTGTCGTCGTGCGTGGGGTACTTGGCCACCAGGTCGGCCCGGGTGCTGTAGAGCGGCTCGCGGTGTTGCGGCACCGGGTCGGGGAAGTTCCACACCACCGCCCGCGCCTTGGCATTGCCGAAGGGGTGGCAGCCGTGCACCTGCATGGCCACGCGGATGATGCCGCCCGAGGGGTCGGTCTTCCAGTTCTTGCCCTCGGCAGCCTTGGCCTCGGCCTCGGTCAGGTCGCCCCACCAGCCCAGCTTCTTCAGCAGCAGGTGGTCGAACTCGGGGTAGCCGGTGGTCAGGTCGGCGCCCAGGCTGTGCGAGCCATCACCGGCCAGCAGCGACTGCCCGTCGCGTTCCACGCCGAAGTTGGCGCGGAAGTTGCCGCCCCCCTCCATCACATGCTTGCTGGTGTCGTAGAGGTTGGGCGAGCCGGGGTGCTTGAGTTCGGGCGTGCCGTAACACGGCCAGGGCAGGCCGAAGTAGTCGCCGTCGAGCTTGTAGCCGGTCTGCTTGTCGATGCCGCCCTTGGCGCGCAGCGTCTTCACGTCGAAGACGTTCATGTTGCGCATGTGGGCCTTCAGCCGCTCGGGGCTCTGGCCGGTGTAGCCGATGGTCCACACGCTCTTGTTGATCTCGCGCAGGATGGATTCCACCTCGGGTTCCATGCCACCCTTGCCCTGCACCATCTTGTAGTTCTTGACCAGCTGCTTGTCGAAGCCCAGCTTCTGCGCCAGCTGGAACATGATCATGTGGTCGGTGCGGCTCTCCCACAGGGGCTCGATCACCTTCTCGCGCCACTGCAGGCTGCGGTTGCTGGCGGTGCAGGAGCCACTGGTCTCGAACTGCGTGGTGGTGGGCAGCAGGTAGACCGCCCGGTTCGGGTTCAGATCCTCGGCCTTGCCGGGCATGGCGGCCATCGCCGCGGTGGCACTGGGGAAGGGGTCGACCACGACCAGCAGGTCGAGCTTGTCCATGGCCTTCTTCATCTCCAGCCCGCGCGTCTGCGAGTTGGGCGCATGGCCCCAGAAGAACAGGCCCCGCAGGTTGCTGTCCTGGTCGATCAGCTCGTTCTTCTCGAGCACGCCGTCCACCCAGCGCGAGACGGTCATGCCGGGCTTGGTCATCATGCCGGGCGCGTACTGCTGCTTGATCCACTCGTAGTCGACGTCCCAGACCTTGGCGAAATGCTTCCAGGAGCCTTCGGCCAGGCCGTAGTAGCCGGGCAGGCTGTCGGGGTTGGGGCCGACATCGGTGGCGCCCTGCACGTTGTCGTGGCCGCGGAAGATGTTGGTGCCACCGCCGCTCTTGCCCACATTGCCCAGGGCCAGCTGCAGCAGGCAGGAGGCGCGCACGATGGCGTTGCCGATGGTGTGCTGGGTCTGGCCCATGCACCAGACGATGGTGCCGGGGCGGTTCTCATTCAGGATGGTGGCCACCTTCAGCGTGGTGGCCTCGTCCACGCCGCAGGCCTCGAACACCTTGTCGGGTGTCCACTTGCTCAGGCATTCCTCGCGCACCTTGTCCATGCCGTAGACACGGTCCTCCAGGTACTTCTTGTCCTCCCAGCCGTTCTTGAAGATGTGGTGCATCACGCCGAAC
Source organism: Pseudomonadota bacterium (assembly GCA_040386375.1). Classification (GTDB taxonomy): domain Bacteria; phylum Pseudomonadota; class Gammaproteobacteria; order Burkholderiales; family Burkholderiaceae_C; genus Pseudaquabacterium. Next base: position 190,631 of record JAZKFQ010000003.1, read on the forward strand.
AGGAAGGGGATGTCGCTGCCTGAGCGGATGCGCACGTACTCGTCGGCCTTGGCCGCGGTGCGGGTGAAGCGTGGGTCGACCACGATCATCTTGCAGCCGTTTTCCTTGGCATGCAGCATGTGCAGCATGCTCACCGGGTGGGCCTCGGCCGCGTTGCTACCGATGTACAGCGCCGCCTTGGCGTTCTGCATGTCGTTGTAGCTGTTGGTCATCGCGCCATAACCCCAGGTGTTGGCGACACCCGCCACCGTGGTGCTGTGGCAGATGCGGGCCTGGTGGTCGGTGTTGTTGCTGCCCCAGAAGCTGATCCACTTGCGCAGCAGGTAGGCCTGCTCGTTGTTGTGCTTGCTGGAGCCCACCACGAACAGCGAATCGGGCCCGCTTTCCTTGCGCAGCGCCAGCATCTTGGCGCTGATCTCGTCCAGCGCCTGCTCCCAGCTGATGCGCTGGTACTTGCCGGCCACCAGCTTCATCGGGTATTTCAGCCGGTATTCACCATGGCCGTGCTCGCGCAGCGCCGCGCCCTTGGCGCAGTGCGCGCCCAGGTTGATGGGCGAATCGAACACCGGTTCCTGGCGCACCCAGACACCGTTCTCCACCACCGCGTCCACCGCGCAGCCCACCGAGCAGTGGCCACACACGGTGCGCCTGACTTCCACAGTCTTGGCTGCGCCATCGGCGGCCTTGGCGGCATCGGCGGCCTGGGCCTTCTTCACCAGCAGCAACTGGGACGCGGCGATGCCGGCACCCAGGCCCAGGCCCGAGCGGCGCAGAAAGGCGCGGCGGTCCATGGTGGGGATGGCGCGGGCCACACCACGCGCCAGGCTGGCCACCAGGCCGGACGCCGGCGCACCGGCGGGCAGGGACGGGAGTTTGCGGGTCAGCAACATGGCAGGGCTCCGGCCTCAGACCTTGGCGGTCCGGTAGTAGTGCTGCACATGGGCGGTGAGCTGGTAGCCACCGCCGGCTTCCGGTGCGGGTTTGGGCTCGGCGGCCGCCACCGGCTCGGGTGTGCGGGACAGCGGCAGCACGGTGGCCGCGGCGGCCAGGGCACCGGCGGTGCCGGCACCGGCGAACAGGCGCCGGCGCGACACCGGGCTGGGGCTGGGAACGGGGGTCTTGCTCATGGGGCCTCCTGGCGAATCCGCGTGCCTGCTGCCCTGCAACGGGCTGCAGTGCTGCACGAGAGATTAGCGGTCAGGGTGAACCCTGTGGCAATCCGGGGCCGCCCGGGTGATGGGCCGACAAGTTGTCGCAAACCGGCGGCCGGCGCTGACAGCTTGTCGATCCGGCACCACCTGCAGGTCTTCCTACAATCTGCCGCGCCAGCCAGCCACCATGCCCGACACCGCCGAACTCCCCGCCGCCACGCCACCCGCCGCCGTGCCACCCGTTGCACCCGAGCGCTGGCCGCTGGCCAGCGTGCTGGTGGTCGACGACGAACCAGGCATGCGCCACTTCCTGGAGAAGACGCTGCAGCCGCGTGTGGGCCAGGTGTTCAGCGCCGAATCGGCCGAGCTGGCCGATGCCCTGGTGCGCCGCCACCGCTTCGACCTGGTGGTGCTGGACATCGCCCTGCCCGGTATCAGCGGCATCGCCTGGCTGCAGGCGCTGCGTGAACGCGGCTTCGACGGCGAGGTGGTGCTGATCACCGCCTTTGCCGACCTGGACACGGCCATCGAGGCGCTGCGCGCCGGCGCCAGCGATTTCATCCTCAAGCCGTTCCGCGTCACCCAGATCCACAACGCGCTGCGCCAGGGGCTGGAGCGCGCCATGCTGCGGCGTGAGAACTGGGTGTTGCGCCGCGCCCTGCGCCAGACCACGCCGGCCGCCGACGGCCTGGTGGGCGACTCCATCGCCATGCGCGGCCTGCAGGCGGCGCTGCAGCGGGTGGCGGCGGTGGACAGCACGGTGCTGCTCAGCGGTGAGTCGGGCACCGGCAAGGAGCTGGCGGCGCTGGCCCTGCACCACAACAGCCCGCGTGCGGCCGGGCCCTTCGTGCCGGTGAACTGCGCCACGCTGTCGCCCGAGCTGATCGACAGCGAACTGTTCGGCCAGGCCCAGACCGGCAGTGCGCGCACCGGGCGGGACGGGCTGTTCGTCTACGCCCAGGGCGGCACGCTGTTCCTCGACGAGATCGGCGAGCTGCCGCCGGCCCAGCAGGCCAGCCTGCTGCGGGTGCTGGAGGAGCGCCGCATCCGCCCAGTGGGCAGCGAACAGCAGATCCCGGTGGACGTGCGCATCGTGGCCGCCACCCACCGCAAGCTGGCCGACGAGGTGGCCGCCGGGCGTTTCCGCAAGGACTTGTACTACCGGCTGCAGGTGGTGGAGATCAACCTGCCGCCGCTGCGGGCCCACAAGGACGACATGGCCGCCCTGGTGGCGCACTTCATCAGCAGCCTGGCGCCACGCCTGGGCGTGCCACCGATCAGCGTGACCGACGACGAGCTGCGCTACCTGCAGCAGTACGACTGGCCCGGCAACGTGCGTGAACTGCGCAACCTGATCGAGCGCTCGCTGATCCTGGGGGCGCTGAACGTGTCGGCGCTGTACCAGGGCCTGGCGCGGCAGGACCGGCGCCAGGAGGCCGGCACGCCCCGCGCGGCAGCCGCGCTGCCCGCCACCACCGATTTGCATACCCTGGAGAAGCAGCACATCCTGGCGGTGCTGGACAGCGTGGGCGGCGACAAGACACGCGCAGCGGTGCTGCTGGGCATCTCGCGCCGCACCCTGGAGCGCCGCGTCGCCGAATGGGGGCAGGCCGTGTGATGCCCCGGGCCTGGGCCGGCTTCCAGCAGTGGCCCATCCGCCACAAGCTGCTGGCCATGGTGCTGCTGCCCCTGGTGGTGGTGCTGCCCTTGCTGGGCCTGGTGCTGCTGGTCTGGGGCAATGCCGCGCTGGACCGGCTGCTGATCACCAAGGTGCGCTCCGACCTGGCCGTGGCCCAGGGTTATTTCGACCGGGTGCAGGGCGAGGTGGCGGCCAGCACCGGCGCGGTGGCCGATTCGCAGGCCCTGTATGCCGCGCTGGCCGGTGCAGGCAGCCACGACCAGGCGGCGCTGCGCCAACTGCTGCTGCGCTTCCTGCAGCGCGAGCGGCTGGACTTCATCAACCTGCGCAGCGCCGACGGCCGCCTGCTGCTGGCCGACTTCGACGGCGCGGGGCTGGCCGCGGGCGTGGCCGCACCCCTGCCCATGGGCGAGGCCGGGCGCCGCACCACCGCCACCGTGGCCGTGCTGGCGCCGGCGCAGCAGGGCCTGCTGGCGCCGGAACTGCGCGAACGTGTGCCGGTGCCCCTGGTGGCCACGCGCAACGCCCAGCCCACCCAGCGCAGCCATGAAGACCGGGCCATGGTGCTGCAGGCCAGCGCGCCGGTGCGTGATGCCGGCGGCCGCATCCTGGCCTGGGTGCAGGCCGGCCTGCTGCTCAACCACAACCTGCCCTTCATCGACCACATCAACGCCATCGTCTACCCCGAGGGCGCCCTGCCCTTCGGCAGCCAGGGCACGGCCACGCTGTTCCTGGACGATGTGCGCATCTCCACCAACGTGCGGCTGTTCGGCGGCCAGGCGGGTGGTGCGCAGCGGGCCATCGGCACGCGGGTGTCGCAGGCCGTGCGCGATGCCGTGCTGGGCCGTGGCAGCACCTGGCTGGACCGCGCCTTTGTGGTCAACGACTGGTATGTGTCGGCCTATGCGCCGCTGGCGGATGCCGCCGGCCAGCGGGTGGGCATGCTCTACGTGGGCTACCTGGAGAAGCCCTTCACCTGGCTGAAGTACGGTGTGCTGGCCGGCATCGGCGCGGTGTTCTTCGCGGTGATGATCGCCGCGGCCCTGTGGTCGGCGCGCTGGGCGCGGCAGATCTTCCGCCCGCTGGAACAGATGGCGCAGACCATGTCCGAGGTGCAGGCCGGGGCGCTGGGCGCGCGGGTGGGTGCGGTGCGCAGCGGCGACGAGATCGGCGCGCTGGCCGGCCACCTGGACCGGTTGCTGGGCACCATCGACGACAACACCGCCGCGCTGCAGCGCTGGAATGCCGAGCTGGATGCCAAAGTGGCCCAGCGCACCGCCGCCCTGGAGGGCCGCACACGTGAACTGCAGGCCGCGCAGAGCCAGTTGCTGCGCAGCGAGAAGATGGCGGCCGTGGGCCAGCTCACCGCCAGCATCGCCCACGAGGTGAACAACCCCATCGCGGTGATCCAGGGCAACCTGGACCTGGTGCGTGAGCTGCTGGGTGAGGCGGCGCAGCAGGTGGCGCCCGAGCTGAAGCTGGTCGACCAGCAGATCGAGCGCATGCGCCTGATCGTCACCCAGCTGCTGCAGTTCGCCCGGCCCAATGACTACGCGGGTTATGTGGAGGCGGTGGATGCACAGCGCACGCTGGAGGACTGCATGGTGCTGACCGGCCACCTGCTGGCGCGCAGCGGCATCCAGATCGAGCGCCAGTACCAGGCCAGCCGCCGTGCCGGCATCAACCGGCAGGAGCTGCAGCAGGTGCTGGTGAACCTGATGGTGAACGCCATCCACGCCATGCCCGCAGGGGGCCGGCTCACGCTTTCCACCGACGACTGGGCCGATGCCCAGGGCCGGCCCGGCGTGGCCATCGGCGTGGCCGACACCGGCCCGGGCCTGGGCGAGGACCTGCTGCGCGAACTGTTCCAGCCCTTCGTCACCCGCAAGAAAGATGGCACCGGCCTGGGCCTGTGGATCAGCCGCAGCCTGGTGGAGCGCTATGGCGGCGACATCGTGGCCGGCAACCGGCCGGCGGAGCAGGGCAGCGGCGCAGTGCTGCGGGTGCTGCTGCTAAGCGAGCCCGAGGCCGCTGCAACGCCGGCAGCTGGCTGAGCCCGGGCATCCAGACAAACCCGCGGCCAGGCCGCCGCAGGGCCACAACGACAAGCTGTCGCAGCCCCCGCCGCTAGACTCGTCGGGCCATGCAACCTGCACCCCAAGGCCCCCAGCACTGCCCCGTGGCGGTGGTGATCGAACGCCAGAAAGCCCCCAATGCCTGGGAGGACTGGCGCTTCCGCATTGCCGAGGTGCTGGTGGACGAAGGTGGCCTGGGCCAGGGCCCACGCACCCTGCGCGATGACGGCCGCACGGCCCAGGTGCTGCACACCGGGCTCACCGTCACCCTGCACCGCGACGAAGCCGAGGGTTACTACCTGAACCTCACATCCGGCTCGCCGGTGTGGTTCGTGATGTGGCGGGTGGACGAGGACGATGCATCACGCGCCTGGCCCGAGCTGGTCACGCTCTCGTACAACGAAGCCGGCCGCCTGCTGGACGCGCAGGAGCGGGTGGACAACCGGCCCCTGCCCGGTGTGCTGTGCGCCTGGCTGCAGGCCTTTGTCGACGAGCACCACCGGCCCGAGCCCAAGCAGCGGCGCCGGCCGGCGTCGTTCAAGCCGCCGGGCGAGCGCTGAAGCACCCCATGGCCGATCCTGCCGAGCACAGCGGCTTCCTGTCGCGCTGGAGCCGCCGCAAGTTGCAGGTGCGCGAGGGCGTGGCACCGGCCGAGCCGGTGCCGGTGCCCGTGACACCGCCTGCAGCGCCGCCGCCGGCCGCCGTGGCCCTGCCCACCACCGCGCCGGCCGCCTCGGCGGCCCCTGCGGTGGAGCCTCCCCCCGCACCCACGCTGGCCGATGTGGCCACGCTCACCCATGACAGCGACTACACCCGCTTCGTGGCGCCGGGCGTGGACAGCGGGGTGAAGAACGCCGCGCTGAAGAAGCTGTTCAGCGACCCGCACTTCAATGTGATGGACGGCCTGGACACCTACATCGACGACTACGGCAAGCCCGATCCGCTGCCCGAGGGCATGCTGCGGCAGATGGCGCAATCGCAGTTCCTGGGGCTGTTTGCCGACGAGCCGGCCGAGGCCGCGCCGCCATCCGAACCCGATCCTGACCCCGACCGCAGCGCCGCAGCCCTGGCCGCGCCCGACCCCCTTCCACTTGCCCAGGCCACACCCGATGAAGACGCTGCTTTGCGACTGCAACCGCACGATGCCGCTGGACCGGCCAGCCCTGCAGCAGGCCCTGGCCCGGACGCCGGGCGCCAGTGCTGAGGGCATCGACACAGCGCTGAGCCTGCTGTGCCGGCGCGAGGCCGGCCAGTTCCAGCGCGCCGCCCTGGCCACCGGCGCCCAGGCCGAGCCGCTGCTGGTGGCCTGCACCCAGGAGAGCCGGCTGTTCCTGGACCTGAACACCGCCACCGAGGGCAGCGCACCGCTGGACGTGCGGCCCATCCACTTCGTGAACCTGCGCGAGACCGGCGGCTGGTCACGGGATGCGGCCCAGGCCACGCCCAAGCTGGCCGCGCTGATCGCCGCGGCCCAGCTGCCCGACGCCGAGCCGGTGGGCACGGTCAGCTACCACAGTGCCGGCCGCTGCCTGGTGATCGGCGCTGCCGACGCCTGCGAACAGGCCGCCGCCCTGCTGGCCGACAAGCTGACGCTCAGCCTGCTGCTCAGCCAGCCCGGCGGCGCGCTGGCCCAGGCCCACCAGCATGCGGTGCACAGCGGCCAGCTCAGCAGCCTGCGTGGCCACCTGGGCCAGTTCGAGGCCGAATGGACCAGCAGCAACCCCATCGACCTGGACCTGTGCACCCGCTGCAATGCCTGCGTGGACGCCTGCCCCGAAGGCGCCATCGACTTCAGCTACCAGGTGGACCTGGCGCTGTGCAAGAGCCACCGCGCCTGTGTGCAGGTGTGCGAGGCCGCCGGCGCCATCGACTTCCAGCGCGCGGCGGTGACCACGGCCGAGCGCTTCGACCTGGTGCTGGACCTGCGGCCCCAGCCGCATTTCACGCAGCACCAGCCGCCGCAGGGCTACATCCACGCGGGCAGCGACCCGCGCAAGCTGATGGCGGCGGTGCTGGACCTGCGCGAGCGGGTGGGCGAGTTCGAGAAGCCGCGCTTCTTCCACTACCGCCAGAGCCTGTGCGCCCACAGCCGCAACCAGCAGACCGGCTGCACCGCCTGCATCGATGTGTGCTCGGCACGTGCCATCCGCAGCGACGCCACGCTCAAGGGCAAGCGCACCGGCAAGAGCCGTGGCCCGGTGCCCGGTGCCCCGGCACCTGGCGCACCGGTGGGGCAGGGCGGTGGTGTGGTGGTCGACCCGCACCTGTGCGTGGGCTGCGGTGCCTGCAGCACGGTCTGCCCCAGCGGCGCCATGTCGTTCGCCTACCCCGGCCCGGTGGACCAGGGCAAGCGCCTGCGCAGCATGCTGACCGCCTATGCCCAGGCCGGTGGCCGTGATGCGGCCCTGCTGCTGCACAGCCAGGGCGCCGGCAGCCGCCTGGTCGACACGCTGGGCCGCGCCGCCCGCAGCGACCGCCGCGCCAGCCTGGACCAGGGCGGCATGCACGGCGTGCCGGCGCGGGTGTTGCCGGTGGCGCTGTGGCACACCGCCAGCGTGGGCCTGGACCTGTGGCTGGCCGCCAAGGCCCAGGGTGCCAGCCAGGTGTGGCTGCTGCTGACCGACGAGGAGGCGCCCGAGTACCGCCAGGCCCTGGCCGACCAGATGGCCGTGGCCCAGGCCCTGCTGGCCGGCCTTGGTTATGCGGGGACACACTTCCAGCTGATCGAGGCGCGGGATGACCGTGACCTGCCGGCGCTGGACGCGGCCCTGCGTGCCGCACCGGCCCAGGCTGTGGCCCGTCCGGCGATGTTCGCCGCCCAGGCCGACAAGCGGGGCACGCTGGAGCTGGCGCTGGACCATCTGCTGGCGCAGGCGCCGCCCGGCCCGGAAGGCCTGGCCGAGCTGATCCCGCTGCCCGCGCCGGGCGCACCCTTCGGCAGCCTGCTGGTCGACACCGCCGCCTGCACCCTTTGCCTGAGCTGCGTGGGTGCCTGCCCGGCCGGCGCGCTGGCCGACAACCCCGACAAGCCGCAGCTGCGCTTCATCGAGAAGAACTGCGTGCAGTGCGGCCTGTGCGCCAGCACCTGCCCCGAATCGGCCATCAACCTGCAACCGCGCCTGTGGCTGGCCGATGGTGGCAAGGCGCGCAAGGCCGCGCGGGTGCTGCACGAGGCCGAGCCCTTTGCCTGCGTGCGCTGCGGCAAGCCCTTCGGCACGCTGCGCGCCATCGAGGGCATGCTGGCCAAGCTGGCCGGCCATGCCGCCTTCCAGGGCGCGGCAGCCGAGCGGCTGAAGATGTGCGGCGACTGCCGGGTGATCGACATCCACACCAACCCGAACGAACTCAGGATCACCGACCTGTGAGCCCATCCCCCATGCCTGATCCGCAGCTGCGTGCCCTCAGTTTCGCCACCGCCGACGACAGCGAGGAACTGGCGCGCGCCGAGCTCTACGGCCTGCTGGCCGGCCTGTGGCTGGCGCCGCCCGATGCCGCCCTGCTGCAGCAGTTCAGCGTGGCCGTGACCCAGGCACCGCAGCCCGGTGGCCACCTGGAGGCGCCCTGGGGCGACCTGGTGGCCGCCATGCGCGCCACCAGCGTGGAAGCAGCGGCCGCCGAGCACGAGGCGCTGTTCCACGGTGTGGGCAAGCCCGAGGTGTTTGCCTACGGCTCCTTCTACCTCACCGGCTATCTGAACGAGAAGCCGCTGGCTGCGCTGCGCACCGACCTGGCGGCGCTGGGCCTGGCGCGCGACGGTGATCGGCTGGAGACCGAGGACCACATCGCCTTCGTGCTGGAAGTGATGCGCTTCCTGATCGCCGGCGACGATGTGGCGGTGTGCAATCTGGAACAGCAGCGTCGCTTCTTCCGCAGCCATCTGCAGCCCTGGGTGGAGCCGCTGTGCACCACCACGGCGGCCCATCCTCGCGCCCAGGTGTGGCGGGCGGTGGCTGATTTCACCGCCGCCTTCATCGCGGTGGAAACGCAGGCCTTCGACCTGCTGGAGACCTGAGCATGGCCATCCCCACCGAACAGATCACCGGCCTGATCCTCGCCGGCGGCCGCGGCAGCCGCATGGGCGGTGTCGACAAGGGCTTGCAGAACCACCTGGGCCTGCCGCTGGCCCTGCAGGCCCTGCTGCGCCTGCAGCCCCAGGTGGGCAGCGTGATGGTCAATGCCAACCGCAACCTGGCCGCCTACGAATCCATGGGCGTGCCGGTGTGGCCGGATGCGCTGGCCGACTACCCCGGTCCGCTGGCCGGCTTCCTGGCCGGGCTGGAGCATTGTGAGACGCCCTACCTGGTCACCGTGCCCTGCGACACGCCCAACTTCCCCAGCGACCTGGTGCAGCGCCTGGCCGCGGCCCTGGAGGCAGAAGGCGCCGAGATCGCCATGGCCGCCACGCTGGAAGAAGGGCGGGTGCAAGTGCAGCCGGTGTTCTGCCTGATGGCTGCCACGCTGGTGGAGAGCCTGGTCGCCTTCACCCAGGGCGGCCAGCGCAAGATCGACCGCTGGACCGCACACCACCGCTGCGCCACGGTGCTGTTCGACGACGCTGCTGCCTTCTTCAACGCCAACACCCCTGACGAACTGCAGCGCCTGCAGCCCCGCTAAAGGGCATGAGGGGGCTCAGCGCTTCCTGGGCTGGGACGCAGGTGCACCGCGCCCGGCCGGCAGCACGCCGGCCACGGCCGCGGGCACCGCTGGCGCCGGGATGGCCTTGGGCTTCTTCGCTTCCTTGTTGCCGCGCTGGCCTTTGGACATGGTGGGGCTCCTGGTGGTGTGGGGGTGTTCAGCGCGCGGGTGCCGACTGGCGTTCCAGCCGGCGCCGGCATTGCTCGCGTTCCAGGGCGCTGGTCTTGGCTTCGCAGCGCGCCACGGCGTTGCTGATGCCACCGGCCGACGCCGCGGGATTGGGTGGCAGCGCGCCGGGAGATGACGCGGTGGGGGCGGGTGGCGGCAGGCCCACCGGCACCGACACCTGCGGCAGCGCGGGGCGTTCGGGCCGCAGGCTGCCGGGCGCGGTGGCGCTGTCGCGCAGGGCCTCGGGCGACAGCCGCTGCGGGCCGGGCTGGGCGCCAGCGCTGGCCGAAGCCACCGGCGCCGGGGTCGACACCCGCGCCTGGGCGACTGCCGTTGGTGAAGCCGCGGCCAGCCAAGTGGCCACCAGCAGGGCCGCGAACTGCGCGCCGCGGTGTGCCGCTGCTGGAGCTTGGGGGAGAGGATGGGCTTGCATGCGGCCAGCTTGCGCGCCAGCCCGGCACCCGGCTGTAGGACAGTGCCGCGCCTGCCGACCAGGCAGCGGCCGACGGCCGCTGGCCGTCAGTCCACCTTCGCGCCCGAGGCCTTGACCACCGGCCCGTACTTGGCCAGCTCGGCCTTGACGAAGGCGGCGAACTGCGCCGGCGTGCCCGGCGCCGGTTCGGCCATCAGCTGCGCCATGCGTGCCCGGACCTCGGCCGCGCCCAGGGCATCGACAAAGGCCTTGTTCAGCCGCGCTAGCACATCGGGCGCCAGGCCCGCCGGGCCGAACAGGCCGAACCAGGTGCCCACGTCGAACTGGCCCAGGCCCAGGCGGGCCCCGGCTTCGGCCACGGTGGGCAGGTCGGGCATGGCGCTGGCGCGGCTGGCGGTGGTCACCGCCAGGGCCTTGAGCCGGCCGGCCTGGATGTTGGCCGCGGCGCTGGCCAGGTTGTCGAAGTTCAGGTCCACCTGGCCCGACAGCAGGCCCAGCTGGGCCGGGTTGCCACCGGCATAGGGGATGTGCACGATGAACAGGCCGGCCTGCGTCTTGAACATCTCGCCGGCCAGGTGGCCGGCACTGCCGTTGCCCCCCGAGCCGTAGTTCAGCTGGCCCGGATGGCGCCTGGCATGGGCCACGAGGTCGGCCAGGCTGTTGATCTTCAGGCGCTCGGCAGTGGCCGCATTCATCACCAGCACATTGGGCACCAGGGCCACGCGGGTGATGGGCGTGAAGTCGCGCACCGGGTCGTAGGGCAGCTTGCTGAACAGCCAGGGGTTGATGGCATGGGTGGCCACCGCGCCCATCACGATGGTCTGGCCGTCGGGCGCGGCCTTGGCGGCCAGGTCGGCGCCCAGGTTGCCACCGGCGCCGGGCTTGTTGTCCACCAGCACCGGGCCCAGGCTGTCCTTCACCGCGTTGGCCAGCAGCCGGGCCACCACGTCCAGCGGTCCACCGGGTGGGTAGGGCACGATGAGGCGGATGGGGCGGGCCGGCTGGGCCGGGGCCCAGGCAGGCAGCAGCGACAGGCCGGTGGCGGCCAGCAGGCGGCGGCGGGGCAGGGTGGGGCGGGAAGCGGTCATGGCGGGGATGCCCTGGTGCGGGCCAGGTGTGGGGCGTGGAGCGGGCTCAGGGCTGCGCCGCCTCGGCTTGCCAGGCGGCGCAGTCCTGCAAGGAGATTGTCGCGCCCGGGCCCGGGGTGCCGCTGCCCTGCGCGGCGGTCTGGTCCAGCCAGCGCCACAGCTGCTGCAGCCGGTCGGCGCCGGCTTCGCGCAACTGGTGGTCGGCCTGGGCGAAGCGGATGGCGCAGAACGGGCCCGCACGGCGCCGTGCGGCGTCGGCAAAGCGCTGGTAGGCGCTGGCAGGCATCAGCGCGTCGGCACCGCCAAAGGCCTGCAGCAGCGGGCGGGTGTCGGCCAGCAGCGCCGACAGCAGCGGCCAGCGCTGCAGCACCTGCCAGTAGCGCCAGTGCCGGCCTTGCAGCAGGGCCTCGTCATCGCGCGCGCCGCGGGTCTCGGCCATCAGCTGCTGCCAGGCTGTGGCCTGGCCCAGGCGCTGGGCCTGCAGCGCGCCGGCCTCGGCCGGGTCCAGCCCGGCGTGGCCCACCAGCACCAGGGCCACGGTCTCGGGCCGGGCGGCCACCAGGCCGGGCAGCAGCTCGGCGCCTTCGGACAGGCCCACCAGCACCAGGGGCAGTTGCGCATCGGTGCGGGCCAGGCCCTGGGCCGCCAGGCGCAGGGCGCGCTGCTGCCAGTCGGCCAGGTTGTCGGCCTGCAGATGGGCCCGGCTGCAGGGCTGGCCGGGTGCCGACAGCCAGGGCTTCTGCAGCAGCAGCACCTGGGCCTGGCGCAGGCCCTGCGCCAGCCGGTCGGCCGAGGGCGCCAGTGATTCGCAGCCCGAGCCGGGCACGATCAGCACACGCCAGCGCGGCGGCCCGCGCAGGGCGGGGCGCAGCAGCACCTGGCCGTCGTCAGCCTCGGTGGGCAGGCTGGCAAAGCGCGCCTCGGGCCCGGCCGGCGGCAGCGGCTGGGCCGCAGCCCGGCTGGTGGCCACCAGCAACAGCGCCATGAAAAAGCCGCGCCAGAAGCCCGGCGCGGCTGTGTGTGCAGCGTGCACCCGGGCTGTCAGCGCAGCGTGGTGACGGCCTCGGTCTTGGCCGGCGGCACGGTGGGCGATTGGGCGTCGCGGCTGCCGGCGGTGGGCCGGATCTGCCGCGCCATGCCGGTCTCGGCCATGCCGATCTGCTCGCTGAACTGCTCGAACACATTGGCCGCCAGGGTCTTGCTGGTGTCGCGGATCACCTTGCCGCGGTTGGGCGGCAGGATGTCGCCACGGGTGGACAGCAGCTTGGTCTCCGAGCCCTCGCCCTGGGCCGAGAACGAGGCCTTGATCTCGTAGGTCTTGGTGCTGATCAGCGAAAAATCGGCCACCAGGTCGAGGCTGAAGATGTGGCTGGCATTGCTGGTGCCCTGGATGGGCGACAGCGTGTCGCGGAACTGCAGGCTGGTGAGGGTGCCGAACAGCACGTAGTCGGCACCGGGGAAATCACCCTTCCGGATGCGGGCGATGATGTCGTGCACCTGCGGCTGCTTCACCGGCTTGGCCATCTTGCCGCCCTGCAGCTGGTTGAGCGCCTGTTCGGCCTTGGTGGGCTGGGGTGCGCCGGTGTCGAACAGCTTGCCCTGCACCAGGCGGAAGCTGGTGCCCTTGAGCAGCGCACCCTTGATGTCGTTGGTGAACGAGCCCAGTTCACGCTGCTCCACATAGCTGTAGGTGCCGGCCACGTAGGTGGCGCTGCCCTGGTAGCTGGCCGACACCGAATTGCGGTTGGCGTTCAGCGTGGACGATTCCTTCATCGTCGCGGCCTCGAAGTACTCGGCCACGGCCTGGGTGTAGGCCAGGTCGGTGACGGCGATGCGCGGCTGCGCAAACACCGCGGTGCAGGCCACGCTCAGCAGGGCCCAGGTCAGCATGGATTTCATGGTCGGCTCCTCGGCGTCACTTCTTGGTGGTCTTGCGGATTTCTTTTTCGTCTTGCCATTCGATGGTGCCCTCTTCCACATCGAACAGCTTGAGCGTGAACTTGTAGTACACGTCCTTGGTCTGGCTGTTCTGCTTGACGATGCTGGTGAGTTCACCCTCGACACTGAACTTGGCGGCCGTCATCTTGCCCACCTTGGCGGTGGAGTTCTGCTTGTACAGGCCGCTCTGGTTCTGGCGCGTGAGCTCGTCCACGCCGGCCTGCATCTCCTGGATGCTGCGGGTGAAGCGCACCTTGCCCGACTTGACCAGGGCGGTCTGGATCGAGTTCATCACGTTGGTGGTGTCGATGTACTCGCTGGTCTTGTTCTTCACCGTGGAGATGGTGACGGTGGGCCGGCCCTGGAAGATGCCGGTCTCCAGCAGGCTGCCGGTCATCTTCTCGGCGATCATCTGCAGGTCGCTGGAGCCGAACTCGTTGGTCACCAGTTCCACCGCCTTGGCGTCGCCGTAGTTGGTGGTCTGGCGGTCGAAGCGCACGACGGGCGAGGAGACCTTGTTGGTCTCGCAGCCGGTGGCCAGCACGGCCAGGCCGGCCAGGGCGAGAAGGGTGGTGCGGCGGATGGCTTGCATGGTGCTGGGCTCCGTGGTCAGGGTGCGGGGGGGCGTCATTCGACGTTGAACTCGAGGCGGAAATCGGCGCCGTTGGAGTTGGGCGCCACGGCCTTGACGGTCGAGACCTGCTGGCCCATCACCTTGAGCTGCTTCCAGCTCTCGCCGTCACCCACCGTCATGCCACCCGCATCCAGCCACTTGAAGCGGTAGTAGACGAAGCGGTCGTCGTTCAGGGTGTTGTTGATGTCGGCCTCGACGACCAGCACGTCGTTGCGGCGCACCATGCGCATCTCGTAGACGCGGATGCCCTTCAGGTCACCCCGGGTGGCCAGCTTGGCGGCCACGGCGGGTGGGCTGGGTGGTGCGGTGTCGCCACGTGTCTGGGCCGGGCTGGCCTGGGACAGCAGCAGGGCGGCGCAGAGGGCGCTGAGGCGGATCAGGGTCGTCATGGGGGTCCTTCCTGGATGCGCGGATGGCGGCGTGCCATCAAGGCTTGGCCGGTGCGGTGGCGGGTGCGGTGGCCGCAGGCTTGGCGGCCGGCCGGGGCGCGGGCCGGGTGGCCGGCCTGGCGGCGGGCTTGGCCGGTGCGGCGGTGCCCACCGGCTGCACGCTGGTGTTGGGCACGGCCGTGGCCGCAGAGGGTGCCGCCACGGGTGCGGCCTGCGCCACCTGGCCGAAGCTGGTCGCCTGGCCGACCGTGACGGCCGACCCCAGCAACTGCACCGGCACCAGCATGTACTGGCCCGAGACCTTGACCACCTGGCCGGTGTCGCGGCCATCGACCAGCAAACGGTGCTCGCCTGCGGGCAGGTAGCCACGGGCCACCGAGACCACGCCCGGCAGGGTGCGCCACATGCGGTCGTCGGCCTGCTCGCTGGCGGCGGCGGTCACCATGCCGACCAGGCCGCCCAGCGGGCCGGCGGCGCGGCTAACCTGGTCCTGCACCATGCCCTTGGCCACGGCACGCACCACACCACGCGCCATGGTGCCGGGCATCTCGTCCTTCAGGGCACGCCGCGCCATCACGTTCAGGTCGGCCACGGCGGCGGCCTTGAGCGTCACGTCGCCCAGCGTCACGGCCGAGGGGCCGGGTTCATGCTTGGGGTCGATCACCGGGTAGGAGATGCTGATCGAGTTGACGCGGCCCGCCACCGGCACCGGCAGGGTGAAGTTCATCGGCTTGCGCGCCGGCGCCGTGCCCGACTCCAGCACGAACAGCACGTCGGTCATGCGCTGGCGGCGGCGGTGGGTGAAGCTGGTGCGGTCGTCCAGGCCACGCAGGCCTTCCACCAGCACCGGCGTGTCGGGCTTGAGCTCGATCGCCTTGCGGTAGCCGGGCGCCGCCAGGCCGCCCTCGTTCAGCACCTCGTAGAGAAAGCCGGCCAGGTAGTGGCTCAGGGCATTCTGGTAGCCGTTCTTGAGCTTGAGCACCTCGGGGTCGTTCAGGCTTTCCACCGGGTAGCCGTTGATCTCCTTGGTGTTGACCTGCGCACCCTTGGCCTTGGCCTCGGCCTCGGCCGCCACCGTCTCCTTGGAGCGCAGTTCGGCGATCACCGCTTCGCGCTCATGGGTGCGCTTGATGTCGACGCGGGCGTTGTCCCAATCACTCTCGGCGATTCGGTTCAGCGCCAGGCGGGTGGTCAGCCAGACCTTTTCATAGTCCTGGCCCTCGTAGGCCTTGAGCCGCTCGCTGATCAGCGAGGCGCCCACCAGGCCCATCAGGCGGCTGGGGTCGGTCTTGGCGAGGTTCTCCCACTCGTTGACCTTGGCGTCGGCGATCAGCCAGGCGGCGGTGCTGTCCTTGTACTGCTTGTTCTGGCGCAGCAACTCGCCACGCTCCATGTTGAACAGCAGCGCCTTGCGTGCTTCGTCGGTGGTGGCCGAGGCCTCGAGCTGCTTCAGCGCGGCGGCGGGGCCGCCGGACGTGTTGGCCGCGTGCACCTGGGTGGCCAGCTTGTCGTGGCTCTCCATGTTGGCGCAGCCCGCCAGAACCACCACCGCCAGCACCACGGCTTTGCTCGACCATTGCCTCGAACGCATCGCATCTCCTTGTCAGAACAGTGGAATGGAGGATGCGTGTCGTGCCGCGCCGCGTGCCCGTGGTGGGGCACTGCCAAGCGGCCGCTGGTGCTGCGCCTTGCGGCGCCAGCCTGGCGGTGGTCCGCCGTGTTGTTGCACAACAGCGCCTGCGCGTGCTGCATCCTTCCTTGAAACCACTTTAACAAAGAGTTAACACGGGGCAATGACACAGACACCACCGATCCGTGGGAACGGCCCACAGATTCACGGATGTTTGTCCGCTTCGGAGGTGAAGGCATCGGCCAGGAACTCGTCGGCGGGCAGACCACACAGCGCGACCAGGTCGCGCTGGGCCGCATCCACCATCGCCGGTGCACCGCAGGCATACACCTGGTGCCCCGACAGATCGGGCCAGTCGGCCATCAGGGCCTGGTGCACAAAGCCGGTGCGGCCACGCCAATCGTCCTCTGGACGGGGCTCCGAGAGCACCGGGATGTAGCGCAGCTGGGGCCAGCTGTCCGCCGCCGCCAGGGCCCAGTCGTGCAGGTACAGATCACGCCGGCTGCGGCAGCCCCAGTACAGCCACACCGGGCGCGCATCGGCGCTGTCCTGCAGCTGCTCGACCAGGGCCTTCACCGGCGCCAGGCCGGTGCCCGAGGCCAGCAGGATGATAGGTTTGGCCGATTCACGCAGGAAAAAGCTGCCGAACGGGCCCTCCATCCGGAGGATGTCCTTCTCCTTCATGCTGCTGAAAACCTGGTCGGTGAACAGCCCGCCCGGCAGGTGGCGCAGGTGCAGTTCGATAGCCGGCGGGCTGCCCAGGCGGGTGGGTGCGTTGGCCATCGAATAGCTGCGGCGCGCGCCGTCGCGCAGGATGAACTCGATGTACTGGCCGGCGTGGTACTGGAAGCGCTGGTTGGCCGGCAGCTGCAGGCGCAGCACGGCCACGTCGGGCGCGGGCCGGGCGATGGCCAGCACCCGGGTGGGCATCTTCAGCACCGGAAACTCACCCGCACCGGGCACGCTGCGCGCTTCTAGGCTGCAGTCGGTCTGCGGTGTGGCGCAGCAGGTCAGCACCAGGCCGGCATCTTCCTCGGCCACGCTGAGCGCCTTGAGCTGGTGCGCGCCGTGCAGCACGCGGCCGGCCAGCAGCCGGCTCTTGCAGGAGCCGCAGGCGCCGTCCTTGCAGCCATAGGGCAGGCCCACGCCCTGGCGGATGGCCGCTGCCAGCAGGGTTTCGTCACGGTGCACCTCGAAGCCGAGGCCCGAGGGCTGGAGGGTGATGCGCAGGTTCATGCCGGCCTGGATGCAGCCGCGATGGCGGCCTGTTGGTGATGGCGGCCAACATCACAGCCGGCCCGTAAACTGGGTGGCGATTGTGCCCGCAGCCTGCTCCGCAACCATGAACCATGCCCACCTCGATCACCGCCCCAGCCTGCTGGTGGTGGGCTGTGGCGACGTGGGCCTGCGGGTGCTGCGCCTGCTGCGCGGGCGCTGCCGGCTGCTGGCACTGACGTCCACGCCGGCGCGCCTTGCCGAGCTGCGCGCAGCAGGTGCCGTGCCGCTGCTGGGCAACCTGGACGACGCCACCAGCCTGGGCCGCATCGGCGCGCTGGCCGAGCGGGTGCTGCACCTGGCACCACCCGCCACGCAGGGCCGTCAGGATCTGCGCACCGCCCACCTGCTGCAGGCGCTGGCCAGGGGCGGCCGGGTGCAGCGGCTGGTGTATGCCAGCACCACCGGCGTGTACGGCGACGCGGGCGGGGCCTGCTTCGACGAGACCCGGCCGGTGGCGCCCGCCACCGACCGCGCCCGGCGCCGGGTGGATGCCGAGGCCCGGCTGCGCGCCTTCGGCCTGCGCACCGGCGCGGCGGTGACGCTGCTGCGCATCCCCGGCATCTATGCCGGCGACCGGCCCGGTGGCCACCCGCGTGAGCGCCTGGCCCGGGGCACGCCGGTGCTGCGGCAGGAAGACGACGTCTACACCAACCACATCCACGCCGACGACCTGGCGCGCGCCTGCGTGGCGGCGCTGTGGCGCGGTGGCCGGCAGCGGGTGCTGAACATCTGCGACGACACCGACCTGCGCATGGGCGACTACTTCGACCTGGCGGCCGACCTGTGCGGCCTGCCGCGGCCACCGCGCCTGTCGCGCAGCGAGGCGGCGTCGGTGCTGTCGCCGATGCAGCTGAGCTTCATGGGCGAATCACGCCGCCTGCAGAACCACCGGCTCAAGCGGGAGCTGCGGCTGCGGCTGCGCCACCCGACGGTGGCCGAGGGTCTGCTGGCCTGACCAGGACCAGTTGCCGGGGAGCTGTCAGATCCCCTGCGAGCGCTTCAGCGTCTTCATCCGGTCCACGCTGAACACCTTCAGCGTCTGCTGCTGGTCGGCGCGCTCGATCAGCAGGCTGACCTCGCGCTCGGGCGCACCGCCGGCCCACAGGGCCTGCCACAGTGCGGCCAGGGTCTGCACCTGCTGGCCGTCGATGCGCAGGATGCGGTCGCCCGCCTCCAGGCCGGCCACGTCGGCAGGGCTGTCGTCGCTGACACGCAGCACATGGATCTGCCCGTCCTGCTCGGCGCAGTTCAGGCCCAGCCAGGCGCGCTGGCTGGCCGCGCCGAAGCCGACCTGGCGCAACTCGGCCAGGATGGGGGCCAGCAGATCGACCGGGACGAACATGTTGCCGCTGCGGCGCGCGCCAGCTGCGCCGCCACCGGTGGCATCAGCCACCAGCAGCGAGCCGATGCCCACCAGTTCGCCGGCACCGTTGAACAGGCCGGCGCCACTGTGGTCGGGCCGGGGCGGCGTGGTGAACAGGGCGCCGTCGATGTGGTACTCCCAATAGCCCGAAAACGGCCGGCGTGCCACCAGCTGCGCCACGCTGACGGCCGCCGCCTCGCCTCCGCTGGCCACCATCAGCGGTGACTGCGGCGGCAGGCGGTCGGCGCGGCCCAGCGGCGCAGGCTCCAGCCCCAGCGGCGCCAGGGCCTGCAGCAGGCCGAAGCCGGTGGCCACGTCATAGCCCAGCACCCGCGCCGGCACAGGGCGGCCATCCTCGCGCAGCAGCTGCACCTGGTCGGCCTCCAGCACCAGGTAGCCGATGGTCAGCACCAGGCCGTCGTGGCGGATCAGCACGCCCGAGCCGCTGCGGGCCCGGCCCAGGGTGCTGGCCGAGCGTGCCTCGGCCACCGCCAGCACCTGCACGCCGAGCACCGCCCGCTGGGCGCGCTGCAGGGCACGCGCCTGCTCAGCCAGGCTGGCCGTGTCATCGCTCGCCGCTGCGGCCGAGGTTCCAGCCGCCTGGGCAGGCGGTGCCCACAGCAGTAGCCAGGCCGCCAGCAAGGCCAGCAACGCGGTCCAGACGACACCAGGAACCTGGGGCAAGCGTGGTTTCATCGTGGCACTCCCGGAATGCACAGCCATGCTGCAAGCATGAACCGTTCCGGTCACCCCTGCCAGGTCGGGGTGAAGCGGCCGTGGCGGCCGCTGCGCAGCCGCTCAGCGGCGGCGCGGTGGCCCGCCGAACGGCAGCTTGCCCCGCCACCAGCTCAGCATCAGCCAGGCACCCAGCATGCCGCCCAGGTGGGCAAAGTGCGCCACGCCGCTGGACCCCTGCAGGCCGAACAGCAGTTCCAGCGCACCGAACACCATCACGAAGGTGCGCGCCTTCATGGGGATGGGCGGGAACAGCGGCATGATCACCCGGTTGGGGAACAGCATGCCGAAGGACAGCAGCAGGCCGAACAGGCCGCCCGAGGCGCCCACGGTGGGTGCGCCGGAGCCGGCCACCAGGTTGAACAGCAGCTGCACCACGGCGGCGGCGATCACGCTGGCGGCCAGCAGCTGCAGATAGCGCTTGGGGCCCCACAGGCGTTCCAGCTCGCTGCCGAACATCCACAGGCCGAGCATGTTGAAGAACAGGTGCATGACGTCGCCATGCAGGAAGCCGTAGCTGAGCACCTGCCAGGGCCAGAAACGGCCGCTGCCCAGGGGCCACAGCGCAAACAGCTGGTCCACCGGCAGCATGGGCAGCAGCGACTGCACGAGGAAAACGGCTGTGCAGATCAGCATCAGCGCCTTGGTGACCGGAGGCAGTGGCGGCATGGATGACCAGGACGGGAGGGGGAGGGGTGGTGCCCGCGGCCAGACTCGAACTGGCACGCCTTGCGGCGGCGGATTTTGAATCCGCTACGTCTACCGATTTCGTCACGCGGGCAGGTCGCGGCCGGGGTGTCCGGTGCGGCCTTCGATTATGTCACGTGGGTTCAGCGGCCCCTGGCCGCGGCTGACACAATCGCCGCCGGAGGTGACCCTTGTCCAGCAACCGCTATCCCACCATCGAAGATGTGATCGGCCAGACGCCCGTCGTGCGCCTGCAACGCCTGCCCGGGCCCCACTGCGACGCCCGCGGCAACGTGGTGCTGGGCAAGCTGGAAGGCAACAACCCCGCGGGCTCGGTGAAAGACCGGCCGGCGATGAGCATGATCCGCCGTGCCGAGGAGCGAGGCGACATCCACCCCGGCGACACCCTGATCGAGGCCACCTCCGGCAACACCGGCATCGCCCTGGCCATGGCCGCGGCGATCCGGGGTTATCACATGGTGCTGATCATGCCGGAGGACCTGTCCATCGAGCGCGCCCAGACCATGAAGGCCTATGGCGCCGAGCTGATCCTCACCCCGCGCTCCGGGGGCATGGAATACGCGCGCGACCTGGCCGAGCAGATGCAGCGCGACGGCAAGGGCCGGGTGCTCGACCAGTTCGCCAATGCCGACAACCCGCGCATCCACTTCGAGACCACCGGGCCCGAGCTCTGGCAGCAGACCGAGGGGCGCATCACGCATTTCGTCAGCGCCATGGGCACCACCGGCACCATCACCGGCGTGGGCCGCTACCTGAAATCACAGAACCCGGCGGTGCGCATCGTCGGCGCGCAGCCGGCCGAGGGGTCGCGCATCCCGGGCATCCGCAAGTGGCCCGAGGCCTACCTGCCCAAGATCTACGACCCGGCCCAGGTGGACAAGCTGGTGCTGGTGAGCCAGGCCGATGCCGAGGACATGGCGCGCCGCCTGGCACGCCAGGAAGGGCTGTTCGTCGGCATCTCCGCCGCCGGTGCCGCCTGGGTGGCGCTGCAGCTGGCGCAGCAGCTGGAGGGCGCCACCATCGTGTTCATCGTCTGCGACCGGGGCGAGCGCTACCTGTCCACAGGCGTGTTTCCGGCCTGACCAGGAGGACGACCATGGCCAACGACTACCGTTTCTGCCCCGCCTGCAGCACCGCCTTGCAGCCCGTTGAATCCCTGGAGGACGGTGGCTTCAAGACCCGCCTGCGCTGCCCGGCTTGCAACTGGACCCACTGGAACAACCCCACGCCGGTGCTGGCCGCCATCATCGAATGCGCCGACCAGGGCGGGCGTGTGCTGCTGGCACGCAATGCCGCCTGGTCGGGCCGCATGTTCGCGCTGATCACCGGCTTCATGGAGGCCGGCGAGACGCCCGAGGAAGGCATCACCCGCGAGGTGGCCGAGGAGACCAGCCTGGAAGTGCTGTCGCTCGACCTGATCGGCGTGTACGACTTCCAGCGTATGAACCAGGTGATCATCGCCTACCACGCGCTGGCCCGTGGCGAGGTGCGGCTGTCGCCCGAACTGGCCGAGTACAAGCTGTACGCGCCCGAGGACCTGGTCTGCTGGCCTGCGGGCACCGGTTATGCGCTGGCCGAATGGCTGCGCCGGCGTGGCATCGAGCCGCGCTTCATGGACATGCCGCGCCGCGGCTGATGCCCTGCCTGCCACCCACACCTGCTGCCATGAACCCGACCCAAGAAATCGACACCCGGGGCCTGAACTGCCCCCTGCCCATCCTGAAGGCCAAGAAGGCCCTGGCCGGCCTGCAGAGTGGCGACACCCTGCGGGTGGTGTCCACCGACCCCGGCTCGGTGCGCGACTTCCAGGCCTTTGCCCGCCAGACCGGCAACGAACTGGTCGAGCAGAGCAATGCCGGTGACGACTTCGTGCACGTGCTGCGGCGCCGCTGAGCGGCGTGCACGCAGCGGGGTCAGACCTCCAGCGACTGCAGATAGCTCCGGAAGCTGTCCTTGACCTCGGGGTGCTTCAGCGCCAGCTCCACGTTGGCCTGCAGCCAGCCTTCCTTGCTGCCGCAGTCGTAGCGCTGGCCTTCGTAACGGTAGGCAAACACCTTCTCGCGGCGCAGCAGCGAGGCGATGCCATCGGTGAGCTGGATCTCGCCGCCCACGCCGCGCGGCTGGGTGGCGATCTCGTGGAACACACCGGGCGTCAGGATGTAGCGGCCGGCCACCCCCAGACGCGAGGGGGCATCTTCGGGCGCGGGTTTCTCGACGATGCGGTTCACGTCGACCAGGCGGTCGTTGACGGTGGTGCCGGCCACGATGCCGTAGCGCCGGGTGTGCTCGGCAGGCACTTCCTGCACCGCCAGGATGGAGGCGCGCCACTCATTGAACTGCGCCACCATCTGCTGCAGCACGGGCGGCTCGCCCACCATCAGGTCGTCGGCCAGCAGCACCGCGAAGGGCTCGTTGCCCACCAGGCGCTGGCCGCAGAGCACGGCATGGCCCAGGCCCAGGGCCTGCGGCTGGCGCACGTAGATACATTCCATGTCATGCGGCTTGACGCTGCGCACCACGCGCAACAATTCGTCCTTGCCCGCCTGTTCCAGGGCTACCTCCAACTCGAAGGTCATGTCAAAGTGATCTTCAATGGGCCTTTTGTGGCGACCTGTCACGAAGATCATCTCGCGCACACCCGCGGCGTAGGCCTCTTCCACCGCATACTGGATGAGTGGCTTGTCCACGACAGGCAACATCTCCTTGGGCTGTGCCTTGGTGGCAGGCAGGAACCGTGTGCCGAGGCCGGCAACGGGGAAAATCGCTTTCTTGACAAACATAAGGATGGCTCGTCGTTGTGTGGGTTCAGCTTGATTCTGGCATGCGGGTTTTGGGCCGAAGCGTGAGGACGGCATGGTGGTGCTGATCGTCGAGCCCCTGGATCCTGAGGTGATGCAATGGCTGGTGGCGCGCCATCCGGTGCGCTACGCACCCGATCTGGCGCGCGACCCCCGCGGCCTGCGCCAGGCCCTGCGTTCGGTGCAGGCCCTGATCATCCCGCCCACCGTGGCCCTGGATGCCGACACCCTGGGCCGTGCGCCGCTGTTGCGGGCCGTGGGCCGCCTCTCGGCCGGGGCGGAGAACATCGACTTCGAGGCCTGCGCGCGTGCCGGCGTGGAAGTGGTGCGCCCCAGCGATGCCACCGCCCAGGCCGAGGCCGAGTTCATGATCGGTGCACTGCTGCAGATGCTGCGCCGTGTGCCGGTGGTCAATGCCGAGGGGCTGCTGGTGGGCCGCGAACTGGGCAGCGCCACGGTGGGCCTGATCGGCATGGGCCCGGCGGCCCAGCCCACGGCCCAGCTGTTGCAGGCCTTCGGTGCGCGCGTGATCGGCTACGACCCGGCCCTGCATGCCAACGACCCGTTGTGGGCGCGCTGGCTGGTGGAGCCGGTGAGCCTGCGGGAGCTGATGGAGCAGAGTGACGGCGTGTGCGTGCTGCTGGCCTACTTCAGCCGCTACCACGGCCTGCTGGGCGAGCGCTACCTGGGCTTCTGCAAGGCCAACCAGGTGCTGGTGAGCCTGGCCTCCACCAGCCTGTTCGACGAAAACGCGCTGGCCGACGTGCTGGGCTCGGGCCGCATGGCGGCGGCCTGGTTCGACAGTCTGGAGCCGGGCCTGCTGGCCCCCGGCCGGCTGCTGCACCAGATCGACACCTTGCAGGTGACACCACGGGTGGCCAGCACCACGCTGGAATCGCGCGTGCGTGCCGCCTGGGACGTGGCGCGCCGCATCGACGCCCTGCTGCAGCCGGGCAGCGAACTGCTGCCCACCGGCTGAACGGCCGCTCAGCCCGGCAGCCTGGCCAGCTGCTCGCGCAGCCGCTGCAGGGTCTGGCTGAAGTCGTCGACGCGCGCCCGTTCCTGCGCCACCACGGCGGCGGGTGCGCGGGCGACGAAGCTTTCATTGCCCAGCTTGGCCTGGGCCTTGGTGATCTCGCCATCCAGGCGCGCCACCTCCTTGCCCAGCCGCGCACGCTCGGCCTCCACATCGATGGTGACCTGCAGCGCCAGCCGCAGCCCGGCCTGCACCGCCACCGGCGAGGCGGCGCTTTCTGTGGCAAAGGCCGCCTCGTCGTCGATGCGGCGCACGCCCGACAGCTTGGCCAGGGCCTGGATCAGCGGGCCGGCGGCATCGATGAAGTCAGCATCGCCCGTGGCCAGCATGGGCACACGCTCGGCCGGTGACAGGCCCATCTCGCTGCGCAGGCTGCGGCTGGCGGCCACCACGGTCTTGAGCCGCTCCATCCAGGCGTCGGCCGCTGCATCGATCTTGTCCAGCTGGGCCTGCGGGTAGGCTGCGGTGGCGATGGTCTCGCTGCTGCCGCTGTTCTTGCGGCCGGCCACCACGGCCACCGTGTCCCACAGTTCGGCGGTGACAAACGGGGCCACCGGGTGCAGCAGGCGCAGCACGGTTTCCAGCGTGCGGATCAGCGTGCGGCGGGTGGCGCGCTGCTGCGCGGCATCGCCGTTCTGGATCTGCACCTTGGCGATCTCCAGGTACCAGTCGCAGTAGCTGTCCCAGACGAACTGGTAGATGGCGTTGGCCACGTTGTCCAGCCGGTAGCCGGCAAAGGCCTCGGCCACCGCGGCTTCCACCCGCTGCAGCTCGCTGCTGATCCACTTGTCGGCCGGGCTGAAGCGCATGTAGCCATGGGCCGGGCCGCCAGGCTGGCACTCGGCCTTGGTGTGCTCCTTCAGACCGCAGTCCTGGCCTTCGCAGTTCATCAGCACGAAGCGGGTGGCGTTCCACAGCTTGTTGCAGAAGTTGCGGTAGCCCTCGCAGCGCTTGGTGTCGAAGTTCACCGTGCGGCCCAGCGTGGCCATGGCGGCGAAGGTGAAGCGCAATGCGTCGGCACCGTAGGCCGGGATGCCGTCCGGGAACTCCTTCTCGGTGGCCTTGCGCACCTTGGGCGCGGTCTCGGGCTTGCGCAGGCCGGTGGTGCGCTTGTCCAGCAAGGGCGCCAGGGCGATGCCGTCGATCAGGTCGACCGGATCCAGCACATTGCCCTCGCTCTTGCTCATCTTCTTGCCCTGCGCATCCAGCACCAGGCCGTGGATGTACACATGCTTGAACGGCACCTTGCCGGTGAAGTGGCGCGTCATCATGATCATCCGGGCGACCCAGAAGAAGATGATGTCGTGGCCGGTCACCAGCACGCTGCTGGGCAGGAACAGGTCCTGCTCGATGGTCTTGGCCGGCCAGCCCAGGGTGGAGAAGGGCACCAGGGCGCTGCTGTACCAGGTGTCCAGCACGTCGGGGTCGCGCCGCAGCGTGCCGGTGTAGCCCGCCGCCGTGGCCTGGGCGCGGGCGCCGGCTTCGTCACGCGCCACGAACAGTTCACCGCCGTCGCCGTACCAGGCCGGGATCTGGTGGCCCCACCACAGCTGGCGGCTGATGCACCAGTCCTGGATGTTCTTCATCCACTGGTTGTAGGTGTTCACCCATTGCTCGGGCACGAAGCGCACCTCGCCGGATTCGACCACCTCGATGGCCTGCTGGGCGATGCTCTTGCCACCGTGGCCGGGCTTGGTCATGGCCACGAACCACTGGTCCGTCAGCATGGGCTCGATCACTTGGCCGGTGCGGGCGCAGCGGGGCACCTGCAGCTTGTGCTTCTTGGTCTCCACCAGCAGGCCCGCGGCCTCCAGCTGGGCCACGATCTGCTTGCGCGCGACGAAGCGGTCCAGGCCACGGTAGGCGGCGGGGGCGCCGTCCCAGACCTTGGCGTCCAGCGTGAAGATGGTCAGCATCTCCAGGCCATGGCGCAGGCCCACCTGGTAGTCGTTGGTGTCGTGCGCCGGTGTCACCTTCACCACGCCGGTGCCGAAGGCCTTGTCCACATAGTCGTCGGCGATCACCGGCACCAGGCGGCCGGTGATGGGCAGCCTCACCTGCTGGCCGATCAGGGCGCTGTAGCGTTCGTCCTCGGGGTGCACCATCACCGCGGTGTCACCCAGCATGGTCTCGGGGCGGGTGGTGGCCACCACCAGGCTGCCTGAACCATCGGCCAGCGGATAGCGGATGTGCCACAGGAAGCCGTCCTCCTCCTCGCTCTCCACCTCCAGGTCGGACACCGCGCTCTTGAGCACAGGGTCCCAGCTCACCAGGCGCTTGCCGCGGTAGATCAGGCCTTCTTCGTACAGGCGCACGAAGGTCTCGGTCACGGTCTTCGACAGCGCCGGGTCCATGGTGAAGTATTCATGCGCCCAGCTCACGCTGTCGCCCATGCGGCGCATCTGGCGGGTGATGGTGGCGCCGCTGGTCTCCTTCCAGTCCCACACCTGCTTGAGGAAGGCTTCGCGGCCCAGGTCGTGGCGCGACAGGCCCGCCTCCTGCAGCTGGCGCTCCACCACGATCTGGGTGGCGATGCCGGCATGGTCGGTGCCCGGCACCCACAGCGCGTTGAAGCCGCGCATGCGGTGGTAGCGCGTCAGCGCGTCCATGATGGTCTGGTTGAAGGCATGGCCCATGTGCAGCGTGCCCGTCACGTTGGGCGGCGGCAGCTGGATGCTGAACGAGGGCCTGGCCGGATCCAGCGACGGGGCGTAGATGCCGCTCTGCTCCCACAGCGGTGCCCAGCGGGCTTCGATGGCGGCAGGTTCGAAGGATTTGGCGAGTTCGGTCATGGGGCAGCGGTGGCGCGCACGCCCGTTGGGGCGGCGGTGGCGGGCTTGTCAGGGGGAGCCGGCGATTGTAGGAGCCGGCCCTGGTGCGCCGGCCCGGGCGCGTCTCAGCGGCAGCTGTTGGCCACCGTGTAGTCGGTCACCTTCAGCCGCCCGGCCACGATGTCGGCACGTGCGGCTTCGGCGGCCTGGCGCATGGCCGGGCTGATCAGCGCCTGGTTGTGCTGGTCGACGGCGTAGTCCAGCCCGCCTTCCTTCAGCCCCAGCGAGCGCACGCCCGGTGTCACGCCCCGAAAGGCCTGTTCCACCGCCAGGTCCACCCGCTTGACCAGGGAGGTGAGCATGGTGCCGGGGTGCAAATGGTTCTGGTTGCTGTCCACGCCGATGGCCAGGATGCCGCCGTCCCTGGCCGCCTGCATGATGCCCAGGCCGGTGGTGCCGGCGGCGGCGAACACCACATCCACGCCCTGGGCGATCTGGGTGCGGGTGAGTTCGGCGCCGCGCTCGGGGTCGGTCCAGGCAGCGGGTGTGCTGCCGGCCATGGACGCGCGCACCACCACCCTGGGATTGGCATGGCGCGCGCCCTGCTCGTAGCCGCAGAGAAAGCGCCGCACCAGGGGGATGTCCATGCCGCCCACGAAGCCGATCTGGCCACGCTTGCTGGCCATGGCCGCCAGCACGCCGACCAGGAAGGCGCCTTCATGCTCGCGGTAGACGATGCTCTGCACGTTGGGCAGGTCGACCACCGCGTCGATGATGGCGAACGGCGTCTGCGGAAACTCCCTGGCCACGGTGCTGATGGCCGCCGCCTGGGGGAAGCCGATGGCCACCACCGGCGCCGCACCACGCTGGGCGAAGCGGCGCGCCGCCTGCTCACGCTGGGCCGACTGCGCCACCTCGAACTCGAGATAGCGCCCGCCGGTGGCCCGGCGCCAGCGCTCGGCACCTTCGAAGGCGGCCTGGTTGAAGGAGCGGTCGGCCTTGCCACCCAGCTCGTAGATCACCGCCGGCTCTGCCTGCGCGCCGGTGGCCAGGCCGGCCACCAGCAGCGCCAGCCAGCGCAGCCGGTGCATGGTCAGAACTGCGCCTTGAACTGCAGGCCCCAGGTGCGTGGCTCGTTGATGAAGCCGGTGAGGTTGTTGAAGTCGATGCCACCCACCACCCGGATCTGGTTGGTGATGTTGCGGCCGAAGGCGGCCAGGTCGTACTTGCCATTGCCCCAGGTGTAGCCGACGCGCAGGCCACCTTCGGTCACCGGCTTGCTGGTGAACTCGGTCGACTCGTACAGGAAGAAGTTCACCTTGCTGCGGTACACCCAGTCGGTGTAGGCATACAGCTCGGCACCGTTGCCCATGGGCTGGGTGTACTTCAGCGAGAAGTTCACCGTGGTCTTGGGCGCCTGCGGCAGCGGGTTGCCGTTGATCAAGGCCTTGGTGGAGACGGCACCCGTGACCGGATCCGTCACGGTCTTGGTCGGGTCGGTCACGGTACATGCGGCGCAAGGCGACACGGCCAGGCTCGCGTCCTTGATCTGGGTGTCGTTGTAGCCCACCCCCAGCGTGGCCAGCAGGTTGTCGGTGACAAAGGCCTGCAGGTCCATCTCGAAGCCCTGGCCGGTGGCCTTCTTGGCCGACACCAGCACGTTGGCATTGCCGGTGGCCCCACCCACGGCGGTGAGTTGCAGGTCCTTCACGTTGTAGTGGAAGACCCCGAAGTTCAGCCGTGCGCGCTTGTTGAACAGGTCGGTCTTGATGCCGGCCTCGTAGGAGGTGTTGGTCTCCGGCCCGGCCACCGACTTGCCGTTGAACGCACCCGCGCCCTGCACGCTGCTGCCGCGGAAGCCCGTGGCCACGCGGGCATAGAGGTTGGTGTCCTTGTCCAGCGCATAGGTGCCGCTCAAGTCCCAGCTGAACTTGCTGTCCTTGGGCGATGCCGACAGGTCACCATCGGGTTCCAGCGCGGCCAGCTGGGTGATGTTGCACTTCAGCGGGCCAGACCCCGGGATGCCCAGGGTCGGGCCGATGCAGGGTGCGAAGCCACTTTGCTCGTAGGCCTCGACCGTGAACTTCTTGTTGTCGCGGGTGTAGCGCAGGCCGCCGCGCAGCTTCAGCGCCGGGCTCAGGTCGTAGTTGACGGCGCCGAACAGGGCGTAGGCATCGTTCTTCTGGCGCACCCGCTGGTAGCCGTCCTGCGCGCTGGCATTGGTCGAGTCGTAGCTGAAGCTCTCGATCTTGTAGTCTTCCTGGAACAGGTACACACCGGCCTGCCAGCCCAGCGGGCCGCTGCCCAGGGATTCCAGCCGGAGCTCCTGCGTGAACTGCGAGTGCTTGGGCATGCCGTCGGCCGTTTCCGACGCAAACGGCAGGGTGGCGGTGAAATACGGTCCGGCGCTGCCGTCGATGTCGCCGCGGCTGAAGGTCTTCACCTGCTCGAAGCCGGTGATCGAATGCAGCGCCATGCTGCCCAGATTCCAGCGCAGGCGCAGGTTGGCGCCGTAGTTCTGGACTTCACTCTCGTTCTTGCCGTCGTAGGCCACCTTGTCCGGGTTGAACCCGGCCACCAGGTTGTTGCTGCCCGGCTGGATGATGTTGGCGCGGAACAGCCGCGCCGAGCCGTCGTAGTCACGCACATGCACATTGGCCAGCGCACTGAACTGCTTGCTGGGCTCGACCAGCAACTGCACCCGCAGGGCGCTGTCCCGGTAGCCTTCCAGCTCCTTGGTCAGGGCGTTCGGGTGGGTGTTGTCCACCCAGTCGCCACGGGTCTGGTTCAGGGCTGAAATCCGCAGCGCCGTGTCGCTGGACAGTGGCAGGTTGACGGCGGCCTCGGCGTTGATGGTCTTGTAGGTGCCGATGGACAGGCTGCCGTAGCCCTCCTGCTTCTTCACCGACGGTTTGACCGATTCGAACTTCACCACCCCGGCCGGGGTGTTGCGGCCGAACAGCGTGCCTTGCGGGCCACGCAGCACCTCGATGCGGTCCAGGTCGAAGGCCGGGAAGCCCTTGAGGATGGGGTTCTCCTGCACCACGTCGTCGTAGACCAGGGACACCGGCTGCGACGCGTTGAGGCGGAAATCGGTGTTGCCGTAGCCACGCAGGTAGAAGCGCGGAAAGGCGCGGCCGAAGGACGATTCGATGTTCAGGCTGGGCACGCGGCCGGCCAGCATGCGCAGGTCCTGGCCGCTGGTGTTCAGCGCATCCAGCAGCTCGCTGTTGAGCACCGAGATGGAACTGGGCACGTCGCGCACGTTTTCCACCCGGCGTTCGGCGGTGACGGTGACGGTCTGCAACTGGCCGGCCGTGGGCTGCGCGGCGGCCGGCATGGCGCAGGCCAGCAACAGGGCGGCACACACCGGTGACAGGGCTGGGACGGACGGGACAGAATGGCGCTGCATCGGGGTGACCTCAATGGTTGGGCAACAGGGTGGATGCAAACCAGCAATACCTGTGCCGGATCGGCGGGCACTGCAGGCAGCCTGGCGCCCCGTGCGGAGGCAGGCGCCAGCCAGCCGGCCATTCTGCGGGGATCGCCCCCGCGCGCCGATGACGCCCGCCTGCGCCATCACCACAGTGTTGCGCGAATGTGACGGCGCGGTATCTGCGCGGTATCGGTGTGGTGTGGGCCCGGTGTCGGCCCGGTTCAGCCGGCCTGGGCCTCGGCGGCCGCACCGAAGGTGTCGTCGAAGCTGAACCACAGCGAGACGTAGAAGGCCGCCGAGAAGGCCAGGCCCAGCGGCAGGGTCATCAGGCCCAGCAGCTGGCTGGCGCCGGTGACGGCCGCCAGCAGCGAGAACAGCGCGCCCGCCGCCACCATCACGCCCGCCCAGCCCAGCATGTAGAGCGTGAAGGCGCCACGGGTGCGCCACAGCGCCACCGTGCTGCTGAACAAGGCCTGCACCGCGCCCTGGCCACCCCAGTGCACCAGCGCCGGCGCATGCCAGAACGGCACCGACAGCAGGCCGGCCAGGCCCACCCGCACCAGCATGCCGTTGACCAGGCGCGGGTCGGCCAGGATGGCGTCCAGCGCGGGCGAGGGCTTGCCGTCACCGCTGGCGGCGGCCATCTCGCGCTGCAAGGCCTCGAAGGTGCCGCCGTCCACCCAGTCCGACAGGGTGATGACCAGCATGGTGCCCAGGGCATAGGCCGCGCACAGCGTCCACTGCGCGCGGCGCTGGCTGCGCACCGGGTGGCGCAGGCCCTCGGCCAGCTGGCCGATGTGCACCGGCCCGCCGGCCAGCGCGCTGCGGCTGGCCACCATGAAGCCCAGGCTCAGCATCGGCAGCAGGGCCATGCCCAGCGGGCCGCCCAAATAGGGCACCACCACCATCAGCAGCAGCACGGTGAACAGGAAGAAGACAAACAGGCCTACGAAGGCCAGCGGCCGCTGCAGCCACAGCCGCAGGCCCTGGCGCAGCCAGCCCCAGCCTTGGGCTGGGGCCACCGGATGAAGGCGAAGTCCCATGGGGTGGGTGGATCACTCGGGTTGGGTGGGGAAGGGGCGCTTGCTCAGCGCAGCGCATGCCAGGGGATGGCAATGCGCGCACGCAGCACACGTTCGAAGTGCTCGGGGTCCTTGGGCTGGAGCAGGGCTGCCGGCCGCGGCAGGTGCCAGTCGCCCAGGCGCGACAGCCAGAAGCGCAGGGCTGCGGCACGCAGCAAGGCCGGCAGCAGGCGGTGCTCGGCCGCGGCCAGCGGGCGCTGGGCTTCGTAGGCCTGCACCAGGGCCTGGGCGCGTGCCTCGTCCAGGCTGGCATCGTCGGCGTTCAGGCACCAGTCGTTCAGGCACACCGCCAGGTCGTAGCCGAAGCTGTCGGTGCCGGCGAAGTAGAAATCGAAGGCACCGGTCAGCTTCTCATGGCCGGGCAGGCCGTCGAACAGCACGTTGTCGCAGAACAGGTCGGCATGCACCGCGCCCTGGGGCAGCAGGGCATAGGTGGGCGAGGCGGCCACCTGCTGCTGGAAGCCGAGTTCATCGTCCAGCAGTTGCTGCTGGGCGGGCCTGAGGTGCGGGCGCACGGCGGCCGCCATGGTGGCCCACCAGTCGCGGCCGCGCAGATTGGGCTGCTGCAGCGGGAAATCGGCCACCGCCAGGTGCAGGCGCGCCAGCAGGCTGCCCAGCTGGGCGCAGTGGTGCAGGTCGGGCGCCAGCTGGTGGTGGCCGGGCAGCCTGGTGACCAGGGCGGCGGGCTTGCCGGCCACCTGGTGCAGGATCTGGCCGCTGGCGTCGGCGCGTGGCTCGGGCACCGGCAGGCCACGCTGCGCCAGGTGTTGCATCAGGCGCAGGTAGTAGGGCAGTTGCGCGGCGTTGAGGCGCTCGAAAACCGTCAGCACCCACTGGCCGCTGCTGGTGCTGACGAAGTAGTTGGTGTTCTCGATGCCGGCGCTGATGCCCTGCAGGTCCAGCAGCGCACCGGCGCCCAGGCGCTCGGTCAGCGCGCCGGCCTCGGCCGGCGTGACGGCGGTGAACACGGCCATCTCAGCGGCGCCCGGCCGCCCGAAGCCGCTGAGCGCCCCCTCGGGGGGCAGCGAACGACAGTGAGCGTGGGGGTTTCATGTCAGCGGCGCCCGGCCGCCCGAAGCCGCTGAGCGCCCCCTCGGGGGGCAGCGAAC
>JAZKFQ010000003.1:222826-335079 GCA_040386375.1 Pseudomonadota bacterium
GACAGTGAGCGTGGGGGTTTCATGTCAGGTTCAGAAGCTCAGCACGGTCCAGACACGCTGGCCGGCGCCGGTCTTGGCGGCCGATGGGTCGCTGCCTGCGGCCTGGGGCGTGATCTCGTAGCGCGGGGCGGCGCTGTCCTTGTTGTCCACGCTGATGCGCTGGGTCTGGCCGCGCACCCGCAGCTCGGTGATCCGCACCTGGTCGTCTTCACTCACCAGGCGCTGCACCGCGGGTTCGGACAGGGTGCGTGGCGCCAACCCGGCACAGCCGGCCAGCGTGGCTGCCAGGGCCACCAACACGATCTGGGATGTCATGGGCCGATTCTAGGTGGCGGGCCGCGCCGTCGCCGGCCCCTGCACTGCCACCACAATCCGGCCATGCACGATGCGAACACCCCCCTGCCCATGCTGCTGCTGGTCGATGGATCCAGCTACCTGTACCGCGCCTACCACGCCATGCCCGACCTGCGTGGGCCGGACGGCTTCCCCACCGGTGCCATCCATGGCCTGGTGGCGATGATGAAACGCCTGCGCGAGCAGATCATCGGCAGCGGCCCGGGTGGCCATGCGGCCTGCGTGTTCGATGCCTCGGGCCCCACCTTCCGCGACAGCTGGTACGACCAGTACAAGGCCCAGCGAGCGCCCATGCCCGACGATCTGCGCACCCAGATCGCGCCCATCCACGAGGTGGTGCGCCTGCTGGGCTGGCCGGTGCTGGAGGTGCCCGGCATCGAGGCCGACGACGCCATCGGAACCCTGGCCCGGGTGGGCGCGGCAGCCGGCCACCAGGTGCTGATCTCCACCGGCGACAAGGACCTGGCCCAGCTGGTGAACCCGCAGGTCAGCCTGATCAACACCATGAGCAACGAGCGCCTGGACATTGCCGGCGTGGTCGCCAAGTTCGGCGTGCCGCCGGAGCGCATCGTCGACTACCTCAGCCTGATCGGCGACACCGTGGACAACGTGCCCGGCGTCGACAAGGTGGGCCCCAAGACCGCCGTGAAATGGCTGGCCGAGCATGGCAGCCTGGACGGCGTGATGGCCGCGGCGGCCAGCATCAAGGGCGTGGCCGGCGAGAACCTGCGCAAGGCGCTGGACTGGCTGCCCCAGGGCCGCCGCCTGGTGACGGTGGTGACCGACTGCGATCTCTCGGCCCACATCGCCGGCTGGCCGGCGGTGGAGGCCCTGGCGCTGCAGCCGGTGGACCGCGAAGGGCTGCTGGATTTTTACCAGCGCTACGGCTTCAAGGCCTGGCGCAAGGAGCTGGAGGCCGAGCTGGGCGCCGGCAGCAGCGTGCAGGTGGCTGGGCCGGGCATGCCGGGCGCCGAACCAGGTCAGACCGACCATGCCGTCCACAACACCCCCGACAACGCCGCCCTGGCCCGCAGCTACGAGACGGTGCTGGACATGCAGCGCCTGGCCCACTGGCTGGACCGGCTGAAGGCCGCGCCGCTGGCGGCCCTGGACACCGAGACCGACAGCCTGGACCCGATGCGCGCCCGCATCGTCGGCATCAGCTTCGCGGTGCAGCCGGGCGAGGCCGCCTATGTGCCGCTGGCGCACGACTACGCCGGCGCCCCCGACCAGCTGCCGCTGGACGCCGTGCTGGCCACGCTGCAGCCCTGGCTGGAAGATGCCGCGGCGCCCAAGGTGGGCCAGAACATCAAGTACGACACCCATGTGCTGGCCAACCATGGCATCACGCTGCGCGGCTGGCAGCACGACACCCTGCTGCAGAGCTATGTGTTCGAGGCCCATCTGCCGCACAGCCTGGAGAAGCTGGCCGAGCGGCACCTGGGCCGCAAGGGGCTGAGCTACGAGGCGCTGTGTGGCAAGGGCGTGAACCAGATCTCGTTCAGCCAGGTCGACATCGAGCGCGCCACCACCTACAGCGGCGAAGACAGCGAGATGACGCTGCAGGTGCACCAGACGCTGTTTCCGCGCATTGCGGCGGAGCCGGGCCTGCTGCATGTCTACCGCGACATCGAGATGCCGGTGTCGCAGCTGCTGCAGCGCATCGAGCGCCATGGCGTGCTGGTGGATGCCAGCGTGCTGGCCCAGCAGAGCCAGCAGCTGGCCGAGCGCATGCTGCAGCTGGAGCAGCAGGCCTACGAGATCGCCGGCCAGCCCTTCAACCTGGGCAGCCCCAAGCAAATCGGCGAGATCCTGTTCAACCGCCTGGGCCTGCCGGTCAAGAAGAAGACCGCCAGCGGCGCCCCCAGCACCGATGAAGAAGTGCTGCAGGAACTGGCGGCCGACTACCCGCTGCCGGCGCGCATCCTGGAACACCGCAGCCTGGCCAAGCTGAAGGGCACCTACACCGACAAGCTGCCGCTGATGGTGAACCCCGCCACCGGCCGGGTGCACACCAACTATGCGCAGGCGGTGGCCATCACCGGGCGGCTGAGCAGCAACGACCCCAACCTGCAGAACATCCCCATCCGCACGGCGGAGGGCCGGCGGGTGCGCGAGGCCTTCATCGCCCCGCCCGGCCATGTGATCGTCTCGGCCGACTACAGCCAGATCGAGCTGCGCATCATGGCCCACATCAGCGGCGACCCCGGTCTGACCCGCGCCTTCGCCGAGGGCCTGGACGTGCACAAGGCCACCGCCGCCGAGGTGTTCAACACCACGGTGGATACGGTCACCAGCGAGCAGCGGCGCTATGCCAAGACCATCAACTTCGGCCTGATCTACGGCATGGGCGCCTTCGGGCTGGCGCAGTCACTGGGCATCGACCAGAAGATGGCGCGTGACTTCATCGAGCGCTACTTCGCCCGGTTTGCCGGCGTCAAGCGCTACATGGACGAGACCAAGGCCAGCGCCGCCGACAAGGGCTATGTGGAGACCCTGTTCGGCCGCCGCATCGAGCTGCCCGAGATCCGTGGCGGCAACGGCCCGCGCCGTGCCGGTGCCGAGCGCCAGGCCATCAACGCGCCCATGCAGGGCACGGCGGCCGACCTGATCAAGCTGGCGATGATCGCGGTGCAGGGCGCGCTGGATGCCGGCGGCAAGCGCACGGCGGTGGTGATGCAGGTGCACGACGAACTGGTGTTCGAGGTGCCCGACGACGAGCTGCCCTGGGTGCGCGAACACGTGCCGGCGCTGATGGCCGGCGTGGCGCAGCTGAGCGTGCCGCTGCTGGCGGAAGTCGGCGTTGGCCCGAATTGGGAACAGGCGCATTGACCGGGTGCGGGCCAGCTGGCCCGCACCCGGTCCGCTCAGCGCAGCACCTGGGGCTTGACGGCGCGGTGGAAGCCGTCGAACGGCTGGCTGCGGTCATGGTCGGGGATCTTGAAGGCCGCGCCGCCCAGCGACACACCGCCGTCGATCTGCACCGTGATGCCGGTGATGAAGGCCGCTCCCGGGGACAGCAGGAAGACGATGGCCGCGCTGACCTCGGCCTCCTCGGCCATGCGGCGCAGCGGCACATGTTTCTTCAGGCCGCGGATGTGCTCCTTCATCGCCGCGTCGTAGCTGTCCATGCCGCTGCTGGCGATCCAGCCCGGCGCCACTGCATTCACCCGCACACCGGCATGCGCCCATTCATAGGCGGCGGTGGCCGTCAGGTTGGCCATGCCGGCACGCGCGGCGCCGCTGTGGCCCATGGTGGGCATGCCGTTCTTGAAGTCGGCCGTCATGTTGACGATGGCACCACCGTGCTCGGCCATGCACTGGTTGAACAGCTCGCGCATCATCAGGAAGCCACCGGTGAGGTTGTTGGCCACCACCGCGTCGAAGCCCTTCTTGCTGATGCTGGCCAGCGGCGCCGGAAACTGCCCGCCGGCGTTGTTCACCAGGCCGGTGATCGGGCCGGCCTTCAGCGCCTCGGCCACATTGGCCTTCACCGCCTCTTCATCGCGGATGTCGAATGCCAGCCAGCTGGCCTTGCCACCGTCTTCGGCGATCTCGGCCGCCACCGCTTCCAGCTTCTCGGTCTTGCGGCCCGACAGCACCAGTTCGGCGCCCAGGGCCGACAGCTCATGCGCCACGCAGCGGCCGATGCCCGAGCCCCCGCCCGTCACCCAGAAACGCTGGCCGGCGAACAGGCCGGGACGGAACACGCTGCGGTAGGCGTTGGCGGGCATCAGGTCTCCTTCAGGGGTGGTGTTGGCCGGCATTGAACCGGCCAGCGCCGGCCCCGTCAGTCGGCTGTGGGACAACGCCGGCATCCGCTGCGCGGACGCCGGGTGATCACCGCATCTCGTCGAGCAGCTTGCCGATGATGGTGCGTGCCTGCTCGCTGTTGTCGGGGTTGCCGTCGGCGGTCTGCACTGTCACCGCGGTCTTGGCGCCGTTGGCCTTGACCAGCACCCGCACCCGCTGCGGGCGGGCCGCGTCCTTGCCGCCGCCAAACAGCTTGCTGAAGAAGTTGGGCTCGTCCTGGCCGGCCTGCTTGGGGTCGATGTAGCGCACGAAGTACAGGCCCGCACTGCGGTCGCGGTCTTCCACGGTGAAGCCGCTGCGGTCCAGGGCCAGGCCCACCTGGCGCCAGGTGCGGTCGAAGGTGTCGGCCACCTCGGCCGAGCCGGTGGCCGGCAGGGCGCTGCTGCGGGCCCTGGCCGGGGTGACAGGCGCCGCGGCCACGGTGGCACGCGCGGTCTCTTCCTTGGCACCCAGCTTGACCATCAGGCGCGACAGGAACTCGGCCTCCAGCTCGGGGTCGGTCGGCCGGGGCTGCCACATCGTGGCGTCCTTCATCTCGCTGGTGTAGAGCTCCATCAGGCCGCGGTGGCTGATGTAGACCTCGCTGCCGGTGGCGGTGCGTTCGATGCGGGTGCGGAAGCGGTCACGTTCGGGCGTGGAGTACAGGCCCTCGATCACGCGGCCCAGGGTGCGGCGCAGCACGTCCTGCGGCAGCTTGGCCCGGTTCTCGGCCCAGTCGGTCTCCATCATGCCGATCTCGGGGTTGTCCACCGCCAGCGAGAAGCCACGCTCCTGCCAGAAGCTGCGCACCAGCGGGTAGAGCTGTTCGGGCGCCTGGCCGGTGACCAGGTAGCGCACATTGCCCTGGCGCTCGATGCGCATGTCGGCCACCGCATTCGGTGCCACCTGGGCGGTGGCGGCAACGGCTGCCGGCGCATTCGGCTGGCGCAGCGTGGAGGCGCTGACCACCCCGGTCTGCGGCTGGTAGCGGCCTTCACGCGCCAGCTGGCTCAGGTCGGGCGGCACTTCCAGCGGGGCGGACTTCTGCGACTGGCCGCGGTAGTCCACCTTGTCGCCCGACATCATGTTCTCGAACGACGCGCAGCCGGCCAGGGACAGCGCCAGCGTGAGCGCCAGAAGGCGGGTGGGGGCGATGGCGGAATTCACGTGGCGGGTCTCCAGAGGGGGCGTGCGAGCTGCGTCACCGGCCCGACGGGGCTGGCATGGGCAAGGGGAAGAGGTGGTGAGGCGGGCGATGCCGTTCACAGCAGGCCGGCGTCGCGCAGCGCGGCATCCACCAGGGCCTGGCCAGCAGGCGTGAGCGTGGTGATGGGCAGGCGCACATCGGGCCTGCAGCGGCCCAGGCGCGACAGCGCCCACTTGGTGGGTGCCGGGCTGGGCTCGCAGAACAGTTGCTTGTGCAGCGACAGCAGGCGGAAGTGGATGGCGCGGGCCTGGGCCACGTCGCCGGCGATGGCGGCCATGCACAGTTCATGCATCAGGCGCGGCGCCACGTTGGCGGTGACGCTGACATTGCCATGGCCGCCCAGCAGCATCAGCGCAATGGCCGTGCCGTCGTCGCCGGAATAGATCTTGAAGCCCTCGGGGGCCTGCTTGACCAGCTGGGCCGCGCGCTCGATGTTGCCGCTGGCCTCCTTGATGCCGACCACGCCCGGCACCTGGGCCAGGCGCAGGGCCGTCTCGGGCTGCATGTCGGCCACGGTGCGGCCGGGCACGTTGTACAGCACCACCGGCAGGTCCACTGCCTCGGCGATGGCCCTGAAATGCTGGTAGATGCCCTCCTGCGAGGGCTTGTTGTAGTAGGGCACGACCTGCAGCGTGCAGTCGGCACCGACCTCCTTGCTGAACTTCGTCAGCGCGATGGCCTCGCTGGTGCTGTTGGCACCGGCGCCGGCCATGATGGGCACCCGCCCCGCGGCATGCTGCACCGAGACGCGGATGATCTCGCAGTGCTCTTCCACGCTGACGGTGGGCGATTCACCGGTGGTGCCGACCACGCCGATGCAATCCGTGCCTTCGGCGATGTGCCAGTCGATCAGGGCACGCAGTCCGGGGTAGTCGACGCTGCCGTCTTCGAACATCGGCGTGACCAGG
The DNA here is from genome assembly GCA_040386375.1 of Pseudomonadota bacterium. Classification (GTDB taxonomy): domain Bacteria; phylum Pseudomonadota; class Gammaproteobacteria; order Burkholderiales; family Burkholderiaceae_C; genus Pseudaquabacterium. Next base: position 229,088 of record JAZKFQ010000003.1, read on the forward strand.
GCGACGATGCTGCCAACAATGGGTTTCATGCGGGTTCCTTGCGAATCGGCGATTTTAGCTGGCGCCGCCGTGGGCGGATGTTGCCGGCTTGTGGCGCAGCGCTTCAGCCCCGGGGCGCCTGCAGTGCGTGGCGGGGCACGGCGGCGGGGTGTGCGGCGGACTGTGCAGCGGGCCGCACCGCCACCACCCGCTGCACGAAGCGCGCGGGGGCATCCAGGAAGCCGTCTTCATAGGCCACGATGCGCAGGCCCTGGCAGCGGCTGATCAGCTCGCCGGGCTGCAGCAGGAAATCGGGCCGCGAGGGTTTGCCCACGGTCTGGTTGCCCGCGGCAAAGGTTTCATACAGCAGCACCGCGCCTGGCGCCAGGCTGGCCAGGATCTGCGGCCAGAGCGGGCGCCACAGGTAGTTGGTGACCACCACGGCATCGAACAGCCGGCCGGGGCAGGGCCAGGGGCCGTTCTCCACGTCGGCGGTGATCAGCTCGGCCAGGCCGGCGCCGGCCAGATCGGCCGAGGCGGCCAGCGCAGCGGCGTCGCGGTCGATGCCGGTGGGCCGCAGCCCCTGCGCCGCCAGCCAGCGCAGGTGGCGGCCGCTGCCGCAGGCCAGGTCGAGTGCCGTGCCGCCCGGCGGCAGCAGGTGGGCCCAGCGCTGCAGCCAGGGCGAGGCCGCCGTGCCGCCATGGGACGTGCCGGCCATCAGAAGCAGGCCCAGACCCGGCTGGCCAAGTCGACCACCAGGTGCGGGCTGAGGTAGGCGGTGAAGACCAGGGCCAGCACCGACAGCACGCCGCCCCAGGCCGCCAGGCGCAGCGCGGGCCTCATGCCGCGACCGCGGTGGGCAGGCCGCGCGGCACCGGCTCTTCACGCACCGGCAGGTTGGCCAGGGCGGCAAACACGCCCAAGGCGATGGAGATGCCCCACACCACGTCGTAGTTGCCGCTCAGGTCGTAGAGCTTGCCGCCCAGCCAGGCACCCAGGAAGGAGCCCACCTGGTGGCTGAAGAAGACGAAGCCGCCCAGCATCGACATGTACTGCACGCCGAAGATCTGGGCCACCAGCGCATTGGTGGGCGGCACGGTCGACAGCCAGAGGAAGCCCATGGTGGCGGCAAAGATGTAGACGCTCATCGGCGTCAGCGGCGCCAGCAGGAAGAGGCTGATCACCACCGCCCGCAGGGCATAGATGCCCGACAGGATGTAGCGCTTGGGCATGCGTCCGCCCAGCCAGCCGGCGGTGTAGGTGCCGAACACGTTGAACAGGCCGATCAGTGCCAGCGCCACCGTGGCCACGCCAGGGTCCATGCCGTGGTCCTTCAGGTAGCTGGGCATGTGCACGCCGATGAACACCACCTGGAAGCCGCAGACGAAGTAGCCCGCCATCAGCCACTGGAAGCTGCGGTGGGCGAAGGCCTCGCGCACCGCCGCGCCAATGCTCTGCTGGAAGCCGGTGGCGGCGGCCTGCTGGCCCTCCTTCAGGCCCCAGGCCAGCGGCACGATGGCCAGCGCCAGGCAGCCCAGCACGAACAGCGCGTTCTGCCAGCCCCAGGCGCTGATCAGCCAGGTCTCCACCGGCACCATCAGGAACTGGCCGAAGGAGCCGGCCGCCGCCGCCACGCCCATGGCCCAGCTGCGCTTGTCGGGCGCCACGTTGCGGCCGATCACGCCATAGACCACGGCATAGGTGGTGCCCGACTGCGCCAGGCCCAGCAGCACACCGGCCGAGCCAGTGAAACCCGGCACCGTGGTGGCCACGGCCATCAGCACCAGGCCCAGGCTGTAGAGCAGGGCGCCTACCAGCAGCACGCGGTAGGCGCCGAAGCGGTCGGCCAGCATGCCGGCCACCGGGCCGGCCAGGCCCCAGGCGATGTTCTGCACCGCGATGGCGAAGGCGAAGTGCTCGCGCGTCCAGCCGCGGTCCATGGTGATGGGCTGCAGCCACAGGCCGAAGCCGTGGCGGATGCCCATGCTGAGGGTGACGATGGCCGCACCGCAGACCAGCACCTGGGCCATGGACAGCCGCGGTGCCGCCTGGGCAGCGGTGGGGGAAGCGCTCATGGCGCGCATGCTAGCGGCCCGGCGCCAGCAGGCGTGCCGGCGGACTGTGCAGCCGCGCCGCACCGGGCGGGCAGGCCGGGGGCGCTGCCTACAATCCTGCGCCATGGCCACCCCCCCCAAGCAAGGCACGCAGTTGTCGAACTACGGCGAAGCATCGATCCGTGTTCTCAAGGGCCTGGAGCCCGTGAAGCAGCGGCCGGGCATGTACACCCGCACCGACAACCCGCTGCACGTGATCCAGGAGGTGATCGACAACGCCGCCGACGAGGCCCTGGCCAACCACGGCAAGCGCATCGCCGTCACCCTGCATGCCGACGGCTCGGTCAGCGTGGACGACGACGGGCGTGGCATCCCCTTCGGCCTGCACCCCGAGGAACAGGTGCCGGTGGTGGAGATCGTGTTCACCCGCCTGCATGCCGGCGGCAAGTTCGACAAGGGCTCCGGCGGCGCCTACAGCTTCTCGGGCGGCCTGCACGGCGTGGGCGTGAGCGTGACCAATGCGCTGGCGAAACGCCTGCAGGTCAGCGTGTGGCGGGACGGCCAATGCGCCAGCCTGGCCTTCAGCGGCGGCGACGTGATCGAGCCGCTGGTGGTGCGCCCGGCCGAGCGCGGCGAGCGCAAACAGGGCACCAGCGTGCGCGCCTGGCCCGATGCGCAGTACTTCGAATCGACCGAACTGCCGCGGGGCGAACTGACCCACCTGCTGCGCAGCAAGGCGGTGCTGATGCCAGGTGTCACCGTCACCCTCACCACCGAGAAGATCGGTGACAAGCCGCCAGAAATCCAGACCTGGCTGTACAAGGGCGGCCTGCGCGACTACCTGAGCCAGGGCCTGGCGGCCGACCCGCTGGTGCCGCTGTTCGAGGGCGAGGGTTATGCCAGTGCCAGCGAGAGCGAGAACTTCGCCGAAGGCGAGGGCGTGGCCTGGGTGCTGGCCTTCACCGAAGACGGCCCGGTGCTGCGCGAGAGCTATGTCAACCTGATCCCCACGGTGGCCGGTGGCACCCACGAGAGCGGCCTGAAGGACGGGCTGTTCGGCGCCATCAAGAGCTTCATCGACCTGCACAGCTTGCTGCCCAAGGGCGTGAAGCTGATGCCCGAGGACGTGTTCTCGCGCTGCAGCTTCGTGCTGAGCGCCAAGGTGCTGGACCCGCAGTTCCAGGGCCAGACCAAGGAGCGGCTGAACAGCCGCGACGCGCTGCGCCTGGTGAGCCAGTTCACCCGCCCGCCGCTGGAGCTGTGGCTGAACCAGCATGTGGAATTCGGCAAGAAGCTGGCCGAGCTGGTGATCAAGCAGGCGCAGACCCGCCAGCGTGCCAGCCAGAAGGTGGAAAAGCGCAAGGGCAGCGGCGTGGCCGTGCTGCCCGGCAAGCTGACGGATTGCGAGAGCCGCGACCTGGCGCTCAACGAGGTGTTCCTGGTCGAGGGCGACTCGGCCGGTGGCAGCGCCAAGATGGGCCGCGACAAGGAGACCCAGGCCATCCTGCCGCTGCGTGGCAAGGTGCTCAACGCCTGGGAGGTGGAGCGCGACCGGCTGTTCGCCAACAACGAGATCCACGACATCTCGGTGGCCATCGGCATCGACCCGCACGGGCCGAACGACAGCCCCGATTTCAGCGGCCTGCGTTACGGCAAGGTCTGCATCCTCAGCGACGCCGACGTCGATGGCTCGCACATCCAGGTGCTGCTGCTGACGCTGTTCTTCCGCCACTTTCCCAAGCTGATCGAGCGTGGCCATGTCTACATCGCCAAGCCACCGCTGTTCCGGGTGGACGCGCCGGCGCGTGGCAAGAAGCCGGCAGCCAAGATCTACGCGCTGGACCAGGGTGAACTGGACGCCACGCTGGACAAGCTGCGCAAGGAAGGCGCGAAAGAGAGCGCCTGGAGCATCAGCCGCTTCAAGGGCCTGGGCGAGATGAGCGCCGAGCAGCTGTGGGAGACCACGCTGAACCCCGACACCCGGCGCCTGCTGCCGGTGGCCTGGGGTGTGCTGACCTTCGACCAGACCGTGGGCTCGTTCACCAAGCTGATGGGCAAGGGCGAGGCGGCGTCACGGCGCGAGCTGATGGAACTGCACGGCGACTCGGTCGAGATCGATGTCTGACACTGGCCCCCAAGACGCCTCCGGCGTCGCCCCCCCAGGGGGGAGCGCGTCCCCTCGGGGCGGCCCGGCGGGGACGCCTGCCGTTTCCGAGCGGTTGCGACTGCGGCCCACCCTGCTCAGCGACCTGGACTTCGTGGTCCAGGTCGAGACCGACAGCCACAACCTGCCCTTCATCACACCCTGGGAGCGCACCCAGCACGAGGGTGCGGTGCGCTTCCCCGACTTCCGGCACTTCGTGGTGGAGGCCGGTGCCGACTGGGCGCCGACCGGCTTCGTCATCCTGCAGGGCTGCCGCAATCCGCACCGCAGCGTGGAGATGAAGCGCCTGGTGTTGCGGCGTGACGGCCAGGGCCAGGGCCTGGGCCGGGCCTGTGTGCGCCTGCTCAAGCAGCTGGCCTTCCGCGATCTGCATGCCCACCGCTTCTGGCTGGACGTGAAGCAGCTCAACACCCGTGCCCAGGCGCTGTATGCCAGCGAGGGCTTCGTGGAAGAAGGGCGGCTGCGCGAGAGCGTGCGCCTGACCGGCCAGGCCGGCAGCGGCGCCGACGGCTACGACAGCCTGATCGTGATGAGCCTGCTGGACCGCGAATACCAGGCCCGCGTGGCGCTGGGCCTGGAAGCCGGCTGAGCCACCGGCGGACAGCGCCCGGCCGCGTGGGCCGGGCGCTGCCGATCAGGCCGCCTGCTTCAGGCGCTCGATGCGCTGCTCCATCGGCGGGTGGGTGGAGAACAGGGCCATCAGGCCGCTGGGGCGGGCGCTGATGCCCATCGCCGCCATGGCCTTGGGCATCTCGCCCGGGTCCAGACCGCCCAGGCGGGCCAGCGCGTTGATCATGGGCTGCTTGCGGCCCATCAGCGAGGCGGCACCGGCGTCGGCGCGGAACTCCCGCTGGCGCGAGAACCAGGCCACGATGATGGCAGCGACCACGCCCAGCAGGATGTCCAGCATGATGGTGGTGACCACATAGCCGATGCCCGGGCCGTCGTTGGTGTTGCGCAGCACCACCTTGTCGACGAAGTAGCCGACCACCCGCGACAGGAACACCACGAAGGTGTTCATCACGCCCTGGATCAGCGCCATGGTCACCATGTCGCCGTTGGCCACGTGGGCCACCTCGTGGCCGATCACCGCCTCGACCTCTTCCTTGCTCATGGACTGCAGCAGGCCGGTGGACACCGCCACCAGGGCCGAGTTCTTGAACGCGCCGGTGGCAAAGGCATTGGGGGCGCCGTCGTAGATGCCGACCTCGGGCGTGCGGATGCCGGCCTTCTGCGAGAACTGCTCCACCGTCTGCACCAGCCAGCGGTGGGTGGGGTCGTTCGAGCCGTTGACCAGTTGCAGCTTGGTGGTCCACTTGGCCATGGGCTTGCTGATCAGCAGCGAGATGAAGGCGCCGCCAAAGCCCATCACCAGGGCAAAGCCCAGCAGGGCCGTGAGGTTCAGGCCATTGGCCGTGAGGAACCGGTTCAGGCCCAGCAGGTGCACGGCCAGGCCCAGCACCAGCATCACGCCCAGGTTGGTGGCGACAAACAGCAGTATTCGTTTCATGGCTCAGCTCGCAGCAGTGGTGGTTGCACCGAAGCGGCAGATTGTGGCGGCGGATGGCTTCCGAAAAAAGAGTGGGGAGTCGCGCTGAAGCTTCGTTTTTTCCGGGGGTTTCAAGTGCCTGCGCGCAAGAAGCTGCGCGCCCAGTCGCCATGCGCGCCATCGGCCAGCGCCTGGGCGCTGCCATCGGCCACCAGCTGGCCGTCGCGCATCAGCAGCACACGGGCGCCCAGCTCCACCGCGTCGGCCGGGTCGTGGGTGATGATCAGGGCGCCCAGGCCGGCCTGCAGCCGGGCCTTCAGCCGCTGCAGCAGGTCCGCCCGCGTCAGGCGGTCGACATTGCCGAAGGGCTCGTCCAGCAGCAGCAGCCTGGCATCGGCGGCCAGCGCGCGGGCCAGCGACACACGCTGCGCCTCGCCGCCCGACAGCGTGGCCACGTCGCGGCCGTCCATCGCCTCCAGGCCCATGGCGCGCAGGGCGTCGCGGGCACGTGCCAGGCGGTCGGCCTTGTCGCCGCCGCGGATGGCGAACGCGGCATTGCCCACCGCATCCAGATGGGCGAACAAGGTGGCATCCTGGAAGGCCAGCGCCAGCTGGCGCTGCTCGGGTGGCTGGCACACCCGGCCGGCGGCCGAGACCTCTTGCCCGTGCAGCAGCACGCTGCCGGCGCTGGGGGCGTCGAAGCCGGCGATCAGGCGCAGCAGCGAGGTCTTGCCGCTGCCCGACGGGCCCAGCACCGCCACCACCTCGGCCGGCGCCATCTGGAAGCTGACCTGCGACACCACCGCACGCGCGCCGATCAGGCGTGACAAGGACCGGACTTGCAGCATGGCAGGGCTTTCGCAGGAGAAACGGGTGGGGGATCAGCGCGCCGGCCGGCCGCCCAGGCGGTGCAGGCGCCAGGCCAGCAGGGCCAGCGGCAGCAGCATCAGCGCCTGGCTGACCAGCACCCAGACGGCGGCGCGGTCCATGTTCTGGTGGCGCGAGAAGGCGTAGATCTTCAGTGCCGGCGAGCTGTAGCCGAAGGGTTGCAGCGTCAGGCTCATGTCCAGCTCCTTCACCGATTCCATGAACACCAGGGCGCAGCCCAGCAGCAGGGCCGGGCCCAGGTGGCCGGCAAAGGCCACCAGCCGGGCGCGCAGCGGGCCGGCGCCGAAGGCCCGCGCCAGCTCGATGCCGGCCTCGGGCGTGCGGCGCAGTGCGTCCAGCACCGGCAGCATGGCGAACGGCAGGTAGCGCAGGGCCTCGCTCAGCACCACCAGCAGCCGGCTGTCGCGCCAGTTGCCCAGCAGCTGCGCACCCAGGCTGCCGTCGCGGCTCATCATCACGAAGGCCAGGGCCAGCACCAGCGGCGGCAGGAAGTAGTTGCTGAGGAACAGCCAGGGCAGGCGCTCGGCCCAGCGTGAGCGCCCACCGGTGCGCAGCAGCAGCACGGTGGCCACGCACACCAGCGCCACCAGCAGGGCGGTTGCCAGCGAGGTGCCGGCGGCGTTGAGCATGTCACCCGGGATGTCGGCAAACCGGGTGCGGGCCCACTTCAACCAGGCCCAGCGGGCGTTGAGCCATTCAGGCCACCAGAAGCCGGCCACCGAGCACAGCAGGCTCCAGCCCAGCAGGGCGGTGGTGGCGGCGCGGCCCAGCGGCCGCCGCCGTGCCGCCGCGGCGGCGGGCGGGATCGGCGCCTGGTTCATGATGGACGTGGCGGCCCAGGTGGCCAGCACCACCAGCAGCACGGCCGGCACGGTCATCACGGTGGACACGATGGCCGCCACCTGCGCGCTCTGGCTGGCCAGCCAGAGGTTGTGCACGCCCACGCTGAGGGTGTCGATGCCCAGGCGTTCGGCGGCGGCGTAGTCGCCGATGGCCTGGGCGCAGACGATCAGCAGGCTGGCCGCCAGCGGCACGGCATGGGTGGGCAGGTGCACACGCCAGAAGCGCTGCCAGGGCCCCAGGCCCAGTGCGGCGGCCAGCTCGGCATACGACGTGGGAATGCGCGCGGCGGCCACCCGTAAGACTATGAACACATAGGGCGCACAGGCCAGGCCGTGCAGCAGGCCCAGCGCATGCCGGCCCTCCAGGAAGGACCAGCTGTAGGCCACCGTCCAGGTGCCGGCGGCCACCGACGGCGGCAGCAGCAAGGGCAGCAGGGCCAGCACGGTGACCAGGGCCCGGCCGCGGAAGTCGAAGCGCGCCACCACCAGCGCCGGCAGGGCGCCCACGGCCAGCGCAACCGCACAGGCCCCCAGCGCCACCTGCAGGCTGGTGGCGGCCTGGTGCGGCAGGCTGGTGCCGGTGAAATGCGACAACCAGCCACCATCGGACAGCACCGGCAGGGCGGTCAGCAGCAGAAAGCCCGCCGGCAGCAGGGCGCAGGCACCCAGCAGCAGGGCCAGGGCCCAACGCAGCAGGGCAGCCGCACTGGCGCCCGGCAGCCCAGGCGCGCCGGGTGCGCCGGGTGCGCCGGGGTCAGCGCTCAGCGTCGAAGCGGATTTCATGGACCAGCTTGATCACCTCTTCACGCTTGCCGGCCATCTGGGCCAGGGGCACGAAGTCCATCTTGAAGCGGCCGTCCACCAGGCCTTGCTCGGCACCCAGCTTCACCATCAGCGGATGGGCCTTGACATCGGGCAGCACCGACCACTGCTTGGTGCGGTCGACCATCAGCTGCTGGCCTTCCTTGGAGGCGATGAACTCCAGCAGGCCGATCGCCAGGTCGCGGTTGGCTGCGTTCTTGGTGACGCCCGCGGCCGAGCGCATGATGAAGGTGCCCTTGCCGGCCTGGTTGGGGAAGAACACCCCCACCGCATCGGCCCAGGCCTTCTGCTCGTCGCTGGCGGCCATCATCGGGTGGTAGTAGGAATTCATCAGGGCCAGATCGCACTTGCCCTCGAAGATGGCACGCGCCTGCTCCCGGTCGTTGCCCTTGGGCGTGCGGGCCAGGTTGGCGCCGATGCCGGTGATCACCGCCTTGGCCTTGGCCTCGCCGAAGGAGGCGAAGAACATGCCGAACAGCGCCAGGTTGTAGTCATGGCTGCCCGAACGCAGGCAGATGCGGCCCTTCCACTTCGGCGAGGCCAGGTCCTCGTAGCTGGACAGCTCGGCCGGTTTCACCCGGGCCTTGGAATAGAAGATGATGCGCGCCCGGTAGGCGTCGACGAAGTAGCGGCCACCCGCGTCGCGGAACTCTGCCGGCACGCTGGTATTGATCTTCTCGGAGCCGATCACGTCCAGCAGGCCACGCTGGGCGGCGATGTCCAGCAGCTCGGCGTCTTTGGTGATCACCACGTCGGCTTCGGTGGGACGGCTCTCCAGGCGGTTCACCAGGCCCTGGTCCATGAACACGCCTTCGACCTTGGCACCACTCCGGGCCTCGAAGGCGTCGAGCAGGGGCCGCAGCGTGCCCTGGTCGGTGCGGTCGGAGATGACGCGCAACACACGCTGCTGCGCCGATGCGCCGCCTGCCAGCGCGAGGCCGATGGCAAGGGTGAGGGCAGGCAGCGCCAGACGGCGGGACAAGCTTGGCATGGACAGGACTCCGGCAGGTTTAAATGCGATTGATTCGCTTTTATTCTGGCAGCCTCTGCCAGCTGCGCCATCCCCTGCCCGGGCGATCCGGGATGCGCGCCGGCGGATTCTTGTGCACAGGCGCCGGCCCGAACAGGGCAGATTCAACGGCGCAGGGCCGGCGTCCCCCGAACAGGGGAGCGCATCGCATCAGTAGGTCTTGGGCAGTCCCAGCACCTTCTCGGCGATGAAGCACAGGATCAGCTGCGGGCTGACCGGCGCCAGCCGCGGGATCCAGGCCTCGCGCAGGTAGCGCTCGACGTGGTACTCCTTGGCATAGCCCATGCCGCCATGGGTGAACATCGCCGATTCACAGGCGCGGAAGCAGGCCTCGGCGCCCAGGTACTTGGCGGCATTGGCCTCGGCCGCACAGGGCTGGCCGCTGTCGTAGAGCGTGGCGGCCTTGTGCACCATCAGGTGAGCGGCTTCCAGCTCCATCCAGTTGCGCGCCAGCGGGTGGGCGATGCCCTGGTTCTGGCCGATGGGGCGGCCGAACACCACCCGCTCCTTGGCATAGTCGGCGGCGCGGGCCAGGGCGGCGCGGCCCAGGCCGATGGCCTCGGCGCCGATCAGGATGCGCTCGGGGTTCAGGCCGTGCAGGATGTAGCTGAAGCCCTTGCCTTCTTCGCCGATGCGGTCTTCCACCGGGATGCGCAGGTCGTCGATGAACAGCTGGTTGCTGTCCACCGCCTTGCGGCCCATCTTGGGGATCTCGTGCACGGCAATCGCCGAGCGGTCCAGCGCGGTGTAGAACAGGCTCAGGCCCTCGGTGCCCTTGCAGTCTTCCTGCGGCGTGGTGCGCGCCAGCAGCAGGATGCGGTTGGCCACCTGGGCGCTGCTGATCCACAGCTTCTGGCCGTTGACACGGTAGTGGTCGCCGTGGCGCACGGCACGGGTCTTCAGGCCCAGGGTGTTGAGCCCGCTGTCGGGCTCGGTGACGCCGAAGCAGGCCTTGTCCTGGCCGGCGATCAGCGGCGGCAGCCAGCGCGCTTTTTGTTCGTCCGTGCCGAACACCACCGCCGGGTGCAGGCCGAAGATGTTCATGTGCACCGCCGACGCGCCCGACAGCCCGGCGCCGGTGGCGGCAATGGTGTGCATCATCAGCGCCGCCTCGGTGATGCCCAGGCCGGCGCCGCCAAAGGCCGGTGGCATGGCGATGCCCAGCCAGCCGGCCTGGGCCAGGGCCTGGTGGAAGTCATGCGGGAAGCCACCTTCGTTGTCCTTCTGCAGCCAGTAGTCGGCATCGAAGGGTTGGCACAGCCGCTGGATGGCGGCCACGATCTGCTGCTGGTCGTCGCTGAGGTTGAAGTCCATGGGCCGAGCTTATGGCCGAGGCCGTCCGGCACCTTGACACGCGTGCGACGGCTTGTGCCCCGCGTTTTCACGCATGATCCGCCCCAAAACCAACCCGTTCGGAGACTCCCCATGCAAGCCACGATGATGAACGTGCCGCTGTCCATCCACCACTTCATGGAGCGCGCCGGCAGCATCTTCAAGCGCAACACCATCGTCTCGCGCCTGCCCGACAAGAGCCTGCGCACCCACACCTACGGCGAGTGGCACCAGCGCACGCTGCAGCTGGCCGCGGCCTTGAAGCAGGCGGGGCTGCAGAAGGGCGAGCGTGTGGCCACGCTGTGCTGGAACCACCATGCCCATCTGGAGGCCTATTTCGGCATCCCCGCCGCCGGTGGCGTGATGCACACCCTGAACCTGCGCCTGTCGGCCGAGGAGATCGGCTGGATCGCCGCCGACTGCAAGGACCGTTTCATCATCGTCGACGACGTGCTGCTGCCGCTGTTCCGGCAGGTGATGCCGCTGCACCCCTTCGAGAAGGTGCTGGTCTTCCCCTTCAGCGGGGCACCGGTGCCGGCCGAGTTCACCGACTACGAGGCCTTCCTGGCCGGGGCCGAAACCAGCGGCTTCAGCCCGGCGCCGCACGACGAAAACGACCCCATCGCCATCTGCTACACCAGCGGCACCACCGGCAGGCCCAAGGGCGTGGCGTACTCGCACCGCAGCACGGTGCTGCACACCCTGGTGGGCAGCCTGGGCGACCACTGGGGCCTGAAGGGCACCGACGTTGTGATGCCGGTGACCCCCATGTTCCACGCCAACAGCTGGGGCATGCCCTATGGCGCGGTGATGGTGGGCGCCAAGCTGGTGTTTCCCGGCCCGCACCTGCACCCCGACGACCTGCTGGACCTGATGCAGGTGCACCCGCCCACGCTGAGCCTGGGTGTGCCCACCATCTGGATGAGCCTGATCCAGCTCTACGACCGGGCCCAGACCGAGACCCCGGGCCGCTGGACGCTGCCGGCCGGCATGCGCAGCCTGGTGGGCGGCGCTGCCGTGCCCGAGGCCTTGATCCGCGCCTTCGACAAGCACGGCATCTGGATCATGCAGGGCTGGGGCATGACCGAGACCAGCCCCATCGCCACCATCAGCTACCCGCGTGCCGAGCTGGCCGATGCCTCGGACGACGAGCGCTACCGGCGTGCATCGATGGCCGGCACGGTGGCGCCGCTGGTGGAGCTTCGGTTGAAGACCGACGAGGGCCAGATCGCCCCCTGGGACGGCCAGACCATGGGCGAGATCCAGGTGCGCGGGCCCTTCATCACCGGCAGCTACCACGAGGTGCCGGTGACGGAGGACAAGTTCACCGCCGATGGCTGGTTGCGCACCGGTGACGTGGCCACCATGGACGAGCTGGGTTATGTGCGCATCACCGACCGCACCAAGGACCTAATCAAGAGCGGCGGTGAATGGATCAGCAGCGTGGACGTGGAGAACGTGCTGATGGGCCACCCGGCGATTGCCGAGGCCGCGGTGGTGGCCATCCCCGACCTGAAGTGGAGCGAGCGTCCGCTGGCCTGCATCGTGCTGAAACCCGGGCAGACGGTGGAGCCCGCGGCGCTGAATGCGCTGATGCTGGAGCGCGGCTTTGCGAAATGGCAGCTGCCCGAGCGCTACGAGGTGATCGACGCCATCCCGCGCACGTCAACCGGCAAGTTCTGGAAGCTGAAGCTGCGGGAGATGTTCCCGCGCTGAGCCGGCGCTGAAGCCGGCCGCGGCATGGTCGGATATACAGTCGCGGGTTGCCCGGCCACTGCCGCGGCGCCCGTGTGCCTGAGCCCATGCCCGACCAACTCGACCTGCTGACCCCGGTTCCGCCCGAGAACCCCGACGCCATCACCCTGGCGCATTACGCCGAGCGTGCCTATCTGGAGTACGCGCTCAGCGTGGTCAAGGGCCGGGCCCTGCCCGATGTCTGCGACGGCGCCAAACCGGTGCAGCGGCGCATCCTGTATTCCATGCAGCGCATGGGCCTGGGCCACAGCGGGCCGGGCGCTGGCGGCATCCCCAAGCCGGTGAAGAGTGCGCGGGTGGTGGGTGATGTGCTGGGCCGCTTCCATCCGCATGGCGACCAGGCGGCGTATGACGCCCTGGTGCGCATGGCGCAGGATTTCGCCCTGCGCTATCCGCTGATCGACGGCCAGGGCAACTTCGGCAGCCGCGATGGCGACGGCGCCGCCGCCATGCGCTACACCGAGGCGCGCCTGAGCCCCATCGCCCGCCTGCTGATGGACGAGATCGACGAAGGCACGGTCGACTTCATCCCCAACTACGACGGCAGCACCGAAGAGCCCCGGCAACTGCCGGCGCGCCTGCCGTTCGCCCTGCTCAACGGCGCCTCGGGCATCGCCGTGGGCCTGGCCACCGAGATCCCCAGCCACAACCTGCGCGAGGTGTCGGCGGCCTGCATCGCGCTGATCAAGAACGAGCAGCTCAGCGACGACGCGCTGTATGCCCTGGTCCCGGGGCCAGACTACCCCGGTGGCGGCCAGATCATCAGCAGCGCGGCCGACATCCGCGACGCCTATGCCAGCGGCCGCGGCAGCCTGAAGGTGCGGGCGCGCTGGAAGATCGAGGACCTGGCGCGGGGCCAGTGGAACCTGGTGGTGACCGAGCTGCCGCCCGGTGTCAGCAGCCAGAAGGTGCTGGAAGAGATCGAGGAGCTGACCAACCCCAAGGTCAAGGCCGGCAAGAAGGTGCTGAGCGCCGACCAGGTGCAGCTCAAGGCCAGCCTGCTGAGCGTGCTGGACGCGGTGCGGGATGAATCCGGCAAGCAGGACGCGGTGCGCCTGGTGTTCGAACCCAAGAGCCGCACCGTGGCGCAAGACGAATTGATCACCCAGCTGCTGGCCCACACCAGCCTGGAGACCAGTGCGCCCATCAACCTGACCATGGTGGGCCGCGACGGCCGCCCGACGCAGAAGAGCCTGCGCCAGATGTTCAGCGAGTGGATCGACTTCCGCCAGGTGACGGTGGCGCGCCGCAGCCAGCACCGGCTGGACAAGGTGCTGGCCCGCATCCATGTGCTGGAAGGACGGCAGCTGGTGCTGCTGAACATCGACGAGGTGATCCGCATCATCCGCGAGAGCGACGAGCCCAAGCCGGCGCTGATCGCGCGCTTCGGGCTGAGTGACCGCCAGGCCGAGGACATCCTCGACATCCGCCTGCGCCAGCTGGCGCGGCTGGAGGCGATCAAGATCGAGCAGGAACTGAAGACCCTGCGTGAGGAGCAGGGCAAGCTGGAAGAGATCCTGGGCAGCCCGGCAGCCTTGCGCCGCCTGCTGATCAAGGAGATCGAGGCCGACACCAAGGCCCATGGTGATGAGCGCCGCACCCTGATCCAGGCCGAAAAGCGTGCCGTGGCCGAGATCAAGGTGGTGGACGAGCCGGTGACCGTGGTGGTGAGCGCCAAGGGCTGGGTGCGTGCGCTCAAGGGCCATGAGGTGGACCCGGCGGCGCTGCAGTTCAAGGCCGGTGATGCGCTGCTGGCCACCTTCAACTGCCGCAGCGTGGAGACCCTGCTGGTCTTCGGCACGGCGGCCAAGGGCAGCGGGCGGGTGTATTCGGTGGCGGTGAGCAGCCTGCCGGGCGGGCGGGGTGATGGTGTGCCCGTCACCAGCCTGATCGACCTGGAGCCGGGCACCCAGCCGGCGCACTACTTCGCCGGCCATGCCGACACCACCCTGCTGCTGGCCAGCAGCGCCGGTTACGGCCTGATGGCCAAGGCCGGCGACATGCATGGCCGCAACAAGGGTGGCAAGGCCTTTCTCACGCTGGACGCCGGCCAGGCCCTGCTGCCGCCGCGGGTGGTGCAGGCCAGCCACCACCAGGTGGCCTGCCTGGCGGCCGACGGGCGCCTGCTGGTGTTTCCGCTGGACGAGCTGAAGCTGCAGCCCGGCGGTGGCAAGGGGCTGACGCTGATGGACGTCGACACCAAGACACCGCTGCTGTCGGTGGCACCGATGGCCGACAGCATCACCGTGTTGGGCACGGGCCGCGGTGGCAAGCCCAAGGACGAGGTGGTGAAGAACAGTGCCCTGGCGTTGCACCAGGGCAAGCGTGCGCGCAAGGGCAAGCCGGTGGACGGCCTGCAGAAGGTGTTGCGGCTGGTGTGACCTGGATGGCCCTGCAGTGAACACGCCGGCCTTGCCGCCGCTGTGGCGGCAGCGCGAGTACATGCTGCTGTGGACCGGGCAGCTGGCCTCCACGCTGGGCGGCAGTGCCTCGGGCATCGTGGTGCCGCTGCTGGTGCTGGCGATGACCGGATCGGCCACCGCCGCCGGCCTGGCGTCGGCCCTGGGTGTCGTGCCCTACATCCTGCTCAGCCTGCCGGTGGGTGTGCTGGTGGACCGCTGGAACCGCCAGCGGGTGATGGTCTGGTGTGATCTGGCCCGCGCGCTGGTCACGCTCAGCCTGGTGCTGGCCCTGCTGCTGGATACGCTGACGCTGACCCACCTCTACACCGTGGCCGTGCTGCAGGGCATCTGCATGGTGTTCTTCAACCTGGCCGAGGTGGCAGCCCTGCCCAGGGTGGTGGCCACCGTGCAGCTGCCCCAGGCCATTGCACAGAACCAGGCCGGCCATTCGGGCGCGGCGATTGCCGGGCCGGCGCTGGGCACCTGGCTGCTGCAGCACGGCGGGCGGGCGCTGCCCTTCGCCGTGGACGCGCTGGGCCATCTGGTCTCGGCCTGGTGCATCTGGCGGCTGCGCACGCCGCTGGCTGCCGCGCCGGCCGCCGGCCCGCGCAACCTGCGGGCCGAGATGGCCGTGGGCCTGCGCTGGCTGTGGCAGCAGCCGCTGGTGCGGCGCATTGCCGCCATCACCAGCCTGTCGAACTTCGTGATGGCGGCGGTGCCGCTGCTGGTGATCGTGCTGGCCAAGGCCCAGGGTGCCAGCGAGGCGCAGATCGGCCTGGTCTTCAGCGCCAGTGGGGCGGGTGGCCTGCTGGGTGCGCTGGCGGGGGGCTGGTTTGCCCGGCGCTTCAGCTTCGGCCAGGTGATCATCGGCACGCTGGCCGTGCAGGCCGCCATGCTGCCGCTGCTGGCCTGGGCGCCGGGCCCGCTGACGCTGGCCGCGGCGTTTGCGGTGCTGATGTTCTGCGGGCCGATCTACAACGTGGTGCAGCTCAGCCGCCGCCTGGCGATGATCCCCGACGGCCTGCAGGGCCGCGTCAACAGCGCCTTCCGCTTTGCGGCCAACGTGCTCTACCCGCTGGGCGCCGCACTGTGCGGCGTGCTGGCCGAGCGCTTCGGCGCCACCGTGGCGGCCCTGGCCTTCACCGCGGTGATGGTGGCGCTGGCGCTGGCGGCTGCCAGCAGCCAGGTGGTGCGGCGTGAAGGCCTGGGTGGCTGATCAGGCGTTGGCCAGGGCGTAGGGGCCGCCGCGCTCCAGGGCGCGCCGGTAGGCCGGCCGGGCCTGCAGGCGCCGCACCCAGGCGTCCATGGCCGGGTACTGGGCCCGCAGGTCACGCGCCGCCTCGCCGACGAAGCTCATCTGCACGTCGGCGCCGGTCAGGCTGTCGCCGACCAGGAAGTCACGGCCTTCCAGCGCACGGTTCACATGGCCCAGGTGGTTGGCCAGCTCGCTGTCGATGCGCGGCTTCAGCGGCGCGGCGGCCTCGCCCAGGCGGCCGGTGTAGAGCTTGAGCATCAACGGCAGCATGGCCGATCCCTCGGCATAGTGCAGCCACTGGTTGTAGGCCTCGTAGTCGCGGCTGCCGGCGGCCGGCTGCAACTGGCCGCCACCATGGCGGCGCAGGATGTAGTCGACGATGGCGCCGGACTCGATCACCGTCAGCCCGTCGTCCTCGATCACCGGGCTCTTGCCCAGCGGGTGCACCGCCAGCAGTTCGGGCGGCGCCAGGCGGGTGGTGGCATTGCGCGCGTAGTGGCGGATCTCATAGGGTGTGCCCAGTTCCTCCAGCAGCCAGAGCACACGCTGGGAGCGGGAATCGTTGAGGTGGTGGACGATCAGCATGCGCGGCTTCCTTCGGGGTCGATCAGCATGCGCCAGGATGGGCGCGGCGCTTATATTGCCCGCAGCGCCCGCCCCGAGGCGCCACCATGGAGACAAGCATGACCCTCAACGTGACGGCGCAGCCCGCGGCCTGCGGCGCGGTGGTGCGTGGCATCGATCTGTCGCAGCCGCTGGACGCGGCCACCCTGGGCGCTGTGCGCAGCGCCTGGCTGCAGCACCAGGTGCTGGCCTTCGTCG
This sequence comes from Pseudomonadota bacterium, assembly GCA_040386375.1. Lineage (GTDB taxonomy): Bacteria > Pseudomonadota > Gammaproteobacteria > Burkholderiales > Burkholderiaceae_C > Pseudaquabacterium. The sequence goes on from JAZKFQ010000003.1 coordinate 245,922, forward strand.
ACCAGGCCCTGACGCTGGAAGACCTGGAGCGCTTCGCCCTGTGCATCGGCCCCTATGGCCAGGACCCGTACTTTGAATCGGTGCCGGGCCATCCGCATGTGGCCCAGGTCAAGCGCGAGGCCGACGAGACCAGCACCCTGTTTGCCGACAACTTCCATTCCGATTGGAGCTTTCTGGCCAGCCCGCCGGCCGCCACCCTGCTGTACGGTGATGTCATCCCGCCGGTGGGTGGTGACACCTTGTTCGCCAACCAGTACGCGGCCTGGGATGCGCTGTCGCCGGCCATGCAGGCGCTGCTGAAGGACAAGCAGGGCGTGCACTCGGCCCGGCGTGGTTACGCCAAGAGCGGGCGCTATGGTGAGCAGGACAAGGGCCGCTCCATGGCCATCCGCTTTGACGATTCGGCCCTGGCCACGCAACTGCAACCCATCGCACGGGTGCATCCCGAGACAGGTCGCACCGCCTTGTTCGTGAGCCCGGGTTACACCATCGGCATTGACGGCATGCCCGATGACGAGGCCCAGCCCTTGCTGAAGGAACTGTTTCAGCACCAGGCGAGGCCGGAGTTCGTCTACCGCCATGTGTGGCAACAGGGCACCCTGCTGCTGTGGGACAACCGCTGCCTGGTGCATGCCGCCACCGGCGGCTACGACGGCCACCGCCGGCTGCTGCACCGGATCACTGTGGCTGAGCGCGATGCTGTGATGGGTGCGCGCTGAGGGCTCTTGGCTGCCCGTCGTTGTTAGTGCTGAAAGCAGGCGTTCGACGGTTTGAGCGATCGCGCCGGGCCGGGCGGGCGTGTTCTGCTCCGTGCCAGCGGGCAGTGGCCGCTGGCGTTCGCCAGGCACAAACAGTCCACTGGACTGTTTGTGTCCGGGCTCACTCCCCCGGGCCTGCGGCCCTCCTCTTACGCAGAACACGCCCGCCCGGCCCGACGCTCAGCCACGACCGAGGCGCACGGGCTGTCGACCTGCCCAATGCGCCGCCGGCCTCGGCCTCGCGCCACCCCACGAACGTCGGCTGCTCAACAACCCCAAAGGCAGCAACGAGCCCAACGCCACCACCCCACTTGTCACCCCCGCGACGGCGGGTTGCCCCGGCGTTTCAAGGGCAGGCGGCGGGCTTAGACTGAATGGCATCACAAGGTGTGCCCACCACGGTTTGCCGGCTTGAGGCGATGTGGCACGCGGACACGCCGCAGCAGGAGACAGCACCAGTGCGCCCCACCGATGTGGCCGACCCGGATTACTTCCACAAGGTCGTCGATTGCCAATGGGCGTGCCCCGCCCACACCCCCGTCCCCGAATACATCCGCCTGATCGCCCAGGGTCGCTACGACCAGGCCTACATGGTCAACTGGGTGTCCAACGTTTTTCCCGGCGTGCTGGGCCGCACCTGCGACCGGCCCTGCGAACCCGCCTGCCGGCGCGGCCGGGTGGAAGACGAGAACCTGGCCAAGCCCGAACCGGTGGCCATCTGCCGCCTGAAGCGCGTGGCCGCCGATTTCAAGGGCGAGGAGGTGCGGGCGATGATGCCGCGCCCGCAGCCGCGCAACGGCAAGCGTGTGGCCTGTGTCGGTGCCGGCCCTGCCTCGCTGACTGTGGCGCGGGATCTGGCCAACCAGGGTTATGCCGTCACCGTGTTCGACGGCGACCCCAAGGCCGGCGGCTTCATGCGCACCCAGGTGCCACGTTTCCGCCTGCCGGAAGCCGTGATCGACGAGGAGGTGGGCTACATCCTGCACCAGGGGGTGGAGTTCCACGGCGGCCACCGCATCGCGTCGATGAAGGCCTTGCTGACCGAGCCCTGGGATGCGGTGTTCGTGGGCTGCGGTGCACCGCGCGGCCGTGACCTGCACATCCCCGGCCGGCACGACGCCGCGGCGGGCAGCATCCACGTGGGCATCGACTGGCTGGCCTCGGTCTCCTTCGGCCACATCACCAGCGTGAAGAAGCGCGTGATCGTGTTGGGCGGAGGCAACACCGCGATGGATTGCTGCCGCTCGGCGCGCCGCCTGGGCGCCGACAGCGTCAAGGTGGTGGTGCGCAGCACCTTCGAAGACATGAAGGCCTCGCCCTGGGAGAAGGAAGACGCCGAGCACGAGGGCATCCCCATCCACCCCTGCCATGTGCCCAAGGAATTCATCGTGCGCGACGGCGTGCTGGTGGGCATGCGCTTCGAACTGGTGGCCTCGGTCTACGACGACAAGGGCAAGCGCAGCCTGCGGCCCACCGGCGAACCCGACGTGGTGTTCGACTGCGACGAGGTGCTGATCGCCGTCGGCCAGGAGAACGCCTTCCCCTGGATCGAGGCCGACAGCGGCATTGCCTTCGACGAATGGGGCCTGCCGGTGCTGGACGCCAAGACCCTGCAGTCCAGCCTGCCCCAGGTGTTCTTCGGTGGTGATGCGGCCTTCGGCCCCAAGAACATCATCACCGCCGTGGCCCATGGCCACGAGGCGGCGGTGTCCATCGACCGCTTCCTGCACGGCGAGGTGGCGGGCAAGCGCCCCGCACCCCATGTGAACCTGATGTCGCAGAAGATGGGCATCCACGAGTGGAGCTACGACAACGCGCCCACCAACGACACGCGCTTCAAGGTGCCCTGGGCCGACGCCGAGCGGGCGCTGGCCAGCATCAAGGTGGAGGTGGAGCTGGGCTTCGACCTCAAGACCGCCTTCAAGGAGGCCGAGCGCTGCCTGAACTGCGATGTGCAGACGGTGTTCGCCGACAAGGCCTGCATCGAGTGCGACGCCTGTGTGGACATCTGCCCGATGGACTGCATCAGCTTCACCGCCAACGGCGACGAAGCCGAGCTGCGCACCCGGCTGAACGCACCGGCCACCAACCTGGCGCAAGACCTTTACGTCAGCAGCACGCTCAAGACCGGCCGGGTGATGGTCAAGGACGAGGACGTGTGCCTGCACTGCGGCCTGTGCGCCGAGCGCTGCCCCACCGGCGCCTGGGACATGCAGAAGTTCCTGCTGCTCACCACCAAGGCGGGCCCGGCCTGCCGAGATGCCACCACCATCACCAGTGCCGCCAAGCAGGAGGTGCGTGCATGAACCGCATCGAAGCGACCAACGACTTCGTGGTGAAGTTCGCCAACGTCAACGGCTCGGGCTCGGCTTCGGCCAACGAGCTGTTCGCCAAGGCCGTGCTGCGCATGGGCGTGCCGGTGGCGCCACGCAACATCTTCCCCAGCAACATCCAGGGCCTGCCCACCTGGTACGAGGTGCGGGTCACCGAGCAGGGCTGGCTGGGCCGGCGTGGTGGCATCGACATGATGGTGGCGATGAACCCGCAGACCTGGACCCAGGACGTGGCCGAGGTCGAGCCCGGCGGCTACCTGTTCTACGACAGCACGCGGCCGCTGCCGCCCAGCGCCTTCCGGTCCGACATCAACGTGATCGGCATGCCGGTCACCGCCATCTGCAACGCCACCTACGAAGACCCGCGCCAGCGCACGCTGTTCAAGAACATCATGGTGCTGGGCGCGCTCAGCGTGCTGATGGACGTGGACCCGGCGGTGATCGAGCAGTTGTTCGGCGAGCAGTACCGCGGCAAGGAGCGGCTGCTGGAGTCGAACGTGCGTGCGCTGCAGGCGGGCCGCAGTTTTGCCAAGGACCACCTGCAGCCCATCGGCCTGCGGGTGAAGCCCGCCGACAAGGTGGGCGAGCGCATCTTCGTCGAAGGCAATGCGGCTGCGGCACTGGGCTGCGTGTACGGCGGCGCCACGGTGTGCGCCTGGTATCCGATCACGCCCAGTTCGTCGGTGGCCGAGGCCTTCGAGAAGTACTGCCAGAAGTTCCGGGTGGATGCCAGCACCGGCACCCACCACTACGCCATCGTGCAGGCCGAGGACGAGATCGCCAGCATCGGCATGGTCACCGGCGCCGGCTGGAACGGCGCGCGTGCCTTCACCGCCACCTCGGGCCCGGGCGTGAGCCTGATGACCGAGTTCATCGGCCTGGCCTACTTTGCCGAGATCCCGGTCACCATCATCAACGTGCAGCGTGGTGGGCCGTCCACCGGCATGCCCACCCGCACCCAGCAGGCCGACCTGCTGGCCTGCGCCTATGCCTCCCACGGCGACACCAAGCATGTGATGCTGCTGCCGCAGGACCCGGGTGAATGCTTCAGCATGGCTGCCGACGCACTCGACCTGGCCGACCGCCTGCAGACCCCGGTGTTCCTGATGACGGATCTCGACATCGGCATGAACCAGCGCCTGTGCGAGCCCTTCGAATGGCAGGCCGGCCGCACCTACGACCGCGGCAAGCTGATGAGTGCCGAGCAACTGGACGCTGGCCGGGAGTTCGCCCGCTACAAGGACGTGGATGGCGACGGCATTCCCTGGCGCACGCTGCCGGGCACGCATGCCAGCAAGGGCGCCTACTTCACCCGCGGCACCACGCGCAACCCGCAGGCCCAGTATTCAGAGGCCGGGCCGGATTACCTCTACAACGTGCAGCGGCTGCTGAGGAAGTTCAGCACCGCCGCCACCCTGGTGCCGCAGCCGGTGGTGCGGGCGGCAGCGAAGAAGTCGCGGCTGGGTGTGCTGTATTTCGGCAGCACGGCGCCGGCCATGGACGAGGCGCTGGCCGCCCTGGCCGCCGCCGGCATCCACCTCGATGCGATGCGGCTGCGGGCCTTCCCGTTCCCGCCCAGCGTGAATGCCTTCATCGCCGAGCACGACCATGTGTTCGTGGTCGAGCAGAACCGCGATGCCCAGATGCGCAGCCTGCTGATCAACGAGCTGGAGATCGACCCGGCCTGGCTGATCAAGGTGCTGCACTACGACGGCACGCCGATCACCGCCCGCTACATCACGCAGGCCATCACCGACCATGTGCATGCACTGGCGGTGGCCCCGCGCCGGGAGCGCATCAAGTCATGACCTACATCACCAAGCCTAGCCTGCACCACCCCTCGCTCACCCGCAACAAGGTGGGCTACACCCGGCGGGATTACGAAGGCAAGGTCAGCACCCTGTGTGCCGGCTGCGGGCACGACAGCATCTCTGCGGCCATCGTGCAGGCCTGCTGGGCGCTGGACATCGCGCCGCACCGGGTGGCCAAGCTCTCGGGCATCGGCTGCAGCAGCAAGACGCCGGATTACTTCCTGGGCGCCAGCCACGGCTTCAACACCGTGCACGGCCGCATGCCCAGCGTGCTGACCGGCGCCAGCCTGGCCAACCGCGAGCTGCTGTACCTGGGCGTCTCGGGTGATGGTGATTCGGCCAGCATCGGCCTGGGCCAGTTCGCCCACGCCATGCGCCGTGGTGTGCGCATGGTGTACATCGTCGAGAACAACGGCGTCTACGGCCTGACCAAGGGCCAGTTCAGCGCCACCGCCGACCGCGGCAGCAAGAGCAAGAAGGGCGCGGTCAACAACGACAACCCGGTCGACCTGGTGGGCATGGCCCTGCAGCTGGGCGCCACCTATGTGGCGCGGGGCTTCTCGGGCGACAAGGGGCAGCTGGTGCCGCTGATCGAGGGCGCCATCCGCCATGGCGGCGCGGCCTTCATCGACGTGATCAGCCCCTGCGTGGCCTTCAACAACCATGCCGGCAGCACCCGCAGCTACGACCATGTGCGGGAGCACAACGAGGCGGTGAGCCGCATCGACTTCATCGACCTGGCACCCGAGATCCATGCCGACCCGGCGGCGGGCGAGGTGCTGCTGCTGCCCCAGCCCGACGGCAGCCAGATGCGGCTGCGCAAGCTGGATGCCGAGCACGACCCCACCAACCGCGTGGCCGCGATGCACCACCTGCAGGCCCTGCAGGCCCAGGGCGACGTGGTGACCGGCCTGCTCTATGTCGACCCCGATGCGGTGGACCTGCACAGTGCGCTCAACACCACGCATCGGCCGCTGAACAGCCTGGAGGCCGCCGATCTCTGCCCCGGGCCGCTGGCGCTGGCCAAGCTGAACGCGTCGCTGCGCTGAGCCCGGGCCGGGCAGGGTGGTTCAGGCCGGCCGGGCGATCACCCGCGCTGCGGCCAGCGCCAGCACCACAAACAGGCCCAGGCTCCAGAACTCGTAGGGCAGGCCCAGCAGGTCCACCTTGGCGTCGGCGCAGCTGGCGTAGGCCGCGAACACCTCGGGGAAGCGGCTGTCCAGGCCGGTGGCGCCCATCAGCCTGTCGGCCAGCGACATGGCGCAGGATGCCGAGGCGTTGGCGACGAAGTGCTGCCACAGCGCGGCGGTGATGCCGCCGGCCGCAGCCAGCAGGGCCAGCACGCCCGCCGCGCGCCGCAGCGCCGCGCCGGGCAGCACAAGGCCCAGCAGGCCGGCGGCGGCCACCACCACGAACATCAGCCGCTGCAGCACACACCAGGCGCAGGGCATCATGTCCATGCGGTACTGGGTGTACAGCGCCGCAGCCACCGCCAGCAGCGGCAGCACGGTCAGGCCGGCCAGCAGCGTGCGGGCGCGCAAGCTCAGGCCACTTCCGCGATCAGCTCGATCTCGACACAGGCGCCCATCGGGATCTGCGCCACGCCGAAGGCGCTGCGCGCATGGGCGCCCGCCGCGCCGAAGACCTCGCCGAACAGCTCGGAGGCGCCGTTGACCACCAAGTGGTGCTCGGTGAAGCTGGGCGCGCTGTTGACCAGGCCCAGCAGCTTGACCACGCGGGTCACCTTGTTCAGGTCGCCCACGGCAGCATGCAGCGTGCCCAGCAGGTCGACCGCGATGGCGCGGGCGGCCTGCTTGCCCTCGGCGGTGTCCATGCCCAGGCCGAGCTGGCCCACCCAGGGCTTGCCCTCGCGCCTGGCGATGTGGCCCGACAGGAACACCAGGTTGCCGGTGCGCACGAAGGGCACGTAGGCGGCAGCCGGGGTGGCCACCGGGGGCAGGCTGATGCCAAGGGCGTTGAGCTTGTCGTAGACGGACATGGGTGTGCAGGGCCGGTTGGGTGGGGCAGGGCGGCGGCAGGTGCAGGGGTTGGCCCGTGCTGCCGCCAGCAGGGCGCCGATCCTACACTGGCCCCATGGCGGCCGATGGCGCAGCGGGGACCGAGGGCGCCGAGGGCATCCGGCAGCTTCGCAATGCCCGGCGCAGCGGCTGGCTGCTGGTGGCGGCGGGCCTGGCCTGGCTGCTGGGGCTGTGGCTGCAGTTGCAGCAGGCACGGCTCTGGCCGCTGTCGGCGCAGCTGGGCCTGGCGGCGGCCGGCGCCCTGGGGCTGGTGGCCGTGGCACGCCGGGCTGCGCTGCGGCGCGCGTGGTGGCTGCGGCCCGCGGTGCTGGCCCTGGCGGTGGGGGCGCTGGCATTCGCCAGCACGGCCTGGCGTGCCGACAGCCGGCTGGCGCAGCGCCTGGATGCCGCCCTGGAAGGCCAGGACCTGCTGGTCACCGGCGTGGTGGCCAGCCTGCCCCAGGCCGGGCCCGCGGGCACCCGTTTCCTGTTCACCGTGGAATCTGCCCAGTGGCGTGGCCGGCCGGTGGTCCTGCCACCGCGCCTGGCCCTGGGCTGGTACACCCAGTTCCACGACGAGACCTGGCTGGACGACCCACGCACCGAGCTGCGCGCCGGCCAGCGCTGGCGCATGCCGTTGCGGCTGAAGCGCCCCCATGGTGGACTGAACCCGCATGGCTTCGACGTGGAACTGCTGTGGTTCGAGCAAGGCGTGGGCGCCACCGGCTATGTGCGGGTGGTCAAGGGCTGGCAGGCGGCCGAACTGCTGGCCGATGGTGTGGGCCACCCGGTCGACCGCCTGCGCCAGACGTTGCGCGACGCCTTGCAGCGCCAGGTGGCCGACGCCCGCAGCGCCGGTGTGCTGGCCGCGCTGACCGTGGGCGACCAGGCCGCCATCGAGCGGGAGGACTGGGAGCTGTTCCGCACCACCGGCATCGCCCACCTGGTCAGCATCAGCGGGGTGCACGTCACCATGTTCGCCTGGCTGGCGGCTGCGCTGGCCGGTTGGGCCTGGCGCCGCAGCCCGCGGCTGATGGCCTGGCTGCCCGCGCCCACGGCCGGGCGCTGGCTGGGCCTGCTGGCCGCCGCCGCTTATGCCCTGCTGGCCGGCTGGGGTGTGCCGGCCCAGCGCACGGTGCTGATGCTGGCGGTGGCCGTGCTGCTGCGCAGTGCCGGCTGGCGCTGGCCCTGGGCCCTGGTGCTGCTGGCCGCGGCGGTGGTGGTCACGGCGGTCGATCCCTGGGCCCTGCTGCAGCCGGGCTTCTGGCTGTCGTTCACCGCGGTGGCCCTGCTGATGGCCAGCGAGCCGGCTGCCGGCGCGCCGCAGGCGGCAGCCGGTGCGCGCGGCCTGCTGGCCGGCCACCTGCGCGCCCAGGCCGTGGCCACGCTGGGGCTGGCGCCGCTGTCGCTGGTGTTCTTCCAGCAAGTCAGCCTGGTGGGCGTGCTGGCCAACCTGGTGGCGATTCCACTGGTCACCGTGCTGATCACGCCGCTGGCCTTGCTGGGCATGCTGGTGCCCGGGCTGTGGGCGCTGGCGGCCTGGCTGGTGCAGGCCCTGGTGTGGGGCCTGGGCTGGCTGGCGCAGGTGCCGCTGGCGGTGTGGACCGTGCCCGCGGCGCCGCTGTGGCTGGTGGCCGCCGGCGCGCTGGGCGCGGTGCTGGCCGTGCTGCCGGCACCACGCGCCGTGCGCTGGCTGGCCTTGCCCTTGGTGCTGCCCCTGCTGTGGCCGCCGGTGGCGCGGCCGGCCCATGGGCAGTTCGAGCTGCTGGCGGCCGATGTGGGCCAGGGCACGGCCCTGCTGCTGCGCACCCGAGGGCACCTGCTGGTGTACGACGCCGGCCCGCAGTATTCCCGCGAGAGTGATGCCGCCCAGCGGGTGCTGCTGCCCCTGCTGCGCGCCCGCGGTGAACCGCGCATCGACCTGCTGATGCTCAGCCACCGCGACAGCGACCATGTGGGTGGCGGCCCCAGCCTGCTGGCCGGCCAGCCGGTGGTGGCGATCAGCAGTTCGCTGGAGCCCGAACATCCATTGTTGCAGCGCGGTGTGCCCCACACGCCCTGCCGCGCCGGCCAGCGCTGGGCCTGGGACGGCGTGCAGTTCGAGCTGCTGCACCCCACGCCCGACGACGTGCGCTTTGCCACCAAGCCCAACGCCGTGTCCTGCGTGCTGCGGGTGGTGGACAGCCGCGGGCGCAGCCTGCTGATCACCGGCGACATCGAGGCGGCGCAGGAGGCGGCCCTGCTGCGGCGCACCGGCACGGCGCTGGCCAGCACCATGCTGGTGGTCCCCCACCATGGCAGCCGCACCTCCTCGACCGCCGCCTTCCTGGATGCGGTGCAACCCCGGGTGGCGGTGGTGCAGGCCGGCTACCGCAGCCGGTTCGGCCATCCGGCGCCCGATGTGCTGGCCCGTTATGCCGAGCGCAGCATCGCCGTGGTGCGCACCGACGCTTGTGGTGCATGGCTGTGGCACGATGGTGCAGCCCAGTGCACCCGCGACGTGCGGCGCCGGTACTGGCATGCCACCACGCCCGTGGGTGGTGCGATTGTTGCTAACGCGTCAGAGCCAGGAGCCTCTTCCCCATGAAACCTTCCTTTGACGAAATGCAGGCCGCGGCCGGCGCAGTGCGGCCGCACTACAGCGGCTTCGACCGCTGGCTGCAACAGCAACCGCGTGAGCTGATGGCCGCGCGCCGCGACGAGGCGGAGATGATCTTCCGCCGCGTCGGCATCACCTTCGCCGTCTACGGCGCCAAGGACGAGGACGGCGCCGGCACCGAGCGCCTGATCCCCTTCGACGTGATCCCGCGCATCATCCCCAGCGACGAGTGGGCGCGCATGCAGCAGGGCCTGGCCCAGCGGGTGGCCGCGCTCAACCGCTTCCTGCACGACGTCTACCACGACCAGGAGATCCTCAAGGCCGGCATCGTGCCCACCGAGCAGGTGCTGAAGAACGCCCAGTTCCGGCCCGAGATGATGGGTGTGGACCTGCCGGGATCGATCTACTCGCACATCGCCGGCATCGACATCGTGCGCGCCGCCCAGCCCGACGGCAGCGGCACCTACTACGTGCTGGAGGACAACCTGCGTGTGCCCAGCGGCGTGAGCTACATGCTCGAGAACCGCAAGATGATGATGCGGCTGTTCCCGGAGCTGTTCGCCCAGCACCGGGTGGCACCGGTGGCGCATTACCCCGACCTGCTGCTGGAAACCCTGAGGGACAGCGCACCACCCTCGGTCAACGAGCCCACGGTGGTGGTGCTGACGCCCGGCATGTACAACAGCGCCTACTTCGAGCATGCCTTCCTGGCCCAGCAGATGGGTGTGGAACTGGTGGAGGGGCAGGACCTGTTCGTCAAGGACGGCTTCGTCTACATGCGCACCACCCAGGGCCCGCGCCGGGTGGACGTGGTCTACCGCCGGGTCGACGACGACTTCCTCGACCCCAAGGCCTTCCGCCCCGACAGCACCCTGGGCTGTGCCGGCCTGCTCGATGTCTACCGCAAGGGCAACATCAGCCTGTGCAATGCCATCGGCACCGGGGTGGCCGACGACAAGAGCATCTACCCCTATGTGCCCAAGATGGTGGAGTTCTACCTGGGCGAGAAGCCCATCCTGGAGAACGTGCCCACCTACCTGTGCCGCGAGGCCGACGATCTGAAATACGTGCTCGACCACCTGGGTGAGCTGGTGGTCAAGGAGGTGCATGGCGCCGGCGGCTACGGCATGCTGGTGGGCCCGGCGTCCACCAAGGCCGAGATCGAGGAGTTCCGCGCTGTGCTGCTGGCCCGGCCCAGCAACTACATCGCCCAGCCCACGCTGGCCTTGAGCACCACCCCCACCTTCGTGGAGAGCGGCATCGCGCCGCGCCACATCGACCTGCGGCCCTTCGTGCTGACGGGCAAGAGTGTGCAGATGGTGCCGGGCGGCCTGACCCGCGTGGCGCTGAAGGAGGGCTCGCTGGTGGTCAACAGCAGCCAGGGTGGTGGCACCAAGGACACCTGGGTGCTGGAAGCCTGACAACGAGGGAGAACAACAACATGCTGTCAAGAACCGCTGATCACCTGTTCTGGATGTCGCGCTACATGGAGCGCGCCGAGAACACCGCCCGCATGCTGGACGTGAACTACCAGACCTCGCTGCTGCCGCAATCGGCCGACCGGGCCGAGGAAGGCTGGGCCGGGGTGCTGGGTATCTCTGAGCTGACCGCCGCCTTCAGCAAGAAGCACGACGCGGTGACGCCCGCCGACGTGATGGACTTCATGGTGCGCGATGCGGGCAACCCGTCGTCCATCGTGTCCTGCCTGCATGCGGCGCGCGAGAACGCCCGCGCCGTGCGCGGCACGCTCACCACCGAGCTGTTCGAGACCACCAACCAGACCTGGCTGGAGTTCACCCGCATGCTCAAGGGTGACGAGTTCGAGCGGGACCCGGCCGCCTTGTTCGAATGGGTGAAGTTCCGCTCCCACCTCAGCCGGGGCGTGAGCGTGGGCACCATGCTGCAGGATGAATCCCTGCACTTCATCCGCATCGGCACCTTCCTGGAGCGGGCAGACAACACGGCGCGCCTGCTGGACGTGAAGTTCCATGCCCTGGCGGGCGACTACTTCGGCACCTGGGCCGACGACAACGCGCCCGAGGTCGACTTCTACCACTGGAGCGCCATCCTGCGCTCGGTCAGCGGCTTCGAGATCTACCGCAAGGTCTACCGCAACGTGATCCGGCCCGACAAGGTGGCCGAGCTGCTGATCCTGCGGCCCGACATGCCACGCTCGCTGGCCGCCTGCATGAACGAGGTGATGCACAACCTCGACCTGGTGGCCAACGAGCAGAGCAGCGAGACCCGCCGCCGCGGCGGCCGCCTACGCAGCGACCTGCAGTTCGGCCGCATCGACGAGATCCTGGCGACCGGGCTGCATGCCTTCCTCACCCAGTTCCTGGACCGCGTCAACGACATCGGCGCCGGCATCTCGCGCGATTTCCTCGTCCCCGCCTGACCCTCCTCCGGCCCCGTCATGCAGGTGACAATGCTGCATAGCAGCATTGCAAGCATTGAAAGAACACCGTGTCGATCCACGTCGCCCTGAACCACGTCACCCACTACAAGTACGACCGCCGCGTGGGCATGTCGCCGCACATCGTGCGGCTGCGCCCGGCGCCGCATTGCCGCAGCAACATCCTGAGCTACAGCCTCAAGGTCGAGCCCGAGGGCCATTTCGTCAACTGGCAGCAGGACGCCTTTGCCAACTACCTGGCGCGCCTGGTCTTCCCCGAGCCGGTGACCGAGTTCAAGGTGACGGTGGACCTGGTGACCGAGATGTCGGTCTACAACCCGTTCGATTTTTTCCTGGAAGACGAGGCCGAGCAGTTCCCGTTCACCTATGACGCCGCCACCAAGCTGGAGCTGCAGCCCTATCTGGTGACCGAGCCGGCCACGCCGGCCCTGGCTGCCTTCCTGAAGACGGTGGACGTGACCAAGCGCCGCACCATCGACTTCCTGGTCGACCTGAACCAGAAGCTGCAGAAGGACATCCGCTACGTCATCCGCATGGAGCCGGGTGTGCAAACCCCCGAGCAGACACTCACCCTGGCCAGCGGCAGCTGCCGCGACAGCGGCTGGCTGATGGTCAACGCCTTCCGCCACCTGGGCCTGGCGGCGCGTTTTGTCTCGGGCTACCTGATCCAGCTCAAGAGCGATGTGAAGGCACTCGACGGCCCCAGCGGCACCGAGGTCGACTTCACCGACCTGCACGCCTGGTGCGAGGTCTACCTGCCCGGCGCCGGCTGGGTGGGGCTGGACCCGACCTCGGGCCTGATGGCCGGTGAAGGCCACATCCCCGTGGCCTGCACACCCACGCCCGGCAGTGCCGCGCCGATTTCCGGCGCCATGGACGAATGCGAGGTGGAGTTCTCCCACCACATGCAGATCAGCCGCATCTGGGAATCGCCGCGGGTCACCAAGCCCTACAGCGAGGAGCAGTGGGGCGCGGTGCTGAAACTGGGTGAACAGGTGGATGCCGAGCTGGATGCCGGCGACGTGCGCCTGACCATGGGCGGTGAGCCCACCTTCGTCAGCGTGGACGACCGCGACGGCGCCGAATGGAACACCGACGCCCTGGGCCCGACCAAGCGCCTGTTCGCCACCGACCTGGTGAACCGCCTGCGCGACCATTACGGCGCCGGCGGCTTCCTGCACTTCGGCCAGGGCAAGTGGTACCCGGGCGAGCAGCTGCCACGCTGGGCGCTGAGCATCTGCTGGCGTGCCGACGGGCAAGCCTGCTGGAACGACCCCAAGCTCTTCACCGACGAGCGCTACCCCACGCACTACACCTCCGCGCATGCCAAGGCCTTCATGTCGGCCCTGTGCGCCCGCCTGGGCGTCACCGACAGCCATGTGCAGACCGGCTACGAGGACACCTGGTACCACCTGTGGCGCGAGCGCCGGCTGCCGGTCAACGTCGACCCGTTCGAATCCAGGCTGGAAGACGAGATGGAGCGCATCCGCCTGCGCCGGGTCTTCGACCAGGGCCTGGAGCATGCCGTCGGCTTTGCCCTGCCGCTCAAGCGCAGCGATGGGCTGGACGGCGTGCCGGCACTGGAAGGCAGCCGCTGGCAGACCGGCCCCTGGTTCTTCCGCGACGAGCGCATGTACCTGCACCCGGGTGATTCACCCATGGGCTACCGCCTGCCGCTGGACAGCCTGCCCTGGGTGAAGGCCACCGAGTACCCGTACCACATCGAGAGCGACCCGTTTGCTCCGCGTGATGCCTTGCCGGCGGCCGCTGCCATCCGCAGCCAGTACGCCGCCCATGTGATCGGCGGCGGCTTTGCCGAAGGTGGTGTGGTGGCGCTGCAGGCCAAGGGTGGCCCGGGCGCGGCGGGTGATGGTGTGCTGGGTGCCGGCGGTGCCATGGCCGCCGGTGCATCCGGCCGTGCCGCTGCCGGTGGCCCCGGTGGCTCCGGCGCCAGCGTCAGCACGCTGGACCCGACCCGCAGCCCGGCGCGGGGCGAGTCTGCCCACTGGATCACCCGCACCGCGCTGGTGGTCGAGGTGCGCGACCCACGCCGCGCCAACGGCCCCAAGGCCGAGGCCGTGGGCAGCCCCAGCGGCGTGATGTATGTCTTCATGCCGCCGCTGAAGCAGCTGGAGGACTACCTGGAACTGCTGGCCGCGGTGGAGGCCACGGCCGCTGCCCAGGGCGTGACCATCGTGCTGGAAGGCTACCCGCCGCCGCGTGACCCGCGCCTGAAGGTGCTGCAGGTCACGCCCGACCCCGGCGTGATCGAGGTCAACATCCACCCCGCCAGCAACTGGACCGAGCTGGTCGAGCACACCGAGTTCCTGTACGACGCAGCCTGGCTGTCGCGCCTGTCGACCGAGAAGTTCATGCTCGACGGCCGCCACACCGGCACCGGCGGTGGCAACCACTTCGTGATGGGCGGCGCCCGCCCGGCCGACAGCCCCTTCCTGCGCCGGCCAGACGTGCTGGGCAGCCTGCTGGCCTACTGGCACAACCACCCCAGCCTCAGCTACCTGTTCAGCGGCCTGTTCATCGGCCCCACCAGCCAGGCGCCGCGGGTGGACGAGGCCCGCAACGACCAGCTCTACGAGCTGGAGATCGCGCTGGGCGAGATCGAGAAGAACAAGGCGGTGTACGGCCAGCAGATGCCGCCCTGGCTGGTGGACCGCACGCTGCGCAACATCCTGGTCGACATCACCGGCAACACCCACCGCAGCGAGTTCTGCATCGACAAGCTGTACTCGCCCGACAGCGCCACCGGCCGCCTGGGCCTGCTGGAGCTGCGCGCGTTCGAGATGCCGCCGCATGCACGCATGTCCATCGTGCAGCAGCTGCTGCTGCGCGCCCTGGTGGCGCGCTTCTGGACCGAGCCCTACCGCCAGGAACTGGTGCGCTGGGGCACCGAGCTGCATGACCGCTTCCTGCTGCCGCACTTCGTCTGGCAAGACTTCGAGCATGTGATGGCCGAGATGCAGGAGGCCGGTCATGGCTTCCAGGCCGCCTGGTTCGCGCCGCACTTCGAGTTCCGCTTCCCCAAGGTGGGCGAGCTCACCTCCGAGGGTGTGCACCTGCAGCTGCGCAGCGCGCTGGAGCCCTGGCATGTGATGGGCGAGGAGGGCTCGTCGGGTGGCACGGTGCGCTATGTGGATTCGTCGGTCGAGCGCATCGAGGTCAAGGTCTCGGGCCTGGTCAACCCGCGCCATGTGCTCAGCTGCAACGGCGTGCCCGTGCCGCTGCAGCCCACCGGCCGCACCGGTGAATTCGTGGCCGGTGTGCGCTACCGCGCCTGGCTGCCACCGAGTGCGCTGCACCCGTCCATCGGCATCGACGCACCGCTGGTCTTCGACCTGGTCGACACCTGGATGCAGCGCAGCCTGGGCGGCTGCCAGTACCACGTCACCCACCCGGGTGGCCGCAGCTACGAGACCTTCCCGGTCAACGCCTTCGAGGCCGAGAGCCGGCGCCTGGCGCGCTTCTTCACCATCGGCCACACGCCCGGCAAGCTGGTGGTGGGCAAGCCGCAGCGCAGCCTGGAGTTCCCGTTCACGCTGGACCTGCGCACCGCCTGAGACCGCCTTGATCCGACAAACTGCCCACCGCTGACCCGCGATCACAGGGGATGGGCCCCACCGAAAAGCCGCCGCATCCCGGGCATGATGCCGGCATGCAAAGCAGTCTGCTGGCCGACGACGATCTGCCCGATGCCGCCAGCCTGGTGGCGTCGGTGACCGAGCGCGCCACGCCGGGCCATTTCGACGAGTGGTGCGCCAGTGCGTCGGGCACGGCCGCGGCCGCGGGCCACGCGCCGGCACCACACTGGCGCCAGTTCTTCCACACCCTGGGCACCGAGGGCTGGGCCGACCTGGGCGCGCGCGCCCAGCGGGTGCAGAACCGGGTGCGTGAGGACGGCGCCACCTACAACGTCTACGCCGAGGGCCAGGACACGCCCCGCGCCTGGCCGCTGGAGCTGCTGCCCTTCATCGTGCCGGCGGGGGAGTGGGCGCAGATCGAGGCCGGCGTCACCCAGCGTGCCCGGCTGATGGCGGCCACGCTGGCCGACGTCTACGGGCCGCAGACCCTGTTGCGCGATGCCCTGCTGCCGGCCAGCCTGATCTTCGCCCACCCGCATTACCTGCGCCCGGCCTGCGGCCTGTGGCCGGCACAGCGCAACGGCCTGCACATCGCCGCCTTCGACCTGGCGCGCACGCCGCAGGGGGGCTTTCGGGTGCTGGCCCAGCGGCTGCAGGCGCCGTCGGGCCTGGGCTATCTGCTGGAGAACCGGCTGATCATCGCGCCGCAGTTCCACGACCAGTTCTCCGACCTGCGGGTGCAGCGCCTGGCGTCCACCTTCCGGGGCCTGCTGGACGGCCTGGTGCGCGCCAGCCCGGCGGGCGAGCGCAGCCGCATCGTGCTGCTGACACCCGGGCCGCTGAACGAGACCTACTTCGAGCAGGTGTTCCTGGCCCGCTACCTGGGGGTGACCCTGGTGGAGGGCAGTGATCTCACCGTGCGTGGCAAGAAGCTCTTCCTCAAGACCCTGCATGGCCTGGAGCAGGTGCATGTGCTGCTGCGCCGGGTGGACGACGAGTTTCTCGATCCGCTGGAACTGCGTCCCGACAGCCAGCTGGGCATCCCCGGCCTGCTGCAGGCCCTGCGCGCCGGCGAGGTGGTGATGGCCAATGCCCCGGGTGCCGGCGTGCTGGAAAGCCCCGGCCTGGCGGCCTTCTGGCCCGGCGTGGCCGAGCGCCTGCTGGGCGAGGACCTGCTGATGCCGGCCTCCACCAGCTGGTGGTGCGGCGAAGCCACGGTGTGGCGCGACCAGCGGGCCCAGCTGGAGAACTTCGTGGTGGCGCCCACCTTCCCCGACAGCGGCTTCGGCCCCAAGGTGCCGGCGCTGATGACCGAGAGCGAGCGTGAGGTGCTGCGCAAGCGCATCGACGCCGACCCCGCCGCCTACACCCTGCAGGCCCGGGTGCGGCCCAGCGAGACGCCGGTGTGGGCACCGGACAAGGCCGAGCATGGCCGGCCAGGCGGCCAGCTGCAGCCACGCGCCGCGGTGATGCGGGTGTTTGCGCTGGCCGATGGCCAGGGTGGCTGGCAGGTGCTGCCGGGGGCCCTGACCCGGGTGGCCAAGCGCAGCGGCCAGCAGGGGGGCAGCGCCCACGACCCCTGGCTGAGCATGCAGCACGGTGCGGCCAGCGTCGACACCTGGGTGGTGGCCAGCGGCGCGGTCGACCGGAGCACCCTGCTGCCCAAGCCGCTGACGGCCGACGAACTGGCCAGCGTGCACCGCGCCGTCACCAGTCGGGCGGCGGAGAACCTGTTCTGGCTGGGCCGCTACACCGAGCGGGCCGAGAACTCGGTGCGCCTGGTGCGGCTGATGCTGGAGATGCTGCGCGAGGGCAGCGAGCCGGTGCTGCGCCTGCTGGACCGGCTGGCGCGCTTCCACGGCCTGGTGGGCGCGGGTGTGCCGGGTGTGCTGAAGGCGCCGCGTGTGTTCGAGCGGGCGCTGATCCACGGCCTGGTGCCGCGGGTGCCGGGCGCGCCGGTGGACGCCGCCATCGGCGGGCCCACCACCAGCGTGGCGCACAACCTGCGCAGCCTGCGCCAGTGTGCGCAGAACCTGCGCGAGCGCCTCTCGCCCGAGCACTGGAAGCTGATCCACGAGGTGGGCGACCACCTGGAGCAGCACCTGGGCGTGGTGCTGGCACTGGGCGAGGGCCATGCACCGGTGCCCGATGTGCTGGGCATCCTGGCGCGCGCCACCACCCACCTGGCGGCCATCACCGGCGCCCAGACCGACCGGATGACGCGTGACGACGGCTGGCGCCTGCTCAGCGTGGGCCGCCAGATCGAGCGGCTGGACATGCTGTCGCATGCCCTGGGCCTGGGCTTCGAGCTCAAGGTGCACGAGGCCGACGACGGCTTCCACCTGCTGCTGGGCCTGTTCGACAGCGTGATCACCTACCGCGCGCAGTTCCAGGGCCGGCGCGAGGTGCTGCCGCTGCTGCACCTGCTGGCCATGGACACCGACAACCCGCGCAGCCTGGCCTGGGTGGCGCGCACCATGCGCGACCGCCTGCGCAAGCTGGCCCGGCACGACCCGATCTGGGTGAACCAGATGACACGCGACCTGCCCATGCCCGAGGACTGGCTGCTGGCGCGCCTGGCCACGCCCGACGACAAGGGCCGCCACACCGAGCTGATCGACGCGCTGCGCCGCTGCAGCAGTGCGGCGCGCGGCCTGTCCGACCAGATCAGCCGCCACCTGTTTGCGCATGTGGAATCCCGCGACCGCACGGTGTGGCAATGAGCGATGCGCAGCACCAGTCGCAGGGCCAGGGCCAGGGGCCCGGTCAGGCGCAGGCCCAGGGCGAGCAGGGCGCCA
The DNA here is from genome assembly GCA_040386375.1 of Pseudomonadota bacterium. Classification (GTDB taxonomy): domain Bacteria; phylum Pseudomonadota; class Gammaproteobacteria; order Burkholderiales; family Burkholderiaceae_C; genus Pseudaquabacterium. Next base: position 264,251 of record JAZKFQ010000003.1, read on the forward strand.
CACCGCCGGCCTGGCGGCCGGCCAGCCGCACGCCGCCGCCAGCCGGCCCGCGCCTGCTGCAGGTGACGCACGAAACCCGCTACGACTACGACGCGCCGGTGGAGGTGGCCCACCACAGCGCCTGGCTGCGCCCGCGCGACACCGAACTGCAGAAGGTGCAGCGCTGGGAACTGCAGATCGACCCGCCGCCCGACAGCGCCGTGCAGGAGAGCGAGGACGCCTTCCACAACTGGCGCCACGGTTTCAGCCATTCGCGGGTGCATGAGCGGCTGACGGTGACCAGCCGCTTCCTGGTGCTGCTGGCCGTGCCGCCGGAACTGGACGAGGCCCACAGCCCGCCCTGGGAAGAGGCCGCCGCCGCCCTGCGCTACCGGGCCGGCGTGACCCAGCCCGACGCGGTGGAGTTCGTGCTGCCCAGCCACTTCGCCCCGCATGCGCCCGAGCTGGCGGCTTATGCGCAAGACCTCTTCACCCCCGGCCGGCCGCTGCTGCAGGCCGCCCAGGCGCTGATGACGCGGGTGTTCGAACGCATGCAGTACAAGCCCCACAGCACCGACGTGGCCACCAACGCCCTGCAGGCGCTGGCGCAGGGGCAGGGCGTGTGCCAGGACTTCGCCCACCTGATGATCGGTGCCATGCGCAGCCTGGGGCTGGCGGCGCGCTATGTCAGCGGCTACCTGCTGACCCAGCCACCCGAAGGCCAGCCGCGCCTGGTGGGGGCCGATGCCAGCCATGCCTGGGTGGCGGTGTGGTGCCCGCTGCATGGCTGGGTGGCGCTGGACCCGACCAACAATGTGCGGGTGGGCCAGGACCATGTCACCCTGGCCTGGGGGCGCGACTACGCCGACGTGGCACCGCTGCGCGGCGTGATCCGCGGGGGCGGCACCGCACCACCGGCCGTGGGCGTGACGGTGGAGCCGGTGTAGCGACGGGGATCTGGATCGCGTGCAGACAAGAACAAGCAGTCAGAGGCGGGATGGGGCATGGGGCTGGGTGCAGTGCCTGCGGGGATGGATGGCAATAGCGGCCCTGCTGGTGTTGTCGGCGCCGCCCGCCGTGGCGGCCGGCCCGGCGGAGGCAGGGCCCACCAGCATCATCGGCAACTGGGCCAGCACCAGCGGCCCGGAGCGCCTGGTGTTCATGCCGGGTGGCTACTTCCGCACCTGTTTTGCCGGTGGCCAGCAGGGCAATGCCGCCATGGGCCAGTGGAAGCGCCTGGCGCCCGGCCGCTATGCGGTGGAGTTCACCCACACCGCCACGCCCGACTGCAAGGGCCCGCTGCATCCCATCCGCAAGCACCCTGCCAGCATCCTGGGCCAGGTGCTGATCAGCAAGGGTGAATTGGCACTGTATGTCTCCGGTGAGTTTCCACCGGACCTCTACAAGCCCGTGGGCCAGGCCGCCTTGAAGTGAGGCGGCCGGGCAGTGATGCGCGGGGAAACCCAGGCGAGCAGCGCGTGGACAGGTCGCACATCTGGCACGTATGCTGGGTGGGCGCATCGGTGACCGAGTTTCGATGGCCGCCAATGATTTCCTTCGCGGCGGCCAGGAAGACTTGTGTCTGCTGTGTGCACGATGGATTGTGGAAGAGCCGGAAAATCCGCAATCGATTTGCACTGTCTCACACAATCACTTCAGGGGATCCTATGAGAATCGTCAACCCATTCGGCCTTGTCGCGCGTCTTGTTGTCATGGCCACCGTCAGCGCACTGGTGGCCTGCGGCGGTGGAGGCGATGACGCCGGCGACCAGATGCAAGCCGGCGCAGGCACGGCAGAGGGCGTGTATGGCGGCACGTTGGTCGGAAGTCCGAGCCCAGAGTTTCAATTGTTGGTCCTGCCCGATGGCGAGTATTGGTCGATGTATGGCAGCACCGTTGGCGGGACATTCGTCGTGGCCGGATTTGTCCAAGGCACGGGCACGTCCTCCAATGGCGCTTTCACCTCCACCAATGGCAAAGACTTCGGCATGTTCCCGGCGGGGTCTGGCACCGTGAGTGCGAGCTACGACACCACCGCGAAGACCATTTCCGGAAGCATTGCCGCCACTGGCGCAAACATCACCTTTGCTGGCGGGCCGCTCAGCGGATCGAACTACGTCTATCAGGCTCCCGCGGATCTGGCTGCAGTTGCCGGCAACTGGACCGGTGCAAATATCGGGGGTGAAACCGTTTCAATGGCGGTGGCCGCGAATGGTAGTTTGACGACCACGACCAGTGGGGGTTGCAATGCCACTGGCACCGTGAGCCCGCGCACCGACGGCAGGAATGCATTCACTGTCACGCTTCTGCAAGGAGTCGGTTGTGCATTGCAGGGCCAGACCATCAGGGGCATCGTGCTGGTCTATCCGCTTGCCGCCGGTGGCACACAGTTGATTGGCGCGGTCATCGATGACGCCAGAACGGCCGGCACCGCCGTGTTCGCGCGCCGATAGACACCGCGCTGTTGGATCTCGTCAAGCTTGTGGATGCCCGCAACATGGCGAGTGGGTGAGCCAGCGCAACTGTTGAAGACGCCATTCGGTCCGTCTGCTGGAGAGTTTCCACATGAAATTCGGCATCCTCGTCTTTCCCCAGGTCGAAGAACTCGACTTCGCCGGGCCCTGGGAAATGGCCACCATGTGGCAGCAGGTGGCCCAGGGGCCGGCGTGTCTGGTCGTGGCCCAGCAAGCCGCGCCGGTGGTCTGCGCCAAGGGCTTGTCGATCAACCCGCATCTGGCTTTTGCCGACTGCCCGCAGCTGGACGTGCTGCTGGTGCCGGGTGGGCAGGGCACACGCAGCGAGGTCAACAACCCGGTGCTGGTCGACTTCGTGGCCAGCCAGGCGCGGGGCTGCCAGGCTGTGCTGTCGGTGTGCACCGGCGCCTTCGTGCTGCATGCGGCCGGCCTGCTGGCAGGCAGGCGGGCCACCACGCACTGGGGCTCGCTGGGCCGGCTGCGGGCACTGGGCGATGTGCAGGTGGTGGAAGAACGCGTCGTGCAGGACGGCAAGGTGTGGACATCGGCCGGTGTGTCCGCAGGCATCGACCTGACCCTGGCCTACATCGCGCATGTGGCGGGTGAGGACGCCGCCGGCAAGGTGCAGTTCGCCGCCGAGTACTACCCATCGGGCCTGCGCTATGGTGGCTACAGCAGCCATGCACAGGCCCCGGGCTACCTGCGGCCGGCATGACACCGTCGAAGTGGGCATGGCAGCAGGCGCGGCCCCGTGCCGGCGCCGCCGTGCTGCTGCTGTTCGCCCTGTGTCTGACCCCGGCGCGAGCAGCCACCGGTGGGGCCGGCGCGCAGGCCCGGCCCTGCCCGGATGGTGTTGGCGCTGTGGTCACCGGTGCGTCAGACCCTGACCTGGCCGATGTGTGCCGGGGTGTGGCCGCGGCGCTCGGCTTCTTCGCGGCCCATGGCATCCGGCCCACCGAGCTGATCACGGTGGAGGTGACACCGGCCTTGCCCGCCGAGGCCGGCCCCACGGCCGCAGGCTGCTACATCGAACCGAAGCGGCGGGTCTTCGTGCTGCCCTACGCCGTCTTCCGAAAGAGCAAGACCTGGTTCGGCGTGCCCATCGACCGCAGCATGTACCAGAGCCTGGCCAGCCACGAGGCGGCCCATGCCATCGCCGCCTGCCACTTTTCGGTCCCGAACCCGAGCATCCAGGCCGAGGAGTACCTGGCCTATGTCACCATGTTCAGCACCATGCCGGCTGCGCTTCGGCAACGGGCCTTGCGGGCCACACCGACGCAGGGCTTCGACAGCCTGGACCGGTTCACGCCCATGCTGTACCTGTTCGATCCCATGCGCTTCGGCGCCGAAGCCTACCGGCACTTCGCCAAGACCGCAGATCCTGCGGCGCTGATCCAATCCGTGCTCGGCGGCATGGCACTGCGTGACTGACACGCAGGCCGCGAGCACCGCAACCCGCCACACCGGAGCCGACCATGCAGACCAGCACTGTCCAACTGCACCGCGTGCTGCGTGCACCGCCCGAGCGGGTGTACCGCGCCTTCCTGGATGCGCAGGCCCTGGCGCGCTGGCTGCCACCGTTCGGCTACACCGGCACGGTGCACCAGCTCGACGCCGTGGTGGGCGGCCGCTACCGCATGTCGTTCACCCACTTTGCCAGCGGCCAGTCGCATGCCTTCGGGGGTGAATACCTGGAGCTGCGGCCCGCCGAATGCCTGCGCTACACCGCCGTCTTCGACGACCCCGGCCTGCCCGGCCAGATGCAGACCACCGTCACCCTGCGCCAGGTGCTGTGCGGCACCGACATCAGCGTGCTGCAACAGGGCATTCCCGCCGTCATCCCTGTGGAGATGTGCCACCTGGGCTGGCAGGAGTCCCTGGTGCAGCTGGCACAGTTGGTGGAACCCGAGATTCCGGTCTGAAACCTGGCCGGTGCGCCTTCAGGGCACACCGCATCCACCGCCTGTTCACCATGTCGCTCCAGCGTGTCGCCATCGCCTTTGCCCTGCTGTTCCTGCTGGCCGCCACCTGGCGGCTGGCGCAATCCGATTGGGTCCGGGGCCCCGGCCCTGCAGCCGACAAGCCGGCCACCCCCATCCGGTTCGACAACGGCACGGTGCGCCAGTACGACAGCGCGGCCTCGGTGGCCGCGCGCAACAAGGGCCAGCCCCTGCCGCTGGGCACGCTGCGCAAATGCCAGCGCGGCAGCGAGACCAGCTACACCAACAGCTTCTGCCCGCCCGGCAGCCGCGAGCTGACGCTGGACAAGGGCACGGTCAATGTCGTGCAGAGCCGTCCCGCCACCGGCACCACCGCGCCGCCCCAGGCCCAGCCGCAGCCCACGCTGCGCGAGCTGGCTGTGGAACGGGCCGTGCACCGCTGATGGTCGGCCCGGGCCAGGCCCCACCGCCGGCTGCCGGCTGGCTGGCCCGTGCCCGGGGCTGGGCGCGGGGCATCCGGCGGGATGTGGTGGCCGTCTACCACGCGGCGCGTGACCCCCGCACACCCTGGTGGCCACGGCTGCTGGCCCTGCTGGTGGCGGCCTATGCGCTCAGCCCCATCGACCTGATCCCGGATTTCATTCCGGTGCTGGGCTATCTGGACGATCTGCTGCTGGTGCCGCTGGGCCTGCTGCTGGTGATCCGCCTGCTGCCGCCCGAGGTGCTGGCCGACGCACGCCACCGGGCCGCGCTGAGCCTGTCGCGCCCACGCAGCCGCCTGGCAGCCGTGGTGATCGTGGCGCTGTGGCTGGCGCTGGCAGGCGGCGGCCTGTGGTGGTTGCTGCACTGAGATGCGCCTGGCGCCCTGGACCCTGGGCACCTGGCTGCTGGCGCTGGTGGTGGTGCTGGTGCTGCTGACCAGTGCCCTGCTGGCCCAGCGCTGGCTGGAACGGCGGGCGCTGCAGCCCGACCAGGTGCTGGTCTACAAGCAGGTGGGGGCGCAGGCCCTGGTGCTGCAGCTGTTCCGGCCGCCGGCGCCGGTGGCAGCCGGTGCGCGGCCGGCGCTGCTGCTGTTCCACGGCGGCGCCTGGCAGCATGGCGACCTCTCGCAGTTCCACCCGCAGTGCCGGCACTTCAGCCGGCTGGGGCTGGTGTGCATCAGCGCGGCCTACCGCGTGGCCAGCATGCATGGCAGCACCCCGGCCGATGCCCTGCAGGACGCACGCGACGCCATGCGCCACCTGCGCCGCCATGGCAGTGCGCTGGGCATCGATGTGCGGCGCATCGCGGTGGGTGGTGGCTCGGCCGGCGGTCAGCTGGCCGCGGCACTGGGCACCGGCGTGCCCCTGCCAGACCCCGGCGCCGACCCGCTGGCCCCCACCAGGCCCGATGCCCTGCTGCTCTACAACCCCATGCTCGACCTGTCACCCGGCATGCCCGACCACGGCCTGGTGGGCGCTGACTGGCCGCTGCTGTCGCCGCGCCAGCAGGTCGGGCCGGGCATGCCGCCCACCCTGGTGCTCAGCGGCGGCGCAGACCCCGAGGTGGCCGTGTCCACGGTGCAAGGCTTCTGTGCGGCGGTGCGGGCGCAGGGCGGTGATTGCAGCCTGCAGATCTACCCTGGTGCCGGCCATGGCTTCTTCAATCCCGGGGTCGATGGCGGCCGCCATGTGCAGCCCAGCCTGCGCGACGCCACCGCCTTCCTGGCCCGCCTGGGTTATCTGGCCGGCCCCGCACCCTGACGCTGGCATCCAGGGGCTTTCCCGGGTCTGTGGCCATGGGGTGCCCTGGCAGCATCTGGGCACAAGACGCCTGCTCGGCCACCACCTAGCCTGCGCGCTGTCCACGGCCGCGGCCGTCCCACCCCATCCGTCCACACCAACGGCCATCCGGCCGCTGCAGGAGAGTTGCTTGGCCATCGTGCAACTGCTGATCTCGGGCATCTCGCTCGGCTGCATCTACGCGCTGATCGCGCTGGGCTTCGTGCTCATCTACAAGGCCACCGAGACGGTCAACTTCGCCCAAGGCGAGCTGATGATGCTGGGGGCCTTTGCCGGCCTGGTGATGATGAGCATCTTCGGCTGGAGCTTCTGGCTGGCCGCGCCGCTGGCGGTGGTGCTGATGTTCGCCCTGGGCATCGGGCTGGAGCGCGCGGTGATCCGCCCCATCCTGGGCCAGCCGCAGTTCACCGTGGTGATGCTCACCATCGGCGTGGGCTACACCGCACGCGGGCTGATCTCGATGATCCCCGAGATCGGCACCGAGACCCACACCCTGGCCGTGCCCTATGCCGGCCAGGTGATCAACCTGGGCGGCGCGGTGATCAGCCTGGAGCAGGTGGCCGTGATCGGCATGACGACGGTGCTGTGTCTGGTGCTGTACCTGATGTTCCGCTACAGCAAGCTGGGCATCGCCATGCAGGCGGCTTCGCAGAACCAGTTGGCGGCCTACTACATGGGCATCCCGGTGCGGCGCATCAACGGCCTGGTGTGGGGCCTGTCGGCCGCGGTGGCGGCGATTGCCGGCCTGCTGCTGGCGCCTGTCACCTTCGTGCACGCCAACATGGGCTTCATCGGGCTCAAGGCCTTTCCGGCGGCGGTGGTGGGCGGCTTCGGCAGCCTGCCCGGCGCCATCGTCGGTGGCCTGGTGATCGGCCTGGTGGAGGCCTTTGCCGGCTTCTACCTGCCCGAGGGCTTCAAGGACATCGCCGCCTATGTGGTGGTGCTGGTGATGCTGGTGGTCAAGCCGAACGGCTTGTTCGGCGGCGCCATGCGCAAGAAAGTTTGAGTCGGTCTCCGGGCACAACACATGCGTTTCATCTTCAAGACCGATTACCGGCAAGACCTGCAGATCATCAAGCACGGCGGCCAGGGCTTCTGGTACGGCCTGCTGATGCTGGCCATGCTGGCCGCGCCGTTGTGGGCCGGCGAATACTGGCTGTCGCAGATCAGCTTCGTGCTGATCTACGCGGTGGCCGGCCTGGGGCTGATGGTGCTGTCGGGTTTCACCGGCCTGGCCTCCATCGGCCATGCGGCCTTTCTGGGCGTGGGGGCCTATGTGCAGGCCGTGCTGTCGGCCAAGGGCTGGCCGTTCCCGCTGACCATGGCCATGGCGGCCGGCCTGAGCGCAGCGGTGGGCGTGATCGTGGGCCTGCCGGCGCTGCGGGTGAAGGGCATCTACCTGGCGATCGCCACGCTGAGCTTCGGCTTCATCGTCGAAGAGGTGCTGGCGCGCTGGGAGAGCGTGACCAAGGGCAATGCCGGCATGAGCGTCACGTCGCCGCAGTTCTTCGGTGCCGACCTGGGCAGCAGCGAGGCCTTCTACTACATCGCCCTGGGCACCACGGTGCTGGTCACCCTGGGGGTGCTGAACCTGCTGCGCAGCGCCACCGGCCGCGCCTTCATCGCCATCCGCGACAGCGAGATCTCGGCCCAGAGCATGGGCATCCACCTGGCCGGCTACAAGACGCTGTCGTTTGCCATCTCGGCGGCCATCGTGGGCCTGGCCGGTGCGCTGTATGCCCACAAGCTGCGCTTCATCTCGCCCGACCAGTTCGGCATCGTGCAGAGCGTTGACCTGCTGCTGCTGGTGGTGGTGGGTGGCGTGGGCAGCGTGCACGGCGCCTTCCTGGGCGCCATCTTCCTGATCACCATGCCCCAGCTGATCGCCCTGGGCAAGGACTACCTGCCACCGGCCATCGGCCAGGCCGCCGGCCTGCAGGCGGTGGTGTACGGCGTGGTGCTGATGGCCTTCGTGCTGTTCGAGCCGCATGGCCTGTATGGCCGCTGGCTGAAGGTGCGCACCTGGCTGCAGCTGTTCCCGTTCTACCGCCAGGGCATGTTCAAGCGGCAGAAGACCTATGCCAAGAGCGAGCGCTTGAAGTGAGCGACACCATGAGCGACAACTCCACCCCTTTGCTCAGCGCGCGTGACCTCAGCGTGCGCTTCGGCGGCGTGCTGGCCGTCAACAAGGTCAGCTTCGACGTGCAGCGCGGCGAGGTGTTCACCCTGATCGGCCCCAACGGCGCGGGCAAGACCACGGTGTTCAACCTCATTTCCCGCATCTACACGCCCACCACCGGCACGCTGCACTTCGAGGGCCAGCTGCTCAGCGACAAGGCGCCGCACGCCATCGCCGAGCTGGGCATCGCCCGCACCTTCCAGAACATCGAGCTGTTCGAGAACGCCACGGTGCTGCAGAACCTGCTGATCGGCCACCACATCCACCGCGGTGCCGGCTTCTGGAGCAACCTGTTCTTCACCAAGGCCACGCGCGATGCCGAGCTGGCGGCCCGCCTGCGCGCCGAGCAGGTGATCGAGCTGCTGGACCTGCAGCACTACCGCGACACCTTCGTGGCCGGCCTGCCGTATGGCAAGCGCAAGGTGGTGGAGCTGGCCCGCGCCCTGTGCACCGGCCCCAAGCTGCTGCTGCTGGACGAACCCTCCTCCGGCCTGAACGTGGAGGAAACCTCGGACATGGCCTGGTGGATCCACGACATCAAGAACGAGCTGGGCATCACCGTGCTGATGGTGGAGCACGACATGAGTCTGGTCTCGCGGGTCAGCGACCGGGTGCTGGCCATGAACCAGGGCGAAGTGCTGGCCCTGGGCACGCCGGCCGAGGTGCAAAGCCACCCGGGCGTGATCGAGGCCTACCTGGGCTCGGTGGATGATGTGTCGTCGCTGCGCAGAAAGGCGGCCTGAATGAGCACTGCCGAACCAGACGTGCTGCTGTCCGTTGCCAACATCGAGAGCGCCTACGGCCCGATCAAGGCCATCCGCGGCGTGAGCCTGAAGGTGCGCAAGGGCGAGATCGCCACCGTGCTGGGCAGCAATGGCGCGGGCAAGAGCACCATCCTGAAGACCATCTCCGGCGTGCTCGACCCCACACGCGGCAGCATCACGTTCAAGGGCAGCGACATCACTGGCAACGACCCGGCCGAGATCGTGCGTGGTGGCCTGGCCCATGTGCCCGAGGGGCGCGAGGTGTTCCCGCTGCTGAGCGTGAAGGACAACCTGCTGATGGGCGCCTACACCCGCAGCGACAAGGACGGTGTGGCGCGCGACATGGAGCAGGTCTACACCTACTTCCCCATCCTGCGGGAGCGCCAGGCGCAGGACGCCGGCCTGCTGTCGGGTGGCCAGCAGCAGATGCTGTCGATCAGCCGCGCCCTGATGTGCCAGCCCGACCTGATCCTGCTGGACGAACCCAGCCTGGGCCTGAGCCCCAAGCTCACCAAGGAGATCTTCGAGATCGTGGTGCGCATCAACCGCGAGCGCGGCACCACCATCCTGCTGGTGGAGCAGAACGCCAACATGGCGCTGAACGCCGCCGACTACGGCTATGTGCTGGAGAACGGCCGCATCGTGATGGAAGACCGCTGCGAGGTGCTGCGCGAGAAGGACGACATCCGCGAGTTCTACCTCGGCATGAAGGAGACCGGCGTGCGTGGTGAGCGGCGCTGGAAAAAGAAGAAAACATGGAGATGAGGCGATGAGCAGCCAACTCGACCCGCACCGCATCGTCACCGCCAACCGCCCGGGCTGGACGGTGGAGAGCCTGCCTTTCGACACCCTGGCCAAGATGTTCTGGCAACGTGTGCAGGAGCATGGACCGAAGGTGATGATGCGCCAGAAGGACCTGGGGCTGTGGAAGGCCTACACCTGGGACGAGGTGGGTCAGATCGTCAGCGAGATCGGCGCCGGCCTGGTGAGCCTGGGCTTCGAACCCGGCGAGGTGGTGTCGGTGCTGGCCAACACCCGGCGTGAATGGGTGTGGGCCGACCTGGCGGCGCAATCGGTGGGCGGCGTGGTCAGCGGGGTGTATCCCACCGATTCGGCCAGCCAGCTGCAATACCTGGCTGCCGACTCGGGCACGGTCTACCTGTTCGTCGAAGACGAAGAGCAGCTCGACAAGTACCTGGAGGTGCGTGACCAGCTGCCCCGGCTGCGCAAGGCCATCGTCTTCAACATGGAAGGCCTGGCCCAGTTCAACGACCCGCAGGTGATCAGCCTGCAGGCCCTGCGTGCGCTGGGCAAGGCCCTGCTGGCCCGGCAGCCGCAGCTGATCCCCCAGCGGCTGCAGACCCGGGGCGCACAAGACCTGGCGGTGCTGGTCTACACCAGCGGCACCACCGGCCGGCCCAAGGGCGCGATGATGAAGAACGCCAACCTCTGCGCCACGCTGTCGGGCGTCAACGGCGGCCTGTTCCAGGGCCTGCCGGGCAACGAGGAGCGGGTGGCCTTTCTGCCGCTGTGCCACATCGCCGAACGCCTGATCGGCGAGTACGTGCCCATCTTCCGCGCCTCCATCGTCAACTACGTCGAGAACCCCGAGACGGTGTTCGAGAACGTGCGCGAGGTGCAGCCGCATGTGTTCTTCGCCGTGCCACGGGTGTGGGAGAAGATGTACTCCACCGTGATGATCACGCTGAAGGAGGCCAGCGCCAGCCAGCGCGCCGCCTATGCCTGGGCAGTGGGCGTGGGCGAGCAGGTGGCCAAGCTGCAGGTGGCGGGCCGGCAGCCGCAGGGCTGGCTGGCGCTGCAGTACCAGCTGGCGCGGGTGCTGGTGCTCAACAACGTGCGCCGTGCCCTGGGCCTGGACCGGGTGCACCTGGCGCTGACCGGTGCCGCGCCCATCTCGCCCGAACTGATCCGCTGGTACCTGGCCCTGGGCATCCCGCTGCGCGAGGGCTGGGGCATGACCGAGACCACCGGTGGCGGCACCATCACCCCGGCCGACGGCCTGCGCCCCGGCAGCATCGGCCTGCCCGGGCCGGGGGTGGAGATGCGCATCGCGCCGGTGACGAATGAGATCCTGATGCGCGGCGCCAACTGCTTCGCCGGCTACCTGAACCTGCCCGAGAAGACGGCCGAGGCCATCGACGCCGAAGGCTGGCTGCACACCGGCGACGTGGGCCGGGTGGACGACGACGGCTACTTCTACATCACCGACCGGATGAAGGACATCATCATCACCGCCGGTGGCAAGAACATCACGCCCAGCGAATGGGAGAACCAGCTGAAGTTCAGCCCCTATGTGACCGACGCGGTGGTGATCGGCGACAAGCGCGCCTACCTCAGCTGCCTGGTGATGATCGACGAGGACAACGTGGCCCAGTGGGCGCAGGACCGCGACGTGCAGTTCAGCGATTTCAAGAGCCTGTGCCGCGCACCCGAGGTGGTGGCCCTGATCGGCGACGAGATCCAGCGGGTGAACAAGGAGTTCGCGCGTGTCGAGCAGATCAAGCAGTTCCGGCTGATCGAGCAGCGGCTGACCGCCGAGGACGAGGAGCTGACGCCGACCATGAAGCTCAAGCGCTCGCTGATCAACAGCAAGTACAAGGACTTGATCGAGGGCATGTACACCGCCCCCGTGGCCGCCTGATCAGCGATCAGGCTGCAGCCTGGACATCACCCGCGCGCCACTGCGCCAGCAGCCGCTCCCACTTCGGCTTCACCGCCACCAGGTTGCGCGCCTTCACATGGCCATAGCCCCGGATGTCTTCCGGCAGGCGGGCGATCTCCAGCGCTGCGTCCAGCCTGGCAGGGCTCAGGTCCCGCAGCAGTTCGTCGATGCTGCTGCGGTATTCGCCGATCAGCGCACGCTCGGTGCGGCGCTCCTCGGTGCGGCCGAAGAGGTCCAGCGGCCCGCCGCGCAGGCCCTTCAGCTTGGCCAGCAGGCCGAAGGCGCTGCGCATCCAGGGCCCGAAGGCCTGCTTCACCGGCTGGCCCTGGCCATCCACCTTGCCCAGGATGGGCGGGGCCAGGTGGTGCACCAGCTTGTAGTCGCCCTCGAACATGTTGGCGATCTTGCTGGTGAAGGCGGCGTCGGTGTGCAGGCGCGCCACCTCGTACTCGTCCTTGTAGGCCATCAGCTTGAACAGGTAGCGGGCCACGGCCTCGGTCAGCCGGGTGCTGTTGAGCGCGGCCTCGGCCTGGCGCACCCGGGCCACGAAGTCCGCGTACTGCTGGGCGTAGGCGGCGTCCTGGTAGCCGCTGAGGAAGTCCACCCGCTTCTTCACCATCTCGTCCAGTGAAGGCTTCTTGACGAACTGGATCACCTGCGCCGCCTGGAACAGCGCCTGCACCGCCTTCAGGTCGAACGCGCAGCGCCGGCCCCACTCGAATGCCGCCTTGTTGTTCTCCACCTGGGTGCCGTTCAGCTCGATGGCGCGCAGGATCGCGGCCTCGCCCAGCGGCACCCGGCCCTGCTGCCAGGCATAGCCCAGCAGCAGCGGGTTGGCGTAGATGCTGTCGCCCAGCAGCTGCACCGCCACCTGCTCGGCGTCCAGCACACCCAGGTGGCTGCGGCCCACGGCCTGCACCAGCGCAGCCTCGCAGCCGGCGGTGGGGGCCTGCCAGTCGGCATTGGTGACGAAGGCGGCGGTGGGCGTGGCATGGCTGTTCATGGCCACGTAGGTGGTGCCCTCGCGCATCAGGCCCAGCGTGGCCTTGCCGGCGGCCACGATGTTGTCGCAGGCGATCACCAGATCGGCCTTGGCGGTGTCCACCTTGGTGGTGTGGATGGCCCCGGGGGTCTGGGCGATCTGGATGTGGCTCCAGGTGGCGCCACCCTTCTGCGCCAGGCCGGCCGAATCCTGGGTGACCACACCCTTGCCTTCCAGATGCGCGGCCATGCCCAGCAGCTGGCCGATGGTGATGACGCCGGTGCCGCCCACGCCAGCCACCACGATGCCCCAGGCGCGGTCATGCCCGTTGGCGTCCAGCGGCAAGGGCAGGGTGGGCTGGGGGATGGCGGGCAGGCTGAACGGGTCGGGCCGCTTCTCCTGCTTGGGCTTCTTCAGCTGGCCACCCTCCACGGTGACGAAGCTGGGGCAGAAGCCCTTGGTGCAGGAGTAGTCCTTGTTGCAGCTGTTCTGGTTGATCTGGCGCTTGCGGCCGAACTCGGTCTCCAGCGGCTCCACGCTCAGGCAGTTGCTCTGCACGCTGCAATCACCACAGCCCTCGCACACCAGCTCGTTGATCACCACCCGCTTGGCCGGGTCGACCAGCTTGCCGCGTTTGCGGCGGCGGCGCTTCTCGGTGGCGCAGGTCTGGTCGTAGATCAGGATGGTGCAGCCGGGCACCTCGCGCAGCTCGCGCTGCACCGCGTCCAGCTCGTCGCGGTGGCGCACCGTCACGCCCGGCGCCAGGGCCACGCCCGCGCTGTACTTGCTGGTGTCGTCGCTGACGATGACGATCTGCCTCGCGCCTTCGGCCTCCAGCGCGCGGCTCATCTGCGCCACCGTCAGGATGCCGTCCACCGGCTGGCCGCCGGTCATGGCCACCGCGTCGTTGTAGAGGATCTTGTAGGTGACGTTCACACCCGCGGCAATGCTTTGCCGCACCGCCAGCGAGCCCGAGTGGTAGAAGGTGCCGTCGCCCAGGTTGGCAAACATGTGCGGCCGCTTGCTGAACTGCGCCTGGCCCACCCAGGGCACACCTTCGCCGCCCATCTGGGTGAAGCCGATGGTCTGGCGGTCCATCCAGGTGGCCATGAAGTGGCAGCCGATGCCGGCCATGGCGCGAGAACCCTCGGGCACCTTGGTGCTGGTGTTGTGCGGGCAGCCGCTGCAGAACCAGGGCTGGCGCTCGGCGCCGCCGGTGCTGCCGGTGGCCAGGGCCCGCTCCTTGTCGGCCAGCACGCCGATGCGTGTGTCCATGCGGGCCACGATGTCCTGCGGCACGCCCAGCTTCTTCAGCCGCTTGGCGATCGCCTGGGCGATGATGGCCGGTGTCAGGTCGGCATGGGCGCGCAGCAGCCAGTTGCCGCTGGGGTTGGCCTGGCTCCATTCGCCGCCCGAGCTGTCGCCCTCGGCCTCGTCGAACTTGCCCAGCACATTGGGCCGCACATCGGGCCGCCAGTTGTAGAGCTCTTCCTTGAGCTGGTATTCGATGACCTGGCGCTTCTCCTCCACCACCAGGATCTCCTGCAGGCCCTGGGCGAAATCACGCGTGATGGTGGCCTCCAGCGGCCAGACCACGTTCACCTTGTGCAGGCGGATGCCCAGCTGGCGGCAGGTGGCGTCGTCCAGGCCCAGGTCGGCCAGGGCTTGGCGGGTGTCGTTGAAGGCCTTGCCGCTGGCGATGATGCCGAAGCGGTCGTTGGGCCCTTCGATCACGTTGTGGTTGAGCTTGTTGGCGCGCACATAGGCCAGGGCCGCGTACCACTTGTAGTCGAACAGGCGTGCCTCCTGCACCAGGGCCACATCGGGCCAGCGGATGTGCAGGCCGCCGGCGGGCACCACAAAATCCGTGGGCAGCAGGATGTTGACCCGGTCGGGTGAGACATCGATGCTGGCCGAGCTCTCCACCACCTCCTGGATGGTCTTCATCGAGGTCCACACCCCGGCGAAGCGGCTCATCGCAAAGGCATGCAGGCCCAGATCGAGGATCTCCTGCGCCGACGACGGGAAGAACACCGGCAGGCCGCAGGCCTTGAAGATGTGGTCGCTCTGGTGGGCGGCGGTGCTGCTCTTGGCCACATGGTCGTCGCCGGCCAGGGCGATCACCCCACCGTGCGGCGCGGTGCCGGCCATGTTGGCGTGCTTGAACACATCGCTGCAGCGGTCCACGCCCGGGCCCTTGCCGTACCAGATGCCGAACACTCCGTCGAACTTCTTGTTGGCCGCATCGAATTCGAGCTGCTGCGTGCCCCACACCGCGGTGGCCGCCAGCTCCTCGTTGACCCCCGGCTGGAACACGATGTTCTGCGCCGCCAGGTGCTTCTTGGCGGCCCACAGCGACTGGTCGTAGCCGCCCAGCGGGCTGCCGCGGTAGCCGCTGATGAAGCCGGCGGTGTTCAGCCCGGCGGCGGCATCCCGCTGGCGCTGCAGCATGGGCAGGCGCACCAGGGCCTGGATGCCCGACATGAAGGCCCGGCCTTCGGGCAGGGTGTACTTGTCGTCCAGCGTCACCCGTTCCAGGGCCTGGCGGATGGACTCGGGCAGGGGTGCATTCATGGTGGCGGGCTCCGGGCTGGGGATGGATGAGTGTAGGAAATCACCCCGCCGAAGTCTTTTCTTTGTTTGCCGCTGTCGCGATACTCTGCGCAACAAATGGATTGCGAAAATGCCTGTTCGAGAAAGAACCACGCCCAACAAGCCAAAATCCGGGAAAACGCTGACGTCTGCAGCCGAGCCTGCCGACGACCACGGTGCCACGCTGGACCGCTGGGACGTGGCCATCCTCGATGAACTGCAGCGCGACGCGCGCCTGAGCAATGCCGAGCTGGCCATCCGCATCGGCCTGTCGGCAGCACCCACCTGGCGGCGGGTGAAGTGGCTGGAGGCCCAGGGTTTCATCACCGGCTACCGCGCCGAGATCGACCGCCGCAAGATCGGCCTGGGTGCGCTGGCCTTCGTGCGGGTGGACGCCGAGCGCAACAACGCCGAGGCCACGCATGCACTGGAAGACGCCATCCGCGCCCTGCCCGAGGTGGTGAGCTGCCACTACATCAGCGGCGCCGGCACCTTCGAGCTGCAGGTGCTGACCACCGACCTGGACGCCTACAGCCGCTGGGCGCACGACACCCTGTTCAAGCTGCCGCATGTGAAGGACATCCACACCAGCTTCTCGCTGGGCGAGGTGAAGGCCGGCGCCGCGCTGCCGCTGGGGCATTTGCAGGGCGCTGCCCGGGCTGTGCCGGGATGACGGCGGCCGACGCGCATGCCGCGCATGCCGCCCTGTTGGCCGCCTTGCGCCGCCCCGGCGCCTGCGCCGGCCACCCGGGGGCGGCCGGCCTGCTGCAGACCCACATCTCCTCGCTGCTGCTGGCCGGTGGCCAGGTGTTCAAGCTCAAGCGCCCGGTGGCCTTGCCGTTTGTCGATTTCTCCAGCCTGGCCAGGCGCCATGCCGCCTGCCTGGACGAACTGCGGCTGAACCAGCGCACGGCGCCAGGCTGGTACCAGGCGGTGGTGCCGGTGCTGGACAGCGGCCAGGGCGCCTTCATCGCCGCGCCCGGGCGGGCCGTGCCGGCGGCGCAGGTGGTCGACTGGGCGGTGCAGATGCGGCGCTTCGACGACCAGGGGCTGCTCAGCCGGCTGGCGGCCGACGGCCGGCTGGTCGCCGGGCAGGTGGACGCCCTGGCGGCGGCGGTGGCCGCCTTCCACAACAGCCTGCCGCCGGCACCACCGGGCTACGGCAGCGCCGATGCCCTGCAGGCGCTGGTGGCGCTGAACCTGCAGGAGCTGGCCACGCTGCTGGCCGGCCCGGCCTGGGCGGGCCTGCCCGGCGCGGCCGACGCCACTGCCACGGTGGCGCGGGTGCAGGCCTGGGCTGGCCAACGGGGCAGGGCGCTGGCGCCCACCATCAGCGCGCGCCGCCAGGCCGGCCAGGTGCGCGAATGCCATGGTGACCTGCACCTGGCCAACGTGGTCTGGGCCGACGGTGCGCCGGTGCTGTTCGACGCCCTGGAATTCGACGACCAGCTGCGCCACACCGACGTGGTTGGCGACGCCGCCTTTGCCTTCATGGACCTGCTGGCGGCGGGCCAGCCGCGCCTGGCCTGGCGCTTTGCCAGCGCCTGGCTGGAGGCCACCGGCCAGCACGATGGCCTGCCGCTGCTGGCCTGGTGGGCGGTGCACCGCGCGGCGGTGCGGGCCAAGGTGGCGCTGCTGTCGGCACCGGTCGACCCGTTGCCCACAGCCATGCCGCGTGGCCTGCTGCGCTATCTGGCGGTGGCCGACCAGCTCGCGGCACCGGCCGGCCGGCCACCGCTGCTGGTGCTGACCTGCGGCCTGTCGGGCTCGGGCAAGAGCCTGGTCGCCGCGGCGCTGGCCGAGCGGCTGGGTGGCATCCGCCTGCGCAGCGACGTGGAACGCAAGCGCCTGGCCGGCCTGCCAGCCACCGCGCGTGGCGGGCCGGATCTCTACTCCGCCGAGGCCGGTGCGCGCACCTATGCCCGCCTGCAGCAGCTGGCTGCCGGCGCACTGGCCGCGGGCGTGCCGGTGGTGGTAGACGCCGCCAGCCTGCTGGCCAGCGAGCGCAGGGCCATGCAGGCAGTGGCCGAGGGGGCCGGCGCCAGCTTCCGCCTCCTGCTGTGCGCCGCGCCACCGGCCGTGCTGGCGCAGCGGGTGGGTGCGCGCCTGGCCGCCGGGCAGGATGCGTCGGACGCCACGCCCGAGGTGCTGGCGCGCCAGCAGCAATGGGTGCAGTGGCCGGGGCCGGCCGAGGCGGCCCACACCTGGCGGCTGGACACCGATGCACCCGCCACCAGCGTGCTGGCGCGGGTCGACGCCTTGCCACTTCCTGCCGGATTCACCGGCACGCCCGGGCGCAGCCCGGGGCCGGCGTGAGAACTTGCCGCCGGCGCTGGGCTGTTTGCGCCCAGCATGCGGCAGTGGTTGGCCCGGGCTCCATGGTGGGGCCTGGTGTGCCACGCCAGCAGGAGGTCGCAACATGCATCCACACCCCAAGGGCCGCAGCACCCTGGCCAGGGCCGCCATCCGCAGCACCCAGCTGGCCCTGCTGGCCGGCCTGGCCACGGCCGCATCGGCCCAGCCCGAGCCCAGCTGCGAGCAGCTCGCCGCCGAACTGAAGACGCTGGGCTTGACGGCTGCCGCCAACCCGCAGGCCGATGCCGCGACCACGGCGGCCACCGCCGCCGGTGCCCAGATGCTGGGTGCGCTGGCGCAGCAAGCCGGCGCGCGCAGTGGCCTGGGTGGGCTGTTCAGCGGGCTGGTGGGTGGCACCGCCCCAGCGCCCGCCGCCCAGGCCCAGGCCGCCGCGGTGCAGGTGGCTGCGCTGCATGCGCTGGCGCAACCGCGTGGCACAGGCCACCTCCACGTCGGCCAGGCTGCGCAGGCGGCTGGCATGCTGGGCGGGCTGGTGTCGGCAACGCAGGCGGCCCAGCCGGTGGCCACACCCGGCAACGCCGCCATCCAGCAGCTGGCCGGCTCGCGGCATGCGCAACTCGGCGGGCTGTTCCTGGCCAAGGGCTGCCAGTGATGGTGACGGCGCAGCGCGGCCCCTGAGACATCTGCAGGCCGGCTGGCACCCGCTGGCGCGATGACGGCGTCGCCCCTGCCGATGCCCGCCTGGCGTTGCGCGCCGTCGTTGGCGACCGGCCGCCGGGGTGCGCGGCGCCACCAGCCGAGCTGGTCAGGTCGACCGGATGCCTCCCCCGTCGAGACGACGGACCACCTGCGCCAGGACGCTGATCCCCTGAACTAGGTCTGACCGCGGTCGGCGCCGAACCTTATCGTCCGCCTTCGGGCCGTCACAGGCCGTCGGAGCTGCGAATGCGCGCGATCTTCATCAGCTATCGAAGGCAGGACACCGAAGGCCAGGCGGGGCGCCTGTTCAAGGACCTGGTGCAGCGCTTCGGGCCGGACTCGGTCTTCATGGACGTGGTCGACATCGCGCCCGGGCGCGACTTCCGCCGTGTGATCGACCAGCAGGTGGCGTCCTGCGGCGTGCTGCTGGCGCTGATGGGGCGGCACTGGGCCGACGCTGCCGACGCCGACGGGCGGCGCCGGCTCGACGACCCGACCGACTTCGTCCGCCTGGAGACTGTTGCCGCGCTGCAGCGCGACATCCCGGTGATCCCGGTGCTGGTGCAGGGCGCGGCGATGCCGCGCGCCGACCAGCTGCCGCCGGACCTCGCCGAGCTGAGGTTCCGCAACGCCGTGGAACTGACGCATGCACGCTGGGATTCCGATGTTGAACTGCTGGTGCGGGCGCTGAAGCCGCATGTGGATTCGTCGCTGGTGGCGGCGGCCCCGGCTGCGGCGCCAGCGGCGCCGTTGCCCTTGCAGGCTGTGCAGGTTTCACCACCGGGCGGTGGACCGGGCGGCCATCGTGGGCGCTGGCTGGCCATTGGCAGCGTGGTCGCCGCCCTCGTCGCCATCGGTGGTGGCTACGCCGCCTACACCCGGGCCGAGCAAGAAGCCGACAGGGCGCGTGAGGCGGCGGCACGCACGCTGGCCGACAAGGCGCGCGCCGATGCCGAGGCTGCCCGCCAGGCGCTGGAGCAGGCCAGTGCCGAGCGTGCGGCAGCGCGGCAGGCGGCCGCCAGTGCGGCCGAGGCGGCCTCGGCCGCCGAGCGGCGCGTCGCCGAGCAGGCCGAAGCCACCCGCCTGGCCCAGGAACAGGCGGGCCGGCTCGACGCCGAGCGCAGGCAACGCGAGGAGGACACCCGCGCCGCTGCAGCCGCCGACGCCGACCGCCGCAAGCGCGAGGCCGTGCTGGCCCGCCAGGCAGCGGACAAGGCCAATGCCGAGCGCCTGGCCAGCGAGAAGGCCGCGGGTGCCGACCTCGAGCGCCGACAGCGTGCGCTGCAGGCGGCTTCGGACGCCGCTGCGGCGGCGGAAAGGGAGGCCAGCAACCGACGGTCTCAAGAGCGGGCAGCGCTGACGGCGGGTGCCGTCGGGGCCATGACGCAAACGGCGACCTACCCGGCGCAGGTCGGTGCGCGTGACCCCTGCGATGGCGGCGCCCGGACGGTGCGCACGCGCGGCACGACGACGATCGAGATCCGTGCCGGCAACGGCCGCGTCGATGTGCGCCAGCAGTACACCGGCAGCGGCGAGGGTTTCGAGGTGCGTTTTCGCGGCCAGGGCAATTTCCCGCGCCCGGCGTCCAGCTATGACCTGGAGACCGTCGGCGACTGGACCGGACCCAATGGCAGGCGCTTCACCACGCGCAGCACCGACCGGGTCTTCGCCGATGCAGGTGGCCGCCCCACCGGCGACCGCTTCCAGGACGAGCGCGGCCAATGCGTCGCACGTTGAGGGGTCCCCCGGGTCGACACGTTCAGCCGCGCTGCAGGATGGTCACCGCGCAGGCGGCCTCGTCGAAGCCCATGACGCCGCCACCGTTCTCGGCCAAGCCGGTGTGGGCGCCTGGCTGCTGCCGGTCACCCGCCTCCCCGCGCAGCTGCAGCGCCAGCTCGTGGATCATCGACAGCCCGGTGGCGCCCACCGGGTGGCCCTTGCTCACCAGCCCGCCCGACAGGTTGATCGGCAGGCTGCCCCCCAGGCTGGTGGCGCCGCTGGCCACGTAGGCGCCACCCTGGCCGATGGGGCAGAAGCCCATCATCTCGGCCTGGTAGATCTCGCAGAAGCTGGTGGCGTCGTGCACCTCGGCCACGTCCACCTGCTGCGGCGTGATGCCGGCCATGGCATAGGCGCGCTGCGCCGCCAGCTGGCTCAGGCCGGGCTCGTCCAGGCGCCGGTACTTGCCGCCGGTGAGCACGGCCGCGGGGATGCGCAGCGCACGCTCCTGCACCGCAGCGGGCAGGGTGCGCAGGAAGGCGGCCGAGCACACCAGGGCGGCTGCCGCGCCATCGCCGATGGGCGCGCACATGGCCCGGGTCAGCGGCCAGCTCACCAGGCGGTCGGCCAGCACCTGTTCGGCCGTGACTTCAAAGCGGTACTGCGCCAGCGGGTTCCTGGCACCCATCGCGTGGTTCTTGCTGGCGCCGAAGGCGATCTGCTCGGGCGTGGTGCCGTGGTGCCGGATGTGCCAGGCCGCCTGCATCGCATAGGTGTCCATGAACAGCGTGCCACCACCGTCCTTGGGCGCAAACGGCTTGCCGGCCTGTTCGCCCGCGGCGGCGTAGTAGGCCATCCAGTCGCCGGGGTCCAGCTGGTCGATGCCACCGTCGAAGATCTCCTGCTGGCGCGCGGCCGCCGCAGCCGCGCCACCCGGCACGCTGTCTGGCACGAAGGTCTTTTCCACGCCGATGGCCAGGCTCAGGTCGGCCGTGCCCGAGAGCACGTCTTTCCAGGCACCGTGCAAGGCCATGCTGGCGGTGGCGCAGCCACCTTCCACGTTGGTCAGTCCCACCCGTTCGGGGAACAGGCCGTCCTGCACCAGCGGGCTGAAGCACACCTGGCCGCGGATGTTGCGCTGGCCCCAGCTGCCCATGCCGCAGTTGCCGAACCAGGCGTTGCCGATCTGCGCACCGTCATCCAGCCCGGCGTCGGCCAGCACGGCGAGGTAGGCGGCGCGGGTCAGGTCCTTGAAGCTGGCACCGGGCTGCTTGCCGAAGCGGGTGCAGCTGGTGCCGATGAGGTAGGCGTGGTGCATGGGGTGGCTCCGCTCAGATGAGTTGATATTCGAACTGGAAACACACCTCACAGCAGGCGCATCAGTTTTACCGACGCCCCGGCAGCAGCGCATGTGCGCATCGCATGGCAACAAGCGTGCGCAGTTGCTGACGACGGCGCTCTTGCGACGGGTGAAGAATTATCACCACATCCTCAGGCGCTCATCAGCGCGTCGGCCAACACGGCATGGAATGTAAGAAAACTCGCCGATCTGCTACGTCCAGGCTGGATGAATTGGCCGATTGCACGCGCAGCCTCGATTTTGGCCAGGCCTGTTTTGAAATACCCATGCCGCTGCAGTACACGCTCGAAGGCCTCCCAGGTTCCGCCCACTATAGCGTCCGGGTCGCGAAAGCCCCGACTCTTGGGAACACTGGTCGGTAGCTTCGGATACGCAGATTGAACTGCTGGCCAGTCGCCGAAGTACCAGGCTTCTAGTTCTTCTACGGCGATGCGATTGGCCAACTGCCAGTTGCCTTGACCGGCCTTCGTGACACGTGTGCGAGTCATCAAGCCTGAGCGCGAGCCAATTGCTTCGAGTTGAAGCTTCAGCGCTTGGCAGTCATCGTTGTCCCTGTCCACGACAACTACGACTCGCCAGTCTTCTGGCAACCACTGAGCATAGGCACGTAAACGGGCCTCCAGTTTGGCCATCAGATCCGTCTTGCCTTGGAACGGGTGGATTTCAAAGGTGCGGCCCATGGGTAAGGTCCGCGGCAATAGCGCCCTCAAGAATGCCTCCATGGATGGTTCTTCCACCAGAAGCACGAGGTGGTTGGCTGCGGCCATGTCAAGCTGTTTTGTTCGATCTGACCGATTGGCGCCGCAGCGGCCGCGTCGGTGCACCCTGATTCACCAATGGATCCCCTACGCCCAATTGGCCCTCCATCCACAGATGGCCAAGCAGGGCACCTTGCGCGATGAACTCGGTAATGCCAGGAAGATCGGATGCCCGCGTGGCCCGCGTGTAGCCATGCTCGTCCCGCCACAGCACGCGCACTTCATCCGGTCGCAAGGCATTCAGGAAAAACGGCGAATGTGTGGTGACCATGAGTTGTGTGTGCTCGGTGGCTCGCCGACATTCCTCCGCGAGATCGGGAAGGAGGCGCGGATGCAAGTAATTCTCTGGCTCCTCGATGCCTATGAAGGGCGGCGGCGCCGGATCATGAAGCAATACCAAGTACTGCAACATCTTCAATGTGCCGTCGGAAGCAAACCTCGCGAGCACTGGATGACTGAAGGGCGCATCCTTAATTTGCAACAGCAATCGACCATCAGGCATCGTGTCTGCGAGCACACGTTCGATGCGTGGCACACGCTGCCGCAATACGTCAAAAATATGCTCTAGCTGTTCGCCATGTCGCTCGCCGAGGTACTGAATGACGTTGGGCAGGTTATTCCCACTCTTTGTCAGGTGCTCCTCCGGGCCCGCCTCTGGCTGCCCACGAGCACTGTCCGCAGCGAGATAAGACACATGCCAACCGGTGATGAACTCCCGCAGCGCAGCAACCCTTGGATGATCGGCAAACTGACCCAGCGCATTGACCGCCAGCAAGTCGGAAGCCTTTAGAGGAATGTCGACCCTCTTGTCTTGTTCATCAGGCAATTCTCCGCTGACTGCCTGGCCAATGCCTTGGCGGTAGTCCAGGAACCGGAACGGCTTGCCGCCTTTTCCGCGCGTCCATCGCAGCCACTCTTCAACGACCACGGGCACCCCGTCAATTTCGTCGACCGCCAAGTGGTACGTAATCAGGGGAAAGCCCGGTTCGCGGTACTTGATCTCCACCGACAGTGGCCCTTCGGCCCCGCGCGTCTTCAACTCCTTGCCGCGACCCCGTTTGTCCCAAGCCTTGCGTAAACCAAGTTCGAAACACTCTGCCAGAAAGGCGAACACGTCGAAAACGGTCGATTTGCCGCTACCGTTTGGACCCAACAACACCGTCATCGGTGTTAAATCCTTCAGCTCAACGTCTCGCAGCGCCCTGAAGTTCTGGACCTTCAGGTACTCAATGCGTGCAGTTCCGTTGGGTTTCTTTGGCAAAGATTTGGGGGATGAACTCATGGGGCCACAGTTTGCCGGAGATGCAGGTGCCAGGCACACGCAAGACCGACTCAGTTTTCTCAGGTCAGGATCACGGGCAGGCGGCACACCCCGCGCATGGCCAGCGCGTCCACCCAGTCAGGTTCACCGGCTGCCCGCTCGATGTGTGCAAAGCGCTGCACCAGGCGGCCGATGCAGCGCTGGCCCTCCAGCCGGGCCAGCGGCGCGCCCATGCAGAAGTGCAGGCCGAAGCCGAAGGTGAGGTGGCGGTTGGGCGTGCGGCCCAGGTCCAGCGCCTGCGGCTGGTCGAAGGCCCGTGGGTCGCGGTTGGCGGCATTGGCAAAGCCGAACACCCGTTCGCCCTCGCGCAAGGTCTTGCCGGCGATCTGGTGCTCGGTCTTGACCACCCGGGCAATGGCATTGCTGGGGCCGTCGTAGCGCAGGAATTCCTCCACCGCGCTGGTGATCAGCCCCGGGTCGTCGCGCAGCTTCTGCAGCTGCGCCGGATGGTCCAGCAGGGCATGCACCGCATTGCCCAGCAGGTGGGTGGTGGTCTCGTGCCCGGCAAACAGCACCAGCATGCAGGTGGCGATCAGCTCGTCCTCGCTCAGCCGGCCCTCGTCGTCGCGGGCCGCGATCATGCGGCTGACGAAGTCGTCGCCGGGAACGGCCCGCCGCTGCGCGATCAGGTCGCGGAAGAACGTGGCCAGCCGCTCGGCGCCACGCCGGGCGGTGGCATAGCGGTCGCCATCGGCGCGGGCGCCGCCGATGAAGGCCCGCAGCTCGTCGGAGGCCGCCTTCAGCTCCGGGAAGTCGCTGTACGGAATCGCCAGCATGTCCATGATCACGTAGGCCGGCAGCGGTGCCGCCACCTGCTGCGCCCAGTCCACCGGCTGCCCGGTGGGCAGCTGGTCCAGCAGGTGGTCGACCACCCGGGTCACCGCGCCGTCGAGCGCCTCCAGCGCCTTCAGGTTGAACACCGTGCCCACCAGGCGGCGCAGCCGGGTGTGCTCGGGTGGATCGCGGAACACCATCCACAGCGACATGTAGCGCATCACCTCGGCCAGGGTGTCGCGGCGCTCGCCCTGCAGCTGGGCGTAGAAGGGGCGCAGGCGGTCGGGCGACATGGCGTCGCTCAGCATCATCTGGCGCACGTCGTCGTAGCGGGTCAGCACCCAGGCCTTGAGCGCCGGGCTCCAGTGCACCGGGTCGGCGTCCTGCAGCCGGGCATACAGGGGGAAGGGGTCGCGCCGCACGGCGGGGTCGGCGGGGTCGTAGGCCAGCAGGGTCATGCGGCGAGGCTACTGCAGGCCCTCGAAACAAACAAGTGTTTGGTCATTCGGGTTTAACATGGCCCGCGCCATGTCCCGTGCCCCAGCCACCGCCCACACGGCCGCCGCGGCCGCTGCCGACAGCCCGGCGGCCGACACCCGGCGCTCGCAGCTGCTGGAGGAAGCCGCGCGCCTGTTCGGCGCCAAAGGCTACGAGCACACCTCGATGCGGGACATCGCTGCCGCCTTCGGTGTGCTGCCGGGCTCGCTCTACCACCACTACGCGTCCAAGGACGCGCTGTTCGTCGCGGTGTATGCCGCCGGCGTGGCGCAGATCCTGGACGCAGTGGACCGCGCCGTGGCCAGCCACAGCGACCCCTGGGACCGGCTGGAAGCCGCCTGCGTGGCCCACCTGCAGACCCTGCTGCAGAAGCAGAGCTATGCCGCGGCGGTGATCACCGACTGGAGCGCGGCGCACCTGGCGGTGCGCGACGCCCTGGTGCCGCACCGCGACCGCTACGAGCAGCAGTTCGCCGCCCTGATCGACGCCTTGCCGCTGCGGCCGGAGGTCGACCGGCGCTACTTCCGGCTCGGCCTGCTGGGCGCGCTGAACTGGTCGCTGACCTGGTTCCGCCCCGGGCGCGAAGCGCCGGCCGCCGTGGCCCGGCGCCTGCTGGCGGTGTTCAGGCCGGCGGCAGCCGCTGTGCCGGCGCCGGCCCGCAATCCAGCTTAGGCCCCGGCCTGCAGCCGGAACGCGCCCACCGCCTGGGACAGCCGCGCGGTCTGCTCGCGCATGCTGTCGGCCGCTGCCGCGCTCTCTTCCACCAGGGCCGCGTTCTGCTGCGTCATGGTGTCGAGCTGGGACACGGCGCCGTTGATCTGGCCCAGGCCCTGGGTCTGCTCATGCGCGGCATGCGAGATCTCGCTGATCACGTCGCTCACGCGCCGCACGCTGGCCACGATCTCGGTCATGCTGTTGCCCGCCTGGCCCACCAGCCGGCTGCCGGCCTCCACCTTCTCCAGGCTGTCGCCGACCAGGGCCTTGATCTCGCGGGCGGCCGTGGCGCTGCGCTGCGCCAGGCTGCGCACCTCGCTGGCCACCACTGCAAAACCGCGGCCATGCTCGCCGGCGCGTGCCGCCTCCACCGCGGCATTGAGCGCCAGGATGTTGGTCTGGAAGGCGATGCCGTCGATGGTGCCGATGATCTCGCCGATGCGGCGTGCGCTGCTGGTGATCTCGTCCATGGTCTGCACCACCTGGGACACCACCGCACCTCCGTTCTGTGCCACCGTGGATGCCGACTGCGCCAGCTGGCTGGCCATCGACGCGCTGTCGGCCGCGCTCTTGACGGTGCCGGTCAACTGCTCCATCGAACTGGCGGTCTGCTGCAGGCTGCTGGCGCTCTGCTCGGTGCGTGCCGACAGGTCGCTGCTGCCTGCGGCGATCTCGCCGGCTGCGGTGTCGATCGACAGCACGGCCGCGCGCACCTCGCCGATGGTCGCTTGCAGGCGCTGCTGCATGTCGGCCAGCGCTCCCAGCGTCATCGACACCTCGTCGTGGCCGCTGGTGTCCACCGCCTGGGTCAGGTCACCGTCGGCGATGTGACGCGTCAGCGACACCGCCGCGGCCAGCCGGCGCGCGATGCCACGCGCGACCAGGACGGCCAGCGCGATGCCGGTCAGCGCCGCCAGCGCACCGGCGCCCAGCATCCAGCGCTGGGTGCTGGCCTGCGCGGCCTGCACATCGGCCAGCACGGCGGCACGGCCGGCTTCGGCCGCCTCCGACAGCTGGGCCAGCGCCGCCAGCCAGCGCGCCTGCACCGGGCCCAGCTTGGTGGTCAGGGTCTCGCCGGCCATCTCGGGCTGCATGGCGCGCGCCAGCGCCAGCGCCTGTTTCAGGAAAGGCGCAGCCTGGGCTTCGGCCGCATCGGCCTGGTCCAGCGCCGCCTTCTCGGCGGGCGAAGGCGCCAGCGCCAGCAGCTTCTCGCGGTGTTCGGCGTAACGCTTGGTCAGCCCTTCCAGGCGCTGCAGGTCGGCCTGCATGTTGTTGACCTCGGGCGTGAGCGCGACATTGCGCACCGCATCCACGCGCGAGACGATGTCCAGCCGCATCTGCGCGGCCAGGTCGCTCTTCTGCATGCCTTCGCCGACCAGCACCGTGGTGTGGCCCGCCACCTGGCGCAGCCCGAACAGGCCGGTGGCGATGGCGCAGGCCAGGCCCAGCAGAACGGCACCGACGGCCAGGCCCAGCTGGGCCCCGATCGACGACAGGGTATTGCGTTGGCTCGTCATGGCGGGCTGTGCCGGCGCTCAGGCGGGCTTGTAGGCGCCGCAGGCCACGACGATGTCGTCCATGCGCTCGAAGTACATCAGCTTGGGCTCGATCTGCTTGGTCATCGGGTTCAGGAAGGCGAATTCCTGCTGGCCCTTGCCCTTGGCCTTGGCGATCTCCAGCCGCTCCTTCACATGGAACTTGCCGTTGCCGTCCTGCAGGTTGATGTTGTCCTTGCCCACCATGCGGGCGTTGGCGCCATGGGCCAGGGTCTTGCCGGTCATGTCGAACACCGTGATGTAGAGATCACGGTCGACCCAGGGACCGGGCTTGGTCATGAAGTCGGCAAAGGCCTTGTCACGGCCGACGGCCTTGATGTGGGACATGGCCTTGGCCAGCATGGCCTTGGCTTCGTCGGGCTTGGCGCGCTCTTCGCTGGCCAGGGCGGGCAGGGCCAGGGCGGCGGCGGCGGTGGCGGTGAGCAGGGCGAAATGGCGTCTTGTGGTGCGCATGGCAGGCCTCGAGTGGGTGGTGGAAGGTGCCGGCGATACGGCCTGCCGGGCTCCTGGCTTATCGGCAGGCCGGGCCGCCGGCTTGAGCGGCCTGCGTGTTTCCCCCGATTTTCCCGACTGACCTAACGGCTGTTCGGCTGCTAGCCTCCGGGGTCCCGACCAGCAGGAAGGTGCATGGAGACTCTTGACGACACCAGCGTGTTGATCCCCGACGTGTTCGAGGTGCACGCCCGCAGCCAGCCCGACAAGGAAGCCGTGGTCTGCGGTGCGGTGCGCCGCAACTGGGGCGATTTCAACGCCAACATCAACCGCGTGGCCAATGCGCTGCAGGCGCGGGGCATCGGCCCCGGCCAGCAGGTGGCGGTGCTGATGGGCAACTCGGTCGAGATCCTGGAGATCATGTTCGGCGTGGTGCGCGCCGGCGCCTGCGTGGTGCCGCTGTCGGGCCTGCTCACCGGCGAGCAGCTGGCCACCCTGGTCGACGACAGCGACGCGGTGCTGCTGTTCGCCACCGCCGATTTCATAGCCCGCCTGGGCGGGCACCGCGCCCGCTGCACCAAGATCCGCGCCGACGGCCTGGTCAGTGTGTTCTGCGACGCACCCGGCTGGCAGGGCTACGGCGCCTTCCTGCAGGGCGCCGCCAGCACCCCGCCGCTGGCCAGCTGCCATGCCGCGCTGCCCTTCAACATCATCTACAGCTCGGGCACCACCGGCCTGCCCAAGGGCATCGTGCAGACCCACCGCACACGCACCCACTGGGCCATGTTCAACGCCATCGAGCAGGGCTTCAGCGAGCGCAGCCGGGCGCTGACCACCACGGCGCTGTACAGCAACGGCACCTGGCTGGTGATGCTGCCGGCGCTGTTCGTGGGCGGCACCTGCGTGGTGATGCCGGCCTTCGATGCACGTGAGTTCCTGGCCACGCTGCAGCGCGAGGCCATCACCCACACCTTCATGGTGCCGGCGCAGTTCCTGATGGTGCTGGCCCATCCCGAGTTCGACAGCTTCGACCTCAGCGGCCTGCAAAGCCTGCTGTGTGCCGGCAGCCCCTTGCGCCGCGACACCAAGCGCGAGGTGCTGCGCCGCTTCGGCAACAAGCTGACCGAGCTCTACGGCTTCTCCGAGGGCTTCGGCGCCATGCTCAAGCCCAGCCAGCACGAACACCGCTTCGACAGCGTGGGCCGGCCGGTGCTGGGCTGCGAGGTCTGCATCCTCGACGACGACGGCAAGGTGCTGCCACCCGGCGAGGTGGGCGAGATCGCCGGCTACGGCGCCGGCATGATGGCGCGCTACCACCGGCGTGACGCGCAGACGGCCGCCCTGATCTGGCGCGATGCGCGTGGCCGCAGCTGGATCCGCTCCGGCGACGTCGGCAAGCTCGATGCGCAGGGCTACATCACCCTGGTCGACCGCAAGAAGGACATGATCATCTCGGGTGGCTTCAATGTCTTTCCCAGCGACATCGAGGCCGTCGTCGGTGGCCACCCGGACGTGCTGGACGTCACCGTGATCGGCATCCCGCACGAGAAATGGGGCGAGACGGTGCTGGCCCTGGTGATCCCCAAGGCCGGGGTGCAGCCGGATGCCGATGCCATCGTCGGCTGGGCGAATGAGCGCCTGGCGCGCCACCAGCGCCTGGCGGCGGTGGAGTTCCGCGACGAGTTCCCGCGCAATGCCCTGGGCAAGGTCTTGAAGCGCATCCTGCGGGAGCCCTACTGGGCCGGCACCGGAAGGTCCATCTGACATGGCACAAGTCCTGCACAACCTGGCTGGCATCGCCTTCGGCCATGCCGACGCGCTGCCGCTGTCCGACCGCCGCAACCGCGTGATGTGGCTCAACAACGACCGGGTGTTCTACGCCGGCCTGCTGGGTGCGGTGAGCGTGCGCACCATGGGCGGCTGGCTGGTCTATGCCTCGCTGGGCGCGCCGCTGCGCATCGCGCTGGAGAGCGGCGCCGTTGCCGCCGCCGACGCCCCCTGGCAAAGCGCCCAGCTGGCGGTGGTGCCACCCTGGGTGCCGCACCGCGTGGCCTGTGATGAACGCCTGATCTGCAGCATCACCATCGAGCCCGAGACGGTGGACGAAGCCGCCTTGCCGGCCTGGCTGCGCCAGCATGCCGGGCCGGTGCCCGGCAGCCACCCCGATGCCTTGCCGATGCTGCAGCGGGTGCGTGCCGCCCATGCACGCCTGTGCACCGGCGGCCACCAGGTCGACTGGCAGACCGCCTGCTTCGACCGGTCGTTGTTCGGCGCGCCGCTGCCGGCGCGCCGGGTGGATGCACGCATCGCCCGAGTGCTGGAGGGCATGCGCGACGACCCGGCCCAGCTCACCACCGCGCAGGAATGCGCCGGCCGTGTCGGCCTGTCGTTCTCGCGCTTCCTGCACCTGTTCAAGGCCGAGGTGGGCACACCCTTCCGCAGCCTGCGCACCTGGAAGCGCGCGCGCAGCCTGCTGCACCATGTCACCCGTGACACCAACCTGGTGCACGTGGCCCTGGACACCGGCTACCCGGATTCCACCCACTTCAGCCACAGCATCCGGCAGGTGTACGGCCTGAAGCCACGTGATCTGTTTGCCGGCTCGCGCCAGCTCACGGTGCTGGGCGACAGCCCGGCCGCGCGTGCGGCGGCGCGCGCCGAGGCCTGGCGCTAGACGCGTGGGCGGCCTGGGGAGCCCTCCCCAGTTGATGCACTGCACGCATGCTCCAATGCGCCGCACGCCGCGGGTCAGGGCGTTGATCTGACGCAGAACCTGCGGCTCCTTGCTGCGCCTCAATGGCGGCTCGCGGGCCCCAGCATGGCCGCGCCGGCTGTGCCGGCCCGCCGAGGAGCCCGCATGACCCGCCACACCCCCCCCCACGGCCGCCTGGCCGACGCCCGCGGCGGCCTGCGCCTGCTGGTCGATGGCACACGCCATGTCACCGGCCTGGTCGAGGCCCTGCACGGCCAGATCCAGCGCCTGGCCCCACCGCTGCGCCGGCGTGACTGGCTGGATGCCGAGCTGCCCGGCCCGGCAGCCCAGGACGACCTGCCGCCCGCACGCGGTTTCACCGGCCTGGTCTACCGCGGCATCCGGGGCACGACCCGGCTGGTGGGCGACGGGCTGGACGGCCTGCTCGCGCCCTTCGACCAGGCTCTTGGTACACCCGGCACCCCCGCGCCCCGGCGCGATGCCCTGGTGGCCGCGCTCAACGGCGTGCTGGGCGACCACCTGCTGCGCAGCGGCAATCCGCTGGCCGTGCCCTTCCAGCTGCGCCAGGGCGGGCGGCCGCTGGATGCCGCGGCGCTGGGCGCGCAGGCATCCGGCCGTGTGCTGCTGTTGGTGCACGGCCTGTGCATGAGCGACACCGGCTGGTGCCGCAACGGCCACGACCACGGCCAGGCCCTGGCACCGGCGCTGGGTGCGGCGCCGGTCTACGCCTTCTACAACAGCGGCCTGCACATCAGCCACAACGGCCTGGCGCTGTCGCAGGCGCTGCAGGCCCTGGTGGAGGCTTGGCCGGTGGCGCTGGCGCGCATCGACATCGTGGGCCACAGCATGGGTGGCCTGGTGGCCCGCAGTGCCCTGGCCCAGGCCGCAGCGGCGGGGCATGACTGGCCGGCGCGCCTGCAATCGCTGGTGTTCCTGGGCACACCCCACCATGGCGCGCCGCTGGAGCGCGCCGGCAACTGGCTGCACCGGGTGATGGACCTGAGCCCCTACGTGGCGCCGTTCACCCGCTTGTCACGCCTGCGCAGCCAGGGCATCACCGACCTGCGCCACGGCAACCTGCTGGACACCGACTGGCAGGACCACAACCGCTACGACGCCGCCGACCACCGCCAGCCCGTGCCTCTGCCTGCCGGTGTGCAGGCCTGGGCCGTGGCCAGCACCGTGGGCGGTCCGGGCCAGCGCGGCTCCATGGTCAGCGACGGCCTGGTGACGCTGGACAGCGCCCTGGGCCACCACCGCAGGCCGGCGATGCGGCTGAACATCCCGGCCGAGCACTGCTGGGTGGGCCATGGCATCCACCATCTGGACCTGCTCAGCGACCCCGTGGTCTACCGCAAGCTTCTTGGCTGGCTGCAGGCCTGACGAGCACAGGTGACAGGAGGCCGGCACGCCCCCCGGCACAATCGCCGGCATGTCCGATGCCCCCACCGCCGACGGCCGCCCGGATGGCGCCACACCCGATGCTGCCGAGGGCCGCGAGCCGCCGGCGGCCCTGGTCTACCCCTGTGGCGAGGCACCCGCGCCCGGCGCGGTGAAGGAGGTGGCGCCCGGCGTGCTGTGGCTGCGCATGCCGCTGCCCTTTGCGCTGAACCACATCAACCTCTGGGCGATTGCCGACCAGGATGAACAAGGCCCGGGCTGGGCCATCGTCGACACCGGCACCAAGACACCCGATGTGCTGGCCGCCTGGCGCACGCTGATCGCCGACGACGGCCCGCTGGCTGCCACGCCCCAGGGCAAGCGCATCACCCGCATCTTCTGCACCCACATGCACCCCGACCATGTGGGCATGGCCGGCTGGCTGGCGCGCAAGTTCCAGTGCCGGCTGTGGATGACGCGGCTGGAATACCTGACCTGCCGCACCCTGGCCGCCGACACCGGCCGCGAGGCGCCCGAAGACGCCATCCGCTTCTACCGCCAGACCGGCTGGCCGGAAGAAGCGCTGGATGTCTACCGCGCCCGCTTCGGCGGCTTCAGCCGCTACCTGCATGCCCTGCCCGACAGCTTCCGCCGCATCAGCGACGGCGAGCAGCTGCAGATCGGCGCCCACCGCTGGACCGTGGTGGTCGGCCGCGGCCATTCACCCGAGCATGCCTGCCTGGTGTGCGACGACCTGGGCGTGATGGTCTCGGGCGACCAGGTGCTGCCGCGCATCTCGTCGAACGTGAGCGTGTTCCCCACCGAGCCCGACGCCGACCCGCTGGGCGACTGGATCAGCTCGCTGCAGCGCCTGCGCGCCACGCTGGACGGCGACCTGCTGGTGCTGCCCGCCCATGGCGACCCGTTCCAGGGCGTGCACGCCCGGCTGGACCGCCTGATCGGCGGCCATGAGCGTGGCCTGACGCGGCTGCGCCGCAGCCTGGCCGATGCGCCCAAGCGCGCCATCGACGTGTTCGGCGCGCTGTTCGCCCGGCCCATCGACAGCAAGGGCGAGCTGCTGGGCATGGCCACCGGCGAGAGCCTGGCCCACATCAACCACCTGGTGGCGCGGGGCGAGGCGGTGGCCGAGCTGGGCGCCGACGGCGTGCGGCGCTACCGTGCCGTGCCGCCGGCGGCAGGCGCCACGGGCGCCACCGCGGCCGCCGGCTGAAGCAGCGCCAGCCGGCGCGCATAGTCCTCGGCCGGCATCGGCCGTGCATGCAGAAAGCCCTGCTGCTGCGGGCAGCCGTGGCGCACCAGGAAATCGGCCTGCGCCGTGGTCTCCACGCCTTCGGCCACCACCCGCAGGCCGAACTCCCGGCCCAGGGCGATGATGGAGGCGGCGATGGCGCTGTGGCGGCCACCCAGGGCCACGTCGGCGATGAAGCCGCGGTCGATCTTCAGCTCGTCCACCGGAAAGCGGTTCAGGTAGCTCAGCGACGAATAGCCGGTGCCGAAGTCGTCCAGTGCGATGGCAAAGCCCTGGTCACGCAGCGCCGCCAGGCGCAGCACCGCGCGGTCGACATCGCTCATCAGCAGCGATTCGGTCACCTCCAGCACCAGGCAGGACGGCGCCAGCCCGTGGCGCGCCAGCAGGGCCAGCAGGCGCTGCGGCAGGCTGGCATCGGCAAAGCTGGGGCTGGCCAGGTTCACCGACACCGGCAGCAGCGCCAGGCCGGCCTCGGCATGGCGGCGCAGGTCGCCGCACACGGCCTCCAGCACCCAGTCGGTCAGCGGGTTGATCAGGCCCGATTCCTCGGCCAGCGGGATGAAGGCCGCCGGTGCCACCAGGCCACGCTGCGGGTGCAGCCAGCGCACCAGGGCCTCGGCGCCCACGGTGGCACCGCTGCTGGCGTCCACCTTGGGCTGGTAGTGCAGGCGCAGCTCGCCCTGGGCGATGGCGCGGCGCAGGTCGCCCTCGCGCGCCAGGCGGGCACTGGCGGCCTGGTTGATGGCCTCGTCGAAGAAGCGGTGCTGGCCCCGGCCGGCTGCCTTGGCGGTGTACAGCGCCTGCTCGGCGCAGCGCGCCAGGCCGTCGGCGTCGGCCGCATCCCGCGGGAACAGGGCGATGCCCACGCTGGCCGTCAGCACCAGCTCGCGCCCGTCCAGCACCATGGGCGCCGACAGCGCGCGCAGCAGCCGCTCGGCCACGCTGGCAGCGGCCTGGGCCTCGTCCACGTCCACCAGCAGCAGGTTGAAGGCATTGGCACCCACCCGCGCCACCACCGATTCGTGCGGCGCACGGGCGCTGCCCAGCAGGTCGGTGGCGCGGATGCCGCCGGTCAGGCGCTCGGACACCAGGCGCAGCACCGCGTCGCCGTCGGCACGGCCCATGGCGTCGTTCACCGCCTTGAAGCGGTCGATGTCCACCTGCAGCAGGGCGCACACGCTGCCCAGGCGCGCGGTGCGCTCCAGCGCCGGTGTGCACAGGTCGCGGAAGAAGCGGCTGTTCGGCAGGCCGGTCAGGCTGTCGTAGTGCGCCAGCTGGGTGATGCGGCGCTCGGCCTCGATGCGGTCGGTGATGTCCTGGGTGATGCCTTCCAGCCGCTCGGGCCGGCCGCTGGCGTCGTGCAGCACCACCACCTGCTCGAACACGGTGCGCACCACGCCGTCGAAGCGCTGCACGTCGAAGCTCATCTGGTAGGGCTGGCCCAGGGTGGCGGCGGCCAGGCGCGCGCCGTGCACACGTTCCCGGTCCTGCGGGCAGACACGGCGTGCGAACTCGGTGCTGCTGGCGTTGGCCACGGCCTCCGGGCCTGCGGCATACACCTGGGCCAGCTCGGGTGAGCAGTGGAAGCGCTGGCCGGCCAGCAGCAGTTCCCAATGGCCCATGTGGGCGATCTGCTGCGCCCGCTCCAGCCGCTGCTGGGTGCGCAGTGCACCGGCCGCGGCCGCACTGGCGCGCAGGGCGTAGCGCACCCGGTGCGACAGCAGCGTCCAGTGGATGGGCTTGGCGATGAAGTCGGTGGCGCCGGCCTCGTAGGCGCTGTCGATGGAGCCGGTGTCGTTCAGCCCGGTCAGCACCAGGATGGGCAGGATGCGGCCCTGCGGCAGGGCGCGGATGCGGCGGCACACCTGGTAGCCGTCCAGCCCGGGCATCAGCAGGTCCAGCAGCACCAGGTCGATGGCGTCGGTGGCCAGGATGGCCAGCGCCTGCTCGCCATCCGCCGCCTCGACCACCTCGAAACCGGCGTGGCGCAGGGTGCGTGCCGCCATGTGGCGCAGCAGGGCGTCGTCGTCGACGATCAGCAGCCGCTGGACCGCGGTCTCGTCGACTGGCAGCAGGCTGCCGGGTGTGGGCATCAGCATGGCTGGCCTTCGCTGTGCGCGCTGGCGGCCTGGCGCGCCAGCGCCAGGTGCCAGGCGGCGCTGGCCTCGCCCAGCCGTGCCGGCAGGGCCTGCAGGGCCGGGTGGTCCAGGCTGGCTGTGTCGGCCGCGCCGGCCCGGTCGCCGGCGGTGCGCAGCAGGTCCTCGCCCTCGGCTGCCACCGCGGCCAGGGCCAGGGCGCCGACGCTGGCCGCCGTGGACTTCAGGCCGTGCAGCGCCCGGCGCGCCGCCGCGGCCTGGCCCTGGCGCAGCTGCGCCGGCAGGCTCTCCAGCAGATCGGCCAGGCTGCCGTTGAACAGGTCCAGCATCTCCTGCACACAGCCGGGCTCGCTGCCGTCGGCCACCATCGGCAGGGCCTGCAGCACCGCGGGGTCGTAGACCGCCAGGGCGGTGCCTGCCGTGGCGGCGCCGGCCTGGCCGGGCATGCGTGGCACCAACAGCGGCCGGCCGGCCCAGCGCACGACGGCAGCCACCAGGGTCTGCGCCAGCACCGGCTTGCTGAGGAAATCATCCATGCCGGCCGCCAGGCAGGCGGCGCGGTCCTCGGCGAAGGCATTGGCCGTCAGTGCCACGATGGGCAGCCGCCGCGCCGCGGCGCCGGCCTGGCCGGCGCGCAGGCGGCGGGTCACTTCCAGGCCGTCCATGCCGGGCATCTGGCAGTCCATCAGCACCAGGTGCACGGTCTGGTGGCGCAGCAGGGCCAGCGCCTCCACGCCGTTGTCGGCGGTGCTGACGCGGCAGCCCGCATGGTGCAGCAGCCGGCTGACGATGGTCTGGTTCAGCGGATCGTCCTCCACCACCAGCACATGCACCAGGCGCTCCAGTTCGGCGTCGCTGAGCAAGGCCTGCGGCACCGGGGGCGGCAGGGCATCGGCCGCATCGTCCAGGCGGGCCGCCAGCGCTGCGCCGGCCACCGGCTTGACCAGGCTGGCCGGCAGGCTGCAGCGCAGCCGGGCGTGGTCGGCATCACCCGCCTCCTGGCGGCTCATGCCGATCACGCTGGCGGGCTCGAGCAGCTCGGCGGCGGCTTCCAGCAGATCGGCGGTCTCGGCGCTGTCGGTGCAGACCAGCAGGCGCGGCGCCGGCCGGGCGCCTGCGCTGTGGCGGCACCAGGCCAGCAGGTCGTCGGCACTGCGGCAGGGCGTGGGCGCGCAGCCCTGGCGCAGCAGCAGGGCGTGCAAGGCCTCGGCGCTGGGGCCATGCGGCTCGACATAGGCCACCGGCCGCGCAGCGCCGGCGTCGGCGCCGGAGGCCGGCGGCTGGTGGGCCGCCGCCGGCAGCGGCAGCCACAGATCGAAGCGCGCGCCTTCACCGGGCCGGCTGTGCACGCCGATGCGCCCACCCATGGCCTGCACCAGTTGGTGCACGATGGCCAGGCCCAGGCCGCTGCCGCCGAAGCGCCGGCCCGCCCCTTCGTCGCCCTGGCGGAAGGCCTCGAAGATGTGCGGCAGCGCCTCCGGGGCGATGCCCACGCCGCTGTCCTGCACGCTCAGGTGCAGCTCGCCGGGCACCTGGCCGGGCGCCAGGCGCAGCAGCACCTCGCCGGCCGGGGTGAACTTCACCGCATTGCCCAGCAGGTTCATCAGCACCTGGCGCAGGCGCGACGCGTCGCCATGGCACACGGCGGGCAGGCCGGGGTCGATCACGCAGGCCAGCTGCAGGCCCTGCACCCGGGCCGCCAGCGCGGTGGTGGCCAGCGCGGCGTCCACGCAGTCGCCGAGCGGGAAGTCCTCCGGGCTGAGCACCAGTTCACCGGCCTCGATGCGCGCCAGATCCAGGATGTTCTCGATCAGCCCCAGCAGGTTGGCGCCGCTGCGCTGGATGGCATCGACCAGGTGTGCACGCTGGGCGGCGTCGGCATCGCCGGCGCGCATCAACTGGGCCGCGCCGATCACCGCATTCAGCGGGGTGCGCAGCTCGTGGCTCATGGTGGCCAGGAAGCGGGTCTTGGCCTGCGAGGCGGCCTCGGCACGCTGCAGCGCGGCATGGGTCTGGGCCACCGATTGCGACAGCCGCAGCTCGGTGTGCAGCAGGCTGCGGATGGAGCGGCTGGAGATCTGGCCGGCGGTCATCAGGGCCAGCAGGGCGGCCGCCAGCACCGCGGCGGCCAGCACTTCCACCTGGCCGCCGTTGGCCAGCAGTGCCAGGGCCGTGGGTGCCAGCGCGGCCAGCAGAAAGCCCCACATCGCCGCCAGCTGCGCGGCCAGCGAGGTCATGGCCACGGCGCTGACGGCCAGCAGGGTGAGCAGCAGCAGCATGGTCTCGGTGTGGCCGGCCGGTGGCATCAGCAGCACCGGGCCGGCCGCCCAGCTGGCGCCGGCCAGCACTGCGCCGGCCAGGAAGCCATGGCGCCAGCGGGCAGCCGCCGTGCGGGCGGCCGGGCGGCGCTGCCACGCCCACCACAGGCCCAGGCGCAGCGACGCCACCAGCAGCACCACGCCCACCCACAGCCACAGCCCGGTGGCAGGGAACAGCGGCAGCAGCAGGCCGGCAAAGGCCGGCACCACAACCAGGGTCATCAGCACGCTCAGCCGCAGACGGCCATAGGCCACGGCCAGCAGTGCGTGCTCGACCTCGGCCTCGGCCACGGCCTGCGGGGCGGCGCCTGCTGCGGGTGGCGGTGCGGGTTGGGGAACGGCCAAGGTCATGCGGGCGGCGATGGTCCGGAACGGGCTGCGGTGGAGTTGCCGCAGATCAACCCGGCATGTCGGCATGCGGCGGGCGGTCTTGAACCGGTGGCCGCACCGGGCGGCCTGCGGTGTGAGCGAGTGCACCAATCCGGTCTCGGGCGGCACGCCTCCCGTTCAGGGGGGACGGGCCGCGACCCTGTCCCTAGACCGACGCTTGTTGGCAGTTGCGCAGCGGCCTAAGCTGGTTCGGCGATGAACGCTTCGTCCACACCGTCCTCCGATGCCGCTGTCTGGGTCCAGGGTCAGCCGGTGCAGGTGCCCATCGGCCAGTGGCCGAAGGGCCGCACGCCGCGGGCGGTGTTGCGGCTGGCGGGCCCGGTGCAGGCGGCTTGGCGGGTGGCGCTGCGCCAGGCCGGCCTGGTGGTGCGCTTCTGGTGCCCGCCCACGGGGGTCTGCGTGCAAATGCCCGTGGCGCTGCGTGCACAGCCGGGCCACTTGTCCACGTTCGGCTTCGTGGTCGGCGGCTGCGACTACACCGAGCCCATGTGCCAGCGGTTTGCCGGTGACACCGGGCAGGGCCCGGCGCCCAGCGCGCTGCCGGCCGACTGGTACGACCTGGTGTGCTTCGAGCGGGCTGACGTGCCCGGCGTCACCCAGGCGCTGCAGGCTCTGGGCGCGCGTGTGCTGGCCAGCGGCAGCACCAAGCTGCGGGTGCAGTTCGGCGGCCCGCCAGCGCGGCTGCGCCAGCTGCCGGGGGTCAAGCTGGTGGACGGTGCGCGCCTGTCGATGCTGCTGTCAGCCCAGGCCCTGCGCGCCTGCATGGGTGCCGTGCCCACGCCGCCGGCCACCTGGGCGCTGGACGGCGCAGGCGAGGTCATCGCCATTGCCGACACCGGCCTGGACAGCGGCGATGCCCAGCGGGGCATGCACCCCGACCTGGCCGGGCGCATCCGGGCCCTGGTGGCGTTGCCGATGAACCCGTCCTGGACGGCCCTGGCCAGCGTGCGGCGTGACGATGCCGCCGACCGTGGCAGCGGCCATGGCACCCATGTGGCAGGTCTGGCCTGCGGCTCGGGCGCCGCCAGCGGCGGCAAGCTGGGCGGGCTGGCGCCGGCGGCCGAGCTGGTGTTCCTGGCCATCGAGCAGGAGGTGTCCATGCTGCCCGGCGCGCCCACCCGGCTTCGCTCGGGCTACCAGCTCTCGGGCCGGCCGCTGGACCTGCGCGAGCTGTACCGCGCTGGCGCCGAGCGCGGTGCGCTGCTGCACAACATCAGCTGGGGCGACCCCACCCGCGGCGGCTACGGTGACGACTGCTTCGAGACCGACCTGTTCCTGCACCGCACCCCTCGCGCCCTGGTGGTGTGCGCCGCCGGCAACGACGGTGTGGACGCCGATGGCGACCGGCACACCGACGCCGGCAGCCTGTATTCACCTGCCTGCGCCAAGAACACCCTGGCCGTCGGCGCCACCGAGGGCCCGGCCCTGGGCCCGGCCCCCCGCGCCACCTGGGCCGACCTGGACGCCGCCGGCCAGCGCTGGCAGGTGCCGGCCGACCGCAAGGACGCTATTTCGGGCGAGCCCGACCGCATCGCCCCCATCTCCAGCTGCGGCCCGACGCACGACGGACGCACCAAGCCCGACCTGTGCGCACCCGGCATCAACCTGCCCAGCACGCGATCACGCGCCAGCAGCGCGCAGGGCTGGGGCCTGGCCAACCCCATGCCGCACTACATGTACCTGGGCGGCACCTCGATGGCAGCGCCCATGGTCACCGGTGCGCTGGCCCTGGTGCGCCAGGCCTGGCGCCGGCAGAAACGGCAACCCAGCGGTGCCGCCGTCAAGGCCCTGGCCCTGCTGGCCTGCACACCCGTGCGTGGGCGTGACGGCCAGCCCGCCCGCCCGACCGAGGCCGGCTTCGGCCGGTTGGACGTGGCACGTGCCCTGCCGCCTGCCTGCCGCGCCGTGCCCGGGTGGCAGGTGCAGCTGCGCGACAGCGCCGCGCTGCGCATCGACACCGGCGGCCTGCACAGCGTGCTGGTGCCACTGCGCCGCCGGTCCAGGCTGCGCGCCGTGCTGTGCTGGACCGACCCCCCAGGCGAGCGGCTGATCAACGACCTCGATCTGCTGCTGCTGGACGCCGACGGCCGCGCCCTGGCGCTCGGCGGCGCGCCCGGCCAAGGCGCGATGCCCGACCGCTGCAACCCGGTGGAGTGCATCGATCTGCCCGCCCTGCCCACCGGCCGCTACCAGTTGCAGGTGCGGGGCCACAACGTGATGGACGGCCCGCAGCGCTATGCCCTGGCCTGGGGCATCGAACCGGCACCCGACTGAAGGCCGCGGCGATGACCGGCAAGTCCACCCACCCACCACCCGACCCCCACAGCCCAGCCACCCCCGACCACCAGGAGCCCACCATGGCCACCACCCGCAAGACCACCACCGCCAGCCGCAACCGCGCACCGCTGCCGCCCAGCGGCGGCGTGCACCTGCCCGCCGCTGCAGCCGGTGGGCCCTTGACCACCGCCGCTGGTGTTGGCGCAGCCGGCTCCGACACCACGCTGCTCGACGTGGCCGACACCGTGGCCGGCAAGCTCGACGCCATCGCGCCCACCTTCGGCGAGATCCTCAAGTCGGTGGGCTCTGGCGTGGCCAGGGCCCAGCGCGCGCTGGACGAGAGCGTGCGCGACACGGTGAAGAAGCTGTCGGACACCAAGATCGACGTGATCACCGACGTGATCACCCGCATTGACGACGACACCGGCCTGCCGCTGGCGCCGCAGGAAGAAGACCTGATCAAGCAGAACCTGTCGGTGCTGAACTTCATTACGCCGTCGGTGCATGAATGGAAGTACGTGGCGGTGTCCATGGACATGTCGGTGGGCGGCATGGACAGCAAGACCGGCATGACCTTCAGCAACGCCTCGTTCAAGACCTCGCGCGAGAGCAAGGGGCTGTTCTTCGGCTTCGTGGGTGTGGGCAAGACCACGGCCAGCGCCGAGTTCAACGCCGTGCGCAGCAACATCGAACGCGAGGCCGAGTGGGCCTCGGGCCGGGTGCAGCTCGACGCCATGCTGGGCCCGCGGCGCACCACCAAGTTCCCGGTGCCGGCCACGGTGGAGATCGGCCCGCAGATCTTCATCGTGCAGGGCCGCACCACCGACGTGAAGAGCGGCGTGGGCGCGTCGGCCGTGCTGATCGAGCGCCAGGTGGAGGTGACCATCACCCTGCTGAAGGCCAACGGCGAGGCCAACGCGGCCAAGAACCCCGCCATCGAGGCGCCCGGCCTGCTGCGCGAGGCGGTGGCCGGCGGTGCCACTGATGCCGACGGCAAGGTGGTCTACAAGCTGCGCCGCTTCTACCCCAACGGCGCGGCGCCGTTCGCCACCTTCCCCATCACCGTGCGGCTGGGCGCCATCGTCCGCCGCTTCAGCGTCGACCTCTGATGCCATCCAAAGGAGCACAGCCCATGGCCACTTCCAACACCGATCTGCCTTTCGGCATCAACCTGCCCTCGGGCAGCATGACGCTGGACCTGAGCGACAGCGCCGATGTCAACGACGCCACCAAGAAGGCCGGGCGCAGCTTCGGCAAGCTGATCGAGACCACCGGCCTGGCGGTCGCCGAATCGCAGCGCCAGCTCAACGACGTGGGCGCCGCCGCCACGCTGGCCCTGGCCTCCAAGGACGCCATGGTCGACGTGATCGCCGCCCAGGTGAACGTGTACGACGACGAGGGCAACCTGGTGGCGCCCGGTGCCGTCGACCCGGACACGCCTGCCAGCACCGGCACGCTGACGCAGAAGCTGCCGCTGATCAACTTCATCGACCCGGTGTTCTACGAATGGGCCCAGGTGCGGCTGCAGGGCATGTTCTTTGCCCAGGAATTCGTGGCCAGCACCGAGACTTCCAGCTTCGGCGTGTCGGCCAGCAGCCAGGCGCAGAACACCGGCACCAGCATCATCTTCGGCGTGGGCTCCAACAAGTCCAGCTTGAGCCTCGGGGGCAGCGGCAGCGATGTGGACACGGAGAACGCGCAGAGCTTCGGCCACATCCGGGCCAGTGCACTGCTGCAGCCCAAGACCGACATCGGCGTGCCCAAACCACGCCAGCTGGTGGATGCACCCTCGCTGAGCGTGCGCGTCAGCGCCGACGTGGACGACGACAGCGAGCCCGGCACCCGGCTCAAGCAGATCAGCGTGCTGTGGTTCAAGCGCGACGGCAGCAAGCAGGTGGCCGGCAAGCGCGCGCCCAGCATCGAGGTGACCGGCGCGCTGTGGGAATTCGGCGCGCCGGCCGCGGGCGCCGTGCAGGGCGAGACCGATGGCGAAGGCGAGGTGCCATTGCTGCTCAAGCGTGTGCTGCCGGTGCCGGCCGGCGCCACCGAGCCCGACCGCACGCCGGTGGATGTGACCGTGGTGGTGCGCCTGGGCGTGGTGTCGTCCACCAGCGTGCTACGGTTTTGAGCGTGGCCGACGCCATCGGCCAGCGTGCGGCCCTGGGCGCGCTGTTGGCAGGGGCGGTGGACGGCGTGGTCCAGGCCCAGCAGCGCCTGGACGCTGACGCGCTGCAGCGCACCACCGATTTCATCGACACCCCCCAGGGTGGGCTGGCGCTGCCACCGCTGTGGTACACGCTGTCCGAGGTGCGCATCGACCTGGAACTGGCCGCCAGCCTCACCCGGCTGCAGGCCGGGCCGGCCGGCGCGGTGCGGCTGAACGCCAGCCTGCTCAACCCCACGGCGGTGGGCCTGTTCGGCCACAGCGCGGCCAGCGGGCTGCGGGTGCAACTGCGGCTGGGGCCCCGCGAGGCGGCCGGCGCCATCCCGCCGCTGCCTGCCCCGCCCGCAGCCCCGTCAGCCTGACCCCATGCCGACCCCCGATCTCTTCAGCCTGGATGGCCAGCGCCTGGTGCTGGCCAGCGACGATTTCAGTGCCCGCCTGTGGAGCGCCGAAAGCGGCAAACCGCTGGGCGAGCGCCTGCTGCACCGCGCGGCCATCCTCGGCAGCGGCTTCTGCCTGGACGGCAAGCGCGTCTTCACCGCGTCGCAGGACGGCAGCGTGCGGCTGGCCGATGGCAGCAGCGGCCAGGATCTGGGCACCCTGGCCAAGCATGGCGCCGCCCTCAGCGGCGCGGTACTGGATGGAACCGGCCGCTTGCTGGCCACGCTGGGCGACGACCGGCAAGTGCGGCTCTGGGCGCTGGAGAGTGGTGCGGCCGTGGGCCCGGCGCTGCCGCACGATGGGCCTGTCCACCAGGCTGCCTTCAGTCCGGACAGCGCCCTGTTGCTCACCGCCTGTGAAGACCGGCTGCTGCGGCTGTGGCAGGTCAAGACGGGCAAACTGCTGGCCGCCATCGAACACCCGGCGGCCGTGCTGGGTGCAGGATTTGGCGGCGGTGGCGCACTGGCTTACAGCCATGCGGCCGACCAGACGGTGCGGGTGTGGGACATCGCCAGTCAGCGCCCGCTGCACGACGGCATCCGGCACGACGGACTGCTGTGTGTGCAGATGCAGGCCGACGGCAGCATGCTGGCCACCGGCGGCCGGGACAAGACCGCCCGACTGTGGGAAGCCAAGTCTGGCGAAACCCTGACCGAACCGCTGGGGCACGAGGGCCCGGTGCTGGCCCTGTGTTTCAGCCCCGACGGCCAGTTGCTGGCCACCGCCAGCGAGGACGCCACAGCCCGTGTCTGGCACACCGGCAGCGGCAAGCTGGCCGGCGAGCCCCTGCGCCACAAGCAGGCCGTGCTGGCACTGGCGTTCGACCGCCGCGGTGAGCGGGTGCTCACCTGGTCCACCGACCGCGCCGCCCGGCTGTGGGAGGCGCGCAGCG
Organism: Pseudomonadota bacterium; assembly: GCA_040386375.1. GTDB lineage: Bacteria > Pseudomonadota > Gammaproteobacteria > Burkholderiales > Burkholderiaceae_C > Pseudaquabacterium. The sequence goes on from JAZKFQ010000003.1 coordinate 307,713, forward strand.
GCAAGCTGCTGGGCCAGCCCATGCGCCTGGGCAGCGAGCCGGTGGACGCCGGCAGCGGCGGCACGGCCGAACGCCTGGACAACGCGACCGTGGTGCGCCTGGGCGGCGACCGGGTCGTGACCGTGGGGGGTGTCACCGGTTTGTTCACCCCCATCACCAGCGGCACCGACCAGCCTCTGGGCGGCGACGAACGCCAGAATCTGCTGGCCATCATCGACCAGCTCAAGCGCGAGGTGGCCGAGGTGCAGAGCCGCAACCTGAAGCTGGAGGCCGACCTGGCGCAGCTGCGCCAGCGCCCGTCGGCGCCCGATGATTTCGCCAGCGGCGTGCAGCAGAGCCTGGACGAGCTGCAGCAGCGCATGGGCCACATGCGCAACGGCACCAGCAACTTCGCCGTGCGCGAGTTCAAGCTCGATGCCAGCGTGTTCGTGCAGGTCTCGCCGCTGGGCAGCATCGAATACCGCTTCGTGCAGCCCGGTGACAAGGTGGACGCGGCATCGCTGTCGCGCATCGCGATGCAGGTGGTGCCCCTGCCCAAGGATTCGCTGGCCGGGGTGTGGACACCCAACCTGTTCCAGCCCGATGTGCCAGTGTCGGCCTTGCCCGGGATCACCGCCGAGAGCGTGCGCCGGCTGGAGGCCGCCGGCCTGTATTCCATCGGCGAGTACTTGCAGGTGGGCACCCGCGCCCGCGCCCAGGCCCACCTGGAGGCCTTGCTGGGCGTGCAGCGCACCAGCCTGGCGCTGTGGGCGCAGCAGGCCCTGCTGATGACCCTGCGCGGGTTGAGCGGTGCGGCCGCCCTGGTGCTGATCGAGGCCGGCCTGGCCAGCTTCGAGCGCCTGGCCGCGATGCTGCCGGCCGCGCTGCAGGCGGGCTACGAGGCGTCGCGCATGGCGCGGCCCGACCTGGGCGCCCCGGCACTGGATGTGGCGCTGGCCGCGCAGTGGGTGCGCGGTGCACGTCAGTACCTGGGCCTGCCAGACATGCCGGAAACGCCGGACCCGCCCGAGCCCGCCACCCCGGCCTGACCCTCGGCCAGCACGCAGCGGTCGACCGGCCGCAGCGGGCAGGGCCCCAGCCAGCGCAGCCGGCCGCCCGCGGCATCGGCCGGCAGTGGCACCCGCCAGGTGATGGGCCGAGGCTGGCCGGCGGACAGGCTGTCCAGCAGCCGCCAGTCGCTGCTGCCGGCGGCCTGGAACTGCAGCTGGTAGCTGGTGAGCCGGCGCAGCGCGCGGGTGCGCACGACCACGGCGCCGTCTTCCACGGTGGCGCTGGGCGTGTGGGCCCAGGGCCGGGCCAGCGGGTCGCCCAGGAACAGCCCCTGGCCCGGCCAGGCCACCGATTTCCAGTACGCCTCGATCACCGTGGCGCCACGCAGGTAGTGCTCGATCAGCACCGAGGCGCGTGGGAACTTCTCGGCGTGGTTGCAGGGCTCCTCCACCGTGCCGTAGCTGGCCGTGGCGCCGGCCGCCAGCCAGGCCGTGGCCGGCATCTGGCCCCGGGCGTCCGGCAGGTGGCCGGCGAAGGAGCTGAGGTGGTCGGCCACCGCGCCGGGCAGGAAGCGGTTGCTCTCCAGCCGGGCCAGCCGGGTGGCCCCGGTGAAATAGAACAGCACGCTGGTGACGCCCATGGCGCAGCCGGCGCCCTGCACCCGCGAGGGCTGGGTCCAGGTCACCAGGCTGGCCTGCACGCCCGGCGGCAACCGGCTGTCGATCTCGGCCTTGAGCGTGGCGAAGTCAGCGTCGCTGATGCTGTCGCTGCCGGCCGGCACGGCCAGGCGCACGATGTTGGCTGCCGGAATGCCGCGCGCGCGCTGGTAGGCCAGGGCCACGGCCTCGCTCAGCGCATCCCCCTGGGCCACCAGGATGGCCAGATCGGCCGCCACCAGGCTGGCCCGCGGCAGGCTCAGGGCCGGTGGTGGCGAGGCGCCGGCCGCCGTGGCCAGCAGCAGGGCGGCCAGGGTGATCCATCGTGACAGATGCATGCCGTGCTTGTACCCGGCCCCGCTGCAGCCCATCGCTGAAAAAGCACGGACGGGCCGGTCGCACGGCAAACGTAGGATGGCGGCATGGCTTGCCCACCCCACCGCGCCACCCGGCGCCACCCACTGCCGTGACCCAGCACACCGTTGCCGTGCAGCAGGTGCGGCTGATCCTGCAGGGTGCCCGGCACCAGGGCTGCCCCACGGCGCCGCTGCTGCAGCGTGCCGGCATCCCGCCGGCCCTGCTGGACGCGCCGCTGGCGCGGGTGTCGCAGGCGCAGTACGCGCTGCTGATCCGGGTGCTGCGCCGCCAGCTGCGTGACGAGCTGTGGGGCCTGTGCAGCCGGCCGCTGCCGGTGGGCAGCTTCGGCCAGTGCGCCAGCCAGCTGCTGGGCTGCCAGACCCTGCACGAGGCGCTGCGCCAGGGCTTTCGCCACTACCACGGCCTGCTGCACGACTTCGTGCCCCGGCTGCTGCTGCAGGGCCGGGTGGCGCGGGTGCAGCTGGTGCGTCGGGTGGCGCCGAACAGCCCGCCGGGCGCTCCGCTGAACCCGCGGCTGGACTATGCGCAGAAGGCCTTTCTGCTGTTCACCTTCGGCATGGCCTGCTGGCTGGTGGCGCGGCGGGTGCCGGTGCTGGGGGTGGACTACACCGAGCCGGCACCACGCAGCGACAGCTCGCGTGTCTACCAGGCGCCCATCCACCACCACCAGGCGCATGTGGGGCTGAGCTTCGACGCCCGCTGGCTCGATCTGCCGGTGGTGCAGAACCCGCAGAGCCTGCGTGAATTCCTGGCCGGTGCACCCGCCAACCTGCTGATCAAGTACCGCGATGCGGGCAGTGTGTCCGAGCGTATCCGCCGCCTGCTGCACCGCCGGCTGGACGCCGGCGACCTGTCGCTGGAGGCGGTGGGCGAGGCCATGGGCCTGGCGGCCCAGACCCTGCGCCGCCGCCTGCGCGAGGAGGGCCATGGCTTCCAGGCGCTGAAGGACGCGCTGCGGCGCGACGCCGCCATCGCCTGCCTGGCCCGGCCCGAGCTGACCCTGCCCGAGATCGCCCAGCGCCTGGGCTTCTCGGAAGCCAGCACCTTCCACCGCGCTTTCAAGAAATGGACCGGCGTGGCGCCCGGTGAGTACCGCCTGACCCGCCTCCCCAGTGCAGCCGGTGCGGCCGGCCTGCCCGCCCGCCACCTGCCGCCAGCACCCGAGACCCGCTCCCCATGAAAAGCGCCCTGTTCGTCGATTTCGACAATGTCTTCACCCAGCTGCGGGCCCTGGAGCCGGTGGCCGCCGAACGCTTTGCGCGCCAGCCGGTGGAATGGATGCGCTGGCTCACGGCGGGGCTGGAGATCCCCGACGGCCATGACCCGGCGGCACGCCGGCGTGTGCTGGTGCGGCGCTGCTACCTCAACCCCAACTGGTACCAGCAGTACCGCCATGCCTTTCTGCGCGCGGGCTTCGAGATCGTGGACTGCCCGCCGGTCACCAGCCAGGGCAAGACCAGCACCGACATCCACATGGTGCTGGACATCATCGAGCTGCTGCAGCACGAGACCCGCTACGACGAGTTCATCGTGCTCTCGGCCGATGCCGACTTCACCCCGGTGCTGCGCAAGCTGCGGCGCTACGACCGCCGCACCTCGGTGCTGGCCATCGGCTTCCCGTCGGCCGCCTACCAGGCCAGCGCCGATCTGCTGATCGACGAGCGGCTGTTCATCGAGCAGGCGCTGGGCCTGAGCGCCGACCGTGCCGATGCCGCCGGGCCGGCGCCGACCCTGCCCATGCCACCCGTGCCTGCCACCACACCGGCACCGGGCACCACACCCACCCCAGGCACCCCCCAGGCCGGGCCCGGCATGCCCCTGGTCAATCCGGCGCCCACGCTGAACGCCGAGCAGCTGGCCGACATCGCCCGGCGCATCGAGGTGGCGGTGCTGCAGGCACCGCAGCCGGTGCCCGCGGGCGCCATGGCCTCGCGCCTGCGCCAGGCCTATGGCCCGCTGCTGGAGACCTGGAACGGCCACGGCCTGTTCAAGCCCTTCTTCCGCTCCCTGGGGCTGGACCGGCTGGTGTGGCTGAGCGGCTCGGGCGGGCGCATCGCCGATCCCGACCGCCATGCCAGTGGCCTGGCCAGCAGCCCCGAGGCCGACGGCGCCACACAGGAGCAGGACACAGCGCCGCCCGAGGCGGCCGACACGCTGCCGGCCGATCTGCCGCCTGGTCCGGCCACGGGCCTGCCCGGCGAGCCCGGCCACGAGGCACCTGGCGCCGCCGAGCAGCCGGTGGACGCCAGCTGGGCCGGGCATGAGGCGGTGCTGGTGCTGGCGCGCGAGGTGAGCCAGCTCACCGGCGCGCCCCTGCTGGCCCCGCCGGTGGTGCGCGCGGTGCTGGACGCGCTGTGCGCCGACCTGGCGCAGCGCCACTACGAGCCCACCGAGACGGCGCGCCGGGTGCGCAGCGCCTGCCTGGCCCGCACGCCCAGCATCGACGTGTCGCTGCGCGACGTGGTCTTCATCCTGCGTGGCATGCAGCTCAACGGCCATGTGTTCAGCCGCGGCATCGACGATGTGCAGACCCTGGCCCAGCGCTTGCTCAACCAGGTGCTGTTCCTGTGCCAGCGCGAGCAACTGCCCCTGCCGGCCGACAGCGTGGCGCTGGTGCGCCAATGGATCGCTGGTGATCTGCTGCACTGACAAGACCGCATGGACCACAACGTCACCCTGATCACCACCGTGGCCGCCGGCTTCGGCCTGGCCCTGGTGTTCGGCTTCCTGGCCGAACGCTGCCGGGTGCCGGCCCTGGTGGGCTACCTGCTGGCCGGCATCGCCATCGGCCCGGCCACGCCCGGCTTCGTGGCCGACATCGCCATCGCCTCGCAGCTGGCCGAGATCGGCGTCATGCTGCTGATGTTCGGCGTCGGCCTGCACTTCTCGCTGGCCGACCTGATGGCGGTCAAGCGCATCGCCTTGCCGGGGGCGGTGGTGCAGATGGGCATTGCCACCGCGCTGGGCATGGGCATGGCCTGGGCCTGGGGCTGGAGCGGCGGCGCCGGCCTGGTGTTCGGCCTGTCGCTGTCCTGCGCCAGCACCGTGGTGCTGCTCAAGGCGCTGGAAAGCCGCCGCCTGCTCGACACCATGAACGGCCGCATCGCCGTGGGCTGGCTGGTGGTGGAGGACCTGGCCACCGTGGTGGTGCTGGTGCTGCTGCCGCCGCTGGCCGGTGTGCTGGGCGGCACCGAGGTGCCCAACCCCGACGGCCACCCGCTGTGGCGGACCATCGTGCAGACCCTGCTGCAGGTGTCGGCCTTCGTCGCCATCATGCTGATCGCCGGCAAGCGGGTGCTGCCCTGGCTGCTGTGGCAGGTGTCCAAGACCGGCTCGCGCGAGCTGTTCACCCTGGCGGTGGTGGCCGCGGCCATCAGCATCGCCTACGGCGCGGCGGCGCTGTTCGGCGTGTCGTTTGCGCTGGGGGCCTTCTTCGCCGGCATGGTGATGCGCGAGTCGGAATTCAGCCACCGCGCGGCCGAAGAATCGCTGCCGTTGCGTGATGCCTTCGCGGTGCTGTTCTTCGTCTCTGTGGGCATGCTGTTCGAGCCCGCAGTGCTGGTGGACGAGCCGCTGCGGGTGCTGGCCGTGGTGGCCATCATCGTGCTGGGCAAGTCGGTGGCGGCGGCCGGCCTGGTGCTGCTGCTGCGCTACCCGCTGAACACCGCGCTGACGGTGGCCGCCAGCCTGGGCCAGATCGGCGAGTTCTCCTTCATCCTGGCCGGCATGGGCCTGGCGCTGGGCCTGCTGCCGCCCGAGGGCATGAGCCTGGTGCTGGCCGGCGCGCTGATCTCCATCGCGCTGAACCCGCTGGTCTTCACCGCGGTGGCGCCGTTCAGCGGCTGGGTGCTGAAACACTCCGCCGCGGCACGCCGGCTGGAGCAGCGCGACGATCCGCTGGCCGAGCTGCCCATGGACACCGGCCGCCAGTTCCTGCAGGGCCAGGTGGTGCTGGTGGGCTACGGCCGGGTGGGGCGGCGCATCTCCGAGGCCTTGCACCAGCGGGGCATCCCGCATGTCATCGCCGAGCAGAACCGCGAGCTGGTGGAGAGCCTGCGCCGCGGCGGCCAGGCGGCGGTCAGCGGCGATGCGGCCGACCCTGCGGTGCTGATCCAGGCCCACATCGCAGATGCGGCGATGCTGGTCATCGCCACGCCCGATGCCCTGGGCCTGCGCCAGATGGTGGAGACCGCACGCACGCTGAACCCGGGCATCGAGGTGGTGCTGCGCACGCACAACGAAGAGGAATGCGTGCTGCTGCGCCAGGAGGCGGTGGGCACGGTGTTCTTCGGCGAGGACGAACTGGCCAAGGGCATGGTGGGCCATGTGCTGCAGCGCTTCGACCGGCCGGCAGCTGCAGGCCAGGCTGCCGCGTGAGAGCTTGTGCCCATCCCAGGCCGATGACCGCGCCCGGCGTTCGCGCAGAAACTGCATGCGTCTGCGGGGCACGCCCTGCGCCTGCGCCGGATGTCTGCATGCAGCGATCACCGCGGCAATGCCGAGGCTGTGGAGCCGTTCGTGACTTGGCACGCGAACACACGGCGATGCGGTCCGCTGTGCTTCGGGCCGCCGCCGCGCCTCGCGTGCCAAGCCCCGCCCGGCCCCACAACCTCGACCTTGCACTCGACCGGCGGCGTACTGCCTGCAAACGCCGGCCACCGCGCTGGCGCGGTCGGCGGGAGTTCTGTCCTCCGCAGTCCACACCTGCCTGTGCAAGGTCGAGGTCGTGGGGTCGGGCAGGGTCTGGTGCGCGAGGCGCGGCGGTGCGCGTTGGCAGGCCGTGGTCTGGGACGCGTGTTCGCGCGCCAGGCCCTGAACGGCCCCACGGCCTCGGCCTGGCCGCCACGGTGGTGGAAGGCGGTCCCCGGTCCCGCAGCAAGACCACCCCGCGGGCTCAGCGCGCCGGTGTCGGCCGCCGCACTGCGCGCAGCTTGCCGCTGGCGCCGCCACCGCAGTAGAACAGGCCGGCGCCGTCGGATTCCAGGCCGCTGACGCCGGTGCCGGCCGGCATCTCCAGGCGCTGCAGCACGGCGCCGCTGTCGGGGTCGATGCGGCGGATGTCGCTCTCGTCGCCGTCCCAGGTGCCGTGCCACAGCTCGCCGTCGACCCAGGTGACGCCGGTGACGAAGCGCTGCGACTCGATGGTGCGCAGGATGGCGCCGGTGGCGGGGTCGATGCGGTGGATCTTGCGATCGCGGTACTGGCCCACCCACAGGCTGCCCTCGGCCCAGGCCAGGCCCGAGTCACGCCCCTGGCCGGGCGCCGGGATCGACGCCAGCACGGCGCCGCTGGCGGGATCGATCTTGTCGATGCGTGCCTCGGCCACCTGGTACAGGTGCTGGCCGTCGAAGGCGGTGCCGGCGTCGCAGGCCAGGGGCAGGCTGCGCGCCACGGCGCCGCTGGCGGGGTCGATGGCCAGCAGCTGCGCGCCGGTGGCGGCCCAGACCCGCGTGCCGTCGTGGGTGACGCCATGGATGGCGGTGGCGCCCGCGTCGGCAAACGGGCCGTACTCGCGCACGATCTCGGCGGGGCTGGTGGCGGGCGTGCTGGTGTGGTTCATGCAGATCTCCGGTTGAGGCTGTTGCGGCACCGGTCGCGGCACCGTGCCGGCACTCTAGGCAGACGGCAGCGTGGCCGGGAGTAACAAGATCGTCGTGAATCCGGACAGCGGCGGGCTCAGCCAGCGCTGGGCCCGGGCACGGCCGATGCTGCGCACCTGGCCCGCGGCCTCCAGATCGGCCAGTGCACGCTGCACCGTGCGCTGGCTCTCGCCCAGCGCCAGTGCCAGGGCCGAGGTGGACCAGGCGGCGCCGTCGGCCAGCAAGGCCTGCAGCGCGGCTGCCTCGCCATCGATGGGGGGCAGCAGCACGGCCACCACCTGGCCGGCCGGTGGCAGCAGCACGAAGCCACGTGCGCTGGCCTCGATGCGCAGCAGCGGCGCCACCAGCACACGCAGGCGGCCGATCTCCACCCGCAGGCGGGCGCGGTGGGTCTCGTCGGGCTGCCGGGTCCGGAAAACGCCGGCGATCAGCGCCTCGCGGTCGACGCCGCCGGGCCAGGCCTCGGCCAGCGCCAGCAGCAGCTTGAACAGCAGCGGGCGCCGCTTCAGCGACACCCAGGCTTGCACACAGCACAGGCCACGCCGGCAGGCATCGACCACCAGCGCGCCCGAGGCGCGCAGCGCCTGCACCTCGGCCAGGCGCAGCGGCAGGTCTTCACCCGCCTGCAGGCGCCGGGCCGCGGGGCGGTCGAGCTGGGCCCAGGCCTCGGCCACCTCGGCCTGCAGGGCCGGCACCCCTGCGCGGGCGGCCGCCGCCTGCGCCCGCTGCAGGGCCTGCCGGGCCGGCAGCGTCTGCAGGCTGCGCAGCGCGATCTCGGCGGCAGCCAGGGCCGCCACCGCGGCCAGCAGCGGCGTGGCCAGGCGGTGCGCATCGACACCGGCCAGCATGCCGGCTGCTTCATCGACGCGGCCGAGCAGCAGCAGGCGGCGCACCGCCACCAGGCGGGCATGGGTGGCATTGGCATGGTCGGCACGTGCGGCCAGGGCCGCCGCCGCGGCCACCAGCGTGCGCGGCGATCCACCCAGATCACGCTGCGCCAGCGCCACCTCGGCCTCGGCCACCACGCAGCGTGCCTGCGCCAGCGCCTCGTGGCTGCCAAAGCCACGCGCTGCACGCCGCAAGAGGCTGCGCGCCAGCGCCAGCTCGCCGAGCTGCGCCATCGCGATACCCCGCAAGGCCAGGGCCGGGGGATCGCTGCGCAGCGCCACATGCTTGAGCGCGCCCAATGCGTCGCCCAGGGTCAGCGCGCGGCCGGCGGCGGCGATGAGGGAATCCATGGGCCCAGGTTAACCGGGCGGCAGGGACGCTCCGCACGGCGACGTGGCCCACCCGACGTACCGGCTCACGGCACGGCCGCAGGGGCAGACACCAGGGCAGGCACAAGCGCAGCCACAAGGGCAAACAAGGGCAAACAAGGGCAAAGGGGGGATCGCCGCGCGTTACCCTCGCAGGGTCGGGCGCTCCCTGTGCCCGTTCCCTGCCCACGATCCGACCATGCCCTTCACGCTTGCCTGGGAACCGGGCGGTGTCTACCGCCGCTATGTCGGCCGTGTCACGGCCAAGGAGCGGGAACGCTCCTTCGACCTGATCTGCGGCGATCCACGCTTCGACGACCTGCGCTTCTCCATCACCGACTACCTGGCGGTCGACGACTACGAGATCAGCGCCGACGCCACCGAGGAGATCGCGGCCCGGCACATTGCCCCGCTGCGCACGAACCCGCACATCGTGATCGCCGCCGTGGTCGTCGACGCCCGCATCATCGCCGCCATCGAGCACTTCATCGCGCTGCGGTTCATCGCCCAGGCCTACCGCATCTTCGCGACGGTGGACGAGGCCAGGGCCTGGATCGCCGAGCAGCCATCGGCGCTGCGCCTGCCACAGCCACCGCGGTCCACTTGAGGCTGCTGGGGGCGCCCGCTGCGGCGCGCGGTGTGGGATCGAGGCGCCGGCCCGCGGCAACCACCCGTCAGTGCCGATGGGTGTGGTGGGCGTCGGGCACGTGTGCATGCGCATGGCGCTGCGGTTCATGCCGGTGCGCATGGCTGTGTTCGCCGGCCGGCATGACCGTGTGCACATGCCCGTGGTGTCCGTCGTCGTGGCGGTGTGCATGCTCATGCTCCAGCGCGTCATGCACATGCGCGTGGCCATGCGATTCCGCGAGGTGCAGCACCACGCCGGCCAGCATCAGGCCGCTTCCCAGCGCCATCCAGCCGCTGGCCGAGCGGTCGCCCAGGGCCACCGCCAGGGCGGCGCCGATGAACGGGGCGAAGGCAAACACCGACCCGGTGCGTGCCGCGCCGAAGGCCCGCTGGGCCAGCAGGTAAAAGCGCAGGCTCAGGCCGTAGCCGGTGGCGCCGATGGCCAGCAGGGCCAGTGCTGCGCTGGCCGATGGCAGGGGTTCGCCGAAGACGAGCGCCAGCAGCGCGGTGGCCGTGGCACCCAGCAGGGCCTTGGCCATCACCACCTGCCCGGGGTCACGCTCGGCCAGCGCGCGCGACAAGCTGTTGTCGACACCCCAGGCTGCGGTGGCCAGCAGCACGGCCAGCAGGCCGACCAGCTGCGCGCCGCCGGTGCGGCCCTGGTCGAGCACCAGCACCATGCCCCCGGCCAGCAGCAGGGCCATCGCCGCCCAGACCCGGCCGTCCATGGTCTCGCGGTACAGGCGCCAGGCCAGCACGGCGGTGAACAAGGCCTCCAGCGTCAGCATCAGCGAGGCACTGGTGCCGCTGGTGTGCTGCAGCCCCCAGGCCAGTGCAACCGGGCCGATCACCGCGCCGAAACCGGCCATGGCCAGCAGCCGCGGCAGGTCGGCGCGCTGCAGCCGGGCCTCGCGCCCGATGCGCTGGCGCGACAGCAGGCCGACGGCGGCCGCCCCGGCATAGAGCAGGGCCGCCGTGCTGAACGCGCCCAGCCCCGCACCGAACTGCTGCACCAGCGGCGTGCTGACGCCGAACAGCGCCGCAGCCAGCAAGGCCAGCAGGCCGCCCCGCAGGGCGGGCAGGGAGGAGGCAGGCCCCTGCATTCACTTCACCGTGAAGCGCACCGTGATGGCCTTGGCGGCCGGTGTCACCAGCGCCGCGACCACCTTGGCGCCCTTGGCCACCAGATCGGCCTGCGACTTCTCGCTGCCGTTCAGCACGGTGAGCTTGCCCGTCAGGCCCGTTGGCGCCATCGGCTTGCCATGGTCCTCGACATAGATCACCGCCCCATCTGCGGTGCTGACCAGTTCGAAGCCCAGGTCGCTGGCGGTGGCGACCACACCAACATGCTTGGCCTGGGCAGCGCCGTGGGCCATCGCCACCTGGACCGACAGCGCCGACAAGCCGAGCACCACGGCGGTCACCAGTTTCTTCATCAGCATGTCAATCTCCTTGGAGGGTGCGGCGCTCTGGCTCCTTGCCAGGCGCGTCTGCCGCCAGCAGCAGCGGTGCCAAGGCAAATGCCGCCACCAGCGCCGTCATCAGCACGGGTGTGAGCCGATCCAGCGAGCCGCGAATGACCATCGATTGGGTGGAGCGTTCCCCCTTGAACATCGGGCGGCACCGCAGACCACGCCTGCACCCCGGCCGCGCCTGCCAGCACGCACAGCCCGTCACCGCAGCATCGGCCGCGCCGGGTCCGCCGACCATTCCAGCAGCGAGTTGTCGTAAAGCGCCACTGCGTCGCGCCCAAGCAGCCGAAGCGCGAAGAACGTGACGCTGGCGGCGATGCCACCGCCGCAGTAGGTGATGACGGGCTCGGAGGGATCCCCCAGGCCTGCGGCCGCCATGCGCGCCTCGATCGCCTGCGGCGGCTGCCAATCCATGCTGCCGGCATCGACCAGGTCGCGCGCCGGCACATTGACGCTGCCGGGGATGCGGCCGGGCCGGCCGTAGTGCGCGCCGCCCGTGCCGGCGAACTGCTCGGGGCTCAGCGCGTTGACGAGCCGCTCGCCCGAGCCCGCGACGGCGCGCGCAACACGCTCGGCGTCGGCCACCATGCGCGCATCGAACCGGGGCTGGAATGCGGCGGGTGCCCGCGTCGTCACCACATCCGTCAGCGGCCGGCCTTCACGCTGCCAGCGTGGCAGGCCGCCATCGAGGATGGACACCCGCGGGTGGCCGAGCACGGTCAGCACCCACCAGGCGCGTGTGACCACCATCGGCTGGGCGGCGCCGTACAGCACCACGTGGTGCAGGTTGCTGATGCCCAGCCGCGACAGCAGCGCGGCCATCTGCGCCTCGCCGGGCAAGGTGTAGGGGAAGGCGCCGGCCGGGTCCGACAGGTCGTCCACCATGCAGACATGGTCCGAGCCGGGGATGTGCGCACGCAGCCAGTCTGGCCGGCCACTGCTGATCTTCGACGGTCCCACCGGCTGCGGCGTCATCCAGGTCGTGCAGTCGAGGATGCGGATCGACGGATCGTCGATGCGGGCATGCAGCCATTCGGGCGTGACCAGGAGGGGGTGTTCGGCAGTGGACATGGATGGTGGTGGGTGGAGGGTGGAAGGTGGAAGGTGGTGGGCTTGGCGTTGATGGGACCGTCACGCCACGAAGCGGGCCCCCACCCGCCCCAGCACGCCGTAGTCGGCCACCACGCTGTCACCGGGCTGCAGTGCCAGCGGCGGCATGCAGGTGCCGGTGGTGACGAACTGGCCGGCCTGCAGGCCGATCCCCCGCGCCCGCAGGTCGTTGGCCAGCCAGGCCAGCGCCAGGCGTGGATCACCCAGCACCGCCGCGCCGCTGCCGTCGCGCACCAGGCGCAGGCTGCCGGCGTTCATCACCTGGGCCTGCACGGGATGGCTGGCCAGATCCAGGCTGCGCCAATCGGCCGTGGCGGCCGGGCCCAGCACGAAGTCATGGGCGCAGGCGTCGTCGGCCAGCAATTGGGCCTCACCGGCCCGCACGAAGTCCGCATAGCGGGAGTCGGGCACCTCGATGCCGGTGTGCAGCGCGGCCACCGCGGCCAGCACCTCGGGCAGCGCATAGGGTTGCAGGCGGGCGGGCAGATCGCTGCCGAGCATGAACACGAACTCCGGCTCGGCCACCCGCATGCCGTTGCCCGCCAGCGCGAACGTGGCGCCATCGGCCTGCACATGGCCGGCCAGCAGGCAGCCCGCCAGCGGACCGGTCACGCCGATGTGGGCCTGGCCGGCGGCACTGGTGGCGGCGATCTTCCAGCCCAGCACGGCGCGGCCCGACACGGCGGGCAACCGTGCCTGGATGGCATGGCCGCCGGCGGCATCGGCCGGGCGCAGGGCGGGTGGCAGCGCGTCGATCTTGCTGCCGGCCAGGCGGTGCTGCCACAGCAGTTCGGCGGCTTGGTGGTGGGTGGCGGCCATGGTGTCTCCTGTTGGCGGGACGTCGTCGGGGTGGGTGGTCGTCGGCACCGGCCCACCGTCAGGCCTTGGCCAGCGCTGCCGGTGTTGCAAGCTCGGCCCGGCGCGACAGCAGGAAGCTGGCCATGCTGCAGGCGATGAAGCCCAGCGCCACCGCCGGCAGCGACCAGGGCCCCAGTTGCAGCCAGGCCTGGCTGCCCGCCGCGGCGCCCAGCGACATGCCGATGTAGAGCGCCGACGCGTTGATCGCCAGCAGCAGGTTGCGCAGATCGGGCGCCAGGCCGATCAGCCGCTTCTGCTGCGGGGCGTAGAAGCCCATGCCCGCCATCGACCAGAAGCCGTAGGCGGCCATGCCCAGCCAGGGCAGGCCGGGCAGCAACAGCAGTGCCACGCTGGCGCAGGCCATGCCGACCACCGACAGCTGCAGGCTGCGTGGCGCACCCAGGCGATCCCCCAGCCGGCCCGCCAACAGGTTGCCGACCACCCCGCTGATGCCACCCACCAGCAAGGCCAGCGACAGCTGCGCAGGGGGCAGGCCGAACCGCTCCTGCAGATAGGGCGCCACCAGCGCAAACAGCGAGAACTGCGCCGCCATGTGGCAGACCGACATGCACACCGACCAGGCCGCGGCGCGCTGCCGGAACACCTGGCCGAAGCTGGCCAGCGAGATGCTGGGCGCCGCGCGCCGGTCGCGCACCAGCAGGGTGATGGTCAGCGCGGTGAGCAGGCCCAGCACGGCCAGGCCGGCGAACATCGCACGCCAGCCCAGCAGGGCGCCCAGCCAGGACGTGAGCGGCAGGCCCAGCACGCTGGCCAGCGTCATGCCGCCGAAGACCACGGCCAGTGCATGGCCCTGGCGCTCCGGCGGCACCAGGCCGGCGCCCAGGCCCGATGCCACCGGCCCGACCGCGGCAGCCCCCAGCGCCATCAGCACCCGCGCTGCCAGCACACCCGCATAGGTGGGCGCCATGGCGCTGAGCAGGCAGCCGGTGGCCATCACCACCAGCCCGGCCAGCAGCAGGCTGCGCCGCGGCAGGCTGCCGGCCGCCACCTGCAGCAGCGGCGCGGCCAGCGCGAAGGTCAGCGCGAACACGGTGATCAGCACCGCGACATCGGGCTTGGACACGCCCAGGTCCACCGCCATGGTGCTGACCAGGCCGACCACCGCGATGGAGGACGTGCCCATCACGAAATAGGCCAGGGACAGCGACCACAGGCCGAGGGTGTTGGCGGCGGGGTGAGGCGGTGGGTGCGTCATGCTGCGGGGCATCGTAGTCGACACGAACAGCCCTCCGGCCCGGCAGGGCGTCGCCTGGCCAAGTGCCGGCGCAAGGCACCGAGGCGCCGGCGCCTCACACGCCCTGGGGCGTGCTGCGGGCCAGCGCCGGCAGCACGGCGTGGATGCGCGACCCGCGCCCCTCGCCGCGCCGCCCGATCTCCAGCTGCCCGGCGTGCGATTCGACCCGCAAGCGCATCCCTGCCAGGCCATGGTGCCCCGGGCCGGAGGCGGCCTCGTCGAAACCGATGCCGTCGTCCTCGACGGTCAAGTGCACCTGCGCACCACGGGTCTGCAGCGACACCCACACCTGCCGGGCCTGGCTGTACTTGCGGGCGTTGGTCAGCGCCTCCTGCACGATGCGGTAGATCGTCAGCTCCAGCTCGGCAGCCAGCCGGATGGGGGCGACCTCGAGGTGCGTGGGCACCTCCATCGCCGCGGCGTTCTCGCTGCACAGCAGTTCCAGCGCCCCGGGCAGACCAAGGTGGTCGAGGGCCGACGGCCTGAGGTTCTCGATCACCTGGCGCTTCAGGCTGACCACCGCCGACACGCGCTGGTCGATCACCTCGCCGAGCTTGCGGGCGGTGTCGGGCAGCCCGGGGGTGCGGCGCAGGCGCGCCAGGTCGAGCTTGACCGCCGACAGCAGGCCACCCATCTCGTCGTGCAACTCGCGCGCCAGCCGTGCCCGCTCGTCTTCGCGCGTGGTGATCAGATGGCCGGCCAGTTCGCGCAACTGTGCCGTGCGCGCGGCCACCTCCTTGGACAGCAGGTCGGCCTGCTGCCTGCGCGCGGCGTCGATCAACTGCGTCTGGCGCAGCAGGGCATAGGCCGCCAGCACCATCGCCGCGAGCAGCGCGTGCACCACCCAGCGCAGGGCCCGGGTCGACGCCAGCAGCCGCGCGTGGGCCTGCACGCGCGCCACCTGCGCCAGCTCGACCGCTTGCCGCAGCGCGGCGCGCAGCGCGCTGCCACGGCCTGCCAGATCACTCTCGCGCAGCGCCGCGAGTGCCTCGTCGGGCCGGTGGCCCTGGGCATGCGCCATGCCGCGCGCGAGGTCGGCGCTGCGCTGCGCGAACAGGTCCGACAGACGCTCGGCCGCAGCCTGGCCCGATGGCTGGTGCTGGAGAAACGAGGTGATCGCTGCCACCGATGCGCCGAGGCGACCGTCGGCCTCGTTGTAGCGTGCAAGCCAGCGCGCATGCGGTTCGAGCAGGTAGGCGCGCAACGCATTGACGCGGTCCAGCGCGTTGTAGTGGGCGATGTTGGCCTGTTGGATGACATCGTCGGCGCCCTCGCTCTCCGCCAGACCGCCGACGCTGCGGCGGTGCGCATATTCGTTGGCCATGACGCCGGCCAGGGCCACGGCAATCACGACCCGGAAGCCCCAGGGTGTGCGCATCACACGGTTGACGAGCGTCGTCATACAACCCGGCCTCTCGGGGCGGTCAAAGCTGGCGGCCGGCAATGTTAGGGCAAAGTCAGACCGGATCGGTCGCGCTCGAGGCTTGCCGCCGGGCTGCCCGTCAGACGGCACCTACGCGCCAGCGCGGCATGCCCCGTCGTTGGCGGCGGGCACGCGCCCACCCTGACCGTGGAGCCGGCTCGTTAAGGTCACGCCAGGGTGTCGCCAAGCAGGTGCCCCCAGGTTCCCTAACAAGCATTGGAGATGGACATGACTCGGTACAACGATGATCGCCACGATTCGGTGAAGGAAGAAGTGCTGGAACATCCGGTGGCCACTGGCACCGGTGCCGTGGCCGGTGTGGTGGCCGGCGGTCTGCTGGGCAGCGCAGCCGCTGGCGCCGCTGTGGGAGGCCTGACCGGCCCGGCCGGTGCCGTGATCGGCGCGGTGGTGGGCGCGGTGGCCGGTGCCTTTGCCGGCAACCGGGCCGGCCATGCGCTGGACCCCGCACACGAAGACGCGTACTGGCGCGACAACTTCAGCACCCGCGCGTATGTGGACCCGACCAAGACCTACGACGACTACGGCCCCGCCTACCGTTACGGCGTCGACAGCTACGGCCGCTACCCCGGCCGACGCGCCGACGATGTCGAGAGCGATCTGGCGCAGGGCTGGGACACGGCCAAGGGCCAGTCCGGCCTGAAGTGGGACGAGGCCAAACATGCCACCCGCGACGCCTGGCAGCGCGCGAGCGACACAGTTGAACGCGCCATCCCGGGCGATTCGGACCGCGACGGCAAATAAGCGGGGCACCCGCCCGCGCAGCCTTCCCGGGCGACGGGCGGGTCGTCTTGCCCCACCGTATAGTCGGCTGCATGAGTTTCAATGTCGCTGCCGATGCTTACGACCGCTTCATGGGTCGCTATTCACGCCTGCTCTCCGGTCCGCTGGCGGATGTGGCGGCGGTCCGCGCCGGGCAGCGTGTGCTTGATGTCGGCTGCGGCACGGGCGCGCTGACCGGCGAGCTGGTGCGGCGGCTGGGCGCTGCGGCCGTGGTGGCGGTCGATCCGTCCGAGCCATTCGTGGTGGCCACGCGTGAGCGCCATCCCGGCGTCGAGGTGCAGCACGCAGCAGCCGAGAGCCTGCCATTTGAAGACGGTGCGTTTGACGCGACCCTGGCGCAACTCGTCGTTCACTTCATGAAAGAGCCGGTGGCTGGCTTGTCCGAGATGCGCCGCGTCACCCGGCGTGACGGCATCGTCGTGGCATGTGTCTGGGACCACGGCGGTGGCAGCGGCCCGCTGGCCTTGTTCTGGGACGCGGCAAGGGAGATGGACGCGGGTGTTCACGGTGAGTCGCATCTGCCAGGCGCCCGGCAAGGCCATTTGGAGGCCTTGTTCAAGGCCGCCGGGCTGCGCAATGTCGAATCGACGGCACTCTCCGTCAGCCTGGCGCACACCAGCTTCGAGGCGTGGTGGGAGCCTTACACCCAGGGCGTGGGTCCGGCAGGCGCCTACCTGGCCAGCCTGACCGCCAGCCAGCGCATCGGCCTGCGCGAAGCGTGCCGGCGCCGTGTCCCCGCAGAACCGTTCACGGTCACTGCCGTGGCGTGGACGGCGCGCGGGCTCGCGTGATGGCGGCATGGGGCGCGGCGCGGCCAGCGGCGCCGGGCCAGGCTGGCACCACCACGGCCCGGCCCGGCATGCCGGCAGCAGCGGCCATCAGCGCATCGGCTGGATGCGGTAGATGGCGTTGTTGCGGTCGGCGCTGAAGTACACGCTGCCATCGGCGCCCACGGCCACGCCGGTGGGCACATAGGGCGGTGGCATGCCCGGGCCGGCGGAGAGGCCGATGGGCAGCTTGTCGGCCACGGTGCGGCGCTGGTTGTTGGCCAGGTCCAGCTCGGTCAGCCGGCCGGCAGCCGTCTCGGCCACCACCAGGCTGCCCCAGGGGGTGAAGGCCAGGCCCTCGGGCAGGGCCAGGCCGGTGGCCACCTGGGTCTTGGCGCCGGTCTTCAGGTCGATGCGCTGCACATTGCCGGCGGCCTCGCTCACATACAGCCCGCCATCGGGGCCCAGCACCATGTGCACCGGGCCGGCCAGGCTGCTGGCCAGGGGCACGCGGGTGCCGAAGTTGTCGCCGCTGGCACGGGTGATGCTGCCGGTGGCGATCTCGGCCACCAGCAGGCTGCCGTCGTCCAGCGGCAGGGCGTCGTACGGTGCCTTGAAGCCGTGCAGCATGGTCTGGGTCTTGCCGGTGGCCCGGTCGATCAGCTGCACCGTGCCGGTGAACCACGAGGCCAGCGCCAGGGTCTTGCCGCCCAGGCCCACCGAGAACGGGTACTCCATGTCGTTGCCCACGGCATGCATGCGCTTCACATCCGTCACCGCGCCGCTGGCCAGGTCCACCTTGCGCAGGCTGAAGATGTCGGCCACCCACAGGCTGTTGCCGTCCAGCTTGATGCCGGCCGGCACGGCCACGCCGCCGCGGGTGAGCTGGCGCACCGCGCCGGTGTTGGGGTTGACCGCCTGGATGCCGTTGTCGGCCATGTTGGACACATAGACCGTGCCGTCGGGCGCGATGGCCAGGTTGTCCAGGGCCGTCGCCAGCGTGGCCACCACCTGGCGCGCACCGCTGTCCAGCGCCACCCTGGAGAGTTCCCCGGTGGCGGTGTCGATCACCCACACATTGCCCTTGCCGTCCAGGTTGGCGGCGGCCGGGGTGTCGAAGCTGGCGCTGATCACGCTCACCGAGCCGTCGGCCGGGTCGACCCGGGCCACGCTGCGCTTGAACCACAGCGGGCCGTAGATCATGCCGTCGGGCCCCACCTCGAAGCCGTTCAGGCCACCCAGGTCCTTGGCGATCAGGCGCGGCGGCTTGGCACCGCTGGGGTCCAGCTCGTGCAGCGCATCACCCAGGAACACCTGGGTGGCGTAGAGCTTGCCGTTGCGCGGGTCGAAGGCCAGTGAATTGAGGCCCGGCAGGCCGGAGGCGATGACCCGCGAGGGCTGCTGGTCGTTGTCGCGGATGCGCACCGCGCCGGTCAGGTAGTTGGTCCAGGCCATCTCGCCCTTGGGGCCGATGGCGATGTCGTCGGCCTGGCCATCGGGCCCGCCCACCAGGATCTTGGCGGCGCCGGTGCTGCGGTCCACCTCCCAGATGGCATTGCCCACCACGCTGCCGGCCAGCAGCCGGCCCTGCTTGTCCACCGCCAGGCCGTGCACGCCGCTGAAGCTGGAGGGGGCCACCAGCGGCTGGGGCGCGGCCCAGCTGGCCGGGCGGCCGGGCCCGAAGCCGGCGCAGGCCGACAGCAGCAGGCTGGCGGCGGCGGTGGCCCAGGCAGCCAGGTGGCGGGGCAGGGGGGCGGATGTGGTGCGCATGGGGTCACTCCAGGCTTGGTGTTGTGCCGGCCACTCTAGGCAGGGCTTGCAGCGGCCAGTGTCACGCCCTTGACCAGGCGGGGCGGCTTCAGGACAAACCCTGAGCTGATCGGTTTGGCCAATCAAAAGTGCGGCTTGGCCATTGGCGCCCGGCGGCGGCGCGCGCATGCTCCGGCCAGTTTCCACCTGCTCCGGGACGGCATGGGCTCTGCACACTTCGATTTCACCGGCCGCCATGTGTTCGTGGCCGGTGGCACCAGCGGCATCAACTTCGGCATCGCCGAGGCCTTTGCCCGTGCCGGCGCCAGCCTGGTGGTGATGAGCCGCTCGGCCGACAAGGTGGCCAGCGCCGCGGCCAGCCTGCAGGCCCATGGCGGCGCGGTGCTGGGCCAGCAGGCCGATGTGCGCCAGCCCGAGGCGGTGCAGGCCGCGCTGCAGGCCGCCTACGAGCGTTTCGGCCCCATCGACGTGCTGGTGTCGGGTGCCGCGGGCAACTTCCTGGCGCCGGTGAACGCCATGTCGCCCAATGGCTTCAAGACCGTGGTCGACATCGACCTGCTGGGCAGCTTCAACGTGCTCAAGCTCAGCCACCCCTTTCTGCGCAAGCCGGGGGCCAGCCTGATCAGCATCTCGGCCAGCCAGAGCTGGGTGGCCACGCCCTACCAGGCCCATGTGTGCGCCGCCAAGGCCGGGGTGGACATGCTGACCCGGGTGCTGGCCCAGGAATGGGGCCCGGATGGTGTGCGCATCAACAGCATCGTGCCCGGGCCCATCGCCGACACCGAGGGCCTGCGCCGCCTGGCGCCCGATGCCGCCACGCTGGACGCCATGGCCCGGCGTGTGCCGCTGCGCCGCCTGGGTGCGCTGGCCGACATCGCCAACCTGGCGATGGTGCTCAGCTCGCCGCTGGGTGGCTGGATCACCGGCGCGGTGATCCCCTGCGACGGTGGCATCTCGCTCACCGGCCCGCGTGATTTTTCCGCCGCGGCCGAGGCCTCGGCTGCTGCCCGAGGTGCTGCATGAGCGACCAACCCAGCGACATCCAGCCGCACGACGGCCGCAAGCGGGTGATCCCCTTTCTGCAGATGATCGGCATGCGCATCACACATGAGGCCGACGGTGTGGCCGTGGTGCTGCTGCCGCTGCGGCCCGACCTGCTGAACAACCACGGCGGTGGTCATGGCGGCGTGGTGATGGCCCTGCTCGACAGTGCCATGGCCAACGCCGCGCTGAGCCGTGTCGACTACACCCGCGAGGTGGTGACGGTGGACATGCACGTGGCCTTCATGAAGCCGGCGGTGGGCGACCTCACCGCCACCGGCCGCGCCACCGGCGGCGGCAAGAGCGTGTGCTTCTGCGAAGCCGAGATCACCGACGCCGTGGGCAACATCACCGCCAAGGCCATGGGCACCTTCCGCTACCGCACGCCGGGCCCGTCCAAGGCCGGCGAGTGATCCCCTGAACCAGACACAACAGGAGACAGGCATGGGCGTGGCAGTGCATGTGGTGGGCGTGGGCATGATCCCGTTCACCAAACCCGGGGCCAGCGAGGCCTACGACGTGATGGGCAGCCAGGCGGCCAGGTTGGCGCTGGACGATGCCGGCATCGCCTACAGCCTGGTGCAGCAGGCCTATGTGGGCTATGTGTTTGGCGACAGCACGGCCGGCCAGGCCGCCCTCTACGGCGTGGGCCTGTCGGGCATCCCGGTGGTCAATGTCAACAACAACTGCGCCACCGGCAGCACGGCGCTGTGGCTGGCGCGCCAGGCCGTGGCCTCGGGGGCGGCCGACTGTGTGCTGGCCCTGGGCTTCGAGCAGATGGTGCCCGGCCCGCTGAAGGGCGCCTGGACCGACCGGCCGTCGCCGCTGGCGCGCTTTGCCGACGCGCTGGAGGCGCACCAGGGCTTCGAGCCCGCCACGCCACGCGCGGCGCAGTTCTTCGGTGGCGCGGCGCGCGACTACATCGCCCAGTACGGCATCAGCCCCAGCACCTTTGCCCGCATCTCGGTGAAGGCGCGCCAGCATGCGGCGCGCAACCCGCTGGCGGTGTTCCGCCAGACGGTGACGCTGGACGAGGTGCTGGCCTCGCCCAGCGTGTTCGACCCGCTCACCCGCCTGCAGTGCTGCCCACCCACCTGCGGTGCTGCCGCCGCCGTGGTCTGCAGCGCCGACTTTGCCCGCCGCCATGGGCTGGATGCCACGGTGCGCATCGCCGCCCAGTCCATGACCACCGACGGCCCGTCCACCTTCGACAGCAACGACGCGCGCAAGCTGGTGGGCGCCGACATGGCGCGTGCCGCCGCGGCCCAGGTGTATGCCGCGGCCGGCATCGGCCCGGAGGACGTGGACGTGGTGGAGCTGCACGACTGCTTCACCGCCAACGAGCTGATCACCTATGAATCGCTGGGCCTGACGCCCGAGGGCACGGCCGAGAAGTTCATCCTCGATGGCGACAACACCTATGGCGGCCGGGTGGTCACCAATCCTTCGGGCGGCCTGCTGAGCAAGGGCCACCCGCTGGGCGCCACCGGCCTGGCGCAGTGCGCCGAACTCACCTGGCAGCTGCGCGGCCAGGCCCAGCAGCGGCAGGTGGAAGGCGCCCGCCTGGCGCTGCAGCACAACCTGGGGCTGGGCGGCGCCTGCGTCGTCACCCTCTACGAGAAAGTGGACGCATGATCGACAAGCAACACATCGGCCACCGCCTGGCGCCGTATGCGGTGGAGGTGGAAAAGGGCCGGCTGAAGTTCTTCGCCAAGGCCATCGGCCAGGCCGACCCGGTCTACAGCGACGAAGCCGCCGCCCGGGCCGCCGGCCACCCGGCGCTGCCGGTGCCGCCCACCTTCCTGTTCTGCCTGGAGATGGACAGCCCCAACCCCGGCGCCCTGCGTGACCTGCTGAACCTGCCGGTGCCCAAGGTGCTGCACGGTGAGCAGCGCTTCAGCTACCACGCCATGGCCTATGCCGGCGACACGCTGACCTTCGCGCAGCGCATCGCCGACATCTACGACAAGAAGGGCGGGCTGCTGGAGTTCGTGGTGCGCGAGACACGTGTCACCAACCAGCATGGACAACATATCGCCGACCTGCACGGCATCACGGTGGTGCGCCATGGCTGATCTCTCCCAACTCAAGGCCGGTGATGCGCTGCCCAGCTTCACCACCCCGCCCGTCAGCCGCCTGACGCTGGCCCTGTACTGCGGTGCCTCGGGTGACCACAACCCCATGCATGTGGACACCGACTACGCCAAGGCCGGCGGCTCGCCCGACGTGTTTGCCCACGGCATGCTGAGCATGGGCTACCTGGGGCGGCTGCTCACCAACTGGGTGCCGCAGGCGCAGATCCGTGAATACGGCGTGCGCTTCGTCGCCATCACCCAGGTGGGCGAGGCCATCCACTGCAGCGGCACGGTGACCGAGTTGTTCGAGGTCAACGGTGAGCGCCGCGCCCGCCTGAACCTGCAGACCACCAACCAGCACGGCCAGGTCAAGTTGACCGGGGACGCCGTGATCGCCGTCTCCTGAACCCCGCCCGAAGGACCACACCATGATCACCACGCCCGCCCCCGCCTGGATGGACAGCGACCTGGAACTGCTGACCGACACCGCCAACAAGTTCTTCGACCGCGAGTGCCTGCCCAACGACGCACGCTGGCGCCAGCAGCGCCGCGCCGACCGCGACCTGTGGACCAAGGCCGGTGCCGCCGGCCTGCTGTGCGCCAGCATCCCCGAGGAATACGGTGGTGGTGGTGGTGATTTCCGCCACGAGGTGGTGCTGACCCAGAGCCATGCCTACAAGATGGCCGGTGGCTTCAGCAACAGCGTGCACTCGGCCATCGTGGCCCACTACATCCTGCGTTATGCCACCGAGTGGCAGAAGAAGAAGTGGCTGCCCAAGATGGCCAGCGGCGAGATGGTGGCCGCCATCGCCATGACCGAGCCCGGCGCCGGCACCGACCTGCAGGCCATCCGCACCACCGCCAAGAAGGACGGTGACGACTACGTCATCAATGGTGCCAAGACCTTCATCACCAACGGCTACCACGCCAACCTGGTGTGCATCGTGGCCCGCACCGGCGCGGAGCAGGGCGGCAAGGGCATCAGCCTGATCATGGCCGAGGTGGACGAGCTGCCGGGCTTCCGCCGTGGCAAGCTGCTGGACAAGGTGGGCCAGCACACGACCGACACCGCCGAGCTGTTCTTCGACGACATGCGTGTGCCGCTGAGCAACCTGCTGGGCACCGAGGAGGGCCGCGGTTTCGTGCAGCTGATGGAACAGCTGCCGCGTGAGCGCCTGATCATCGGCGTGGGCGGTGTGGCCACCATGCAGCGCGCCATCGACGAGACCCTGGCCTATGTGCAGCAGCGCCAGATCTTCGGCAAGCCGCTGATGGCGATGCAGAACACCCGCTTCAAGCTGGCCGAGTGCCAGACCAAGCTGACGATTGCCCGCAGCTTCATCGACGACTGCATCCAGCGCAGCCTGGCCAACACGCTGGACGTGGCCACCGCCTCGATGAGCAAGTGGTGGGTCAGCGAGATGGTGGGCCAGGTGGTGGACGAGTGTGTGCAGCTGCACGGTGGCTACGGCTACATGAACGAGTACCCCATCGCTCGCCTGTATGCCGACACCCGCGTGGGCCGCATCTACGGCGGCAGCAACGAGGTGATGAAGGAGCTGATCGCCCGCGCCATGGAGGGCGGCAAGCGTTGAGCACTGGCGCCGCACACACCCGCGCCCGCTACTGGCCGCCCGAGGTGGCGCGCACGCTGGATGTGCCGCAGCGCAGCCTGTGGAGCAACCTGCAGGCCGCGGCCCGGCGCCATGCCGACAAGCCGGCCATCGTCTTCGGCGACAGCGTGCTGCGCTATGGCGAGCTGCTGGCGCGCACCGAGCGGCTGGCCGGCTGGCTGCAGCAGGCCGCCGGCGTGCGGCGGGGCGACCGGGTGCTGCTGTTCGCGCAGAACAGCCCGGCCTTTTCCACCGCCTACTACGCCGTGCTGCGGGCCGATGCCATGGTGGTGCCGGTCAACGCCATGAGCACCGCCGACGAGCTGGCCTGGCTGGCCGACAACAGCGGCGCGGCGGTGGCCATCGTCGGCCCCGAGATGGCCGAGCGGGCGCGGGCCTGCCCGGCACTGCGCGCGGTGCTGGTGATCGCCGTGGACGGCGATGCACCGGCGGAACCGTTCGCCGATGCCCGCTGCACCGCCTGGGACCAGGCCCTGGCCGCCGGCCTGGCCCCCGCGCCCCACGCCGCCGGGCCGGACGACCTGTGTGTGCTGCCCTACACCTCGGGCACCACCGGCAAGCCCAAGGGCTGCCGCCACAGCCACCGCACCATGCAGAGCTCGCTCAGCGCCTCGGTGGTGTGGCGCGATCTGCAGGCCGATGAAGTGCTGCTGGCCGTGGCACCGATGTTCCACCTGCTGGGCATGCAGAACGGCCTGAACCTGCCCATCCTGCTGGGCGCCACCGTGGTGATGCTGCCGCGCTGGGACCGCGCCGCCGCGGCCCGGCTGATCCCGCAGCACCGGGTGACGTTCTGGGCCGCACCACCCACCATGGTGGTCGACTTCTTCGCCCAGCCCGGCATCGAACAGGTGGATTTGTCCAGCCTGCGCCGCCTGGTGGGTGGTGGGGCCGCCATGCCCGAGGCCGTGGCGGCCCAGCTCAAAAGCCGCTGCGGCATCGTCTACAACGAGGCCTACGGCATGACCGAGACCGCCTCGTTCCTGCACTGCAACCCGGTGGGCCGCGAGAAGCCGCAATGCCTGGGCGTGCCCTCGCACAACGTCGACTCCCGCGTGGTCGACCCACAGACCCTGCAGGAGCTGCCGCCCGGCGAGGTGGGCGAGCTGGTGACCCATGCGCCGCAGATCATGCTGGGCTACTGGGGTGGCGCACCGGACCAGGTGTCGCCGGCCGACGAACTTGCCTTCACCACCCTGCCGGGCGAGCCCGGCGGCAAGCGCTTCTTCCGCACCGGCGACCTGTGTTCGGTGGATGAAGAAGGCTATTTCTTCATGCGCGACCGGCTCAAGCGCATGATCAATGCGTCGGGCTTCAAGGTCTGGCCGGCCGAGGTGGAGAACCTGCTGTATGCCCACCCGTCCATCCACGAGGCCTGCGTGATCGCCACGCCCGATGCGCGTGCCGGTGAGGCGGTGAAGGCGGTGGTGGTGCTCAAGCCCGAGGCGGTGGGCACGCTGCAGCCCGCCGACATCGTGGCCTGGGCCCGCACCCAGATGGCTGTCTACAAGGCGCCGCGCAGCGTGCAGTTCGTCGATTCCCTGCCCAAATCGGGTACCGGCAAGATCCTGTGGCGCGAGCTGCAGGCGGCCGAAACTTCTCCTGGAGACCGCTCTTGATCCCGTTCCCACGCCGTCGCCTGCTGGCCGCCGCCAGCCTGGGCGTGGCCGCCCTGATCGCGCCCCTGTCCGCCCTGGCCCAGGCCTGGCCCAGCAAGCCGGTGAAGATCATCGTGCCGTACCCGCCCGGTGGCGCCACCGACATCCTGGGCCGCCTGGTGGCCGCCAAGCTGCAGGACGCCTGGGGCCAGACGGTGACGGTGGAGAACAAGCCGGGCGCCAGCGGTGTGCTGGGCAATGATTTCGTGGCCAAGTCGGCGCCGGACGGCTACACCGTGCTGCTGGGCATCACCGCCATCGTGCAGAGCGCGCCGCTGATGAAGCTGCCCTACGACCCGGTGAAGGACTTTGCGCCGGTCTCGCTGCTGTCCAGCAGCACCAGCCTGCTGGTGGTCAAGGCCGACCTGCCGGCGAAGACGCTGGACGAGTACATCGCGCTGATCAAGTCGCAGCCCGGCCGGCATGGCTACGGCAGCTATGGCAACGGCACCAGCGCCCACATCCAGGGTGAGAACTTCAAGCACCACACCAAGACCGACCTGGCCCATGTGCCCTACAAGGGCGCGGCGCCCATGATGAACGACCTGCTGGGCGGCCAGCTCAGCATGGCCTTCGTCGACGCCGGCACCGGCCGCGCCTTCATCACCAGCGGCAAGGTGCGGGCGCTGGGCGTCACCGGCACCGACCGGCTGAAGATGGCACCCGAGGCGCCGGTGTTCAATGACCTGGGCATGAAGGGCTTCGAGCCCAAGGGCTGGTTCGGCTTCTTCCTGCCTGCGGCCACGCCGCCGGCGGTGGTGGCCAAGCTCTCGGCCGACATCCAGAAAGCGGTGAAACTGCCGGATGTGACGGCCCGCATCGAAGACCTGGGCCAGGTGCCGGTGGGCAGCACGCCCGACGCCTTTGCCGCCGTCATCCGGCATGACCTGCCGGTCTATGCCAAGCTGATCAAGGACCTGAACATCAAGCTGGAGTGAGGCCGCAAGGCCGCTCCCCGTCCCCCCCTCACAACACAGGAGAACAACCCATGAGCCAAGGAAACATGCTGGAAGGCAAGGTCGTCGTCGTCACCGGCGCCGGTGGTGGCATCGGCCGAGACATCGCGCTGCAGTGCGCAGCGCAAGGTGCCAAGGTGGTCGTCAACGACATCGGCGCCAGCGTCTCGGGGGAGGGTGGCGACACCGGCCCGGCGCAGAAGGTGGTGGCCGAGATCGTGGCCGCCGGTGGCCAGGCCGTGGCCAACACCGACAGCGTGAGCGAGGTGGCCAGCGCCGGGCGCATCATCCAGACCGCCATGGACAGCTACGGCCGCATCGACGCCGTGGTGAACAACGCCGGCATCCTGCGTGACCGCTTCTTCCACAAGATGAGCGTGGACGAGTGGGATGCGGTGATCAAGGTGCACCTGTACGGCGCCTACTACGTCAGCCGCGCGGCCGCCAACCATTTCAAGGAACAAGGCAGCGGCGCCTTCGTGCACATGACCAGCACCTCGGGCCTGATCGGCAACTTCGGCCAAGCCAACTATGCGGCGGCCAAGCTGGGCATCGCGGCACTCAGCAAGAGCATTGCGCTGGACATGCTGAAGTTCAACGTGCGCAGCAACTGCATCGCCCCGTTTGCCTGGAGCCGCATGATCGGCAGCATCCCCACCGACACGCCCGAGCAGCAGGCGCGTGTGGCCAAGATCCAGCAGATGACGCCGGCCAAGATCGCCCCCATCGCTGTCTACCTGGCCAGCGACGCGGCCAAGGACGTGAACGGCCAGATCTTTGCCGTGCGCAACAACGAGATCTTCCTGATGAGCCAGCCGCGCCCCGAGCGCAGCGTGCACCGCAGCGAGGGCTGGACGGCCGAGACGGTGGCATCGCATGCGATGCCAGCGCTCAAGAGCGGCTTCTACGGCCTGGACCGCTCGGGCGACGTGTTCACGTGGGATCCGATCTGAGCTTCAGCTTCGGGCTCGGAGCTACCTTTGCAGTTCTTGAACAGCCGACGTTTGGCGGTTGGCGCGAGGACGAGGCCGGCGGGTGAC
>JAZKFQ010000004.1:0-82505 GCA_040386375.1 Pseudomonadota bacterium
TATGCTGCTGCGCAGACTGGCGGTTCATGTTTGATTTTGTCTAGACCCTGTCAGTGCGGCGACAACCTCCACAGCTGGCCGGTGACCGCCCCGCATGGGCGCTGGCTTGCCGCGCTGTTCTGGTCCGCCCCGCTCCCGCCCTCCAGGCAAAGGTTCCTGGCTTCCAGGAACATGGTCTGAAGCCTGAAGTAGCCACCATGGGCGGGGACGACTTTCCAGAATTGACCGCTCTCGTCGCGGCAGGGCCGCAAGATGGCCGGGCTGGTTTCGGCCGCGCCGCGGCCGCCCTCCAGGCACATGTTCTGCGCTGCCAGTTGCACGGTCTGAAGCTTGAAATAGCCGTCGCCAGCCGGCACGAACGTCCATTGCTGACCAGAGACCCGGTCGCATTTGTCCAAATAGGCCGCGCCACCCAGAAAGGCGTCGCGCCCGGGCGCATTGCCTTCCAGGCACATGTTCTGGCCTTCCAGGAACCGGGTCTGCAATTTGTAATGGCGGTTGCCGGGCTCGAATGCACCGGCGTCGGCCGGCGCCGCGCGGGACGGCCTCGGCCGTGCTGCCATGCCCTGGTCGTCGGCTGCCATGGCTGCAGCAGCGCGCGATGGCTGTGGCGCATTGCTGGGCTCGGCTGCGCTGAGATTCAATTCCTGCGTGGGGCCACCATCGAGTTTCACCGGATCCACATCCACGCCCACCCACATGGCGCCGTAGCCGTTGTAGATGCCAATGCCCAGGGCCCGCCATGTCTTGGTTTTCCAGTCATTTCGATTGAGCAAAACATCGTGGTGGCCTTGATCCACTTTGTCCTTGTCTTTCCAGCCTTCCAGAAATCGTTCAACCGCCAAGGCACCGCCAATCCTGCCCGCATTCTCGTAGCCGGAGCTGGGATAGGGCGTGCCCAGTCTTTGGGGTGCCTTCCACATGCAATTTGTCCAATCCGGGCAGTTGCTCCACGCGTGCTCCAACTTCTTCATGTTGATGGCCATGTCGCGCACATGTCGGTTGGCCACCAGGCTGAGCGATGGGGACAGCGGAATTGCAGGCAGCCCGTTTTGCTGGCGGTAGTCATTGATCAGCCGCGCAAGCGCCCGCTCGTTGTCGTCGAGCTCATCGCCGATACATTGCTGCCCCTTCTGCAGAATCTGCCTCCCGTCACAGTCTGTCTGGCCATGGCCTGCGGTGCAAAGGCAGGACAAGAACAGGGTTGCGAGTCCACTTTTGACAATCTGTGCGTTCATGTGACCCTTCAGAATGGACAAATATCGCACTGATTTTGCAAACCTGGCGGATTGACGTCAAACCGCAACTTTTTTCAGCGCCCCCTCGGCAAGTGAGGCGGAAAGATGGGAGAAGCCGAATCATCAGGTGCGACATCGGCACCGCAGCTGTGCAGAGCAACAAGTACCTGCCTCTCGGGATGCCGGAAGGCAATTGCTTGCCAACGCCGGCTACTGGCCGTGTCCTGCCGCGGGCTGACGCGCCTAGCAGCCAGCCTTGACCCAAGGGAAGGGCTGATCGAGAAGGGTCGTGCGGCCAGCGGGGGTCGTGGGGCGATGATGACGACTGCCAGTTCCGGCCACAAGCGGGAGTTCATGCGTGGCAGCATCCCGGCGGTGAATCGCGGCTGCCGGTGGGATCTCGAACTGGCTGCACTCCGAGACCTTGCCGGTTCTCAGTTGTCCACCTAGACTGGTTGCAGGCGTATCCGGATACGCCTGACAGAAATGTCGACGTATCAGGTTACGCTGGGCGTTACGAACCCGATATTGGGTCAGGTTCGTGAGCAGCCATAGCGCGATTCGCATCCTCAATTCAGATGTTGCAGCCTATCGTCCGCCGTGGCGTCACTACCTAGGTGCTCCAACAAGCACCTCAGGAGACCACCATGTATTTCTACTACGATCTGGATTCCACTAGTCCGCCAGGATCTTCACTTGCTGGAGACAGGAACCGCGTCATCCAGTTCCTGGGCGATGTCAAATCGTTCCTTTCGCGCCTGACAAAGCATTCCACAGCGTTCGTAAACGGAATGCACACCGTGGTCGTAGACGCGTGGTCAGCGGCAGAGAGTCGCTTCGACCATGCCGCCACCGTCGCAAAAACCGCAACTGACGAGGCGCTACATAACTCCGGATTACGTGGGGCAGAACTGAAGCTAAAGCTCAGGAACGTCGAGCATGCGTTTGGTGAACTGATCACGATGTACGGCGGTGACACACTGCGGAGATTCTTCAATACGATTAACAGCTTACTCAAGAGCATCGCGGAGGCCCTAGGAATTGGCACGGCGCTAGAGGAGATCAAGGACGCCATTCGCGACGCCCTGGATTGGGCACGAACCTAGCCCCTCGCTCAGTACTTCTCGGTTGAGCGGGCTGCGTACACTTTTGAGCGACTGCAATCAGGCGTCGAGTTTGGGAGTTGCTGCGACTGCACAGGGTCGGCTTTAGCCTTCAGTGACTCAAGGGAGCGGTCGTCCCGTGCGGCTCTGCTGCGGACGCAGCCTGACAGGTGCTGCGGCGAACTGGCGGTCCTGGCCATGAGCGGTAGATCGGCAGTTGTCGTTTGATGGCCGTCCGTCGCGTCGCCCCACAGGAAGGTTTGGCCGACGGGCGCGCACCAATCACGCTGGATCCGGCATTCTCACAATTGCCAAGCAACCACCCCCTTGATCAGGGGGGTGGCACTTGCCGTCACGGTGCTCAAAACTTCAGTGGCGCCGCCGCACATTCCGGCCGCGCTTCCGACAAGTCATTTTTGATCAGGAGTCATCATGAGCCGATTGACCACCTTTGTGAAGGTGATTGTGCTGGCGGGCATGGCCGGAATTGGTTTTCAAGCCCGCGCCAATCTGGTTAATTTTGACCTGTCTGGTTTCATGTCGGCGCAAAACGCAGCGGCTTTGACCCTTCATTCGCAAGCTGCAATGTCTGGTTCAACAGCGAGTATTCCATTTTCTGCAAGGCTGGTGCTTGACACTGGGGCTGATCCTGCAAGTGTGACGAACATTCCCACGCTGCAGATTCATCAGTACACCGCAGCCGTGCACTCCATTCAGGCTGTCATCGGTGGTTACGGATTTTCAACCAACAGGCCACTCTTTGATGATCCGGGACTGGCATCGCTGTCTCCTTGGGACGAGGAATTGACAGAAGTGTCAAATGGCGTGGTCGCGGGCAGTTTTGACAGACTTGTTGTTGAAACTGCTGACAAGTCCGGAATCGTGATCACCCCAGGCCCAAGAACACCCCTGTTCGACGCTTTCAACAAAGCGATCAACCTGAATTTGGGCTCCAATACATTCACCACCCTCGACTTCCGGTTGGTGGATACGCGTCTGGATGTCAGAGGAACTGACATGTTTGGGGCCGCAACGATTCCCACTGGTATCAACTTGCCCGGTCTGAATTCTTTTCTGTCCAGCTTCAGGCTTGACGTGTCTGCCACTTACAGCGGGCCCTTGGCCACGACAGCATCTTCGAAGGCCACTTTTTTCACCCAGAACTTTTCCCTGGCGGTGTCCCCTGTGCCTGAAGCCAATGGGTTCTTCATGCTTCTGGTCGGACTCGCAGTGCTCATGGTCCGCATGCGCCCGATCTGGTTGCACCCAACGCCGCAGACATTTGTAGAGCCTCCCGCGCAGGCATACCGGGCTTGAGCCGCAGACCAACGCGGATCAGCCTCACGCACAGCCTTGCCAGCGAAAGCCCGCAGCTGCACCACGGGTGACGCAGTGTGGGCGTCAACCGGTCGGCGCTTGCGCGTCAACCGTCAGCCGCCCAATCTCGGCTGCGGGCACAGGCCGGCCCAGCAGGAACCCCTGGATGGCATCGCAGCCCAGGGCGCGCACGGCGGCCAGCTGTTCGGCCGTCTCCACGCCTTCGGCGGTGGTCTGCATGCCCATGCCCTGGGCCAGCGTGGCGATGCCGCGGATGATGGCGCGCAGGTCGGCGCGCTCGACCACGTCGCGCACGAAGCTGCGGTCGATCTTGAGGTGGTCGAACGGAAAGCTGCGCAGGTGGCTCAGCGACGAGAAGCCGGTGCCGAAGTCGTCCATGGCGATGCGCACGCCCCGGTCGCGCAGCATGTGCAAGGCACCCAGCACGCGGGTGGGGTCCTTCAGCATGGTCGACTCGGTGATCTCCAGCTCCAGTCGCCGGGCCGGCAGGCCGGACTCCGCCAACGCGCGGGTCACGTCGGCCACCAGCGTGCCGCGCGCAAACTGCACGGCCGAGACGTTGACCGCCACCGTCGTGTGCACCGGCCAGGCCAGCGCGTCGTGGCAGGCGCGTTCGAGCACGAAGCGCCCGATGGGCACGATCAGGCCCGTTTCCTCGGCCAGCGGCACAAACTCGCCCGGTGCGATGGCACCCCGCTGCGGGTGGTTCCAGCGGAGCAGCGCTTCCACGCCGATCAAGCGTTGCGCGCCGGCGCTGAAGCGCGGCTGGTAGGCCAGTTCGAACTGCTGGGCCGCCATGGCCTCGCGCATCGCGTTCTCCAGCCCGCGGCGGGATTCCACACGCGCGTTCATGCCGGGCTCGAAGTAGCTCAGCTGGCCGCGGCCTTCGGACTTGGCGCGGTACAGCGCCAGATCCGCGTGGCGCAGCAAGGTCTCGCTGTCCGCGCCGTCGTCTGGCGCCATCGCCACGCCCACGCTGGTGCCGATGTGCACCACGTGGCCGTCCACGTCGAAGGGCCGTGTCAGCACGTCGATGATGCGGCGCGCCAGCTTGGTGGAGCCCTCGGGCTGCACCGCACTGCGCTGCACCACCGCGAACTCGTCACCCCCCAGCCGCGCGACGACGTCGGTCTCGCGCGCACACTCGCGCAGGCGCTGGGCCACCTGGCGCAGCAACTCGTCGCCGGCCGCGTGGCCATAGGTGTCGTTCACGGGTTTGAAGCGGTCCAGGTCCAGGCAGAGCAGGGCCAGGCTCTCGTCGCGCCGGTTGGACACCAGCGCACGCTCCAGCTCCTCGCGCAGCACCCCGCGGTTGGGCAGGCCGGTCAGCAGGTCGTGCCGGGCCAGGAAGCTGATGCGCTCCTGGGCCTGCCGTTGCTCGGTCACGTCCTCGTGCAGCGCAACGCAGCTGCCGTCGGCGCGGCGCGACACCACGATCTCGACGATGCGGTCATCGTCCAGCTGCCATTCACGCCAGCGCGTGCCTTCGGTGCCCGGCGCGGGTTGCGGCTGGCTGCGGCTGGCAGTGGTTTCGCGGCCGGGCGTGGCGTCCATGATCTGGCGGAAGCTGCTGCCGCGCCGCGTCAGCTCTTCCGGCAGGCGCCAGATCTTGCGGTAGTGCGCGTTGGCCAGCACCAGCCGGTCTTGGTTGTCGAAGGCGCACATGCCGTGCGGCATGCGCTCGAGCGCATCGTGCAGCAGTTCCAGTTCGCTGCGCAGCGCGTGGATCTCGGCGCGCAGTGACAGCACCTCGGCGGCGGCTGGGGCTGTCGTGTCCATGGCGTTGTGGGCGGCAAGGCCGCTCAGGTGCCGTCGGTGCGCGGCAAACCGGCCACGATGCGTTTCATCGTCGGGCGCCCATCCACCCACTTCAGCGCGCCCGCGATGCCTTGTTCGGCTGGGAACAGCGACAGGAGGCGGCTTGTGGTCGAGGTGGTGTGGACGTGCAGCGTCATGCAGCCCCGCTGTGCGGTGCGACTGGGTTTGCACCCGTTGTCGGACCCGCACGGTCAAGCTGAAGTGCCGCCACGCGCCTTGTGTGGGGAACTGCACGCCGGGCAGCGGGTTTGATCCGGCGCCACCCGCCGACCAGGCTTGATGGGGGCTTGCCTTGGCGGCCGGGCTGAGCGCCTGCGGCCCAGGCCGACAGCCGGCACCGCACAGCCCGCCTCGCCCCTAAAACCCCACCACCGCATGCGGCAGATAAGGCGCCTGCAGCGCGGCAACCTCCTCGGCCGTCAGCGTGATGCCCAGCGCCGCCGCCGCATCCTCGAAATGCCCCGCCCTCGACGCCCCGATGATCGGCGCCGTCACCCCCGGCTTCTGCAGCAGCCAGGCCAGGGCCACCGCCGCCAGCGGTGCGCCGCGTGCCGCCGCCACCTGGGTGAGTGCCGCATGCACCTGGGCGTCGTTCACCTCGGTGTGCTTGAACAGGCTGGCGCCGAACACATCGCTGGCGACGCGGGCCGTGTGCGCGCCCCAGGGCCGCGCCAGCCTTCCCCGCGCCAGCGGGCTCCAGGGGATCACGCCCACGCCCTGGTCCTGGCACAGCGGCAGCATCTCGCGCTCTTCCTCGCGGTAGAGCAGGCTCAGCTCGGGCTGCATGCTGACAAACGGCGTCCAGTGGTTGGCGCGTGCCACCGCCTGGGCCTTGGCAAACTGCCAGGCGTGCATGCTGCTGGCGCCGAGATAGCGCACCTTGCCGGCCTTCACCACGTCGTGCAGGGCCTCCATGGTCTCCTCGATCGGCGTGTCGGCATCCCAGCGGTGGATCTGGTACAGGTCCACATGGTCCATGCCCAGCCGCTGCAGGCTGCCGTCGATCTCGTTGAACACCGTCTTGCGCGACAGCCCGCCGATGTTGGGCCCGCGCCGCGCGCCGAAGCGTAGCTTGGTGGCCACCACGATCTCGTCGCGCCGCGCAAACTCACGCAGGGCGCGACCGGTGATCTCTTCCGAGGTGCCGTCGGAATAGTTGTTGGCGGTGTCGAAGAAGTTGATGCCCAGCTCCACCGCCTGGCGGATCAGCGGGCGGCTCTGGTCCTCGGGCAGGGTCCAGGGGTGGGCGCCACGCTCGGGCACACCGTAGGTCATGCAGCCCAGGCAGAGCCTCGACACCGTCAGCCCCGTGCGGCCCAGCCGCGTGTACTGCATGGTCCGGCTCATGGCGCCGGCCCCCAGGGGGCGGCCAGCATCAGCTTGTTCTGCTGTGATTGCAGCAGCGGGCGCAGCTGGGCCACGAAGGCCATGAAGTCGGCATCAGCCGCGGTGCCGGCATAGAAGGCGCGGCGGTCGGCATCGTCGTCGAACCTCCACAAGTGCACCAGCTGGTTGATGGCGCCGACATCCCCAGTGAAGTAGCCCACCAGCTTCTTCGGATGCTTCTCCAGCGCCGGCCAGCCCTGTGTCTTGTACAGGTTGACCACCTCGGCCATCTTGCCGACGGTGACTTGGTAGGTGCGCAGTTCGTAGATCGCCATGGGGCCTCGGTGCAGCGGTTGGTCGGGCATGCATCATGCTGCGCACCTGGGCGGTGGCCTGACGCCTGCGCTACAAGCGCAGCCCCCAGTGCCCCGCAGAATCCACCCTCTCCCTTGCCGAGACCCCCACGATGAACGCACCCCTGCCCCTGCCCGCGCTGGACGCCATCCGCCAGCATGAAGCCGAGATGGTGGCCATCCGCCAGCAGATCCACGCCAACCCCGAGCTGGCCTACGAGGAACATGCCACCAGCGATCTGGTGGCCGAGCGCCTGGCGCGCTGGGGCTACGAGGTGCACCGCGGCCTGGGCGGCACCGGCGTGGTGGGCACCCTGCGCGCCGGCACCAGCACGCGCCGCATCGGCCTGCGCGCCGACATGGACGCCCTGCCGATTGCCGAGACCAGCGGCAAGCCCTGGGCCAGCAAGGTGTTCGGCAAGATGCACGCCTGCGGCCACGACGGCCACACCGCGATGCTGCTGGCCGCCGCCCGCCACCTGGCGGCCACGCGGGAGTTCGACGGCATCCTGCACCTCGTCTTCCAGCCCGCCGAAGAAGGCCTGGCCGGCGCCCGCAAGATGCTGGAAGACGGCTTCCTGGAGCTGTTCCCCTGTGACGCCATGTTCGGCATGCACAACATGCCGGGCCTGCCCGAGGGCCAGTTCCAGGCCGTGCCAGGGTTTGCCATGGCCAGCGGCGACACCTGCATCATCACGGTGAAGGGCACGGGCGGCCACGGCGCCATTCCGCAGACCGCGGTCGACCCGGTGGTGGCCGGCGCCAGCATCGTGATGGCGCTGCAGACCGTGGTGGCGCGCAACGTGCCGCCGCTGCACACCGGCATCGTCACCGTGGGCGCCTTTCTGGCGGGTGATGCGCCCAACGTCATCCCCGGCACCGCCGAGCTGCGCCTGACGGTGCGTGCCATGCAGCCCAGCGTGCGTGACCTGCTGGAGAAGCGCATCACCGAGATCGCGCAGGCCCAGGCCGCCAGCTTCGGCGCCACCGCCGACGTGAACTACATCCGCCGCTACCCGGTGCTGAACAACACCCCCGAACACACCGAGTTCTGCAAGCAGCTGGTGCGCGATTGGCTGGGCGACGGCGGCCTGGTGGCCAACCCCGAGCCGGTGACGGCGAGTGAAGACTTCGCCTTCTTCCTGGAGAAGGTGCCGGGCTGCTACATCAACATCGGCAACGGCGTGGGCAGCGTGGGCGGCTGCATGGTGCACAACGCCGCCTACGACTTCAACGACCGGGTGCTGAGCACCGGCGCCACCTACTGGGTGAAGCTGGCCGAGCGCTGGCTGGCCAAGGGCTGAGCAGGCATGGCGGGGCGCGGCCCGCCACACCCGCCCGTCCGTCTGCCTCATCACGCCGGGTTTGCCAGCCCGGCCCGGCCTGCGTACGCTGCGGCCGATGCCAGCCCCCGCACCCGACACCACCCGCCGTCAGCGCTGGGCCATCCTGGCACTGCTGTTTGTCTGCCGCGCCAGCCTGGGCCTGCAGTTCCAGACCCTGGGGTCGACCGCCGACCCGCTGGTGGCGCAGTTCGGCTTCGGCTACACCGAGATCGGCACCCTGATCGGCCTCTTCATGCTGCCGGGCCTGCTGCTGTCGTTCCCGGCGGGCTGGGCCGGCCGCCATGCCAGCGACCGCCAGCTGGTGGCCACGGGCCTGGTGCTGATGGCGCTGGGTGGCGCCGTCGCGGCGCTGGCCCAGGGTTTCGGCCAGCTGGCGCTGGGGCGCCTGGTCACCGGGGCCGGCTTTGTCTTCGCCACCCTGTACTTCACCAAGATGGTGGTCGACTGGTTCTCCGGCCTGGAGCTGGCCACGGCGCTGGGCATCCTGGTGATGAGCTGGCCGTTCGGCATCGCCCTGGGGCAGATGGGCCATGCCTGGCTGGCGGCCCACCTGGACTGGCGCGCCGCGTTTGCCGTGGCGGCGCTGTGCTGCGCGGCCGCGGCGGCGGCCGTGGCGCTGGCCTACCGCACACCACCGGCCGCAGCGACCGCACCCGGCCCGGCGGCCAGGGGCCTGCCACGCGACGAGCTGCTGCTGACGCTGCTGGCCGCCACCATCTGGGGCCTGTTCAACGCGGGCTATGTGGTCTACCTGAGCTTTGCGCCCAAGGTGCTGGAGGCCGGCGGCCACAGCGCGACACAGGCCGCGTCCATCATCAGCCTTGCCAGCTGGGTGATGGTGCTGTCGGTCACCGCTGCGGGCCGGCTGGCTGACCGCACCGGCCGCCATGCCACCGTGCTGTGTGTCTGCCTGCTGGTGGGCATGGTGTCGCTGCTGCTGCTGCAGCACAGTGACTGGGCCATCGGCCTGAGCCTGGCGTTCGGGCTGTTCGGCGCCGCACCGGCCGGCATCGTGATGGCGCTCACGGCGCAATCCATGGCGCCGCAGCGCCGGGCCTTCGGCATGGGTGTGTTCTTCACCGTCTACTTCGTCATCATGACCGCCGCACCACCGGTGGCCGGCTGGTTGTTCGACCGCAGCGGCAGCGCGTTCACCGCCATCGTGTTTGCCGCAGGGCTGTTTGCCGCCACCGCACTGGGCTTTGTGGCCTTCGGCCCGCTCAAGCGCTGGCTGGCCCGGCGCGGTGGGCCTGGCCAGGCCTAACGCGGCGGCGCCAGAGGCCGCCCAAGAGCCCGGCGCCACAGCCAGGCCCAGGCGCGGGCAACGTCGGGCCGCATGCCCTGCTGCACGGCGGTGGGCAGGGCCACCCAGGCACTCGCCTGCTGCTGCGCCACCTCGAAGCGGAAGGTGTAGGTCGGCTCCTGGCCCATGCGCAGATCGGTGATGCGCAGGCGCTCGCCCTGGCCGTTGTCGTGCAGATCCAGCGCCCAGAAGCCATGGCTGAAGGCGGTGATGCGCTGCACGCCGTCGATGTGCTGCACCGCCGGCAGCAGCGCAGCGCCACGCACGAAGCGGTCGAACTGCATCTGCGGCCGGGCATCCAGCAGCGACCAGAAGCCCTCGTGGTAACTGTCACCCTGCACCGCCACCACCCGCCACAGCAAGGTGTTCAGCGGGGCTGGTGTCACCAGCAGGCGCTCGGCCACGATGCCCTGCGCCGCCAGCGATGTGCGCGCCACCGCCGTGGCCTGCTGCTGTGCCCACACCCCCCAGCCCAGGTAGGCCGTGCTCAGCACCAGGCCCAGGGCATTGGCCAGCAGGCCTGTGCCGCCGCGCCGCCCCCACAGCGCCCACCCAACACCCAACAGCAGCGGCACGGTGTAGAGCGGGTCGATGATGAACACGCTGCCCACGCCATACGGATGGTTGGTGAACGGCAGCCCCAGCTGGGTGCCATACACCGTCATGCCGTCCAGCAAGGGGTGGGTGACCAGGGCCAGCCACATGGCCAGCCACCAGCGCCGCCACAGCGCCCGCTCGCCGCTCAACCAGGCCACCAGGGCGCCGAAAGGCAGCGAGAACAGCGTCAGCCAGAACGGTGAATGCGTCTCGGCGCGGTGCAGCACCATGTTGCGGATGGGGTCGCCATGGTCGATGAACACGTCCAGGTCGGGCAGGGTGCCGGCCACCGCGCCCCAGAGCGCGGCTTTCCACACGGCGGTGCGGCGGCCCATCACGGCCACGCCCACGGCCGCACCCAGGGCAATCTGCGAGAGGGAATCCATGGGCGCGCATTCTGGCGTGCGCCAGGGTGACAGCGCCGGCGCACCGGGCTTGCCCACAATCGGCCGCTTCACCACGACCCAGGCCACACACCACCATGCCCGCTGCCGACATCCACGCCGTGATCTGGGACTTCGGCGGCGTGATCAGTTCATCGCCCTTCGAGGCCTTTGCCGCCTACGAGCAGGCCCATGGCCTGCCCAAGGACTTTCTGCGCACGGTCAACGCCACCAACCACCTGGACAACGCCTGGGCCCGCTTCGAGCGCAGCGTGGTGGATCTGGCCGGCTTCGACGCCGCCTTCCGCGAAGAGAGCGCCGCCTTGGGCCACCCGGTGAACGGGCGCGAGGTGATCGCCCTGCTGGGCGGCACCATCCGGCCGCAGATGGTGCAGGCGCTGCGGCTGCTGCGTGAACGGCTGAAGATCGGCCTGATCACCAACAACGTGGCCAGCCCCGGCGCTGAGAACGCCGACCCCACTGGGCGCGACGCCGTGCTGCCGCTGTTCCACCACGTGATCGAGAGCGCCCAGCTCGGCCTGCGCAAGCCCGACCCCAAGATCTACCTGCTGATGTGCGAGGCCCTGGGCGTGGCGCCGGCGCACTGTGTGTTCCTCGATGACCTGGGCGTGAACCTGAAGCCCGCGCGCGACCTGGGCATGGCCACCATCAAGGTGGGCGACCCCGATGTGGCGCTGGACCAGCTGCAAGCCCTGGTGGGTTTTGCGCTGCGCTGATCCAGCCTGACGCTGAGCGCCTAACGCCCACCCTGCACGTCGTCGATGCGCACCGTGGTGCCGGTGACGAACTCGGACGCCGGTGCCACCAGGAACAGCAGGGTGCTGTCCATCTGCGCCGGGTCGCCCAGGCGCGGGCGCGGAAAGTTCTTGGTGATGTCGCCCACGCGCTGCAGCATGCCGTCCATCATCTCGGATGAAAAAGCACCGGGCGCGATGGCGTTGACGTTGATGTTGAACTTGGCCCATTCCACCGCCAGCGCCTCGCTCATGCGCACCACGGCCATCTTGGTGGTGGCATACAGCGCCGCACCACCACCGGTGTACTTGTAGGCCGCACTCGACGCGATGTTGACGATGCGCCCGGGCAGCTGGGCGGCCATGCGCCGGCGCGCAAACTCGCAGCTCAGCAGCCAGGGGGCACGCAGGTTCACGCTGAGCACCCGGTCGATGTCGGCCACGCTCATCTTGTGGGCGCGCTGGGCGTCGGGGATGCCGGCGTTGTTGACCAGGATGGACGGCCCGCTGCCGAACGCGGCCTCGATGGCGTCGAACAGCGGGGGGAACTGGGCGTCCTGTGCCACGTCCAGTGCAAAGGCCTGGGCCTGGCCACCGTTGGCGCGGATGGTCTGCACCAGGGCGTCCAGCTTGTCGGTGCGGCGTGCGGCCACCGCCACCTTGGCGCCCGATGCGGCCAGCACCTGTGCAAAGCGGTGGCCCAGGCCGGACGAGGCGCCGGTGACCAGGGCCACCTGGCCGCTCAGGTCGAACGAGGCGTTGGGCAAGGGGAAATCAGGCATGGTGGTCTCGGTGGCTGCACAAGGCTAGGAGGGGACCACCACCGGCCCAAGTGCGTCGGTCACCCGCGGGACAAGGGCCGTGGGTTCAGGCGCCGTGCGCCTGGCCCAGCAGATCCACCGCCTGCTGCCGCCACCAGCTGGCCGCCGCCAGCCAGCCTTCCCACACACAGCCGTTGCAGCCACGGCCGCAGCAGGTGGTGGGCTCGGCCGGCGGCGGGCGCAGCACCAGGCCACGCGCGGCCAGGCAGGACTGCAGCGTGGCGAGGGTATGGCGCGCGGTCTCGGTATCGGGCAGGGGCGGCAACGCGTCCATGCTCTGCCGCCGCCGTTCAGGCAAAGGCAATGGCTGCGGCGCTGTTGGCCAGGGCCGACAACACGCTGAAGGCCACGATGCCCGAGGTCTTGGGGTTGGCGCTGGGGCTGCCGGCCACGGTGACATCCAGCCGCGAGCCATCACCCTCGGCCTGGATGCGGCCGCTGTTGCCGCTGGCCGCCGGATCGGCCACCAGCTGCACCGTGGTGCGCTCGAAGCCCAGGCCGGCCAGGGCCACGGCGGCGGCGAGGTTGGCGTTCTTGGGGTAGAGGCGCGCGGCATCGCGCGCCGTGCCTTCAAACACCACCGTGCGGGCCTGCAGCCCGGGCAGATCAAACTGCTGCGCAGCCGGTGTGCCCAGCCAGGCCAGCGGCGGCTTGGTGGAGGTGTAGCGCACGCTGTGCAGGCCGGCCTGGCGCAGGGCCATCAGGCCGTCGAGCCCGGCGATGGCGCCCACCGGCAGCAGCAGCCGGGCGCCCGACGCATGCGCTGCAGCCTCCAGCTGCGCCTGCAGAGCCGCGTCGGCCAGGCTGCCCACCGACAGCAGCATCAGCGGTGTGCCGGCAGCCAGCACGGCGGCGGCATGCTGTGCCACGGCCGCATGGCCGGCCGCTTCCACCACCAGATCGGGCGCCAGGGCCAGCAGGGCCGTGGTGTCCGACACGGCGGTGACGCCTGCAGGCAGCGCTGCCTGCACCGTGGCCACCTGCGGCGGCCGCACCAGCACGGCCATGAGCTGGTGGCCGGGCACTGGCGTGCGGGCACAGGCCTGTGCGATGGACTGGCCGATGGCGCCGAAACCGATGATGCCGAAATGCCTGGTTTGCATGGGGTGGACCGGGTGGGTCTTGGGTGGGTGGGTCGCAGGCCTGCCAGTGTGCCCGGCTGTGGCACCGGGCATGATCAGCCCATGGACCCTGACGAGCATGTCCCACCCGCACCACCCCGACCCAAGAACCCGCTGAGCCCGAAGAAGCTGTTGCTCAGCAAGTGGACGGCGGTGCAGCCGCGCCACAAGGAGCGGCATTTTGTGGTGATCCGCGTCATCACGCCCGAGCCGCCGGCAGTGCGCATCGAGCAGGTGGAGCTGCAGGCCGTGCATTCAGGCCGGGTGGTGCTGCTGCACTGGCGCATGCTGACGGATGGCAGCGTGTGGCGGCAGGGGTGGGTGTGAGGGGTGCTGGGTCGGCGCGTACCGCCCCGGGACGTCATGCATCGAACAGGTGGATTTGCCGTGCATGTGGGCCTTCACGTCCATGGGAATCCGGCGCTCGCTATGCACATGGCCGAGCACAAGCGCTGTCTCCGTGGCCACGCCCAGGCATGCGTGCCGGAGTGTTCGGGGCGCCTAGAGTTTCAATCGACCGATTGCCGCCGATAGTTTTCAACGAACTTCAGGGTCGGTGGAGGCAGCAGGCGCCATCTTCTTCAAGCGCTGCTGGGCGGCGCGTCACCAGCTTGGGGTTGCTGCCGACGTGATGGCCGCTCCCGCCGGCTGACCAGCCGCTGCCGGCGCGGCTGGCGCCGTGGCGGCCTCCAGCCGCGCCAGCCACTGCATGGCGTGCTGGCGGCTGCTGCCGCACATGTCGGGCGAGGCTTGCAGCGAGCTGCACACCGCCGGGCGGTCCGGCCGGCCGAAGAGGCGGCAGCGGCCGGTTGGGTCCAGTTGCACGCAGGGCACACCCGCCGGCTTGCCCTGCGCCATGCCGGGAATGGCTGAACTGATCGACGGCGCCGTGCAGCAGGCCGCACAGCCGGGGCGGCAGCTGACCGTGGTGTCGACCGGCAGCCGGGCCAGCGGGGTGTCTGTGGTGGTGGGGGGGGGCGTGTGCATGGTGGCTGGGCGCCATCATCGTCGCCCCAAGGCCATCACGCCGAATGCGCCCCGATGGGCCGCCGGGTTTTTACAATGCGACCCTTGCCCACCTGCCTGCGGCGCGCCCTGCCCGGCGCGCTGCCCCCCACCGTGCTGCACCCTCAATCATTCGATGTCATCGTCGTCGGCGGCGGCCATGCCGGCACCGAGGCCGCGCTGGCGGCGGCCCGCATGGGCTGCACCACGCTGTTGCTCAGCCACAACATCGAGACCCTGGGGCAGATGAGCTGCAACCCCAGCATC
The DNA here is from genome assembly GCA_040386375.1 of Pseudomonadota bacterium. Taxonomy (GTDB): domain Bacteria; phylum Pseudomonadota; class Gammaproteobacteria; order Burkholderiales; family Burkholderiaceae_C; genus Pseudaquabacterium. The sequence continues at coordinate 14,775 of JAZKFQ010000004.1, forward strand.
GGTGGCATCGGCAAGGGCCATCTGGTGAAGGAGGTGGACGCGCTGGGTGGTGCCATGGCCGCGGCCACCGACGAGGCGGGCATCCAGTTCCGCATCCTCAATGGCAGCAAGGGCCCGGCGGTGCGCGCCACCCGCGCCCAGGCCGACCGCATCCTCTACAAGGCGGCGATCCGCCAGCGGCTGGAGAACCAACCCAATCTGTGGCTGTTCCAGCAGGCGGTGGACGACCTGACGGTGGAGTCCGACGGCCAGCGCAGCCGCGTGACTGGCGCTGTCACCCAGGCGGGCATCCGCTTCCGCGGCAAGACCGTGGTGCTGACGGCCGGCACCTTTCTGGACGGGCGCATCCACATCGGCCTGCAGAACCACAGCGCCGGCCGCGCCGGTGACCCGCCGGCCATCACGCTGTCGGCCCGGTTGAAGGAACTGAAGCTGCCGCAGGGCCGGCTGAAGACCGGCACACCACCGCGCATCGACGGCCGCTCGATCGACTTCTCGAAGCTGACCGAGCAGCCGGGTGACCTGGACCCGGTGCCGGTGTTCAGCTTCCTGGGCCATGCCGGCCAGCACCCGCGCCAGGTGCCGTGCTGGATCACCCACACCAATGCCCGCACCCACGCCATCATCCGCTCAGGCTTCGACCGCAGCCCGATGTTCACCGGCGTGATCGAGGGCGTGGGCCCGCGCTACTGCCCCAGCATCGAAGACAAGGTGAACCGCTTTGCCGACAAGGACAGCCACCAGATCTTCCTGGAGCCCGAGGGTCTCACCACGCATGAGTTCTACCCCAACGGCATCTCCACCTCGCTGCCCTTCGACATCCAGCTGGCGGCGCTGCAGTCCATGGCCGGGCTGGAGCGGGCCCACATCCTGCGGCCGGGTTATGCCATCGAATACGACTACTTCGACCCGCGTGAACTGAAGGGCAGCTTCGAGACCAAGGCCATCGGCGGCCTGTTCTTCGCGGGCCAGATCAATGGCACGACTGGCTACGAGGAGGCGGCAGCGCAAGGCCTGTTTGCCGGCGCGAATGCAGCGCTGCAGGCGCAGGGGCGTGATGCGCTGCGGCTGGGCCGTGACCAGGCCTACCTGGGTGTGCTGGTGGACGACCTGATCACCAAGGGTGTGAGCGAGCCCTACCGCATGTTCACCAGCCGGGCCGAGTTCCGGCTGCAGCTGCGCGAAGACAACGCCGACGCACGCCTCACCGAGATCGGCCGCCAACTGGGCCTGGTGGACGACCGGCGCTGGGAGGCCTTCAACCGCAAGCGCGATGCCGTGGCACGCACGGCCGAGCAGCTGAAGCGCTGCTGGGTGAATCCCTCGGTGCTGGCAGCGGCCGATGCCGAGCGCCTGCTGGGCAAGGCCATCGACCATGAATACAACCTGGCCGACCTGCTGCGCCGGCCAGGCGTGGACTTCGACGGCGTGTTGTCGGTGGCCGCCGCAGCGGGGGTGCATCTGCCTGTTTCACGTGAAACATTGGCTGCAGACCTGGGGGCCGACCTGGCCGCTGCGGTGGTGGAGCAGGTGGAAATCGCCACCAAATATGCCGGCTACATCGGCAAGCAGGTCGACGATGTGGCGCGGTCGGCCCACTTCGAACACCTGAAGCTGCCCGCGGATCTGGACTATGCGCTGGTGAAGGCGCTGAGCTTCGAGGTGCGGCAAACACTGGGCCGGCAGCGGCCCGAAACCCTGGGCCAGGCGTCGCGCCTGTCGGGCGTGACACCGGCGGCGATCTCGCTGCTGCTGGTGCATCTGAAGAAGGGCCGCTTCCAGGGTTTCATGGATGCAGCTGGCCCTGCTGCATCCGCTGCGGTGGCACGGGATGCCGCCTGAGATGGCCGCACCTGCCCCCGGCGGCCACCGCCAACAACTGCTGGACGCTGCCCAAGCACTCAAGCTGCCTCTGGCGCCGGCCCAAGCCGACCAGCTGCTGGCCTACCTGGACCTGCTGCAGCGCTGGAACCGTGTCTACAACCTCACGGCCTTGCGGGACCCTGCCGAGATGCTCAGCCACCACCTGATCGATTGCCTGGCGGTGTTGCCGCCGCTGCAGCGCTGGTGCGCGGCGGCGGGCCTGGCGCCTGAGGCCCCGCTGCGTTTGCTGGACGTGGGCAGCGGCGGTGGCCTGCCCGGGGTGGTGCTGGCGGCGCTGCAACCGGCCTGGCAGGTGGATTGTGTGGACACGGTGGTCAAGAAGGTCAGCTTCATCCGCCAGGTGGCGGCCGAGCTGCGCCTGCCAGGCCTGCACGGCCTGCATGCCCGGGTGGAAGCCTTGCTGCCGCCGGCCGGCGGCTACCAGCTGGTCACATCGCGGGCCTTCGCCTCGCTGGCGGATTTCACCGCGCTCACCGGGCATCTGCTGGCCGATGGGGGCGTGTGGATGGCAATGAAGGGCAAGCTGCCTGACGACGAGCAGGCGGCCCTGCCGGCCAGCGTGGAAGTGTTTCACGTGGAACAACTCCAGGTGCCCGGGGTGGACGCCCAGCGCTGCCTGGTGTGGATGCGCCCCCGGGCGGCCACGGCCTGACACCCTGTTCTCGCCGCCGCTCAGGCGGCGCCAGCCCCAGACCCAGCGGCGATACTCCCACCCATGGCCAAAGTTTTCTGCATCGCAAACCAGAAGGGTGGCGTCGGCAAGACCACCACCACCGTGAACCTGGCCGCCGGCCTGGCCCGCGTGGGGCAGCGTGTGCTGGTGGTCGACCTCGACCCCCAGGGCAATGCCACCATGGGCTCGGGCATCGACAAGCGCGCGATGGCGCTGTCGGTGTACGACGTGCTGCTGGAATCGGCCAGCCTGCTGGAGGCCCGCCAGCGCAGCGAGGCGGGTGGTTACGACGTGCTGGGCGCCAACCGCGAGCTGGCCGGCGCCGAAGTGGAGCTGGTGGCGCTGGAGCACCGCAACCTGCGCCTGCGCCAGGCCCTGGCCGCCGCCGCGCTCGACAGCGCCGGCCAGTACGACTTCGTGCTGATCGACTGCCCACCCTCGTTGAGCCTGCTCACGCTGAACGGCCTGTGCAGCGCGCATGGTGTGATCGTGCCCATGCAGTGCGAATACTTTGCGCTGGAAGGTCTGTCCGATCTGGTCAACACCATCAAGCAGGTGCACGCCAACCTCAACCGTGATCTGCAGGTGATCGGCCTGCTGCGGGTGATGTTCGATCCACGCATCACGCTGCAGCAGCAGGTCAGTGAGCAGCTCAAGGCACATTTCGGCGAGAAGGTGTTCAACGCGGTGATCCCGCGCAACGTGCGCCTGGCCGAGGCGCCCAGCTACGGCCAGCCCGGCGTGGTGTTCGACCCGGCCGCCAAGGGTGCACAGGCCTACCTGGCCTTTGCCCAGGAGCTGGTGCAGCGGGTCGACAGCCTGCGCCTGGGTGTTTGAGCCCAACCCGGCCGCCCGCGTGAATCCCCACCAGCTCACCGACAGCCTGCTGTCCCGCATCGAGGACGCCGGCATCAACGCCAGCGCGCCGCCCCAGCAGCGCTGGGTGGACGGCTGGCTGCTGCGCTATTCCCCCGGCAAGGCCAGGCGTGCACGCTGCGTGCAGGCGGTGGCCGACGGCCGCTTGCCGCTGGCCGAGCGCCTGGCCCTGTGCCAGGCGGTGATGGACGCCGCCGGCCTGCCGCTGGTGCTGCGCATCACGCCCTTCAGCCGCCCGGTGGGGCTGGACGATGCCCTGTGCGCCCTGGGCTGGCACCGGCTGGACGACACCCGCGTGATGGTGGCCCCGCAGTGCCCGGCGGTGACCGAGCCACCGCCCGCCGGCCTGCTGTGGCAGCCGTTGGATGGTGAGGCCTATGCCGAGGTGGTGGGCCTGCTGCGTGGCTCACCACCCGCCCAGCGCCAGGCCCATGCCCAGCGGCTTGCACTGTCGCCGGTGCCCTACCAGGGCTGGGTGCTGCGCCAGCCGGATGGCGGCGGTGGTGGCCCGGCAGACGGGGTGCTGGCCTGCGGCCAGACGGCGGCCGAGGCTGATCTGGTCGGCCTGTACGACGTGTTCACCGCCCCCCAGGCGCGTGGCCGGGGCCTGGCCGCCTGGCTGTGCGGCCGCCTGCTGGCCCAGGCCCATGCGGCGGGCGCCCGCACCGCCTACCTGCAGGTGGACGCCGACAACCATGGCGCCCGCAGCATCTACCGGCGCCTGGGCTTTGCCGACGCCTACGCCTACCACTACCGCAGCCCGGTGGCCCACCCAGGCTGAAGCCAGCCAGCCGGCCGCCCTGCTGGCGCAGCGGCCGCCCCCCAGCCGCCACCAGACGCGCAGAGTGAGTGCATGCTGACATTTCCGGCGCTGTGCCTCAAGTTTGTGCACGCCACACCGATACCGAGCCAAGCAACGGTGTGGTGCATGGTGCACCTGCACTGGTCTTGCCGGAGCCTGGCTTGCGTCCTTCCCGCCCATCCGCCCCACCTGCGCTGCGTCGCCGCCGATTGCGCCGCAGTGCGGCGCCGTCGGCGGCGGCCCTGCTGGCCGCGCTGCCGCAGGGTGTGGTGCTGCGGGATGCCCGGGGCCGTGTGCTGCAGGGCAACCCGGCCGCGGGCGCCCTGCTGCAGCTCAGCCCGGCGCAGCTGCTGGAGCGGGCGCCACCCGACCCGGGCTGGCAGGCCCTGCACGGCGATGGCCGGCCGATGGCGCCCCATGAGCGCCCGTCGCTGCGCGCCCTGGCCGAGGGTCGTGACCTGGCCGATGCCCTGATGGGCGTGGCCACATCCGGCGGGCGGGTGCGCTGGCTGGCGTCCAACGTGGCCGTGCTGCGCGATGCGCAGGGCACCGTGCAGGGCACGCTGGCCAGTTTTGCCGACGTGACCACCCAGCACCGGCAGCTGGCGTTGCTGGAGCACACCATCGACGCCGCCGGCCTGGGCACCTGGGAATGGGACATGCAGGCCGGCACCATGGCCTGCAACGACCGCCTGCTCGCCGCCCTGGGCTACCGGCGCGGCGAGGTGGGCCTGACCGAGCGCGAGTGGTCCCGCCTGGTGCACCCGGAAAGCCGCCTGCAGTGGCAGCGTGCGGTGCGCATCCACCTGGACGACGCCAGCCAGGCCTGCCGGGTGGAGCTGCGCCTGCGCCGGCCCGATGGCACCTGGGCCGACGTGCTGTCCTGCGGCGTGCTGATCGAGCGTGCGCCCGACGGCCGCCCCCTGCGCATGGCCGGCATCCACATCGACATGACCGAGCAGGTGCAGATGCAGGCCATGCTGCGCCACGCCGCCCGCACCGACGGCCTGACCCAGCTGCCCAACCGCGCGGCGGTGTTCGACCAGGTGCAGCAGGCGGTGGAGCGCGCGGCGCAGCAGGCCGACTTCCGCTACGCCGTGCTGTTCATGGACTTCGACCGCTTCAAGCAGACCAACGACACGCTGGGCCATGCAGCGGGTGACGAGCTGCTGCGCCAGATCGCCCAGCGCCTGCGCACGGCCTTGCGCAACGGTGACGGCCTGGCCCTGGGCGCCCTCAGCGCTGACGGCGACACGGCCACGGCCGGCGGCGTGCAGCAGACGGCCGGCCGCATCGGCGGCGATGAATTCGTGGTGGTGCTGGAAGGTGTGCAGGGCCGCGAGGCGGCCTGCGCCGTGGCGCGCCGGCTGCTGTCGGTGCTGGCCGCGCCCTACACCATCGACGGCAACGTGGTGCACTCCACCGCCAGCATCGGCATCGTCAGCTCGGAGCAGGCGGCCAACGACGCCCACACCGTGATGCGCGATGCCGACACAGCCATGTACGAGGCCAAGCGCGCCGGCCGCGCGCGCTATGTGGTGTTCCATCCGGCCATGCACGAGAAGCTGGCGCGCAGCGTGGCCACCGAGGCCGACCTGCGCCTGGCCCTGCAGCGCGACGAGCTGTTCGTGGTCTACCAGCCGGTGGTGGACCTGCAGCGCGGTGGCCCCTGCGGCGTGGAGGCCCTGGTGCGCTGGCGCCACCCGCAGCGTGGCCTGGTCAGCCCGCTGGAGTTCATCCCGGTGGCCGAGGAATCGGGCCTGGTGGTGGCCCTGGGTGCCCTGGTGCTGCGCACCGCCTGCCAGCAGCTGGCGCAGTGGCAGCGCACGCTGGGCGCGCTGGCGCCCGCCAGTGTGGCGGTCAATCTGTCGGCGGTGCAGCTGCGCCTGCCCCGGCTGGCGGCCGAGGTGCAGGCGGTGCTGGCCGCCAGCGGCCTGGCACCGCAGGCGCTGCAGCTGGAGGTGACCGAGAGCCTGGCCGCCCAGGACGAGGCCGCGCGCGAACGGCTGCGCGAGATCAAGGCCCTGGGCGTGCGCATCGCGCTGGACGATTTCGGCACCGGCTACTCATCGCTGGCCTGCCTGCACCAGCTGCCGGTGGACACGGTGAAGATCGACCGCAGCTTCGTCAGCCATGCCGAGACCAGCGACTACCACCGCGTGCTGATCGAGGCCACCATCCGCGTGGCCCAGACCCTGGGCATGGACACCGTGGCCGAAGGCATCGAGACCGCCAGCCAGGCCGCCCTGCTGCGGCGCCTGGACTGCGGCCGTGGCCAGGGCTATCTGTGGTCGGCCCCGCTGTCGGCCGAGGCCCTGGTGGCCTGGCTGCAGCAGGGTGGCGACGGCCGCGCGGCGGCCTGACGACATGGGGCACCCGGCGCCGGTGTACCGCCGCCACCCGCCAAGCGGGTGGACAGGCCGGCTTGGCAGCGGCCCGGCGCTCGGCCGGCGGGCGACACCCGCTGCGCATCAAGGGTAGAGCCCACGCTCCTGGCGCGCCGAGAGGATGCGCTCGCAGGCCACCGCAAAGGTGGCGGTGCGCAGGCTGATGCGGTGCAGGTCGGCGGTGTCCCAGATGTTGTTCAGCGCGCCCACCATGATCTTGTCCAGCCGGGCGTTGATCTCGTCCTCGGTCCAGAAGAAGGACGAGAAGTCCTGCACCCACTCGAAGTAGCTCACCGTCACGCCGCCGGCGTTGCAGATCACGTCGGGCACCACCAGGATGCCGCGCTCGGCCAGGATGTCGTCGGCCGCCGCGCCGGTGGGGCCGTTGGCGCCTTCCAGCACCAGCCTGGCCTTCAGCCGGCCGGCGCGGGCGGCGGTGATCTGGTTCTCCAGCGCCGCGGGGATCAGGATCTGGCAGTCCACGTCCCAGAAGTCCTCGGGCGCGATGGCGTCGGCGCCGGCAAAGCCCACCACGCCGCCGGTGGCCTTCACATGGGCGGCGAGCAGGGTCGCGTCCAGCCCCAGGCCATTGAAGATGCTGCCGCTGTGGTCCTGCACCGCCACCACCATGGCACCCGCCTGCACGAACAGCTCGGCCGCCGACGAGCCCACGTTGCCGAAGCCCTGCACCGCCACCTTGGCGCCGGTGATGTCCAGGCCGATGCGGCGCGCCGCCTCCCGCCCGGTGACGAACACGCCCCGCCCGGTGGCCTTCACCCGGCCCAGGCTGCCACCCAGGTGCAGCGGCTTGCCGGTGACCACGCCGGTGGCGGTGGCGCCGGTGTTCATCGAGTAGGTGTCCATCATCCAGGCCATCACCTGGGCGTTGGTGTTGACGTCGGGCGCGGGGATGTCCTGCTGCGGGCCGATGATGATGCCGATCTCGCTGGTGTAGCGGCGTGTCATCTTCTCCAGCTCCTTCTGGCTCAGCTGCTTGGGGTCGACACGGATGCCGCCCTTGGCGCCGCCGAAGGGCAGGTTCACCGCCGCGTTCTTGATGCTCATCCAGGCCGACAGCGCCATCACCTCTTCCAGCGTCACGTCGGGGTGGTAGCGCACGCCGCCCTTGCCGGGGCCGCGCGTCAGGCTGTGCTGCACCCGGTAGCCCTCGTAGTGGGCGATGGTGCCGTTGTCCAGCTCGATGGGGATGTCGACGATCAGCGTGCGCTTGGGCCGCTTGAGCGTCTCGGCCCAGCGGGCCAGCGGGCCCAGGTAGGGCAGCACCCGGTCGATCTGCGACAGGTAGGTGCCCCAGGGGCTGTCGGAGGTGGGGTGCACGTAGGAAAGCGACATGTGGTCCTCGGAGGTGTTGGGATGGGCCGGCGGCGTGGGGCCGGTTCTTGGCTGGCCGGCTGCCGTCTGCGGGCGCAATGTAGGCCGGGCGGCGCCGCTTGGGCAAGGTTATGCATCGAATGCATGGGACTGGCAGGGCTTGGTATGGTCCGGCTGCTGGCTACACTGCCGGCCATGCCCGACACCCCTGCTCCCAGCATTGCCTTCATCGGCGGCGGCAACATGGCCACCGCGCTGATCGGCGGCCTGGTGCGCGCCGGCCGCGCGCCCACCAGCATCCTGGCCATCGACCCCGGCGAGGCCCAGCGCGGCAAGCTGCAGGCCGAATTCGGCGTGCAGGTGCGGCCGTCGGCCGATGCCACCCTGGCGGGCACCGGCCTGGTGGTGTGGGCGGTCAAGCCCCAGCTGTTTGCCGAGGCGGCCGCACCCTGTGCGCCGCACCTGGCCGGCGCGCTGCACCTCAGCGTGATGGCCGGCATCCGCAGCGACGCCATCGCGCGGGCGATGGGCCTGGCCCCGGACGCCGCCCGCATCGTGCGCAGCATGCCCAACACGCCGGCGCTGATCGGCCGTGGCATCGCCGGCCTGTATGCCACGCCGGCGGTGACGGTGGCCGAGCGCAGCCAGATCGAACAGGTGCTGGCGCCCACCGGCCAGACCCTGTGGGTGGGCCAGGAGGCCGACCTGGACGCGGTGACCGCGCTGTCGGGCTCAGGGCCGGCCTATGTCTTCTACTGGGTGGAGGCCATGGTGGCCGCCGCCCAGCAGATGGGCTTGTCGGCCGAACAGGGCAAGCGCCTGGCCCTGGCCACCTTCGACGGCGCCACCGCGCTGGCCGCGCAATCCCCCGACAGCCCGGCCGTGCTGCGTGAACGTGTCACCAGCAAGGGCGGCACCACCCACGCGGCGCTGGAGTCCATGCGGGCGGAGGGTGTCGACCAGGCCATCCAGCGCGCTGTGCTTTCGGCACAGCGGCGGGCCGCCGAGCTGGGGGATGAGTTCGGGCGCTGACGGCCCTGCCTCAGCGCAGCGCCAGGTCCAGCGCCACGCCGGCAAACACGGTGAAGCCCAGCCAGTGGTTCTGGCGGAAGGCCTTGAAGCAGCCGTCGCGGCTGCGGTCGCGGATCAGCGTGTAGTGCCAGGCGGCCTGGGCCGCGGCGGCCGCCACGCCCAGCAGGAAGACCAGGCCCAGGCCGAGTGAGCGGCCAATCACCGCCCAACTCAGCAGGTAGGCGGCGTAGAAGCCCATCACCGCCGCCACGTCCCAGCGGCCCAGGGTGATGGCCGAGGTCTGGATGCCGATGGTCAGGTCGTCGTCGCGGTCGACCATGGCGTATTCGGTGTCGTAGGCCAGCACCCAGCACAGGTTGCCCAGCAGCAGGGCCCAGGCCTGCGGCGGCACGGCCGCCTGCAGGGCGGCCAGGCTGGCCTCGCGCCCGCCCTGCACGGCCGAGAAGGCCATGGGGATGCCGAAGCTGAAGGCCACGCCCAGCACGGCCTGCGGCATGGCCACCAGCCGCTTGGCATAGGGGTAGGCCACGGCGATGGCCAGCGCGGCGAAGCTCAGCGCGATGGTGGGCGGGTTGGTCGTCAGCACCAGGGCAAAGGCCATCAGGGCCAGCACCGCGCCCACCGCCAGCGCCTCGCGCGCCGACAGGGCACCGCGGGTGACCGGCCGCTGGGCGGTGCGCTTCACATGGCGATCAAACTCCCGGTCGGCCACGTCGTTGGCGCAGCAGCCCGCGCTGCGCATCAGCACCGTGCCCAGGGTGAACACCGCCAGCAGATGCCAGCCCGGAAAACCGTCGGCCGCGATCCACAGTGCGCTGAGCGTGGGCCACAACAGCAGCAGCCAGCCGGCCGGGCGGTTCCAGCGGATCAGGTCCAGGTACAGCGCCAGGCGTGACGGCGGCGGGGCAGTGGCTTGCATGGCCGAATTATCGGCCGCGGCCTGTGCTGCACTGGGTGCATGGCGGGTTGAATGCCGGCCGGCACATGGCCTTCCATCACCGCGGCGGCCAGGCCAAGGCTCAGAACGGGTACTGCCGCGGCGTCATCTGCACGGTGATCCAGCGCAGCTCGGTGAATTCATGCACCCCGGCCTGGCCGCCGAAGCGCCCCAGGCCCGAGGCCTTGACGCCGCCGAAGGGCATCTGGGCTTCGTCGTGCACCGTGGGGCCGTTGACATGGCAGATGCCGCTCTCGATGCGGCGTGCCACGCCCATGGCGCGCGCGATGTCGCGGCCGAACACCGCTGCCGACAGGCCGTAGGCGTTGTCGTTGGCGCAATCCACCGCCGCGTCCACGCCGTCCACCCGCACCACGCATTTCACCGGGCCGAAGGTTTCCTCGTGGTAGATGCGCATCTGGCGGGTGACGTGGTCCAGGATGGTGGCCGGCATCAGCGTGTCGCTGGCCTTGCCACCACACACCAGCTTGGCGCCCTTGGCCAGCGCGTCGTCGATCAGGGCGTTGCAGTGCTCCACCGTGCCCATGCCGATCACGCTGCCCAGCACCACGGGCTCGGGCTTGCGCGGGTCGCCCAGCGGCAGGCTGCGGGCCTTCTTGGCGAAGCGGGCGACGAAGTCGTCGGCGATCCTGCCGTCGACGATGAAGCGCTCGGTGCTCATGCAGATCTGGCCGCTGTTGGCGAAGGCGCCGAAGGCGGCGGCGTTCACCGCCGCATCCAGGTCGGCGTCGTCCAGCACCACCATCGGCGCCTTGCCGCCCAGTTCCAGCACCACCGGCTTCAGGTGCCTGGCGCAGGTCATGGCGATGAGCTTGCCCACCCGCGTGCTGCCGGTGAAGTTGACCCGCCGCACCGCCGGGTGCGCCACCATGGCCTCCACCACCTTGGCGGCGTCGGCCGGCGCGTTGCTGATGTAGTTCAGCACGCCCGGCGGGAAGCCGGCATCCTGGAAGGCCTCGGCGATCAGCTGGTGGGTGTGCGGGCAGTTCTCGCTGCCCTTGAACACCACGGTGTTGCCGCAGGCCAGCGGCACGCAGATGGCGCGCACGCCCAGGATGACCGGTGCGTTCCAGGGCGCGATGCCCAGCACCACGCCGGCTGGCTGGCGCATGCCCATGGCCAGGCTGCCCGGCACGTCCGACGGGATGACTTCACCGGCGATCTGCGTCGTCAGCGCCGCCGCCTCGCGGATCATGCCGGCGGCCAGGTGCACGTTGAAGCCGGCCCACATGGCCGTGGCGCCGGTCTCGGCCGGCACCGCTTCCACGAACTTCGGCGTCTTGGCCTCCAATGCGTCAGCGGCCTTCAGCAGCAGCATGCGGCGCTCGGTGGGCCCGGTCTGGCTCCAGGTCTTGAAGGCCTCGGCGGCGGCGTCCACCGCGGCCACGGCGTCGGCCTCGCTGGCGGCCGGGGCCCGGGTGGCCACGCTGCCGTCGAGCGGGTTGCGCCGCTCGAAGCTGGCGCCGCGTTCGGCGGTGACGGACAGGCCGTTGATCAGCATGGTGGTGTCGGACACGGGGGGCTCCTTGGATGCTTGTGGGTGTGCGCTCGGGTGGGCGGCGGCCTGGGCCGTGGTCTTGCCCAGGTAGGCCTGGCGGATGACGCTGCTGCGGGCCAGCAGGCGGGCCGGGCCGCTGGCCACCAGGCGGCCGCGTTCCAGCACATAACCCCGGTCTGCCACGGCCAGGGCCTTGCGCACGTTCTGCTCCACCATCAGCACGGTGGTGCCGGCGTCGGCGATGCGGCGGGCAATGGCCAGCAGCTCGTCCACCATGCGTGGTGCCAGGCCCAGCGAGGGTTCGTCCAGCATCAGCAGGCGTGGTGCGCTCATCATGGCGCGTGCCACGGCCACCATCTGCTGCTCGCCGCCGCTCATGGTGCCGGCCAGCTGGCGGGCACGTTCGGCCAGCTTGGGAAAGTCCTGGAAGGCCTGGCGCAGCCGCGCTGCGCGCTCGGCCGCTGGCACCAGCCAGCCGCCCAGCTCCAGGTTCTCTTCCACCGTCATCTGCGCAAACAGCTGCCGGCCCTCCGGCACCAGGGCCAGGCCACGCTGCACGATGGCGCTGGGCTTGGCATCCGCCGGGATCTGGTCGGCGTTGAGCTGCAGCGTGCCGCCGCGTGGGATCAGGCCGGCGATGGCCTTCAGCAGGGTCGTCTTGCCCGCGCCGTTGGGACCCAGGATGACGGTGATGCCCGGGCGGGCTTCCAGCGTCAGGTCACGCAGCACCAGGAAGGGCCCGTAGCCGGCCGACAGGCCCGCCACCTTCAGGTGTGCCAGCGGGCGGCGCAGTGCGGCTTCGATGTCGTTCTTCACCTCAGGCCGCCTCCACCATCTCGTCGCCCAGGTAGGCCTCGACCACCTCGGGATGGCGCACCACCTCGGCGGGCGTGCCGTCGGCGATCTTGCGGCCCTGGTGCAGCACGATCACGCGTTCCACGTACTGCAGCAGCGTGGTCACCGCATGCTCGATCCAGATCACGGTGAGATCCAGCTCGTCGCGCAGGCGGCGGATCAGCTGCGCCATGGCATCCACTTCGCTCTCGGTCAGGCCGGCGGCCACCTCGTCCAGCAGCAGCAGCCTGGGCCGGGTGGCCAGGGCCATGCCGATCTCCAGCAGGCGCTGCTGGCTGGGCGTGATGGCGGCGGCGGGCAGTGTGGCCTGGGCCTGCAGGCCGATGAGATTGAGGATGCTGGCGCTGTCCTTCAGCAGCCAGCTGGCCGTGCGGTGGCGGCCGGCAAACTGCAGGCCGAAACCGATGTTGGCGGCCACGCTGAGCTCGGCGAACACGCGCGGTGTCTGGAAGGTGCGCGCCACGCCATGCTGGGCATAGCGGTGCGGCTGGGCACCCGTCAGGCGCTGGCCCTGGGCATAGAGATCACCGCCGGTGGGCTGCACCACACCCGACAAGGCGTTGAAGAAGGTGGTCTTGCCGGCACCGTTGGGGCCGATGATGCCGACCAGCTCACCCGGCGCAAAGGCCGCGCTCACCCGGTCCACCGCCACCAGGCCGCCAAAGCGCACCGAGACCTCACGCGCCTCCAGCAGGGGGTGGCCGTTCATGGCGCCACCTTGCCGGCCGCGGGCTTGGCCCAGTCACGCCATGCCTGGCGCATGCCGTCGCGCCAGGCGCCGAAGGTGGCCCAGCGCAGCGAGGCCAGGCCGCCCGGCAGGTACAGCACGCACAGGATCAGCAGCAGGCCCAGCGACATCATGTAGACCTGCGGTGCCTGCAGCCGCAGGGTCTCGGCCAGCAGGCTGAACACCACCGCGGCGATCAGCGGGCCCCACAGCGTGGCGGCGCCGCCGATCAGCGCGATCAGCACCGTCTGGAAGCCGATGAAGGGGTTGAACACCGTGCCGGGGTCGATGTAGGTCCAGCGCACGCTCATGGCCGCGCCCACCGCGCCGGCAAACGCGGCCGTCAGCGCAAAGCCGGCGATCTTCACCAGCCGGGTGTTCACGCCCAGGGTCTGGGCGCGCTGCTCGTCGGCGCCGATGCCGGCCATCGCCAGGCCGAAGCGGTTGCGGCGCACCACGATGCTGGTCAGCACCGCCAGCATGGCCAGGCCCAGCACGGTGAGGTAGATGGTGTCGCGTTCGGGCACGCTCACCAGCACCCGGCCCACGGTGCCGGTGACCTGCTTTTCCCACCAGGTGATGGCGTGGCGGATCAGTTCGGTCATGCCGAAGGTGAGCACGGCGAAGTAGGTGCCGCGCAGGTGCAGCACGGCCGCGCCCATCACCGTGGCCACCACCGCGGCCACCGCCGCACCCGCGGCGATGGCGCCCCACCAGCCGGTGGTCTCCATCCAGATGGCGCTGGTGTAGGCGCCGATGCCGAAGAAGGCCGCCGTGGCCAGCGACAGGTAGCGTGTGCTGCCGCAGAACAGGCTCCAGCTCGACGACAGCGCCACGTACATCAGGCAGGTCAGCGCCATCGACACCGCAAACTCGCTGCCGTAGTGGGGCACGGCCAGCGCCCAGCCGGTCAGGGCGAACAGGATCAACAGGTCTCGTTGCATCGGGTCGATCTCGTTGTGTCGCCGATCAAGCGGCCGCAGGCGCCTCGGGGGCTCATTTCCGGGTGAACAGGCCGTTGGGCCGCCACAGCAAGACGGCGATGAAGATGCCGTAGGACAGCAGCGACTTCAGCGACGGGCTGGTGAAGTGCATGCCCACCGCCTCGATCACCCCCAGCGCCAGGCCGCCCGCCAGCGCACCGGCCATGCTGCCGAAGCCGCCCAGGGTGATGACGATCAGCGCGGTGACGGTGTAGGGCTCGCCCATGGCCGGGCTGATGGTGTAGGTCATGCTCAGCAGGCAGCCGGCCACGCCCGACAAGCCCATGCCGATGCCGAACATCAGCGGGTGCAGCCGCGCGGTGTCGATGCCCACCAGCTGCGCCCCGGTGGGTGATTGCATCAGCGCCCGCACGCCCTTGCCGTACAGCGTCTTGCGCAGCACCAGGATCAGCGCCACGCTCAAGGCCAGCGCCAGGGCCAGCAGCAGCAGCTTGTTGGCCGAGAACTGCGCACCCCCCACGGCCACCGGGTCGGCCATGAAGTCGTAGCCACGCAGATCACCGCCCCACACCAGCTGGGCGAAGTTCTGCACCAGGAACATCAGGCCGAAGCTGACCATCAGGCCACGTGCCTCGAACACATCCAGGTTGGGGCTGGTGCGGGTGAGGCGGCGGAACGTGAGCCGGTGCACCAGCATGCCCAGGCCCATCAGCACCGCGAACGACACCGGCACCATCAGCAGCGGCGAGATACCCCAGCCGGTGTGTGCCGCCCAGGTGAGGAAGGCGCCCACCATCAGGAACTCGCCATGCGCGATGTTCAGCACCCGCATCAGGCCGTACTGCAGGTTCAGCCCCAGGGCGACGAGCGCGTACACACCCCCGGTGATCAGGCCGGAGGCGATCAGCTCGAGCCAGGAGCCCAGGCTCATGCGGTCAGACCCAGGCCGGCTTGGCCGGCACCAGCGACGCGGTGGCCTGGGCCTTGGGCCACACCACCTCGAACTCGCCCTTCTGCCACTGGCCCACCGTGCCCGGCGTGCCCACGTTCTCGCTGCCGGCGAAGCGGATCTTGCCCAGGATGGTGTTGTGCTCGGTGCCGGCCACGTAGTCGCGGATGGCCTTGCGGTCCAGGCCGACCCTGGCCACGGCCGCGGTCAGGATCTCCAGCCCGGCCCAGGTGGCGCCGCTGGCCCAGCGGTCGGGCTCCTTGGCCGCCCCGAACTTCTTCACATGGGCGTCGAAATAGGCCTTGGCGGCGGGGCTGGTCTTGCCGTTCCAGCTGCCCATGCCCAGCACACCCTCGGCACCGGCCTGCATCACGTTGCGGTAGAGCTGGAAGGCCGTGCCCACGCTGGCATAGAAGAAGCGCGGGTTGAAGCCGATCTCCTTGCTCTGCCGGCTGGCCAGGATGGTGTCGGGCGGGTAGGTCAGGCCGACGAAGGCATCGGGGTTCTTGTCCTTGATGCTGCGCAGCACCGGGCCCAGGTCCTTCACCCCCAGCGGGTAGCTCTTGTCCTCGACCATGCTGATGCCGCTGCCCTGCAGCGCCACCTTCAGCGCGGCGTAGTTCTCCAGGCCGAACAGGTCGTCCACGTAGACCACCGCCACGGTCTTGGCGCCGTTGGCCTTGAGCATGTCCACCAGCGCGTCCATCATCGGCTTGGGCTGCTGCAGCATCAGGAAGAAGTAGGGCAGCTTCATCTCGATCAGCCGGCGGCTCAGCGCGGTGGGGGCGATGAAGGGGTAGCCGAAGCGGTTGGCCAGCGGCGCCACGGCGAAGTTGGCATTGCTGCCCCAGGGCGGCAGCACCAGGTCGACCTTGTCGCTGCCCATCAGCTTCTCGTAGGTGCGCACGCAGGTCTCGATGTTGCTCTGGTCGTCGCTGCTCACCAGCTCGATCAGGCGCTTCGTGCCCTTCACGTTCAGGCCGCCGGCCGCGTTCTGCTGCTCGGCCCACAGCAGGTAGTTGGGCTCCTGGCTGACCTGGGCGCCGGTGGTCCAGGGGCCCGTGCGGGCCATGGCATAACCCACCCGCACCGGCGCCGCCTGGGCGCGCACCAGGGCCGGCATGGCCAGCGCGGCCGGCGCCACCAGGGCGGCCTGCACGAGGGTGCGGCGTTGCACGCCGCTGGCGGGGGTGCTGTCGGGGCCCGGGGGCAGCTTGGGGTCGCGCATGGGTGTCTCCTGCGGTGGAACATGGGCGTGGCTGCTCTGCGGCCACCACGCCCAAATTCTCGGCAGCCCCTGCCCGGCCTGCTTGCCGGTCCATGCAGGGCTTGTTGACTGGTTGTGCAGGCGGATCAGGACATTCCCTGGGTCTGCCGCCGCAGCCCTCCCAATCCAGCCCCCCGGGCCGGCACGCCGACCCCGTCGGACTTAAGCTCGCGGCCCATCCGTCACGATGGCCTGGCCCCAAACCTGGCCTGGCCGCCTGCGCCGAAGGAGCTGCCATGCCACTGCGGTCCGCTGTCACCACCCACACCGATGCCGTGCCTGCGCCCGAGCGCGGCGCCTTCTGGGCCGATTGCATCCACCGGCTGTTCCACGGCCTGAAGTCGGACCACTACGGCGACACCGGTTTCGACGGCCGCATGAGCACCCTGCATGCCGGCGACGTGGTGCTGACACGCCTGGAGGCCAACCGCCACCGGGTGATGCGATCGGCCACGCTGGCGCGCGCCTCGGAGACCGCCTACCTGAAGATCGTGGCGCCCTACATCGGCTGCGCCGGTGTCGAGCAGAAGGGCCGCGAGGCCTGGGTCACGCCCGACCAGTGGAGCATCTACGACACCACCGACACCTATGCCGTGGCCAACCCGGTGCGGGTGGAGCACCTGATCGTGATGGTGCCCAAGCAGCGCCTGGTGGAACGTGGCCTGGCGCTGGACCCGCTGATGGCGCGCCGCCTGGGCGGCAGCGGCGGTGTCTCGCGCATGGCGCTGGAGACCATGCGCTCGGCCCACCGCGAGCTGCCGGGCATGGGCGAGGCCGCCGCCTGCGGCGTGGGCGACGCCATCACCCAGTTTGTGCACCTGTCGATGCTGGAACTGGCCGGCATGGCCACCGCGGTGACGCAGCGCGAGGCCTTGCGCGAGCGCATCAAGCAGCATGTGGGCGAGCGGCTGGGCGATGCGGCGCTGTCGGTGGACGGCCTGGCCCTGGCGCTGAACTGCAGCCGCCGCCAGCTCTACAACGCCTTCTCCGAAGAGCCCGACGGCGTGGCCGGCTACATCCTGCGCCGCCGCATCGAGGCCTGCCGCCAGAGCTTCGACGACCGCGCCAACGACCGCCGCAGCATCACCGAGATCGCCCTGGCCTTCGGCTTCTCGAGCATGGCGCACTTCAGCCGCGTCTTCCGCGCCCACCTGGGCGTGCCGCCCAGCGACTACCGGCGCGCGCTGGTGGCCGGGGCCTGAGCAGCGCGCCGCGGCGCGCGCTCAGTCGGCGGTGATCCTGCGTTCCTTCACGATCACGCCGTAGCGCTGCAGGTCGCTGCGGATCAGCTGGCCGAAGGCGGCCGGGCTCATCGGCGTGGGCTCGGCGCCCAGGGCCTTGATGGCGTCGGCCACCGCGGGCATGGCCAGCGCCTTGTTGATCTCGGCATTGACGCGGTCGATGATGGGCTGCGGCGTGCCGGCCGGCGCCCAGAAGCCGTGGGTGGTGCCGGTGTCGAAGCCTGTGAGCCCCAGCTCGGCCAGGGTGGGCGTGGCGGGGTACAGCGGCGAGCGCTTGGCGCTGCCCATGGCCAGCAGGCGCAGCCGGCCCGACTTGATGTGCGGGAAGGCAATGCCGGGGTCGAAGGAATAGTCCACCTGGCCGCCCAGCAGGTCTTGCATCACCGCCGCGGCGCCCCGGTAGGGGATGTGCACGGTGAAGATGCCCGCCTGCGACTTGAGCATCTCGCCCGCGATGTGCGGCGAGGTGCCGTTGCCCGGCGTGCCATAGGTCAGCTTGCCGGGGTTGGCCTTGGCGTACCGGATGAACTCGGCATAGCTGGTCAACGGCAGATCGCTGCGCACCACCAGGAACAGCTCCAGCCGCGCGCCGGCGGCCACGGGCACCAGGTCCTTGGCCGGGTCGAAGGGCAGCCTGGGCGTGATCAGCGGCACGATGGCCATGGCACTGCCCGAGGACAGCAGAAAGGTGTGGCCGTCGGGCGCGGCCTTGGCCGCCGCGTCGGCGCCGACGATGCCACCGGCGCCGGCGCGGTTGTCCACCACCACCTGCTGGCCCAGGGCGGCCGACAGCGGCGCGGCCACCGCGCGGGCCACCACGTCGGGCGAGCCGCCGGCCGGGAAGTTGACGATCAGGCGGATGGGCTTGCTGGGCCAGGTGGCCTGGGCCTGCACGGCCAGCGGCAGGCCCGAGGCCGCGCCCGCCAGCAGCGCCGCGGCGCGCTGGATGAACTGCTTGCGTTGCATGGTCATGTCTCCGTGTCGGTCTGGATCGGCCGCTGCATTCTTGGTGCGCCGGCCCGGCTGCACCAGCGGGTTCTGCCCGGGCCTGCGGTGTCGGCTCGGGCCCGGCGCGGCGGCGCGGGTAAGCTGCCGGCATGCCGCCAGCCCTTGCCCATCCGCACCTGGACATCCACCCCGAGGTGGCCGCCGCCCTGGCCGCCGGCCGCCCGGTGGTGGCCCTGGAATCGACCATCATCAGCCACGGCATGCCCTGGCCGCAGAACGCCGACACCGCGCTGGCGGTGCAGGCCGAGGTGCGGGCCCATGGCGCCGTGCCGGCCACCACCGCGGTGGTGGATGGCCGTCTGGTGGCCGGCCTGAGCGATGCGCAGATCGGCCAGCTGGCCCGTGCCGGCACCACCACGCCCAAGGCCAGCCGGCGGGATCTGCCGGTGTTGCTGGCGCAGCAGCGCAGCGGCACCACCACGGTGGCGGCCACCATGGTCATCGCCGCGATGGCCGGCATACGCGTGTTCGCCACCGGCGGCATCGGCGGTGTGCACCGCGGCGCCGAGACCACGATGGACATCTCGGCCGATCTGCAGGAACTGGCGCGCACGCCGGTGGCCGTGGTGTGCGCCGGCGCCAAGAGCATCCTGGACCTGGGCCTGACGCTGGAATACCTGGAGACCCATGGCGTGCCGGTGCTGGGCTACCAGACCGATGCGCTGCCCGCCTTCTTCTGCCGCGACAGCGGCTTCCGGGTGGACGCGCGGCTGGACGATGCAGCCGCCATCGCCCGGGTGATGCAAGCGCAATGGGGCAGCGGCCTGGGGGCTGGGCTGGGTGGGGGCCTGCTCATCTGCAACCCCATCCCCGAGGCCCATGCGCTGCCGCGTGCCCTGGTGGACGCGGCGATTGCCGACGCCCTGGCCGACTGTGTGCGCCAAGGCATCACTGGCAAGGCCACCACGCCCTTTCTGCTGCGGCGGGTGAATGAGCTGACCGGCGGCCAGAGCCTCGCGGCCAATGTGCAGCTGGTGCTGAACAACGCGCGGCTGGCGGCGGCGGTGGCGGTGGCGTATGCGACCCTTGCAGCAGCCAGGATCTGAGCCGCAACGCGGCCGGCCTCAATCCCCCATGCGCTTCTGAAACACCAAGCCCGCGTGCTCGCGCAGCGCGTGGAACTTGATCTTCGGCCAGTTGCTCTCGATGGCGCGCAGCTCGGGCGCGTATTCCACCAGCAGCGTGGGCGCCTGCACCGCGTCGTAGGCCATGCGGTGGCTGTTGCCCTCGATGAAGCGGTTCAGCTCCTTCTCGCCGCCATCCGCGTCGTCGCAGGTCACCCAGCGCGCGATGGAAAACCGGCAGGGCGAGATGCGCGCCTTGCAGCCGTATTCATGCTCCAGCCGGTGCGCCACCACCTCGAACTGCAGCTGGCCCACCGCACCCAGCATCAGCACGCTGCCGGCCACCGGCTTGAAGACCTGGATCGCGCCCTCCTCGCCCAGCTGCTGCAGGCCGGCCTTGAGCTGCTTGGTCTTCAGCGGGTCGGCCACCTCCACCATGCGGAACATCTCGGGCGCGAAGAACGGCAGGCCGGTGAACTGCAGGGCCTCGCCCTCGGTCAGCGTGTCGCCCAGCTGCAGCACGCCGTGGTTGGGGATGCCGATGATGTCGCCGGCATAGGCCTCATCGAGCAGCTCACGCCGCTGGCTCATGAAGGTGACCACGGTGTTGGGCCGCAGCTCCTTGCCGCTGCGCACCACCTTCAGCCGCATGCCACGCTCGAAGCGGCCGCTGGCCACGCGCAGGAAGGCGATGCGGTCGCGGTGGCTGGGGTCCATGTTGGCCTGGATCTTGAACACCACGCCGCTGAACTTGTTCTCCTCCGGCCCCACCTCGCGCTGGATGGCCGGGCGCACACCGGGTGGCGGCGCCAGGTCGACCAGGGCGTCCAGCACCTCCTGCACGCCGAAGTTGTTCACCGCCGAACCGAAGAACATCGGCGTCTGCCGGCCGGCCAGGAACTCATCCTCGTCGAAGGCCGGGGCGGCATCGCGCACCAGCTCGATCTCGCCGCTGGCCTGCTCGAACTGGGCGCCGAAGCGCTCGGCCAGCAGCGGGTTGGCCAGGCCGTCGATGATCTCGTCGTTGTCCTCAGTTTCCTTTTTCACCCGGTCTTCGCCGGGCCGGAACACCCGCATCTGGTTCTTGCGCAGGTCCATCACGCCGCCGAACACCTTGCCCATGCCCACCGGCCAGGTGAAGGGCACCACCGTCATGCCCAGTTCACGCTCGATCTCGTCCATCAGGTTCAGCGGCTCCTGCACCTCGCGGTCCATCTTGTTGACGAAGGTGAGGATGGGCGTGTTTCTGGCCCGGCACACCTGCAGCAGGCGGCGGGTCTGGGGTTCCACACCATTCGCGGCGTCGATCACCATCAGCGCCGCGTCCACCGCGGTCAGCACCCGGTAGGTGTCTTCGCTGAAGTCCTGGTGGCCGGGGGTGTCGAGCAGGTTGATCACGCAGTCGCGGTATTCCATCTGCATCACGGATGAGGCCACCGAGATGCCGCGCTGCTTCTCGATCTCCATCCAGTCGGAGGTGGCGTGGCGGCTGGCCTTGCGTGCCTTCACGCTGCCGGCGATCTGGATCGCGCCCGAGAACAGCAGCAGCTTTTCCGTCAGCGTGGTCTTGCCGGCGTCGGGGTGGCTGATGATGGCGAAGGTGCGGCGCCGGCGCACTTCCTTGGCCAAGGGGCTGGCGGTGGCGACGGCGGTGGGCGAGGTGTCTGCGGACATGGTGCAACCGGCATGCAGCAGCAAAGCCGGCCCGCCGAACCTGGGAAGATGGAAACCCTCGATTATCGGCGCAGGAGCAACACCATGCCGGAGCTGCCAGACGTCACCGTCTACATCGAACGGCTGCAGGCGCTGGCCGGCGGCCAGGTGCTGCGCCGCCTGCGGGTGCTGAACCCGTTTCTGCTGCGCACGGCCGTGCCGCCCATCAGCGACGCCGAGGGCTGCACGCTGGTGGGCGTGGAACGCCTGGGCAAGCGCATCGTGCTGGTGCTGCAGCCGGCGGATGCCGCGGCCGGCCAGCTGCTGCTGGTGATCCATCTGATGCTGGCCGGCCGGCTGCGCTGGCTGCTGCCGGGCGCCAAGCCGCCGGGCAAGATCACGCTGGCGGTGCTGGAGTTCGAGACCGGCAGCCTGGCCTTCACCGAAGCCGGCAGCAAGCGCCTGGCCTCGCTGCACCTGCTGGCCGACCGGGCGGCGCCGGCTGCCATGGACCCCGGTGGCCTCGAGGTCTTCAACACCGATGGCGCCGGCTTTGCCGCTGCGCTGCGCCGCCACAACAGCACGTTGAAGACCGCACTCACCGACCCGCATGTGTTCAGCGGCATCGGCAATGCGTTCTCCGACGAGATCCTGCACCGCGCGCGGTTGTCGCCCCACGCCAAGACCAAGTCACTGGACGACGCCGCGGTGCAGCAGCTGTTCGACGCCACCCGCGCCGTGCTGGCCGAATGGACCAACCGTCTGCGCGACCAGGCGCTGGCCAACGTGAAGGGCCAGGGCTGGCCGGAGAAGGTGACGGCCTTCCGCCCCGAGATGGCGGTGCACGGCCGCCACGGCCAGCCCTGCCCCGATTGCGGTGCGCCGGTGCAGCGCATCGTCTACGTCAACAACGAGACCAACTACTGCGCGCGCTGCCAGACCGGCGGCAGGCTGCTGGCCGACCGCGCCATGTCGCGCCTGCTCAAGGGAGACCGGCCCAAGACCCTGGACGATCTGGGCTGAGGCAGCGCCTCATTCCTCCAGCAGGCTGCGCAGCATCCAGGCCGTCTGCTCGTGCACCGTCAGGCGCTGGGTCAGCAGGTCGGCGGTGGGTTCGTCGCCGGCCTTGTCGGCCAGCGGGAAGATGCTGCGTGCGGTGCGGGCCACCGCTTCATGGCCCTCGACCAGGATCTTCACCATCGCCAGCGCCTTGGGCGGGGTGACCGGTGCATCGGGCAGCGACGACAGCGCCGCGAACTGCGCATACGAGCCAGGCGCCGGGTGTCCCAGCGAGCGTATGCGTTCGGCCACCGGGTCCACCGCCGTCCACAGCTCGGTGTACTGGGCCATGAACATCGTGTGCAGGGTGTTGAACATCGGCCCGGTGACGTTCCAGTGGAAGTTGTGGGTGGTCAGATAGAGGGTGTAGGTGTCGGCCAGCAGCTGGCTCAGGCCAGCGGCGATGGCGGCGCGGTCGGCGCTGCTGATGCCGATGTTGATGCCGGGTGTGCCCGCGGCGGGCTTGGGGGTCTTGGGGGTCTTGGCTTTGGCCATGGAGAACAGTCCTCGGGATCGTTGAGAAGAAAAGGCGTCACTTGCCGCCGAGCTTGGCCTTCAGGTCCTGGCCCACGCCCTTGTTGACGAACTGGTAGGTGGCCACCTGGGCCAGGTCCACCTCGCCGGCCTTGTACAGGCCGGCCTTGACCATCTGGTCGTGGAAGTCCTTGACACGCGCCGGGTTCATCGCGCCGATGCCCTTGCTGGCGGCCTCGCCCGAATCGACGATGCCCTGGCTCTTCATCAGCGCCACGCTGGCCTCCATCTCGGCCGCGCTCATCTCGGGGTTGTCCTTGATCATCATGGCGTTGGCCGCGCTGCGGTTGCCGTAGAGGTAGTTCACCCAGCCGATGGCCGAGGCATCGACGAAGCGCTGCACCAGGTCGGGCTTGGTCTTGACGGTCTCGGTGCGGGCCTCGATCACCGTGCTGTAGGTGGAGAAACCGTGGTCGGCCAGCAGATGCACCACCGGCTTGAACTTGCCCTGGTTCTCGATGTAGATGGGCTCGGCCACCGAGTAGCCCTGCTGGATGGCCTTGTTGTTGGCCAGGAAGGGGCCCAGGTTGTAGTTGTAGGGCTTGAGCGCCTCGTCCTTGAAGCCGTGGGTCACCTTCAGCCACTGCCACCAGCTGAACTGGCCGTCCTTGGCGATCAGGGCCAGCGGTGCGTTCTTCAGGGCCTCGAACTTGTCATAACCCTGGCCGGGATGGGCCATCAGCGCCTGCGGGTCCTTCTGGAACATCGAGGCCACCACGATGGTGGGCACCTTGTTCTTCACGTTGTCGAAGCTGTGCAGCAGGTTGCCCGTCATCAGGAAGTCGATGCGCCCGGCCGGCAGCAGCGGCCGGTTGTTCACCTGCGGCCCGCCGGGCTGGATGGTGACGTCCAGGCCGAACTTCTTGTAGGTGCCGTCGGCCAGCGCCTGGTAGAAGCCGCCGTGTGCGGCCTGCGCCTTCCAGTTGGTGGCGAAGATGATCTTGTCCTGGGCGATGGCCGGCGCGGCCAGCAGGGCGGCGGCGGCGAGGACGGTGAGGCGTGCGCGCATGGGCGTGGTCCCTTTCAAGCGTGGAAGCCTCTCACAGAGGGCGGTTGGATTCGGAAGCATGCCACGGGCCCAGCAGCCAGCGTGAGAGGGCGTTGAAGACGGCAAAGATCAACACGCCGGTCAGCACCAGCAGGGTGAGCGCGGCAAACATCTTGGGCGTCTCGGTGCGGAAGCTGGCCTCCAGAATGCGCGAAGCCAGGCCGGTCTCGCGGCCTGCCGCACCGGCCACCATCTCGGCGGTGACGGCGCCGATCAGGCTCAGCCCGCCCGAGATCTTCAGCCCCGCCACGAAGTAGGGCAGGGCCGCCGGCAGGCGCAGCAGGCGCAGCCGCTGCCAGGGCGTGGCACGGTACAGGCGGAACAGGTCGCGCAGATTGGCATCGGCCGCACGCAGGCCGATCACCGTGTTCGACAGGATGGGGAAGAAGGCCACGATCCAGGCGCACAGCAGCAGGGCGGCGGTGGTGCTGTGCACATAGATCAGGATCAGCGGCGCCACCGCCACGATGGGCGTGACCTGCAGCACCACCGCCACCGGGAACAGCGCCCGCTCCAGCGTGGGCGACAGCGCAAAGGCCGCGGCGATCAGCACGCCACCGGCACAGGCCAGGGCCAGGGCGCCCAGCGTGATCTTCAGCGTCACCCACCAGCTGCCGGCCAGCGAGCCGAAGTGGGCCACCAGGGTCTGCCCCACCAGGCTGGGCGCGGGCAGGGTGTAGGCGGGGATGTCGGCCAGCCGCACCAGCAGTTCCCAGCCGACGATCAGGCCCAGCAGCACCAGGGTGGGCAGGGCCCAGCGCCGGAGGGCGCCGTTCATGCGGCGTGCGCCACCGCCAGCGCCTCGCCCAGCTGGCGGCAGGCGTCGGTGAAGGCGGCGCTGTGGCGGAAGCCCGGCGGCCGCGGGCAGGGTGCGTCGACCACCAGCTCGGCCACCACCCGGCCGGGCCGCGCGGCCATCACCAGCACCCGCTGGCTGAGGAACACCGCCTCGGCCACGCTGTGGGTGACGAACAGCGCGGCCATGTCGCCGGCCGCAGACCACCACTGCAGCAGGTCGGCATTCAGCGCCTGGCGGGTGATGTCGTCCAGCGCGGCAAAGGGCTCGTCCATCAGCAGCACACGCGGCCGGGTGACCAAGGCGCGGGCGATGGAGGCCCGCATCTTCATGCCGCCCGACAGCTGTGCCGGGTGGGCGGCTTCGAACTCGGCCAGGCCCACCCGCGCCAGCACCGCACGCACCGCCGGTGCGGCCTGGCTGCGGCCCTGGCCCTGCAGGCGCAGCGGCAGCCAGACGTTGTCGAACACCGTGGCCCAGGGCATCAGCGTGGGCTCCTGGAAGACGAAGGCGGTGGCATTGGTGGCATTGCCCGCGCCGCCGGCCTCCAGCGCCGGGGCCGCCACCGTGCCCGCGCTGGGTGCATCCAGCCCGGCGGCCAGGCGCAGCACCGTGCTCTTGCCGCAGCCCGAGGGGCCCAGCATGGCCACGAACTCGCCGGCTCCCACCGCCAGCGACACCCCGGCCAGCGCCTGCAGGCCGTTGGGAAACTGCTTGTCGACCTGCAGCAGCTGGATCAGCGGGTCGGGCGCGGGCATGCGGATGGGCATGGCGTGGCAGTGTGCCCGCAAACCCGGCCCGGCCCGCCGCCCCGGGGCATGAGGCCGCTCAGGCCAGGTCGAAGCGGTCGAGGTTCATCACCTTGGTCCAGGCCTTGACGAAGTCCTGCACGAAGACCTGCTGCGCATCGGCACTGCCGTACACCTCGGCCAGGGCGCGCAGCTGGGCGTTGGAGCCGAACACCAGGTCGACCACGGTGCCGGTCCACTTCAGCGCGCCGCTGTTGCGGTCACGGCCTTCCAGCAGGTTGGCATCGGCGGCGGAGCGGGCCCACACCGTGCCCATGTCGAGCAGGTTGACGAAGAAGTCGTTGCTCAGCACGCCCGGCCGGTCGGTGAACACGCCGTGCGCCGACTGCCGCACGTTGGCGTTCAGCGCCCGCAGGCCGCCCACCAGCACCGTCATCTCCGGCGCGCTCAGCGTCAGCAGGTTGGCGCGGTCCACCAGGCGCTCGGCCGCGCCAGTGCCCGCCACCTGGTGGTTGCGGAAGCCGTCGCCCACCGGCTCCAGCACCGCAAAGGCCTCCACGTCGGTCTGGTCCTGCCGGGCGTCGGTGCGGCCCGGGCTGAAGGGCACGCTGGTCGGCACGCCGGCCGCCAGGGCCGCGGCTTCCACCGCCGCGCCGCCGGCCAGCACGATCAGGTCGGCCAGCGAGATGCGCTTGCCGGCCGGCTGTGCGGCGTTGAAGCCGGCCTGGATGCCTTCCAGCACCGGCAGCACCTGGGCCAGCTCGTCGGGGTTGTTGACGGCCCAGTCCTTCTGCGGCGCCAGGCGGATGCGGGCGCCGTTGGCACCACCCCGCTTGTCGCTGCCGCGGAAGGTGGACGCCGAGGCCCAGGCGGTGCGCACCAGCTGCGGCACGCTGAGGCCCGAGGCCAGCACCTGCGCCTTCAGCGCGGCCTGGTCCTGCGCATCCACCAGGGCATGGTCGACGGCCGGCACCGGGTCTTGCCAGATCAGCACCTCGGCCGGCACCAGCTTGCCCAGGTAGCGGCTGCGCGGGCCCATGTCGCGGTGGGTGAGCTTGAACCAGGCGCGGGCGAAGGCGTCGGCAAACTCTGCCGGGTTGGCCAGGAAGTGGCGGGCGATCTTCTCGTAGGCCGGGTCCATGCGCATGGCCAGGTCGGCCGTGGTCATCATCGGCTGGTGGCGCTTGCTGGGGTCGTGGGCGTCCACCACGGTGCCGGCGCCGGCGTCGCCCCGGGGCTTCCACTGGTGGGCACCGGCGGGGCTCTTGGTCAGCTCCCACTCGTGGCCGAACAGGGTTTCCAGGTAACCCATGTCCCAGGTGGTGGGGTTGGGCTTCCAGGCGCCTTCGATGCCGCTGGTGATGGCGTGGCCGCCGATGCCGCTGCCGAAGGCGTTCTTCCAGCCCAGGCCCTGCTGCGCGATGTCGGCGCCCTCGGGCTCGGCGCCCACCAGGGCGGCGTCGCCCGCGCCATGGGCCTTGCCGAAGGTGTGGCCGCCGGCCACCAGGGCCACGGTCTCGGCATCGTCCATGGCCATGCGGGCAAAGGTCTCGCGGATGTCGCGCGCCGAGGCCACCGGGTCGGGTTGGCCGTCCGGGCCTTCGGGGTTGACGTAGATCAGGCCCATCTGCACGGCCGCCAGCGGGTTGTCGAGCTGGCGCTCGCCGCGGTAGCGGCTGTTGGGCTCGCTGCTGCTGGCCAGCCACTTGGTCTCGGACCCCCAGTAGATGTCGTCTTCCGGCTCCCAGATGTCGGGCCGGCCGCCGGCAAAGCCGAAGGTCTTGAAGCCCATGGTGTCCATGGCCACGGTGCCGGCCAGCACCAGCAGGTCGGCCCAGGACAGCTTGCTGCCGTACTTCTGCTTGATGGGCCACAGCAGGCGGCGCGCCTTGTCCAGGTTGCCGTTGTCGGGCCAGCTGTTCAGCGGCGCGAAGCGCTGCGCACCGTGGCCGGCGCCACCACGCCCGTCGGCGATGCGGTAGGTGCCGGCGGCATGCCAGCTCATGCGCACGAACAGCGGGCCGTAGTGACCGTAGTCGGCCGGCCACCAGGGCTGGCTGTCGGTCATCAGCGCCGTCAGGTCGGCGACCACGGCGTCCAGGTCCAGGGTCTTGAACGCCTCGGCGTAGCGGAAGCCGGCGCCCATCGGGCTGGACTTGTCGGCCTGCTGGTGCAGGAGCTTCAGGTTCAGCTGGTTGGGCCACCAGTCGGCATTGCTGCGGGCACCGGCGGCGGCCTGAGGGCGGGCGCCGTGGCCGAAGGGGCAGCCGGTGGCGGCGGTGGGGTCGTTCAGGGTGGCTAGCTCGGTCATCGTGGTCTCCTGGCAGTGGAACGGAACAGCATGCGGCCACTGTAGAAAACCGGGCCCATGCCGGTCAAAGCAATTGCCTCAAAAGGCTTGATAGCCGCCAGGGCTATCGCGGTGATAGCCCTGTCACGGCCTGCATGTCAGGACAGGCGTCTCAGGACAGGCGTGTCACCCCGTCCAGCGCACAGGCATAGACCGCATTGCGCAGCGCGGCAATGGCTTCGTAGCGGGTGAAGCTGCGGCGCCAGGCCAGCACCACCCGGCGTGTGGGCACGGGGGCGTCGAACGGCAGGTACACCACCTGCTGGTTCGGGCCTTCGCTGCGGTCCCAGGTGCGCACGCTGAGCTGGGGCACCACGGTGATGCCCATGCCCGCGGCCACCATGTAGCGGATGGTCTCCAGCGAGCTGCCCTCGAAGCTCTTGCGGATGCCCTCGGCATCGCTGGAGAAGCGGGCGAACTCGGGGCAGACCTCCAGCACCTGGTCGCGGAAGCAGTGGCCGGTGCCCAGCAGCAGCATGGTCTCCTGCTTCAGTTCTGCACTGCCGATGCTGCGGCGCCTGGCCAGCGCATGGCTGGCCGGCACGGCCACCAGAAAGGGCTCGTCGTACAGCGCCGCCGTGGCCAGGCCGGTGTCGGGGAAGGGCTCGGCCATGATGGCGCAGTCCAGCTCGCCGGTGCGCAGCATGTCCAGCAGCTTGACGGTGAAGTTCTCCTGCAGCATCAGCGGCATCTGCGGTGTCATGTCGATGGCATGGCGCACCAGCTCGGGCAGCAGATAGGGG
This sequence comes from Pseudomonadota bacterium, assembly GCA_040386375.1. Classification (GTDB taxonomy): domain Bacteria; phylum Pseudomonadota; class Gammaproteobacteria; order Burkholderiales; family Burkholderiaceae_C; genus Pseudaquabacterium. The sequence continues at coordinate 43,204 of JAZKFQ010000004.1, forward strand.
CCGATGGTGTAGATGATGCCCAGGCGCAGCGGGCCGCTGAGCGGGTCCTTGCCACGCTTGGCGATCTCCTTGATGGCGGCGGCCTGTTCCAGCACCGATTGCGCCTGGCGCACGATGGCCTCGCCCAGCGGTGTCACGCTGACCTCGCTGGCGCCCCGCTCGAAGAGCTTCAGGTCCAGCTCCTCCTCCAGCTTCTTGATGGCCACGCTCAAGGTGGGCTGGGAGACAAAACAGGCTTCGGCGGCACGGCCGAAATGCCGCTCGCGGGCCACCGCGACGATGTAGCGCAACTCGGTCAGGGTCATGGCTGGCTGCCCCGCCGCCCGCTGGGCAGGACACGGAATGCGCGTGGGAGTTTCATGCCGGGGATTATCAGCAGCCGCCACCATGAAAAACGCCCCGCGGCGGACCGCGGGGCGTGGTGGGGTTGGCCGGCGGGGGTCGCCGGCCGGTGTGCGGTCAGTTGTCGATGCGCACGATGGTCGGTGCCGGCAGGCCGCTGGTGCCGCCGTAGACGACCGAGCCCAGGTACTTGGTGCCGGCGGCCAGGCCGCTGGTGCTGATGCCGATCTGGCCGATCTGGCTGACCACGGCATTGGCCGGTGCGGTGACGGTCATGTTGCCGGCGGCCGTGTTGCCCAGCAGCCAGGTGTGCAGCTTGAACGGGCTGGAGCCCGCCACGCCCCAGCCCTGCACCACCACGGTGTAGCTGCCGGCGGTCGGGTTGGTCAGGTTGACCTCCTCGGCCGAGGTGCCGGTGCCGCTGGCGCCCACCAGCGTGGTGCCGGCGAACACGCACAGGTCGATGTCGGCACCGGCGCTGACGTCGGCGTCGAACAGCGAGAAGCGCGCGTAGGTGGTGTCGGCCGGCACCGCCACGGCGATCTTCTGGGCGTTCGGCGATTCCAGCGAGCAGCTGCTGTCGGTCGGGTCATCGCTGACCGTTCCGGCTGTCAGCACCGCCGGCACCAGCCCACGCGCCGTGGCGCTGAACGGGCCGTTGTAGCCGAAGGTCACGCTGTAGGAGCCGCTGACCTGCGCCGGTGCCGCCAGGGCCACCGGGCGCACGACGATGGGGCTGCGCACCTTCACCGCCCCGCCGCTCCAGGTCAGCTGGCCACCCGCATAGCTGCCGGGCACCGCCGAGACGTTGGCGAAGGCCACCGTGAACGGCTTGGTTTCACCCGGCTGCAGGGTCAGCGTGGCCGGCGTCACCGTGGCCGTCATGCCGGTGAGCCCGGTGAGGGCCGCGCTCACCGTCACCGGCGCACCGCTGACGTTGGTCAGGCGGCGTGTCACCGTCTGGTTGCCCGCCATGTCGCCGATGGCGATCGAGGCCACGTTCAGGTTGCTCGGATCCATCGGCGTCACGCCGGCGCAGCCGCCGCCCGGCTGCACGCCGCACAGGAAGCTGATCCAGTCGTTCCAGCCCGCGTCGTAGACCAGGCCGGGGTTCATGGCCGCGGCCGGGCTGACATGGCCTGCGCCCTGGCGGAAGATCAGTACCGGGTTGGTGTTGGGCGCCGGCGTGCCGCCGTCCAGCACGTCGGTGCCGGTGGTCATCAGGGCAGACTTGATGGCCATCGGCGACCAGCTCGGGAACTTCTGCTTGAACAGCGCCGCCAGGCCGGCCACGTGCGGGCTGGACATGGAGGTGCCGCTGTACAGGTCGAACAGGCGACCGCTGTTTCCCGGAGGCGCCACGCCGGCCAGCACATCCTGGCCGGGTGCGATCAGGTCGGGCTTGAGCATGTCGCCGTTGCCGGCCAGCAAGGGCCCGCGCGACGAGAACGAGGCCGTCAGCGGTGCCGGCGCGTTGGTCACGATGCTGGCCTTGGCGATGGCGGCCGTGGCACCGGCCGTGGCCGCATACGTCTTGATGGCCAGACCGCTGGCCTGGCTGACATGGACCGTCGGCACGAAGTGGAAGTCGGCGTTCAGCGAGCTGTCCGGGCTGTTGAACAGGACCATGCCCACGCCGCCGGCCTGCTGCACGGCCAGGCTCTTGTTGACGCGGGCGGTCACGCCACGCTGGCAGACCACGATCTTGCCGGCAACCTTGGCGGGATCCAGCACCACGGTGCTGGCACCTGCCGGCAGCCCGGCCGTGCCGGCGTCCTCGGCGGTGGTGCACAGCGCCAGATTGGTCGGGTTCGCGCCGGGCAGGCCGGCGGCCATGGCGTCGATCAGCGGTGCGCTCACGGGCGTGGCCACCGAGGCACCCGGGTAGGTGACACCGTTGCCCAGCGTGACCGATCCCGCGCCGTCGCGGTTGTGCGTGCCGGCGGCCACCGTGGTCAGCCAGGGGCCGGGGTGGGCCACGGTGCTGGTGGTGGGGCCGCTGTTGCCGGCCGAGGCGGCGACGAAGATGCCGGCGTCGGCCGCGAACAGGAAGGCGATCTCCACCGGGTCGCGGAAGTTGGTGCGCGAGCCGCTGATGGAGAAGTTGATCACGTCCACGCCATCGGCCACGGCCTGGTCGATGGCCGCCACGCTGTCGGTGGTGAAGCAGGAGCCACCGGCGCCGGTTTCCCAGCACACCTTGTAGGAGGCGATGCGCGCGCGCGGCGCAATGCCGCTGACGTTGCCGAAGACACCTGCCGCGCCCGTGGCCTGCACATTGGCGTTGCCGCCCGAGGTGGTGGCGGTGTGGGTGCCATGGCCGCCGAAGTCACGCGGGGAGTTGTATTCCCAGGGCAGCTGGGCGTCGATGCCGGCATTGCCGCCCCAGCCGCTGTTGTAGTAGCGCGCGCCGATCAGCTTCTGGTTGCAGTCGCTGCCGGCGAAGGCCTCGCCGGGCACGCACTTGCCGTTCCAGCCGGGCAGCTGCTGGTAGGACAGCTTGCCGTCCTTGCTGGCATTGCCGTTGCTGCCGGTGCGGTCGGAGAAGCTGGGGTGCTCCGGCCAGACACCGCCGTCGACGATGCCGATGACCACGTTCTCGCCGGTGGCGCCGGTGGAGGCCCACACGCCGGTGGGGCCCGACAGGCCCAGGAAGGCGGGCGTGGTGGCGGTGTCGCGGCTGCGCGCCACGTCCTTGGTGACAGCCAGCACGCCGGGCATCTGCGCCATCTTCTCGGCCTGGGCCGGGCTCAGGTCGGCGGCGAAGCCGTTGAACACATAGCCGTAGGTGTAGAGCTTCTTGCTGGCACCCACGCCGGCCAGCGCGCGGTCATGCTTGGCGCTGAGGTAGGCCATGTAGCTGACCACCGCCGGGGCGTTGGGGTCGATCTTCTGGCCCTTGCGCGGCTTGGTGGCGTTGTAGCCCTTGATGTCGCCCTTGTAGGCGCTGACGGGCATGTCCGCCATCTGCACGATGTAGGCGGAGTTGGTGGGAGCGGCCTTGTTGCTGCCTGGTTGTCCGCCGGTGGCGGCGGCGACCGGCAGGGCGATGCTGCCCAGTCCGATCACCGCGGCCACCACCGTGAGGCCGAATGGCCTGGCCAGCTGTTGCTTGCGCATGGGAGTTCCTTGCTTGACGTGGTTGGTCATCAAACGCATCGGCCCAGGGGTCCCCCGGGCCGGTGCGTGGATTGGCGAGATGTGCTGCGGTGCAGCCGTGTCGCGCCATGCCATTCAACTAGCCAGAAGCGGGCCACGGGCGCGGTGCTTTCCCTCGGCATCCCCCCCAGTTTCAGGGGGGTGGGCCGGGCCCCGCGGGCTGCCTGGTTCAGGCCTTGAGGAACTCGGCGCGGCTGTCCAGCCAGCGCGCCACATGGGCCCGGGCGGCCGCGGGGTGCTGCTGCAGCAGCCCGGGCGCCAGTGCACGCGCCTGCTGCAGCAGCGGTGCATCCTCGGCCAGGTCGGCAAAGCGCAGCAGGGCATCGCCGCTCTGGCGTGCGCCCATGAACTCGCCCGGCCCGCGGATCTCCAGATCACGCCGGGCGATCTCGAAGCCGTCGTTGGTCTCGGCCATGGCCCGCAGCCGGTCGCGGCCGGTGGGCGACAGCGGGCCCTGGTACAGCAGCACACACACGCTGGCCACCGCGCCCCGCCCCACCCGGCCACGCAGCTGGTGCAGCTGGCTCAGGCCGAAGCGCTCGGCATGCTCGATCACCATCAGGCTGGCGTTGGGCACGTCCACGCCCACCTCGATCACCGTGGTGGCCACCAGCACCGCCATCTGGCCCGCGGCAAACAGCGCCATCACCGCGCTCTTCTCGGCGGCTGGCAGGCGGCCGTGCAGCAGGCCCACCCTCTGCCCCGGCAGCGCGGCGCTGAGCTGGGCATGGGTGGCGGTGGCGTTCTGCAGGTCGATGTGCTCGCTCTCTTCGATCAGCGGGCACACCCAGTAGACCTGGCGGCCATGCCCCACTTCCTCGGTGATGCGGGCGATCACCTGCGGGCGGCGCTCGTCGGCGAACACCTTGGTCAGCACCGGCGTGCGGCCGGGCGGCAGCTCGTCGATGGTGCTCACGTCCAGGTCGGCGAAGTAGCTCATGGCCAGGGTGCGCGGGATGGGCGTGGCCGTCATCATGAGCATGTGCGGCTCCAGCGCCGGCGTGGCCGGCCCGGGGGCAGCGTCGCCCACCAGCTTGTGGCGCAGCGCCAGCCGCTGCGCCACGCCGAAGCGGTGCTGCTCGTCGATCACCGCCAGGCCCAGCCGGGCGAAGTGCACATCGTCCTGGATCACCGCATGCGTGCCCACCACCAGGGCCGCTTCGCCACCGGCCACCTGCGCCACCATGGCCGTGCGGCCCTTGCCCTTGCGGCTGCCGGTGAGCCAGGCGATGGTCTGGCCGCGGGCCGACAACAGCGGCTCCAGCCACTGCACCAGCTTGCGGAAGTGCTGCTCGGCCAGCAACTCGGTGGGCGCCATCAGCGCACATTGCCAGCCGCTGTCGATGGCCACCGCGGCGGCCAGCGCCGCCACCACCGTCTTGCCCGAGCCCACGTCGCCCTGCAGCAGGCGGTGCATGGGCGCGGCGCCCGGCGGCGGCCCGTCGGCCATGCGGCCCAGATCGGCGGCGATCTCGTCGCCCACCCGCTGCTGGGCGCTGGTGAGCCGGAACGGCAGCGCCGCCAGCAGCTGGTCCCGCAGGCCACCGGGCAGGGCTTGCAGGCGGGGTGCGCGCAGGCGCTGGCGCTCCCGCTGGGCCGTCAGCTGCGACAGCTGCTGCGCCAGCAGTTCCTCGAACTTCAGCCGCTGCCAGGCCGGGTGGCTGCGGTCTTCCAGCGTGGCCAGCGGCACCTCGGGCCCGGGCTGGTGCAGGTGGCGCAGGGCCTCGCGCAGCGTGGGCAGGCCGGGTGGCACGGTGCCGGGCGGCAGCAGCTCGTCCAGCGGCGCACGTGCCAGCGCCGCGGCCACGGCCTTGCGCAGATAGGCCTGCGGCAGCTGGGCGCTGGTGGGGTAGACCGGGGTGAGCGCCGTGGCCAGCGGCGTGTGCCCGTCCACGGCCTTGAAGCTGGGATGCACCATCTCGCGGCCGAAGAAGCCGCTGCGCGCCTCGCCCCGCACCCGCACCCGCTGGCCCACGGCCAGGGTCTTCTGGTGGCTGGGGTAGAAGTTCAGGAAGCGCAGCAGCAGGCTGTCGCTGTCATCGGCCAGGCGCACCAGCAGCTGGCGCCGGCCACGCTGCTCGATGCGGCACTCGCTGACCACGCCCTCCACCTGCACCGGCTCGCCGTCGGGGCTGTCGGCGATGGGCGTGATGCGGGTCTCGTCCTCGTAGCGGATGGGCAGGTGCAGCGCCAGGTCGATGTCGCGCCGCAGGCCGAGCTTCTCCATCGCCCGCTGCGGGGCGGACTTCTCGCGCGCTGGGGTGCTGCCGCTGGCCATGGCGGCGATTCTGGCGCCAGCCCGCGGGGTGCCCGAAGTCACGCCAGGCGCCAGGCCGTCCGGTGCGGCGCCGGGCTGGCTGTTCAGCTTGAACCACGGCAGCCGATATGGCTGGAGTCACCCTCTGGCCCACCGCGCCGGTACTGCCTTGCCCGCCACCAACTCCGCCAAACCCGCCGCTGCACCCAGGCCCCCGCGTGGCGGGCCACGGTCGGTGCAGGCCACTGCCCCGCTGCTGCCCACGGTGTCCATCGTCGAGCAGACCATGGCCTTGGCGCGGCGCTCGCTGGCGATGGCGCTGGCCGGCGGCGCGCTGATCGTCGGTGCCTTGCTGGCCGAGCGGCTGTGGCTGTCGGCGGCGCATGAGGCCGCCGCCGACCGGCACGCGCGGGCCCAGCTGGCCGCGGGTGATGTGCGGCTGGCCGACCAGCGGCTGACCTCGGCCGCGCAGATGGCGGTGGCCAGCGGCATGCGGCGCTGGGTGGACGACTACGACACCCACCTGCCGGAACTCGACGACGCCTTGACACGGGCCAAGGCGCTGGCGCCGCTGGCCGCCGCCGCGCGCTTCGAGCAGCAGACCCGGGTGGCCAACGAGGATCTGGCGAACATGCGTGAATCGGCCTTCGAGGCGGTGACCGTGGGCGCCACCGACGTGGCGCGCACCATCTTCGACGGCCAGCGCTACCGCAACTACACCCGGATGCTGGTGGCTGCCACGGCCGAGTTCACCGCCGCCACCGTGGCCGCGACCCAGGCCGAACTCACCGCCCTGAAGCAGCGCGCGCTGTTGGTCAACGCCGTGGTGGTGTTGGGCGCGGTGCTGCTGGGCGCAGCGCTGTGGCGCCGCTTGGCCGACCGGCTGGCGCGATCGCGCAAGTTCTTTCTCGATGCCGAAGACCGCATGCAGCGCCTGGCCTCGCGCGACTTGCTGACCGGCCTGGCCAACCGCGCCGCGCTGCACGACGCGATGGCCACCGCACTGGCCCGCGCCGAGCGTGACCACAAGCAGCTGGCGGTGCTGATGGTCGACCTCGACCGCTTCAAGCCGGTGAACGATCGGCACGGCCACATGATCGGTGACCTGGTGCTCAAGGAAGTGGCGCACCGGCTGCGCAACTGCCTGCGCGGCGGTGAGCTGCAGGCGCGCTACGGCGGCGATGAGTTCGTGATCGTGATCGAGGAGAACAGCGATCCGGCGAATGCCGAGAAGGTGGCCAGGCGCATCGTGCAGGCACTGGCCGAGCCGATGCTGATCGACGCGCTGGCGATCGCCATCGGTGCCAGCGTCGGCATCGCCCGCTTCCCCGCCGACGCCTGCAGCGAAGACGAACTGCTGCGCAAGGCCGACTCGGCGCTGTACCGTGCCAAGGCCCGGAACCGTGGCACGGTCTGCTTTTATGAAGACAACCTGGACGAACAGGTGGCCGAGAGCGCAGCGCTGGAGCAGGCCATCCGCGATGGCATCGGCCGCGGTGAGTTCGTGCCCTACTACCAGCCGATCGTCGAGCTGGCCAGCCGCCAGGTGCAGTCGCTGGAGCTGCTGTGCCGCTGGAACCACCCTCAGCGCGGGCTACTGGCGCCGGTTCACTTCATCGCCCTGGCCGAGAACTCGGGCCTGATCGGGCCATTGATGCTGTCGGTGCTGCGCCAGGCCTGCGCCGACCTGTCGCGGTTTCCGGCGCACTGGCGCCTGTCCATCAACGTCGCGCCGCAGCAGATCCTGGACGCCACCCTGGTGCCGCAACTGCTGGCGGTGCTGAGCGCGCATGCCGTGCCGCCGCAGCGGCTGGATGTCGAGCTGACCGAGACCGCGCTGGTCAGCGACACGGCGCGGGCGCGCCAGGTCATGCAGGCCATGAAGGACGCCGGCATCACGGTGACGCTGGACGACTTCGGCACCGGCTATTCCAGCCTCTGCTATCTGGCCGAGATGACCTTCGACAAGATCAAGATCGACCGCTCCTTCGTGCGCACCCTGCATGAACGCAGCGAGAGCGGCAAGATCGTCGACGCCATCATCGGCTTGTCGCGCAGCCTGGGCGTGCAGACCGTGGCCGAAGGCATCGAGACCGAGCGCGACGCCAGCATGCTGCAGCAGCTGGGCTGCGGTCTGGGCCAGGGCTACCTATTCGGCCGGCCGGTGCCGGCGCACGAGCTGGTGATGGCGGTAGAGGCCGAGCCGGCGACGGCTTGAGCCGGGGCCGTCCGCCAAGGCGTCAGTCCGGCGTTCGCCACCGTGCGCGCCCGACCCCGGGGGGATGAAGCTGGGACGGCGGTTGGCGAACGAGGGCGCGTGGTCGCAGCATGATTTCGGGCGCTGCTGACGAGGCCGGCGTTTGCTTGGTGTCGTGAACCCGTTCAACAGTTGGACCTGCAGTCCTGCCAGCACCCGGGAATGTGACAGAGGGCAGGAGGTGCGCAGCGTCGGTACCACCACGGCTGAATGGCCCGAGCTGGCCGATTGGCTGGCCCAGCACGGTTGCACCCACGTGGCGATGGAGACCACCGGGCGGGCTGGAAGCCGGTGTGGCATGGGCTGGAGGACGCCAATCTCAAACCCGGCAGCGTGCTGCTGGATGTGCCGGGCGGGAGCGGGTGCGCGATGCCATCGTGGACGGTGAGTCCGATCCGGCGTGCCTGGCCGCGTTGGCACAAGGCACGGCGCGCAACAAGACCGCCGAGTTGCGCGCCGTGCTGCGCGGGCGCATCACCGACCGCCGCCGAACGGTGCTGCGGCTGCACCTGCGGGTGGTCGATGCCTTGCGGCGCACGCTGGCGTGGCGGAGATCGGCGTGGCCATGTCGCGCTGCCCAACGGCAGGCCATCCCGTGCCCTGGGCGGGGCTGTGTCCGCGCAGCGACGAGCGCGCCGGCCAACGTCGATCCACCCGGGTGCCCAAGCGCGGCACCTGGATCAAGACCACCCTGGTCACCGCCGCGTGGGCCGCAGTGCGTCCCGACCACTTGCCTGCGCGCCCAGTGCTTGCGCATCAAGGCAAGGCGTGGCGCCGAGAAAGAAGGCCATCCTCGCCGCTGCATTCCATCTGCTGCCCGACGGCAGCGGGTGCACCGACCTGGGCCCCGGGCACGTCGACCGCCAGCACAAGTCCAAGACCATCCGCCGCCTGCTCGAGCGCCTTCAAGGCCTCGGTTGTGATGTCCTGAGCTGGCTACGACACCATGCTTGCTAGTAGCCGCGCGCACGGTCCACCACATTTGGCAGCGGCGCGCCGTCCTGGAACGCCTGCAAGCCGGCGATGAACTGCTCGGCCACGGTGTCCGGCGACGACTGCCCGGCGATGTGCGGCGTGATGGTGATGCCGGGCACGGCCCACAGCGGGTCGTCGGCGCTCATCGGCTCGGTGGCCTGCACGTCCAGCGTGGCACCGGCCAGCTGGCCCGATTGCACCGCGGCGATCAGGTCGGGCTCCACCACATGCTGGCCGCGCGCGATGTTCACCAGGTAGCCACCACGCGGCATGGCGGCGAAGGCGGCGGCGTCGAGCAGGCCCTCGGTCTCGGCGGTCAGGGCCAGCGCGTTGACCACGATGTCGGCCTGGGCCAGTGCCGCATGCAGCGGCCCGCTGCTGCGCTGCCAGGGCGTCACGGCAAAGCCCACCGCCTGCAGCACCCGGCCGATCTCGCGGCCGATGGCGCCCCAGCCCAGCACCAGCACCCGGCTGTGCACCGCGCCCATGGGGTGGCGGGTCCACTGGCGCGCAAGCTGCTGCGCGTCGTAGCGCGGCTGGCCACGCACATGGCGCAGCACCATGGCCGCCACGTACTGGGCGATGCCCAGGGCCTGGCCGGGGTCGACCATGCGCGAGACCACCACCTGGGGTGCCAGGTCGGGCACCAGCAGCTTGTCCACGCCCGCAGCCATGGCAAACACCCAGCGCAGGCTGGTCAGCCTGCCCGCCTGGCCAGGGCCGAAGCGCCAGCCCAGCACCACCTCGATGCTGGCCAGGGTGGCATCGTCCAGGCTGCGGCTGTAGGGCAGCAGCTGCAGCTCGGGGGCCTGCTGGGCCAGGGCCTGGACCAGCGGTGCGGCGATGGCCGGGTCGGCCGCCAGCAGGATGGGTGCGGAGGTGTTCATGGCGGCGCAGTGTGGCGGCAGGCCGCAGGCGGGCCTGTCATCCCGGTGACCCGCGCTAGCATCGCGGCATGGAGCGCCGGCCCGGCGCCCAGCAACCCCAGGAGCGACCATGGCCAAGAGTCAGCAACGCAGCAGCAAGGAAGCCAAGAAGCCCAAGAAGGACGCCGACAGCGCCAAGCCGCTGTCGCCCGGCGCCGTGTCGGCGCCCATCACCACCGTGGTGATGAAAAAAGGCAAAGAAGCCAAGCTGAAGTAAGCGGATCAGCCGCGCGGCTGGCGGTTTTGGTCGATGTCGACCATGTGCCACCAGCGGTTGCCGAACAGCGCGCGCCGGTATCCCAGCAGCCAGGGATGGGCCATGTCGGTGTAGATGCGGTGCACATGCTGCTTGTAGGGCGCATACACCGCTGACAGCCGCTTGGCCTCCAGGAACAGCGCATCCCGCTCGGGCCCGTTGGGCAGGGCCGACATGCGGTTGTAGATCTTGTCGTAGGCCGGCAGCCTGAAGCGCGACAGGTTGGCCGCGCCGGTGGATGGCCCGTACAGCCGCTGCAGCGCGCCCTGCCCGTCCAGCTGGCTGGCCGATGAACCCACGCGCCAGATCTGCACCTTGCCGGCCTGCGTGGCCTTCAGGTTCTCCGGCCACTTGGCGAACTTGAACTCCACGCGGATGCCGATGGCCGCCATGTTCTTCTGCCACAGCTCGTCGAGCTGGCGCTCGCTGGTGTCGGGGAAGGTGCGGCGCACCAGGGTCAGCGGCTGGCCGTCGGGCTGCTCACGCCAGCCATCGCCGTCGCGGTCCAGATAACCATGCATGTCCAGCAGGGCACGCGCCTTGGCGGGGCTGTATTCCCCCATCTCGCTGCGGTAGGCCGGGTCGTAGCCGGTGGTGTGCGGCACGGCCGGTGATTGTGCGGGGATGGCCTGGCCACGCCGCGCCAGGTTGATCTCGCGCGGGATGTCCACCGCCAGGTTCAGCGCCCGCCGCAGGGCGATGCGCGCCGGGGTGTAGCCGCCCACCACCGGATCGTCCATGTTGTAGACGGTGAGCACCCCCTCGGGGCCCACGGTGCGGTAGCCCACGATGCCGCTCTTGGCCAGGTTGGGCGCCAGCTTGCCACCGGGCATGGCCAGACTGGAGAACTCCTCGGGCATGCGGTCGATGAAGTCCTGCTGCGCATTCAGGAAGCTCAGCCAGCGCGGCTGGGCCTCCTCGATGATGCTGACCACCACCCGGTCGACCAGGGGCAGGCGCCGGCCCTTGAAGCGTGCCAGCAGGGCCTGGCCCTCGGCATCGTCGGGGCCGGGTTCGGCATCGTCTTCGTACACCCGGTGGCGGTAGCTGGGGCTGCGGTCGAACACCATCTCCGAGCTGCGCCGCCACTGCGCCAGGCGGAAGGCGCCGGTGCCCACCGGGTGCTCGCCGATCTTGTCGCCGTAGAACTGCACCACCTCCTGCGCCACCGCGCCGTACAGGCCGTTGTCGGCCAGCAGCTCGGTCAGGCGCGGGCGCGGCTGGTCCACCGTCAGCTGCAGGGTGAAGCGGTCCAGCGCCTGCAGGCCCGGCACGTCGGCGCTGTAGTCGAAGGGGCTGCGGTTGTCCAGCGCCCGCTGGCGCACCTCGGCCAGGCCGCTGAAGCCGGCTTCGGCAATTTCGCCCCAGGCCGGGCTCTTGTTGGCGGGGTCGGCAAAACGCTTGAGGCTGAAGACGTAGTCGGCCGCGGTCAGCTCACGTTTCTGGCCCTGGAAGGCCGGGTCGTCGGCGAAGAAGATGCCCGGGCGCAGGTGGATGGTGAAGCGCCGCAGGTCGGCCGAGATCTCCGGCAGCGCCGCCGCCGTCAGCGGCTTGACCCGGGCCGGCCGGGCCAGGTGGTCGTACTGGTACAGGCCCTCGAACATGTGGGCGGTGCAGATGCGCGAGTACAGATCGCTGATCTTGCAGGGGTCGAAGCTGGTCTCGGCCACGCGGAAGGCATAGCGCAAGGTCTTGGGCGGATTTCCGCCCTGCGCCCGGGCCACGGCGGCCGGCGCCGCCCAGCCGGCCAGGCCGCCGGCACCGGCCGTGGCCAGCCAGCGGCGCCGGCCAGGGGAGGGGACCGGCGATGGGCTCGGCCGCTCAGCCATGGGCAGCCCGCATGGCGGTGTCGACGTCGACCATGTGCCACCAGTCGTTCCAGAACGGCGTGCGGCGGTAGCCGCTCACCCAGGGGTGCAGCAGTTCGTTGGCGATGCGGTGCACCAGCACCTTGTAGGGCATGTAGGCGGCGGCCAGGCGCTTGCACTCCAGGAACAGCGCATCCCGCTCGGCACCGTCGGGCAGGGCCTGCATGCGCTCGAACAGCGCATCGAAGGCCGGCAGCCTGAAGCGCGCCAGGTTGCCCTGGCCCGACTCGGGGCCGTACCAGCGGCGCAGCGCGTCCTGGCCATCGGGCTCGCCCGCCGAATCCCCCAGCATCCAGATCTGCAGCGTGCCGCCCAGGGCCGACTTGAGGTTGGTGGGCCACTGCGCGATCTTGAACTCGCAGCGCACGCCCACGTCCAGCAGGCAGCGCCGCCACACGTCGTTGAACAAGCGGTAGATCTGCTCGGGCTCGGTGGAGATCTGCAGCACCAGCGGGCGGCCGTCGGGCAGCTCGCGGAAACCGTCGCCGTCGCGGTCCACATAGCCGTACAGGTCGAGCAGGGCGCGGGCCCGCGCCGGGTCGTGGGCCGACATGCTGCTGCGGAAGGCCGGGTCGTAGCCACGGGTGCCGGGCATCACCGGGCTTTGTGCCGGCACCGCCTGGCCGCGCCGCACCAGGCGCACCTCGCGGTCCACGTCATAGGCCAGGCTGAGCGCACGCCGCAGCGCCACCTTCTCCGGGGTGTAGCCGCCCACCACCGGATCGTCCATGTTGAAGAACAGCAGGGCGTTGTCGGCGCGCAGGTTGCGGTGCAGCTGCACGCCGCGCTTGGCCAGGTTGGGCGCCAGCCTGCCGTTGGGCACGGCCAGCGGGGCGAACTCCAGCGGCACCGAGCCCGCGTTGGCGGCCAGCGCATCGATCTCGCCATTCAGGAAGCTCAGCCACTGCGGCTGGTTCTCCTCGATGATGGACACCTCCACCTGGTCGACCATGGGCAGGCGCCGGCCCTTGAAGCGCGCCAGCAGGGCCTGGCCCTCGGCATCGGTGGCCGCGGGCTGGGCGTCGTACAGCACGCTGCGGTACTGCGGGTTGCGCTCCAGCACGATCTTGCTGCCACGCACCCACTGCTTCAGCCGGAACGGGCCGGTGCCCACCGGGTGCTCACCGATGGTGTCGCCGTAGTGCTCCACCACCTCGCGCGCCTGCGCCGGCAGGATGCTGTTGAAGGTGAGCTTGGTGAGGAAACGCGGCCTTGGTGCCTCGAGCACGAAGCGCAGCGTGTGGGCGTCCACCACCTGCAGGCCTTCCACCGGCGTGTCGTAGTCGAAGCGAGCGCCGGGCGCCTGCGCGGCCTTGCGGCGTTCGGCCAGGCCGCGGAAGCCGATGCCCAGCACCTCGCTGGCGAACGGGCTCTTGTTGGCGGGGTCGGCCGCGCGCAGGAAGCCGTAGACCACATCGGCCGCCACCAGCAGCCGCGGCCTGCCGGCGAACACCGGGTCGTCGGCGAAGCGGATGCCGGGCTGCAGCCGCACCGTCCACACGGTGAAGTCGGCATTCGGCTCGGGCATGCCGGCGGCCAGGCGGGGCACCACCCGGGCCGGGCGGGCCAGGTGGTCGTAGCCGTAGAGCGACTCGAAGATGTGGGCGGTGACGGTGCGCGAGTACAGGTCGCTGATGCGCGACGGGTCGAAGCTGGTCTCGGCCGAGTTGAACATCACCCGCAGCAGCTTGGGGCTGCCGGCGGCGGCGGCCGCGGCAGCCGGCGCAGCGAGTGGCACGGCAAGCGGCGCGGCCAGGCCACCCACCAGCAGGGCACGCCGGCGGCGGCTGCGGGGTGGGGTGGGCGGGTCTTGGCGCGGCATGGCCGCAGAGTTTAGGGGCCGGGCCCGGGCTGGGCCGGCACGGGGTTTGCGATAGCCCCATGGGCCCGGCCGCGGCAGCGCCCTGGCCTAGACTCGCGCGTCCCTCCCCAGCCTGCTTCCAGGAGCCCTGCCGCCCATGCTGGCCTATGTCCTCAAACGCCTCTGGCAGATGGTGCCCACGCTGTTCGGCGTGGTGCTGCTGGTCTTCCTGCTGTTCCACTTCTTCGGCAGCGATCCCAGCGTGATCCTGGCCGGCCAGAACGCCACGCCCGAGCAGATCGCCGCCATCCGCCAGCAGCTGGGGCTGGACCAGCCGGCGTATGTGCAGTTCGGCATCTTCCTCAAGCAGATCGTCAGCTTCGACTGGGGCCGCAGCTGGGCCACCAACGAGGCGGTGAGCACGCTGTTCGCCACCCGCATGCCGGCCACGCTGACGGTGATGCTGCCCATCCTGATCCTGGACACCCTGCTGGCCGTGCCCATCGCCCTGGGCGTGGCCTATGTGCGGGGTTCGCTCACCGACCGCGCCCTGATGGTGGCCACCACGGTGGCGCTGTCGATCAGCTTCCTGGTCTACGTGATCGTGGGCCAGTATGTGTTCGGCTTCCAGCTGGGCTGGTTTCCGGTGCAGGGCTGGAGCAGCAGCCTGAGCCAGAACCTGCTGCAGTACACGCCGCTGCCGGTGCTGCTGGCGGTGATGGTGGGCGTGTCGCCGCAGACGCGGCTGTACCGCAGCTTCTTCCTGGACGAGCTGGGCCACGACTATGTGCGCACCGCGCGCGCCAAGGGCCTGACCGAGCCGGTGGTGCTGTTCAAGCATGTGCTGCGCAACGCCATGATTCCCATCCTGACCAACGTGGGCCTGGCGCTGCCGGGCATCTTCGTCGGCAGCTTTCTGATCGAGGTGTTCTTCTCCATCCCCGGCCTGGGGCGCGAGGTGCTGCTGGCGGTGAACCGCAGCGACTACCCCGTGATCCAGGCCGCCACGGTCTACCTGGCGATGCTGACGATGCTGATCAACCTGGGCACCGATCTCTTGTACAAGGTCGTCGATCCCCGCGTGGTGCTGCGATGAGCGCGGTGCTGACTGCTCCTGCCGCGGCGCCGATCCAGCGCTCCGAAGGTGTGTGGCGCACTGCCTGGCGCCGCTTCAAGGGTGACCGGGTGGGCATGGTGTCCCTGGTCATCGTGGCGGCCTTTCTGCTGCTGATCGTGGCGGCGGCCAGCGGCCTGGTGGCCGGCCAGTGGCAGCGGGAGCTGGCCGTGCCCAACGCACCTCCCACCCTGCTGGGCCCCCGCGCCGCGGTAGACGCCGGCACCCTGGCCGGGCCCGACAGCACAGCGCAGAAGCCGGTGGACCTGAGCGACATCGACCCGCTGGCGCCGCGTTATGCCGAATGGGCCGAACGCGCCGCCAAGCTGCAGACGGCCGAGGCCAGCAAGGTCGACACCCTGCCGCTGGGCGCCGACCGGCTCGGCCGCGACGTGCTGGACAAGGCCATCAAGGGCACCGAGGTCTCGGTCTTCGTGGGCGTGCTGGCCGCCCTGCTGGCCACGGTGATCGGCACCGTGCTGGGCGCGCTGGCCGGCTTCTTCGGCGGCAAGGTGGGCGATTTCCTGGAGTGGCTGTACAACGTGTTCACCGCCGTGCCCGACATCCTGCTGATCTTCGCCTTCGCCGCCGTGCTCGGCCGGGGCGTGGACACGGTGGTGCTGATCCTGGCGCTGACCGGCTGGACAGGCCTGTACCGGCAGGTGCGTGCCGAATTCATCAAGCACAGTGGCCGGGAATACGTGCGCGCGGCCGAGGCCATCGGCGCCAGCGCCACCAGCCGCATGTTCCGCCACATCCTGCCCAACGTCAGCCATGTGATCCTGGTGCGCATGAGCCTGCTGGTGGTGGGCTTCATCAAGAGCGAGGTGATCCTGTCCTACCTGGGCCTGGGCGTGCCCATCGACCAGGTGAGCTGGGGCACGATGCTGGCCGAGGCCCAGGGTGAGCTGATCCTGGGCCACTGGTGGCAGCTGGCCACGGCCACGGTGTTCATGGCGGTGTTCGTCACTGCGTTCTCGCTGATGGCCGATGGCTGGCGCGATGCGCTGGACCCCAAGCTGCGGGGTGCGGAATGACCCTGCTCAGCATCCAGGACCTGCAGGTCGCCTTCCGCCTGGGCGAGCGTGGCGCCAAGACCACCACCGCGGCGGTCAAGGGCGTCAGCTTCGACATCCCCGAAAACACCACGCTGGCCCTGGTGGGGGAATCGGGCTCGGGCAAGAGCGTCACCGCCATGTCCATCCTCAACCTGCTGCCCGACAACGCCCAGCGCAGCGGCCGCATCCTGTGGCAGGGGCGCGACCTGCTCACCGCCAGCCGGCCCGAGCTGCAGGCCCTGCGTGGGCGCGAGATCGCCTGCGTGTTCCAGGACCCGATGAGCAGCCTGAACCCGGTGTTCTCCGTCGGCAACCAGCTGTGTGAACCGCTGGTCAAGCACCTGGGCCTGGGCAGGCGCGCTGCGCTGGCGCGGGCCGAGGAACTGCTGGCCGAGACCGGCCTGCCCGAGCCCAGGCGGCGCCTGGACGCCTACCCGCATGAACTGTCGGGCGGCCAGCAGCAGCGGGTGATGATCGCCATGGCTCTGGCCTGCGAGCCCAGGCTGCTGATCGCCGACGAGCCCACCACCGCGCTGGACGTGACCATCCAGCGCCAGATCCTGGAGCTGATCGCGCGCCTGAAGGACAAGCTGCGCATGAGCGTGCTGTTCATCAGCCACGACCTGGGCGTGGTGGGCGAGATCAGCGAACGGGTGGTGGTGATGCGCCACGGCGTGGTGCGTGAGCAGGGCGACGTGGCGCAGATCTTCAGCGCACCGCAGGACGCTTACACCCGTGCCCTGCTGGCCTGCCGGCCCAGCCTGACCGACACACCGGCGCGGCTGACGGTGATCGACGAGCACATCGCCGGCGGCACGGCCACCAGCAGCGCGGCGGCCGCCGCCAAGGACCCCGCCGCCCCGGTGGTGCTGGAGGTGAAGTCACTCGCCAAGAGCTTCTTCATCAAGCAGGGCCTGTTCGGCAAGCGGGAGTTCAAGGCCGTGCGGGGGGTGAACTTCCAGCTGCGGCGTGGCCACACCCTGGGCGTAGTGGGTGAATCGGGCTCCGGCAAGACCACCATGGGCCTGACGCTGCTGCGCCTGCACGAGCCCACCGGCGGCGAGGTGATCTTCGACGGCCAGAACCTGCTCAAGCTCAGCGACCGCGACCGCCAGGCCATGCGCCGGCGCATCCAGATCGTCTTCCAGAACCCCTATGCCAGCCTGAACCCGCGCTTCACCATCGGCCAGACCCTGATCGAGCCCATGGCCATCCACGGCATCGGCGCCCACACGGCCGAGCGCGAGGCACGTGCCCGCGCCCTGCTGGCCAAGGTGGGCCTGCCGCCCGAGACCTTCTTCAAGTACCCGCACGAGTTCTCCGGCGGCCAGCGCCAGCGCGTGGCCATCGCCCGCTGCCTGACGCTGAACCCCGAGGTGCTGGTGCTGGACGAAGCGGTGAGTGCACTCGACGTCAGCGTGCAGGCCCAGGTGCTGAACCTGCTGCGTGATCTGCAGGACGAGCTGGGCCTGGCCTATGTGTTCATCAGCCACGACCTGGCGGTGGTGCGCTTCATCAGCGACGAGGTGCTGGTGATGAAGGACGGCGAGGTGGTGGAGCAGGCCAGCGCGGCGCAGATCCTGGCCGCGCCGCAGCAGGAGTACACACGCCGCCTGCTGGGGGCGGTGCCGCGTGGCTGGGTGCCTGCGCCCGGCTGAACCCCCTCGTGGCCAGCCGGGGCACACCGGCGGCCGACCCCCCATCCCACCAAGGAGACATGCATGACCACCACCCGCCGCCATCTTCTGCAGACCACGCTGGCCCTGGCCGCCACCGGCACCGCACTGCTGCCCATGCCGGCCGCCGCCCAGGCCGCCTGGCCCGCCAAGCCCATCCGCTTCGTGGTGCCCTTTGCCGCCGGCGGCACCACCGACATCCTGGCCCGTGCGCTGGCGCCCGAACTGCAGAAGGCCCTGGGCCAGCCGGTGGTGGTCGACAACAAGCCCGGCGCCGGTGGCAACAGCGCCGCGGCGGAGGTGGCCAAGACCCCGGCCGACGGTTACACCATGCTGATGGGCACGGTGGGCACCCACGCCATCAACGCCGCGCTCTACCCCAAGCTGCCCTATGACCACGTGAAGGACTTCGTGCCTGTCACCCTGGTGGCCGGCGTGCCCAATGTGCTGGTGCTCAACGCGGCCTTTGCGCAGAAGCACGGCATCAACAACGTGGCCGACTTCATCCGCGCGGCCAAGGCCAACCCCGGCAAGTTCAACATGGCCAGTTCGGGCAATGGCACCTCCATCCACTTGTCGGGCGAGCTGTTCAAGAGCATGGCCGGGGTGTTCATGGTGCACTTTCCCTACCGCGGCTCGGGCCCGGCGCTGATCGACCTGATGGGCGGCAGCATGGACCTGATGTTCGACAACCTGCCCTCGGCCCTGCCGCACATCCGCTCGGGCAAGCTCAAGGCCCTGGCGGTGACCAGTGCCAAGCGCAGCGACGCCATTCCCGAGCTGCCCACCATCGAGGAGGCCGGCGGCCCCACGCTGAAGGGCTTCGAGGCCAGCAGCTGGTTCGGCCTGGTGGTGCCGGCCGGCACGCCGGCCGAGATCGCCAACCGCCTGCAGGCCGAGACCGCCAAGGCCCTGGCCAGCCCGGCGCTGAAGGATCGGCTGCAGACCCAGGGCGCCATCCCCAGCGGCATGTCCAGCGCCGATTTCGCGAAGTTCATCGCCGCCGAGACAGCCAAGTGGGCCCGGGTGGTGAAGGCCGCCAACGCCAAGGTGGACTGACCGCACGGTGGCGTGCTGTAACGGTTTGCAAGCGGGCTTCAGCCCTGCGCCGGCCGGCCGATAGCACCGGAAGGGCCTGCATTGCCTTGCGGCCCGCTGCATCCGCCCCCGGAGATCACCATGGTGTCGCCCCAAGCCGTTCTGCCCCGACCTGCTGCCACGCGCCCGCTGCGCCCGGCCGACCTGCCCACGCCGGTGCTGCGCCATGGCAGCCCGCCGGCCCAGCGTGAGCTGCCGCTGCGCCGCATGGCTTGAGTCAGGCCGTCAGGCCGTCAGGCGGCCAGCGCCTGGCTCAGCGGCTGGCGCGCGCGCCAGGCCCATTTCGCACCCAGGCGCAGCGCGTCCAGGGTCATCGCGCTGGCATCGGCGAAGAAGCCAGCCTCGTCCAGGCCCAGGCGGTCGAACAGCCGGCGCTGGCGCAGCGAACGTGCCCGCAGATCCCCCTCGGCCGCGCCTGCATCCCCCTGGGCCTGGCCGAAGAAGGCGGCCGCGCGGCGTGCCACGGCCAGCGCGGCGGCGTCCACCGCCGGCACCGCGCGGGGTGCCGACAGCCGCACCTGGGCGATGAAGGGGTTGCGGCCCACCACCAGGCCCCAGGGCCGCAGGCCGGCCACCGGGTCCACGCTCAGGGCCTCCAGCTTGGTCAGACCGAAGGCGCGTGACAGCGCCAGGCGCTGGGCCAGCCAGGGGTCGGCCCGGCGCACCTGCTCCAGCGCAAAGACCGCCTCGGCCTCGCTGCCATCGGCGTCGGCCAATGGCAGCAGCAGCGATTGCAGCAGCGTGGCCGCATGGCCATCGCCCTGCTGCGCGGCCTGGTGCAGCCAGTGGATGGCCTGCTCGCTGTCCTGCAGGTGGCTGGCTTCGCGCAGCAGCAGGGCACCCAGCTTGCGCTGGGCCTCGGCCTGGCCGCGCAGGGCGGCCTTCTCCAGGAAGAAGCGCGCCAGCTGCGGATTGGCCACCGAGCTGCGGTGGTCGGCATGCAGCCGGTACAGGTGCAGCCAGGCGGCGTCCTCGCCGGCGTCGGCCGCACGCAGCAGAAAGGCCGCGCCCTTGCGCAGGTTCTGGTGGTCAGCGAACACCGCCGCTGCCAGCGTGGGGCAGGCGATGCCCGACAGGCTGCGGCCCAGGGTGTAGGCGGCCGAGCGGTCGCCCTGGCCGGCGCGCAGTTCCAGGCTGTCGCGCAGGGCCTGCGCGGGCAGGCCCTGCAGCACCCGCTCCTGCTGCGCGGCCAGCGCCTCTGCGGCCACCACCAGGCCGGCCAGCGTGCTGTCCAGGGCATGGCCCAGCGCCAGCGCGGCGCACAGGCAGGCCACCAGGTGGTCCAGCTGGCCATCCTCCAGCGTCTGCTGCGCGGCGAGCTGGGCCAGCAGCGGGCCGTCGATGCCGGGTGCATCGGCCAGCGGCTGCAGCACGGCCGCCACCATCTGGTCCGGCCTGGCGCTGGCCAGGGCGGCCGCGGCCTGCGCCGCACCTGCATGGCCGGCGGCGGCCGCCTGCAGCCAGCGCAGGGCGTCGGCGCGGCCATCGGCCTGCAGCGCGCGCCACAGGCCCAGCTTCAGCTGCGCGGCCAGGCAGCCGTCGGCAGCGGCCAGGGCCAGGGCCGGGCCCTGCTGCAAGGCCATCAGCTGGTCCAACGGCAAGGCCTCGGCCAGGATGCGCGCCGGCAGAGGCTGGCCGGCCAGGCTGGGGTGGCGCAGATGGTCCAGGCCGGTGGCCACATGCTGGGGAAAGCCGTTCACGCCCAGCAGATAGCGGCGGCCCACCTCGCAGCGTGCGGCGCTGTCGCCCTGGCGGGCCTGGGCCAGCAGTTGGATGTCTTGTCGGCGCATGGATGGAACTCCTGGTGTGGTGGAGGCGCTGCACCAGGCGGCGATGCCGGCCTGCCGTGCTGGCGCGGGGTGCCCGGTGGGCGCTTGACCTCCACCCTAAAAACCACGGGTTTCCACCAGGCAACAGCCAGATGACGTTTCCGTCATCCGCGGCCAGTGCCCGGCCGGGCGCCACCAGCAGGCGCCCCAGACCCACAGCGGCCTTGCCCCAAACGACAGCGGCCGCACCCTTGCAGGTGCGGCCGCGCAGGCCCGGGTGGGCCTGGGGTTGGTGCGCCGGGCGGGAGGCCCTGCCCGGCGCGGCGGTGCGTCAGAACGCGTGGCGCAGGCCCAGCTCGTAGCCGGTGGAGTCCTTGCCGGTGTTGGGCGAGGCCAGGGCCGGCGTGCTGCCCACCAGGTAGGCCGCAGCGTTGTCGTTGTTGACGCGGGACACGGTGCCGTAGACGGCGGTGCGCTTGGACAGGTTGTGCACATAACCCACGGCGAACTGCTTGGCGTCGTTGCCGGCGATCGAGACGCCGTTCAGCGTGCCCGAGGCGTTGGCGGCGGTGTAGCCCACCCGCAGCGCGCCCACGCCGATGGGCATGGTGGCGCCGATGTTGTAGGTGGCCAGCTTCAGGTCGGCGTACTTCTTCTGGTCGTAGTAGCCGTTGAGCTGCACCACGCCCAGGTCGTAGGAGGCGCCCAGCACCATGGTCTTGTACTTGTCCTCGCCGGCGGCGCCGGCCAGGGCCGTCACCTCGGTCTGGCCGGCGGCCAGCGACAGGTTCAGCGCCCCGGCCTTGTAGCCCAGCCGGCCGCCCATGTACTTCTTGCCCGACGTGCCTTCGCCCGCGGCCACCGCCACCTGGCCGTAGAAGCCGCCCAGGTTGCGCGGCAGGAAGTAGCTGGCCAGGTTGTCGGCACGGGTGTTGGTGTCCACCGTGGTGCCCAGCTTGTCCAGGAACTTGCCGCCGGCGGCGACGCCGTTGTCACCGAACACGTCGAACTCGCTGTAGCCGGTGTAGGTGGGCGTGAAGTCGCGGCCCAGGCGGATCTCGCCGAAGCCACCGCTCAGGCCCACGGTGGCGCGGCGGTTCCAGAAGCGGGTGGTGTCGGATTGCGCGCCGGTGTCGACATTGAAGCCGTGCTCCAGCCAGAAGTTGGCGGCCAGGCCGCCGCCCAGGTCTTCACTGCCCCGCACGCCGAAGCGGCTGGAGTTGATGCCGCCGCTGGCCAGCGACTTCTGCGAGTTGTCGCCGTTCTTCACGCTGCGGGCGGCCACGTCGAGCACGCCGAACAGGGTGACGCTCGAGGTCTGGGCGCCGGCGGTGGCGGCGAGGGTGGCCAGCACGGCCAGGCTTGCAAATTTCTTCATGGTCATCCTTCAGGAGGGGTTGGCAGCAACTGCATGGCCCACCGTTGGACCCTGTGGCTGCGCCGCAGCCCGGTGTGGTCGGCCCGGTGGTCTGTCCGCTGGAAGCAGGACATGGCTGCAGCTTAGGAAGCGCCAACACCGCCCGACAGGCCCGGCCTGGCAACCACCCCCCCGGCGCAGGCAGCACCCCCCGGGTTGTGGCCAAAGCCGTGACGCTGATGCCGCAGCCACGCTGCGGCCGCCCCACAAGCCCCACAAGCGAAAGGGCCCGCAGCGGCTGGCGCTGCGGGCCCTGTTGTGGCCTGGGGACCCGGGCGGTCAGCCCGGATCAGCCGGGTCAGAACGGGATGTCGTCGTCCATGTCGTCGAAGCCGGTGCTGGACTTGGTGGGTGCCGGGCGCGGCGCGGCGGGTGCCCGCGGCGGCGGGGCACTGCGGCGCGGCGCGGCGGCCGGGGCGCTGTCGTCGCCGTAGTCGTCGGCACCGCCGGCCATGCTGGCGCGGCTGGCACCACCGCCGCCACCACCACCACCGCCCATGCCGCCCTCTTCACGCCCGCCCAGCAGCTGCATCTGGTCGGCAAAGATCTCGGTGGTGTACTTCTCCACCCCGTCCTTGTCGGTCCACTTGCGGGTCTTGAGGCGGCCCTCCACGTACACCGGGCGGCCCTTCTTGAGGTATTCACCGGCGATCTCGGCCAGGCGGTCGAAGAACACCACACGGTGCCACTCGGTCTCTTCCTGGCGCTCACCGCTGTCCTTGGCCTTCCAGTTGCGGGTGGTGGCCAGGCTGACATTGCACACCGCGCTGCCGTTGGGCGTGTAGCGCACTTCCGGGTCACGCCCCAGGTTGCCGATGAGGATGACTTTGTTGACCGATGCCATGGCGGGGGCTCCTGAAGATGCGTGGGCGGGGGGGCGAAGGGGCGCGATTGTCGCCGTTGCCCGATTATGGCCAGTGCCATCCGCCGCGCGGGCGCCACCGAAGTGGGAAGCGCGGCCCCCAGGCGAGGGAGCGCCGCACGGACGCCGGCCCTGCCTCGTTACCATCCCGGCTCCATGCCCAGCACCCGCACCGCGCCCGCCACCTCCACCGCCCCGCTGGACATCCTGCAGCAGGTGTTCGGCTACGGCGCCTTCCGCGGCCAGCAGCAGGCTGTCGTCGAACATGTGTGCGGCGGGGGGGATGCCCTGGTGCTGATGCCCACCGGCGGCGGCAAGAGCCTGTGCTACCAGGTGCCGGCCATCGCCCGCCACCGCGCCGGCCTGGGCGTCAGCCTGGTGGTGAGCCCGCTGATCGCGCTGATGCACGACCAGGTGGGTGCACTGGACGAGGCCGGTGTCAAGTCGGCCTTCCTCAACAGCACGCTGGAAGGCGACGAGGCGCGCCGTGTCGAGCGTGATCTGATGGCCGGCAGCCTGGTGCTGCTGTATGCCGCGCCCGAGCGCATCCTCACGCCGCGCTTCCTGGCGATGCTGGATTCGCTGCATGAACGTGGCCTGCTGAGCCTGATCGCCATCGACGAGGCGCATTGCGTCAGCCAGTGGGGGCATGACTTCCGCGAGGAGTATCTGGGCCTGTCCCAGCTGCACGAGCGCTTTCCCAGCGTGCCGCGCATTGCGCTGACCGCCACCGCCGACGCCCACACCCGGGCCGACATCGTCGAGCGCCTGGCACTGGAATCGGCGCAGCTGTTCGTGGCCAGCTTCGACCGGCCCAACATCCGCTACCAGATCGTCGAGAAGGACGAACCGCGCAAGCAGCTGCTGCGCTTTCTGCGCGACGAGCACGAGGGCGATGCCGGCATCGTCTACTGCCAGAGCCGCAAGAAGGTGGAAGAGACCGCCGCCTGGCTGGCCGACGAGGGCATCACCGCCCTGCCGTACCACGCCGGCCTGGACGCCGGCCTGCGCCGCCGCCACCAGGACCGCTTCCTGCGCGATGAGGGCGTGGTGATGGTGGCCACCATCGCCTTCGGCATGGGCATCGACAAGCCCGACGTGCGCTTCGTGGCCCACCTCGATCTGCCCAAGAACATCGAGGGCTACTACCAGGAGACCGGCCGCGCCGGCCGCGACGGCGGGCCCGCCACCGCCTGGATGGCCTACGGCCTGGCCGACGTGGTGAACCAGCGCCGCATGATCGACGAGGGCGAGGCCGGCGACGACTTCAAGCGCCTGCAGCGCGCCAAGCTCGACGCCCTGCTGGCCCTGGCCGAGGCACACGATTGCCGGCGGGTGCGGCTGCTGGCGTACTTCGACGAACACAGCGCGCCCTGCGGCAACTGCGACAACTGCCTGCAGCCCCCCGCGGTGTGGGACGCCACCGACGCCGCGCGCAAGGCGCTGAGCTGCATCTACCGCTTCCACCAGAGCAGCGGTTTCGGCTTCGGCGCCGGCCATCTGATCGACGTGCTGCGTGGCAAGGCCACCGACAAGGTCAGCCAGCGTGGGCACGAGAAGCTGTCCACCTTCGGCGTGGGTGCCGATGTGAGCGAGCAGCAGTGGCGCAGCGTGCTGCGCCAGCTGATCGCGCTGGGCCATGTGCGCAGCGTGGGCGAGTTCAACACCCTGGAACTGGCCGATTCCGCCCGTGCCGTGCTGCGCGGCGAGGTGCCGGTGATGCTGCGGGTGCCGGCCGAGGCGCCACCGCGTGGGCGCCGCAGCAGCCGCGGCACGGCCCGCAGCGCGGCCGACAAGCCGCCACCGCTGCCGCTGGACGAGGCCGGCCTGGCCCGCTTCGCGGCGCTGAAGGCCTGGCGCGCCGAGGTGGCCAAGTCGCACAACCTGCCGGCCTACGTGGTGTTCCACGACGCTACGCTGGCCGAGATGGCGCGGGAGGCGCCCGGTTCCCTGGACGCGCTGGCCGGCATCAGCGGCGTGGGTGGCAAGAAGCTGGAGGCTTACGGCAGCGATCTGCTGCGGGTGCTGGGCGGCGACGGCTGATCCGGTGGCCCGTGCCGGTGCTGCGGGCCCGCGCGGCCTGCGGGTCAATGGTTGATTGCGCCGCCATAATTGATAAATTCGAGCATCCCGGTGTCAGCATGCCCAGCCCCCATTCCAGCCTTTCGCCGGTGCCCCCAGGCACTGCAGCCGGCGGCATGGGCGTGCCGGGGCGCTGGCCGGTGGTGGCCATGTGCGCCTGGGCCACGCCGGCACCGCGGCCACCAACAGGCACGGCGGCCGGTGTGCCGGCCGATGGCGGGCACCAACCCGCCGGTGCACCACCCACACCGCCGCTGCCGGTGCTCTACATCGACGACAACCCCGTCAACACCCTGCTGATGGCGGCCATGTTCGAGCGCCTGCCCGGCCTGTTGCTGCGCTGCGAGTCCGATCCACACCAGGGGCTGGCGCTGGCGCTGGCCGATCCACCGGCCTTGCTGCTGGTGGACATCCAGATGCCCGGGCTGGACGGTTACCAGGTCTTGCGACGGCTGCGCGCCCATCCGGCCACACGGCAGGTGCCGGCCATCGCCGTCAGCGCCAATGCCATGCCGCAGGACCTGGCGCGCGGCAAGGCGGCGGGCTTCGTCGACTACCTGACCAAGCCGCTGGACCTGCACCGGCTGCAGGCGGCGCTGCAGTCCGTGCTGCCGGGCTGGTCGGCGCCGGCCGCCTGAGCGGGTTCAGCTCGGGTCGGTGCCGGGCGGGCCCAGGTCCACCGCCGCGTCGGCTTCCACGGCAGCCACGCCTGGCAGGCGCCGCCAGGCCTTGGCCTGGGCGGCGCTGCCCTGCACCACCACCATGCCCAGCTCGGCCATGGTGGATTGCAGCGTGGCGCCGGCGGCCTGCAGCGCCTGCGCCAGGGCCTTGGCCGGCAGGCTGCCGTCGCCGGTGACGATCCAGGTGCTGGGCTTGGCCATGGTGGGGTCTCCGCAGCCGCAGCCGGCCGCATGCCTGCATTGTGTGGCGGCCGCGCCGGGCTTCAGAGGGTGTCAGGGCGCCTGCACCAGGCCACGCCCCACCTTGCTGGCGGCATAGGGCAGCGGCCGCGCCGTGGCCAGCAGCCGGTTCCACAGCGCCATGCCACGCAGGCCGGAGGCCGTCTGGGCCCAGAGGGCAGCGCAGCCCGCCACATGCGGCGTGGCCATGCTGGTGCCGCTCTTGGTGCCGTAGCGGGTGGGTCGCGGCACGCTGGAGAACACGTCCCGCCCCGGTGCGGCGATCTGGATCTTGCCCTGGTTGCTGAAGTTCGACGGCGCCAGGTTGCGGTCCAGCGAGGCCACCGCCATGATGGTGGGCGAGTTGGCCGGCGCGCCGGTGGGGGCGCCATAGTCGTTGCCGGCGGCGGCCACGACCAGGCAGCCCTTGGCCAGGGCCTGTGCACCGGCAGCGGTGTAGGCCGCCTGCACCGGCGCCTGCGAGCCCAGCGACATGGAGATCACCGCGCACTTGTTGGCGATGGCCCAGTTCATGCCGGCCAGCACGCTGGCGGTGCTGCCGCCGCCGGCATTGCTGAGCACCTTGCCCACGTAGATGCGCGCACCGTAGGCCACGCCGTAGCGCGGTGTGGTGCCGGCCGGCGCGCGTGGCCCGCAGGCGGTGCCGATGCAGTGTGTGCCATGGCTGTGCAGGTCCTGCACCGGCTGGCCGACGAAGCTCTGCGCCGCCGCCACACGGCCGGCAAAGTCGGGGTGGCCCAGGTCCATGCCGGTGTCCAGCACCGCCACCCGCATGCCCGCGCCGCTGCGCGTGCTGGGCGGCACGCGGCAGGCCACCAGGCCCCAGGTGTTGCCCAGCACCAGGGCGCTGGCCTCGTCATCCTCGGGCGGGCTGGCCTCGGCCTGGCCCAGGTCGCGCGCGATGGTCTCGGTGGCGCGCAGAAAGCCGCGCAGGTAGTCGTCCACCCCGCCGTCGGCAAAGACGAAGTACTCGGGCTCGATCACCTCGATGGCGCTGTCGCCGTCCTCCGGTGCCGGCTCGGCCAGGCCGCTGGCCAGCGCCGCCATGCCCTGCTCCTGGGCTGCGGCGCCGCCGATCAGGGCCACGCCGATCTCGGGGAAGACGACGGCGTCGGCATCGCCGGTGTCGGCCATGGCCATGGCCTGGCCCTCGAAGTCGCGGGCATCGGCCACGCGCATGCTGCGCCCGGCCATGGCGGCCATGCCGGCCTCCAGTGCGCCGTCCTTGAAGGTGACGAGGTAGCGGCCGGTCTGCAGGCTGCCGTCGTTGCGCGCCAGGGCGGCGAGCATCAGGTCGTCCATGCTGCTGCTGGCGGATGTGCCACCGGCCGGCGCGGCGGCCGGGCTGGGGGTGGCGGGGCGTGTACTGCGCTTGCGGGTGGCCATGGTGGTCTCCTGGCGGGTTGCTGGGTGGCGCCAGTGTTGGCACGGGCCGCCGCCATGGCATCCGCCCGGCGGCCGATGGCCGTGCCCGGCCTTCCCCCGCAGGGCGGATGGCCTGCCGGCACCGGCAGCCGCTGCCGCGCCGGCCGTGGCTGGCTATCATGGTCGGTTGCCCTTGCCGTCTGCCGCCATGCCTTCCAACGATCCCGTTGTTCCCGTCCATGCTCCTGCGGCGGCCCCCGCCCGGCCACTGCCGGTGGGATCCACCCATCTGCACATCCGGGGGGCGCGCACCCACAACCTGAAGAACATCGACCTCGACATCCCCAAGCACGCGCTGGTGGTGATCACCGGGCTCTCGGGCAGCGGCAAGAGCAGCCTGGCCTTCGACACCCTGTACGCCGAGGGCCAGCGCCGCTACGTGGAGAGCCTGAGCGCCTATGCGCGCCAGTTCCTGCAGCTGATGGACAAGCCCGACGTGGACGTGATCGAGGGCCTGAGTCCGGCGATCAGCATCGAGCAGAAGGCCACCAGCCACAACCCGCGCAGCACCGTGGGCACGGTGACCGAGATCCACGACTACCTGCGCCTGCTGTACGCGCGCGCCGGCACGCCCTTCTGCCCCGACCATGACCTGCCGCTGCAGGCGCAGAGCGTGGGCCAGATGGTGGACGCCGTGCTGTCCTTGCCCGAAGACACCCGGTTGATGGTGCTGAGCCCGGTGGTGCGCGACCGCAAGGGCGAATTCACCGAGCTGTTCGCCGACATGCAGGCGCGGGGTTATGTGCGTTTCCGCATCGACGGCCAGACGGTGGAGGCGGCCGACCTGCCGGAGCTGAAGAAGAACGAGAAGCACAACATCGACGTGGTGATCGACCGGCTCAAGGCCCGGCCCGATGTGAAGCAGCGCCTGGCCGAGAGCTTCGAGGCCGCGCTGCGGGCCGCCGACGGCAAGGCCATCGCGCTGGAGATGGACACCGGCCGCGAGCACCTGTTCTCCAGCAAGTTCGCCTGCCCGGTGTGCAGCTACGCCCTGCCCGAGCTGGAGCCGCGGCTGTTCTCCTTCAAC
The DNA here is from genome assembly GCA_040386375.1 of Pseudomonadota bacterium. Classification (GTDB taxonomy): domain Bacteria; phylum Pseudomonadota; class Gammaproteobacteria; order Burkholderiales; family Burkholderiaceae_C; genus Pseudaquabacterium. The sequence continues at coordinate 71,493 of JAZKFQ010000004.1, forward strand.
GCCCCGATGGGCGCCTGCCCGCACTGCGACGGCCTGGGCCAGCAGACCGTGTTCGACCCGGAGCGGGTGGTGGCCTTCCCCAGCCTCAGCCTGGCCGGCGGTGCGGTCAAGGGCTGGGACCGCCGCAATGCCTACACCCACTCGATGCTGGAGAGCGTGGCGCGGCACTACGGCTTCAACATCGACACGCCCTACGAAGAGCTGCCGCCGGCGGCCCAGCAGGTGCTGCTGCACGGCTCGGGCAGCGAGGACATCGAGTTCGTCTACGAAGCCGAGAACGCCAAGGGCAAGGCCCGCAGCGTGAAGCGCTCGCACCCCTTCGAAGGCATCATCCCCAACTTCGAGCGGCGCTTCCGCGAGACCGACTCGGCCACCGTGCGCGAGGACCTGGCGCGCTACCAGGCCGCCAAGCCCTGTGCCCATTGCGGCGGCACCCGGCTGCGGCGCGAGGCGCGCCATGTGTTCCTGGTGGGGCAGGACAGCAGCGTGCCGCGCCAGGCCATCTACCAGGTGGAGCACGCCACCCTGGCCGAGAGCCTGCGCTACTTCGAGGCCCTGCAGCTGCAGGGCGCCAAGGCCGAGATCGCTGACAAGGTGGTGCGCGAGATCCGCGCGCGGCTGAAGTTCCTCAACGACGTGGGCCTGAACTACCTCAGCCTGGACCGCAGCGCCGACACGCTCAGCGGCGGCGAGGCCCAGCGCATCCGCCTGGCCAGCCAGATCGGCAGCGGGCTGACAGGCGTGATGTACGTGCTGGACGAACCCAGCATCGGCCTGCACCAGCGCGACAACGAGCGCCTGATCGGCACTCTGCGCCACCTGCGGGATCTGGGCAACAGCGTGCTGGTGGTGGAGCACGACGAGGACATGATCCGCGCCGCCGACCATGTGATCGACATGGGGCCGGGCGCGGGTGTGCACGGCGGGCGGGTGATCGCCCAGGGCACACCGGATGAAGTGGCGGCGCATCCGGACAGCCTGACCGGCCAGTACCTGGCCCATGTGTTGCGCATCGAGGTGCCCACCGAGCGCCACACCTGGCAGCCCGACTATGTGGCACCGCCCGAGCCGGCGCCGGTGCCGGTGAAGGGCCGCGCCAAGGCGGCCGAGCCGCAGCCGATGTGGCCACGCTTCGAGGCCACGCCGGCCAGCTGTTTGCGCATCGTCAACGCGCGTGGCAACAACCTGAAGAACGTGACGGCCGAGGTGCCGGTGGGCCTGCTCACCTGCGTCACCGGCGTGTCGGGCTCGGGCAAGAGCACGCTGATCAACGACACGCTCTACACCGCGGTGGCCAAGAAGCTGTACCACGCCCATGCCGAGCCGGCGCCGCACGACGAGATCGAGGGCCTGGAGGCCTTCGACAAGGTGATCAACGTCGACCAGAGCCCGATCGGCCGCACGCCACGCAGCAACCCGGCCACCTACACCGGCCTGTTCACGCCCATCCGCGAGCTGTTTGCCGAGGTGCCGATGGCGCGTGAGCGTGGCTACGGCGCCGGCCGCTTCAGCTTCAACGTGGGCGCGGCGGCGGGCGGCGGCCGCTGCGAGGCCTGCCAGGGCGACGGCGTGCTGAAGGTGGAGATGCACTTCCTGCCCGACGTCTACGTGCCCTGCGACACCTGCGCCGGCCAGCGCTACAACCGCGAGACGCTGGAGGTGCAGTACAAGGGCCGCAACATCCACGAGGTGCTGGCGATGACGGTGGAGGAGGCGCGCCGCTTCTTCGACGCCGTGCCCGCGCTGGCGCGCAAGCTGCAGACCCTGCTGGACGTGGGCCTGGGCTACATCACCCTGGGCCAGAGCGCCACCACGCTCTCAGGCGGCGAGGCGCAGCGGGTGAAGCTGGCACTGGAACTGAGCAAGCGCGACACCGGCCGCACGCTCTACATCCTGGACGAGCCCACCACCGGCCTGCACTTCGCCGACATCGAGCTGCTGCTGCGTGTGCTGCACCAGCTGCGCGATGCGGGCAACACCATCGTGGTGATCGAGCACAACCTCGACGTGATCAAGACCGCCGACTGGCTGATCGACATGGGGCCCGAGGGCGGCGCCGGCGGCGGGCGGGTGCTGGCGGTGGGGCCGCCGGAGGTGATCGCCGACTGCGCGGAGAGCTTCACCGGGCGGTTCCTGAAGCCGCTGCTGGCGGCGGGCTGAGGGGCCCTCAGCCCGTCATCACCCGGTCACGCCCCGCCTGCTTGGCGGCGTACAGCGCCCGGTCGGCGCGGTCGACGAAATCGGCCGGGGCCTCGTCCACCGACAGCCCGTTGGCCCCCGCCTGCTGCAGGAACTGCGCCACGCCCAGCGAGACGGTGATGCGCTCGTCGGCATCGGTGCTCTTGCGGCGGATGCGGCTGGCGGCCACGGTGGCACGCAGCTTCTCGGCCAGCGCCTGGGCCTGCGCCAGCGGCAGGCCGGGCAGCAGCAGCGCAAACTCCTCGCCACCCACGCGCGCGGCCAGGCCGCCCTCGGGCGTCAGCGCCTTCAGCACCTGGGCCACGGCGCGCAGCACCTGGTCGCCGAAGGCATGGCCGTAGCTGTCGTTGATGCGCTTGAAGTGGTCGATGTCGATCATCAGCAGGCTCACCGGCATGCCCACCGGTGGGCGGCCCAGCACTGCGGCATCGGCGGCCAGGCAGCTGACCAGGCGGCGGTCGAAGGCGCGGCGGTTGGCCAGGGTGGTGAGTGCGTCGACCAGGCTCTCGTGGCGGGCGCGGCGCACCTCGTCGCGCAGGCTGCCAATCTCGCGCTGGCTCTCGGCCAGCTCCTTCTGCAGGCGCGCCAGCGCGGCCTGCATCTGCACGGTGTGCTCCAGCACCTCGCCCAGCGCGGCCGGCGGGCTGGTGGCACTGTCTTCGGCCGGGCCCAGGGCGGCGCTCAGGCGCTGCAGGGTGTGGCCGTAGCGGGCAGTCTGGTCACCGGCAGCCGCAGCCGATGCCTGCATGCCGTCGAGCAGCTTGGCCACACCCTCGGTCACCTGCTGGGCGGAGTCTGCGCTCGGGTCGGACAGGAAGCGGCGGTACAGCGCGTCGGTGGCGGCTTCGTCGAGCACACCGTGCTCGGCCAGGTGGGCATCCAGCGCCTTGTGCAAGGGCGCGTTCACATCGGCCACGTAGGCGTACCACACGGCATAGCTCACCGGGTGCAGCGCCGCCGCTTGCCGCGACATCAGGGGCAGCGCCTTGCGCAACAGCTCGGTGCTGCGTTCGACCGTGTCGTGATACTCCATGGGACTCCTGCTGGGGATGCCACCGTGCGACCAGCCCGGTGGACCACCCGCGTGTCGGTATTTTCCTACACCACACAAGGGGCGTCGGTGAAAAATTCGACGCTTTGCTGCGGTGCCTCACACCGGAGGGTGGCAGCGGCCCATGCCCCAGCGCAGCGCGGGGACATGCAACCAAAAGGTTGCGGATCAAGCATCATGCAACCATGCAGTTGCCTGATTTCACCGACGAACAAGCCCTGGACCGCCTGCTGCGCGCCCTGGGCGACGCCACCCGCCGCCGCCTGCTGGACCGCCTGCGCGACAGCCCCGGGCTGACGCTGTCGGCCCTGGGCGAGGGCGTTGCACTGTCGCGCCAGGCCATCAGCAAGCACCTGGCCGTGCTGGCCGCGGCCGACCTGGTGGTGACACTCTGGCGTGGCCGCGAGAAGCTGCACTACCTGAACCCGGTGCCGCTGCAGGCCTTGCCCAGCCGCTGGGTGACCACCGACGCCCGTGCCCACAGCGCCGCCCTGCTGGCGCTGCAGCAGGCCCTGGCCGGGGCAGACCGGTGACGCTGCTGCCCAAGCCCACCCAGGTGCTGTCGTCGCGCCTGGATGCCCCGCCCGACCAGGTCTGGGCGCGGGTCTGCCAGAGCGGCTTCATCGCCAGCTACCTGGGCGCCAGCCTGCCGCCGGCCGATCTGTCGGCCCTGCCCCTGGATGCCGAGGCGCTGTTGGGCCACGGCCAGGACGGGCAGGCGCTGGCGCTGCAGGTCACCAGCAGGCTGGCGCCGACCAGCCTGTCGCTGTGCCTGCGCGCGGCCACCGGCGCCACCGTGCTGCACCTGTCGATCAGCGCCTGCGACCTTGGCAGCCGTTTGACCCTGTTGCACCAGCCCCTGGCTGCGATGGCCGTGCCGGTGCTGCCGGATCTCGGGCTGCCCGTTCCCGCGCTGCAGCCGGGCATGCCGGCCATCGACGACCTGGCCCGTCGCCTGGCCCAGCCGCTGCCCGCCAGCCTGCAGGCGGGCCCGCCCGACGATGCCGCAGCCGTGCAGGCCGCGCTCGACTACCTGGCCGGCACCGCCCGGCTGGTCGGTCAGCTGCGCACGGCCATGGCCGCGCGCCAGGGCTATGCCCAGCCGGACGGCGGTGGCTTCTCGCTGGTGCAGCACCTGTGGCATCTGGCCGATGTCGAGCAGCATGGCTGGTCGCAGCGCTTCCATCTGCTGCGCGTGCAGGCCAACGCCGTGCTGCCGGGCGTGGACGGCGACCGCCTGGCGCTGGAGGGCCGCTACCAGCAGCGGCCCTGGCGCGGTGCCGCGGCGCGCTTCATCCGCCTGCGCCAGCACAGCCTGGCTGCGCTGCAGCGCTGCGACCTGGCCGTGCTGCGCCGGCCGGTGCTGTTCAGCGGCCAGCACGCCACTGGTGCCGAGGTGCTGGCGGCCATGCTGGCACACGACCACGAGCACCGCAGCGAGATGGCGGCGCTGTGGCCGCCCGCGGCCTGACCGGTGTGAAGCAGCCTTGCCGATGTCCACCGCTGTTGCCGCCACCACACTGGGCACCCTGCTCGCGCAGGCCGAGGCCCACCATGCCGACCACCCGGCGGCCATCCTGGCCGGCTTGCTGGCCCGGGCGCCCCTGCTGATGCCCGACGCGCAGGCCGCCCAGGCCCTGCAGCTGGCCGAGCATGTGGCCCTGGCCCACCTGGGCGATGCGAAGCCGCTGGCGGCCCTGCTGTGCGCCCTGCCCCCCACGCTGTTGCAGCACACCTGCACCGCCGCGGCGGTGCAGCGCCTGCGCTGGGTGTGGGCCATGGCCAGCGGCGCGCCTGTGGCCGACCCACCCCCCGATGCCATGCGCTGGCGCGCCTTGCAGAACCTGGTGCTGGCGCTGGCCGCGCAAGGCCGCTGGGCGGACGCTTCTGCCTTGCTGGCGGCCGACGAAGCCGCCGCCCGGGCCCATGGCGCGGGAGAAGCCGGTGTGGCCTATGCCGCCAGCGCCAACAACGTGGCCATGGAACTGCAGACCAGCGGCCCGCCGGAGGGCCAGCCACGGGTTGCGTCGCGCGACAGGCTGATGCTGCAGGCCGCCAGCACCGCCCGCCGTGCCTGGGGCCATGCCGGCACCTGGCGCCATGTGGAGCGTGCCGATTACCGGCTGGCGCTGTGCCATGCGGTGGCCGGGCATGGGGCGCTGGCGGTGCAGCATGCCCGCCTGTGCCTGGCCGGCTGCGAGGCGGCGGGCGCAGCCGCCGACGCCATGGAGCACTTCTTCGCCCACGAGGCCCTGGCCCGAGCCCAGCGCGTGGCCGGTGATGGCGCCGCGGCGCGCGCCGCGCGGGACCAGATGGCCAGGCTGCTGCCGCAGATCGATGCCGCCGACGGCCTGCGTGATTGGTGCGCCACGCAGCTGGCCGCCTTGCCCCCCTGAATGCCCGTCTGAAACGACGAAGCCGGCGGGTTGCCGGCTTCTTGGTGCTGCGCGGACCAGGCCGGGCCTGGTCAGATGTTCACTTGAGGTGGCCGTTGATCAGCTTGGTCATCTCGAACATCGACACCTGGGCCTGCTTGAAGATCTCCTTCAGCTTGGCGTCGGCGTTGATCATGGTCTTCTTGGCCGTGTCCTGCAGGCCGTTCTTCTTGATGTATTCCCAGACCTTCTTGGTCACCTCGGTGCGGGGCACGGCCTTGTCGCCGATGATGGCCGCCAGCGCGGCGCTGGGCGTCATGGCCTTCATGAAGGCGGCGTTGGGCGCGCGCTTCTTGGCCGCTGCCTTCTTCGCCGGGGCTGCCTTCTTGGCAGGCGCTGCGGCCTTCTTGGCCGGTGCCGCCGGCTTGGCAGCCGCCACCTTCTTGGCCGGGGCGGCCTTCTTCGCCGCAGGTGCCTTCTTGGCCGGGGCGGCCTTTTTCGCAGTTGCCATGTTCATTCTCTCCATCACGTGAGTGGTTGATGTGCCGAAGTGCCCGGGCCGCAGGCTGCTTGAACCCACGTTGCTCTCTGTCGCCTTCAGCGGGCGCAATGGTACTGCCAGCCATGGGTGCTGAGAAGCTGTTTTCATAGGTAAAACCGCCTTTGCAAGCCCTGCAAACACGGTTTTGTCGCCCCTGTGCATCACCCGGGCAACAAGGCATACCGCCGAGCCTGTGCGACCGGTGTGTGCGGTGGTGTGTGCGGCACTGCCGCCAGGGGCTGCGGCGCGGCCCTGCAGCGGTATGCTGCGCAGCATGAAACTGATCGTGCGATGGATGCTGTTGGCCGCCGCCCTGCTGCTGGTGGCCCATCTCTACCCCGGTGTCTCGGTGGCCAGCTTCGGCGCGGCACTGGTGGCCGCCCTGGTGCTGGGCCTGCTCAACACCCTGGTGCGCCCGCTGCTGGTGCTGCTGACACTGCCGGTCACGCTGGTCACGCTGGGGCTGTTCCTGTTCGTCATCAACGCGCTGATGTTCTGGTCGGCCGCCGGGGTGCTGAGCGGCTTCAACGTCACCGGCTTCGGCGCGGCCCTGGTGGGCTCGGTGATCTACAGCCTGTGCGGCATGGTGATCGACGTGGCGATGGAGCGGCTGTTCAACCGCAGCGCAGCCTGACACTGGCCGCGCAAACGCCGCGTTAGGCGGTTGCGGCTCAGTCGGGGGAGTCGCCGCGTGGCCGTTCACCGGCGCGGCGCTCGTCGGCGATCAGCTGGCGGCGCTGGGCCTGCAGGTCGCGCAGGCGGGCATCGATCACCGATGCCTCGATGAAATCGGTGCCCGGCCCGCCACTGCGCGCCAGCTGCTGGCCGGCGCGCAGGCGGTCGATGGCACCGGCCAGGTTGCCCAGCCCGGCCTGGGCCTCGGCCTCGGCCCGCACCGCGCGCAGCGGCTGGCCCAGCTTGCCCGCGGCCAGCGACAAGGCCTGCCAGGCCGATGCGTCGTCGCGCCGCACCGTCACCCAGGTGTGCAAGGCCTCCACGCTGCGTCGCAGCACCGGCGCGCTGCCGTCGGCCAGGGCCCACTCGGCCTGCAGCAGCAGGCCGCTGCGCGAGCCGTCGACCAGATCCTCGCTGGCCAGTACGCTGGCGGCGCGGGCCGCATCACCACGCGCCAGCGCCAGCTGCACCGCCAGGCCGGCCAGCGCCCGGCGGGCGGCGGTGTCGTCGCGCTGGGGCGATGCGGCCAGCAGGCCGGTGGCCGCCCGCAGCGCGCGGTCGGCACGGTCGAACTCACGCAGCCCGGCCGAGGCCATGGCGGCGGCATACAGGCCGCTCAGGCGGTCGACCAGGGGCAGCTGGTCCATGCTGGCGCGGGCGTCGAAATCCTGCAGCCGGCGCAGCGCCTGCACGCTGGCGTCCATCAGCACCCGGGCGCGGGCCTGCATCAGGCCATGCACCAGCGGTGGTGGCGGCAGGCTGGCGGCCGCGTCGGCGGCCTGCACCAGCTGGCGTGCCTCGCCGATGCGGTCCACCGTCAGCGGGTGGCTGCGCAGGTAGGGGAAGGCACCGCTGTCGTTGAGGCGGCTGGCGCCATCGAGCTTGCCGAACATGGCCGACATGCCGGCCGGCGCGAAGCCCGCGCCGGCCATGGTGGCCAGGCCGTTGCGGTCGGCCTCGCGCTCCATGTCGCGCGAGAAGTTCAGCTGCGCCTGTGCCACCGCCGCCTGGCCGCCCATGATGGCGGCCTGGGCCATGTCGGGGCTGCTGGCGCGGCTGGCCACCAGCAGGCCCAGCAGCATGCCGGCCAGGCCCAGCGTGCTGGCGCGTGACGAGGCCATCATGCTGCGGGCTATGTGGCGGCGTGTGATGTGGGCCAGCTCATGCGCCAGCACCGAGGCCAGCTCGTCGGGCGTGCCGGTGATGGCGATCAGCCCCAGGTGCACACCCACATAGCCGCCGGGCAGGGCGAAGGCATTGACCGAGCGGTCACGCACCAGAAAGCTCTCGTAGGGGAACAGCCGCTCGGTGTCGGCGTCGATGTCGCCCTGCGTGCGCGCGGTGCGCACCAGCGGTGCCCACAGGGTCTGCAGGTAGTCCAGCAGCTGCGGGTCGTCCAGGTAGGCGGGGTCGCGGCGGATCTCGCGCATGATCTGCTCGCCGATGCGCTTCTCCTGGTTCAGGTTGAACTCGTCGGAGGCCGATTCACCCAGGCCAGGCAGGCGCAAGGCCGTGGGTGGCAGGCCCTGGGCCTGCAGCGGTGCCACGCCGCTGCCGGCCAGCAGCGCCGCCAGCGCGCCGCACAGCAGGCGCTGCCGCAGGCGGCGGGCAGGTGGCGGCAGGCGAGGGTTCAAGCGCGGTCTTCCACAGTGGTCACCTATCATCCCACCGGCCCATTGCCCGCATGTTTCCCCCACCATGACCCAGTCCACCGATCTGCCGGGCACCGCCCCCCTGACCCACTTCGACGCCCACGGCCAGGCCCACATGGTGGACGTGGCGGCCAAGGCCGAGACCCACCGCATCGCACGCGCCGGCGGCAGCATCCGCATGCTGCCGGCCACGCTGGCGCTGGTTGCCGGCGGCAGCGCGAAGAAGGGTGATGTGATTGGCATCGCCCGCATCGCGGCCATCCAGGCGGCCAAGCGCACCGCCGAGCTGATCCCGCTGTGCCACCCGCTGCCGCTGACGCGGGTGGTGGTGGAGTTTCAGATCGATGCCGCCGCCAGCGCGGTGCACATCCAGGTGCAGGCCGAGACGGTGGGCAAGACCGGCGTGGAGATGGAGGCGCTCACCGCGGTGCAGGTGGGACTGCTGACCATCTACGACATGTGCAAGGCGGCCGACAAGGGCATGGTGATGACCGACGTGCGCCTGCTGGAGAAGCAGGGCGGCAAGTCGGGTCACTGGGTGGCGGACGCGCCGGCCTGAGCCTGCGGGGGGGCTGCCAGCAGGGGCGGCAAGCGGGCCAGGCTGCGCCAGTCATGCATCCGCAGGGGCTGCTGGCACTGGAATGGCTGGCGCTGCGGATCGACAAGCCCGTCGTCACAGGGGGCGAAGAACTCGGCCGCATCGGGGTTGCGGAAGTCACGCAGGCGCTGGGCCACCCAGCGCGCCTCGTCCAGCCGGCCGGTGTCGGCCAGTTGGCGCGACCAGGCCATCATCAGCCGCGTGTCCAGCAGCGCATGGGTGGCGCGCGCCAGGCCCAGGGCGCGGCTGGCCGGGGGCACCTCGTTGGTGGCGGCGGCATAGTCGGCCTGGTGGGCGAACAGCGGGCTGAGCTGGCCGCGTGCGATGCGGCTGGCCAGGGAGCCGCCACCCTCCGGGGGGGCATAGATCACCACCGCGCGCTGGTAGTCCAGCACTGCCAGCATGCCGCCCGCGGCCATCAGCAGCCCGGCGGCCAGGCCGGCCGTGGATGGCTCGGCGCGCCGTGGCACCGGCGCCGCCGCAGCGGCCCTGGCCCGTGGCAGGCCCAGCAGCAGGCCCCAGGCCAGCGCCGCGGGCAGCAGGAAGTAGGCGTACCACAGCGGATATTCCACCAGGCTGTGCAGGCCGGTCAGCAGCACCAGCACCAGGGCCGTGCGGCCGGTGACGGCGCTGGCCGGGTCCGTGGCTGCCACGGCACGGCGCCAGGCCTGCCACAGCGCGGCGGCCAGCAACAGCATCACCAGCAGCGCCAGCGGCAGGCCCAGCTCCACCATCAGCTGCAGCGGCAGGTTGTGGGTGTGGTCGAAGAAGGCGGTGGGCCGGTTGACGAAGGCCGTCATCGACCAGGCGAAGTTGAACTCGCCGAAGCCCGTGCCCGTCCACGGATGGGCGGTGATCAGCAGCAGGGCGTTGCGCCAGATGTTGCTGCGGGCGTTGGGGCTGCCGCCACCCAGGCCACCACCGTCGGCGGCCAGGCGCGCGCTGGCGCCCAGGGCCTGCTGGCTGATGTCGCCCCACCAGGCCATGGCGCCCCAGGCCAGCAGGTACAGCAGCGGTGCGGCCACCAGGGCCAGGCGTGCGCTGCGTGGCAGGCGGCGGTCGATGGCGCCCCACAGCAGGAACAGCAGCAGCCCGGCGGCGCCGGTGCGGGAGGCGCTCAGCTCCACCCCCAGCACCAGCAGCGGCATCAGTGCAACCAGCGCCAGACCGGGCAGGCGGCGCAGTGCATGCAGGCCCACGGCAGCGGCCAGCGCCCACAGCAGCAGGCTGCAGAGGTGGTTGGGCTGGCGCAGATTGCCCACGGCACGGCCGGGCAGGCCGGACGGGGCGATCCAGCTGCCATCGGCCCAGCCCGGCGCAAACACCTGCACCAGGGCCACGCCGCTGCCCAGCACGCCGGCGGCCAGCAGGCCCCAGGCCAGGGCGGTGAAAGTGGCCGGGCCCTGGCCGTCACGTGCCGCAGCGGCGCCGGCCAGCACCATCAGCCCGGCGCCGGCCAGCAGGCCGATGGCCTGCAGGGCCAGCGAAGCGGGCAGCGTGCCCCACAGCCAGGACCAGGCCGCTGCCGCGCCCACCAGGGCCAGCGCGGCCAGCAGTGCGGTGCTGCCGCCTGTGGGCCGCAGGCGCGGCGCCATCACGGCCACCACGGCGCCCCACAGGGCCACGGCCAGGCACTGGTTGAGCAGGGTGGCCGAGGGGGGCTGGTGGTAGGCCAGCAGGGTGGGCAGGCTGGCGGCGAGCAGGCTGGCGAGCAGCAAGGCGGGCTGGAGCGTGCCGGCGTGCAGGGGGTGCGGGCTTGTCGTGAGGGACGGCGAATGCATCGGGGAGCCGGCCATCGGGGCCGCGGTCGGAACCCGGCACAGTAAACCACAGCCGCCCATGCAAAACGCCCACCGGGGTGGGCGTTTCGTATGCGGTCAATGAACCCCGTCCTTGAGCCGACTGCTGTGACCTGACAGCCT